>NZ_JBHEZX010000001.1:0-850701 GCF_042511045.1 Streptacidiphilus alkalitolerans
GCGCGGCCCACCGGACCGGTGGAGCCGCGCACGACCAGGTGGGTCGCGAGTTCCACATGCAGGGTGTCGACGGTGTGCCGCTCCAGCAGCCGCATCAGCAGCGAGACCGCCATCCGCCCCATCTCCTCCAGCGGCTGACGCACCGTGGTGAGCTGGGGAACGGTGCTGTGGCTGAGGTCGATGTCGTCGAACCCGGTGATCGAGAGGTCCTCGGGCACCCGCAGCCCGCGCTCCTGCGCCGCCCGCATCGCGCCGACCGCCGCCTTGTCGTTGAAGGCCACCAGCGCGGTGGGGCGGTCCGGCAGGTCCAGCAGTTCGCAGGCCGCGCCGTAGCCCCAGTCGACCGTGGGTTCGATGCTGCGCAGCAGCTCGGGCGAGGTCAGCGTGCCGGCCTCGGCGAGCGCCGAGGTGTGGCCGACGATCCGCGACTCGCTGGCGAGCCATTCGCGCGGCCCGCCGATCACCCCGATCCGGCGGTGGCCCAGCGCGGTCAGATGCGCGGTGACGCTGCGGCCCCCGGCGAAGTGCGCGGCGGAGACCGAGGCGATATCGCGCGGCAGCAGCGTCCTGGGGTCGACCACCACGAAGGGGAAGCCCTGCCCCTGCAGCGCGACCAGTTCCTCGCCCGGCTCGGGCGGCAGGATCAGGATCGCGCCCGCGATGCTGGGGTCCTGCGCCAGGGTGCGCAGCACCGGCGAGCGCTGGGCGGCCTCGCCGGCCTGCAGCACCAGCCGCCGGCGGTGCAGGTCCAGGGTCTCCGCGATCGAGGAGACGATCAGCCCGAAGTAGTCGGTGAGCACATAGGGGCAGCGCACATAGATCGCGCCCTCGGTGGCGCCGCGCCGGGCCGGGGCGGGGGCTCCCAGCCGGCCGACCGCGCGCCGGACCAGTTCCTCGGTCTCGGGCGCGACCTGCACCCGGCCGTTCATCACGCGTGACACGGTGGCGATCGACACGCCCGCCTCTGCGGCGATGGCGCGGACGGTGACCCTGGTTCCCGGGGGCCTACCCACGTGTTACAGCGTTTCGTTTCATGACCTCAGCCTAGCGCCGATGCCTTGACAGACGGAACGGGCGCCGCTTACCTGTGTTTCGGATGTGTTCCAGAAATAGTTTCACAATGTTACATCCGGCGAGTGAAGCGGAGAGCAGCCAGCCATGAGGACACCTCGTACCACCCTGCTGATCGCCACCAGCAGTGCCCTGGTCGCCGCCACGCTCGCGGGCTCGGGCCTCGGCAGCGCCTCGGCCGCCGAGCACCGGCAGCCGCCGCGCCCGGCCGACTCGGCCCAGGTCTGGATCACCACCCCGGACGGCACCGACACCATGGCCGACCTGGGCACGGTCGACTTCACCAGCACCCCGGCCGACCCGGCCACCGCGCCGCCGACGGTGGTGGTCGATCCGAGCCGCAGCTTCCAGACCATGACCGGCTTCGGCGCCTCGATCACCGACTCCTCCGCCGCCGTGCTCTCCACGCTGACCCCGCAGGCCAGGACCGCCGCGATGGCCTCGCTGTTCGACCCCGGGACCGGGGACGGCCTGGACTACCTGCGCCAGCCGGTGGGCGCCTCCGACTTCACCACCACCGCCGCCTACACCTACGACGACGTCCCGGCCGGGCAGAGCGACTACGGCCTCCGGCACTTCAGCGTCGCGCACGACCAGAAGCAGATCCTGCCGCTGCTGCGCCAGGCCGAGCAGCTCAACCCGCAGCTGCAGATCCTGGCCACCCCGTGGAGCCCGCCGGCCTGGATGAAGACCGGCGGCTCGCTCGACGGCGGACGGCTGATCGACGACCCCAGGGTCTACCGGGCCTACGCCGCCTACCTGGTGAAGTTCATTCAGGCCTACCGCGCCAACGGCGTGCGGGTGGACCAGATCACGGTCCAGAACGAGCCGCAGAACCGCACCCCGGCCGGCTACCCGGGCACCGACATGCCCTCCTGGCAGGAGGCCAAGGTGATCGACCAGCTCGGCCCGATGCTGCACGCCGCCGGGCTGAAGACCAAGATCCTGGCCTACGACCACAACTGGACCGAGCACCCCAACGACGCCGCCTCCACCCCGCCGGACGAGACCGCCGACATCAACGACTACCCGCAGCAGATCCTGCAGTCCAGCGCGGCCAAGTACGTCTCCGGCACCGCCTACCACTGCTACTACGGCGACCCCAGCGCGATGACCGCGCTGCACAACCAGTTCCCCAGCAAGGACATCTACTTCACCGAGTGCTCCGGCAGCCAGTCCGCCAACCCGGCCAGCACCTTCTCCGACACCCTGAAGTGGCACACCCGCAACCTGGTCATCGGCGCCACCCGGAACTGGGCCAAGACCGTCGTCAACTGGAACATCGCCCTGGACCCGTCCGGCGGCCCGCACACCGGCGGCTGCACCGGCTGCACCGGGGTGCTCACCGTCAACGCCGACGGCAGCGTCACCCGCAACGCCGAGTACTACACCCTCGGCGCGCTGGCCCGCTTCGTGAAGCCGGGCGCGGTCCGCATCGCCAGCACCTCCTTCGGCACCACCGGCTGGAACGGCCAGGTCGAGGACACCGCCTTCCGCAACCCGGACGGCAGCACCGTGCTGGTGGCCCACAACGAGAACGACAACCCGCAGACCTTCGCGGTCCAGGAAGGCGACCAGCACTTCAGCTACACCCTGCCCGGCGGCGCGCTGGCCAGCTTCGTCTGGCACGGCGTCAAGGGCGGCAAGCTGCGCCAGGCTGACCCCACCGGGTGGACCGCCACCGCGAGCGCGGCCGGGGCCACCGACACCCCGGCCCAGGCCGTGGACGACGACGCCAGCACCCGCTACTCCTCCGGCACCGGCCAGGCGCCCGGCCAGTACCTGCAGGTCGACCTGGGCCGGGCCCGGCGGCTGCAGCAGCTGGTGCTGGACACCGGCGCCTCCACCGGCGACTACCCCCGCGGCTACACCGCGACCACCAGCACCGACGGCACCCACTGGCACACCGCCGTCGCCGACGCGGCCGGTACCGGCCAGTTCACCACGGTCGACCTGGGTGACCGTCAGGTCCGCTACGTCAGGATCACTCTCACCGCCGCCTCCGGCAGCTGGTGGAGCGTCGCCGACATCCGCGGCTACCAGCACTGAGAGGCGGCAGCTGAGGGGTGGGATCGGTCGGTCTGCACTATTTTGAGCAGGACCGACGAGAAGGGGACACAGCCATGGCCACCGCGCAGGATCCCCCGGCGAACCCACCCCCCGCTCCGCCGAGGGCCACCGCGCGGAAGGTGCTGGGCAAGTGGCCGGTGTGGGTCTTCCCTTCCGTGCTGGTCACCCTGGTGTCCTTCTGCCTGGCCCTGGTCTACTCCGGTGGGATCGGCGACCCGCAGGGCTCGATGCACCATCTGCCGGTCGGCCTGATCAGCCAGGACGCCGGCCCGCTGGGCGAGCAGATGATCCGGGGCATCGCGGCGGCCCCGAATCCGGACCAGAAGGTCGACTGGAAGCTGATGACCCCGGCGGAGGCCCAGGACGCCTTCGACTCCGGCCGCCTCTACGGCGCCATCTCGGTGCCCGCGAACTTCACCGCCGCGCTCACCAGCATCACCGCCCCGCCGGGAACGGCCGGCACCACCGCCCGGCCCCAGGTCACCCTGCTGACCAACCCCGGCGCCGGCAGCCTGGCCTCCTCGCTGGCCACCGGGGTGGAGCAGCAGGCCCTGCGGGCCGCCTCGCAGCGCATCGGCGCCGATCTGAGCGCCCGGCAGCGCGCGACGGGCATCCAGCCCAGCGCGGCCCAGACCATGCTGCTGGCCGACCCGGTCTCCTCCCGTACCGTGCCGGGGCACGCCCTGGCGACCAGGACCGGCCTCGGCCTGACCGCCTTCTATGTCGCGCTGCTGGTGGTGATGTCGGGGTTCCTGGGCGCGAACATCATCAGCAGCGGGGTGGACGCCGCGCTGGGGTACGCCCCCAGCGAGCTGGGTCCGCGCCGCCAGGTGCGGACCACCGTGCCGATCAGCCGGTTCCAGACCCTGCTGGTCAAGATGACCATGTCGGTGGTGCTGTCGCTGGTGACGGCGAGCGTGGTGCTGCTGGCCACCGCCGTGGTGGTGCGGCTGGCCATGCCGCACCCGTTCCAGCTGTGGCTGTTCGCGGTCTGCGCCAGCGCGGTGGTCGGGGTGGGCGCGCAGGCGGTGATCGCGGTCTTCGGCGGGCTCGGACAGGTCGTCAGCATGTTCTTCTTCGTGGCCCTGGCCATCCCCTCCGCCGGAGCCACCATCCCACTGGAGGCGGTGCCCGGCTTCTACCGCTTCCTGGCCCAGTTCGAGCCGATGCGGCAGATCAGCGGCGGGGTCCGGGCGATCATGTACTTCGACGCCAGGGCCGACGCCGGCCTGCAGCGCGCCTGGATCATGCTGGCCATCGGCTTCGCCGTCGCCCTCTGCCTCGGCCTCGGCATCACCCGCTGGTACGACCGCCGCGGCTACCACCGGGTTCACCCGGCCGACGGGTAGTACGCGGTCCCGTCCATCAGCCTCCGGGCGGTGCGGCTGAATCCGAGCAGGTCGAAGCGGACGTACGGGGCCTGGTCGGTGGTGTCGGCCCTCACCCGGGTGGGGGTGACCCCCGACGGATGCCCGATCAGCAGGGTGTCCGCGCTGCGGTTCAGCGCCACCGACGCGACGACCGAGCCCTTCACCCGGGACGCGGCGGCCAAGGAGATCGAGGCGGTCCCGGCGATGCTCTCGTGCAGGCGGTTCATGAAGACCAGCCGGACCCGCAGGTCCATCTCCGACTCGGCGGCGCTGCCGCCGCCGAGGGTGCGGTAGTCGGCGGGCGGGGCGACCAGACCGATCAGCGGCAGCCCGGGCGAGGCAGGATCGTCGACCCGGCGCCAGTCGGCGCCGGGCAGCAGCAGCGCGGTGACCCGGCCGCGGATCTCACGGAGGGTGTCCAGCAGCGCGGAGTCCTGGTCGATCTCCTCCGCCGACTCGCTGCCGGTCCGGCCCAGGTCGGCCGCGCGCACCCAGACCACCGGGTTGCCGGCGTCGCAGAGGGTCACCTCGACCACCCTGCCGTCCCGCAGGGTGACGCTGTCGACCGGACTGCCGGTGGGCAGCAGCCGACCGGTCTTCGCACCGATGGTGCTGGCCCAGTCCATGACGATCTCGGCGCCGGTGCCGGGCACGCCCGGCACCGCGTAGTCGCCGTCGACCTCGGCCCTGCCGTTCCGCACCGGCACCTCGGCGACAATCAGCTTGCCGGTGTTGGTGTTGTGGATCCGCACCCTGGTCCTGCCCTCGACCGCCGGGACCAGCCCCTCGTCCACCGCGAACGGGCCGACGCCCGAGGAGATGTTGCCGCAGTTACCGCCGTAACCGATCCCGTCACCCTCGATGTCGACCTGGGCGAAGGTGTAGTCGACGTCGGCGTCGGCGCGGTCCGACGGCGCCACGATCGCCACCTTCGAGGTGATCGGCCGGGAGCCGCCCAGCCCGTCGATCTGCAGCACGTCCGGCGAGCCCATCAGCCGCTTGAGCAGCGCGTCCCGCGCGGGCCCCGGCGCCGGCAGGTCGGCCTGGTGGAAGAACAGCCCTTTGCTGGTCCCGGCCCGCATCAGGACCGAGCGGACGGTCGCCTGGCCGCCGTCCGGCCGCCGGGCCAGCGCCAGCAGTTGTCGTGCCCCGGCGGGCGGGCCCGGGGCGCAGAGCACCTCCAGCAGCGCGTCGGCCCGGGCGGCGCCGAGTACCGGTACGGCCAGGCCGCGGAACTTCCCGCGGAGCCGGGCCTGCTGGGCGGCGAGATCGGATTCGGGGGTGCTGACGTCATGGGCGGCGTGCAGCACGGTGCCGTCGTGCAGGGCGATGTCGACCCTGGTCGGACCACCGGACACGCCGTCCTCGGCCAGCACCACCCTGGACCGCAGCGCGACCACCTCCGGGTCGGCCGCGTCCGCGTCGTCGATCACGGCGGTGCCGCGGCCGAGCAGCGCCATCGCGGCGAGGTGGACCAGGCTGAACTTCACCTCAAGTCCGGTGGCCGGTTCGGGGACGGCACAGGCGCCGAGCTCCAACTCGCCCACATGCACGGTCACCTGGCTGACCTGCCGCACGTCGATCCGGTCCGAGGCGCACAGCCCGCGAATGCCGTCGATCATCGAGTGCGTCATGAAGCAGGACGCGTGGTACTTGAACAGGTTGTCGCGCAGATGCCATCCGGAGGGCGGATCACCGAGCGCTGCCTCCCGGTCGCACACTCCACCGGCCGTTGCGGCAAAACCCTGGCTGTGCTCGATCGCGTCGGTGCCGGCGCTGAAGCCCCGCTCCGCCATCAGCGCGGCCAACAGGCCGTTCTCGCAGGCTTTCCCGGCGTGGAAGGACTTGGTCATCGTGCCCAGGTTGCTCTTCAGCCCGGCGGCCTGACTGGCGGCCAGGCCGAAGGCCACCGCCGTCCGCTCGGCCTCCAGGCCCAGCAGCCGGGCGCAGGCCGCCGCCGCGCCGAAGGTGCCGACGGTGCCGGTGGAGTGGAATCCGCGCAGATAGGGCTGCGGGCCGATCGCCAGGGCCACCCGGCAGGCGGTCTCGTAGCCGGTGACGAACGCGGTGACCAGCTCGGGACCGGTCGCATCCCGTTGCTCGGCCAGCGCCAGGACGGCTCCGGCGACCGCCACCGAGACATGACCCAGGAACGCGGCGTTGACGTCGTCGAAGTCCAGCCGGTGCGAGGACGTCCCGTTGACCAGGGCGGCCTGCAGGGTGGGCAACCGCCTGCCGTGCCCCACCACGGTCGCGCTGCGCGGGTCGCCCGGATCCGCCGACGGCAGCAGGTCCAGCAGGATCAGCGGGCCGTCCTCGGCACTGCCGCCGAGCGTCACCCCGAACCAGTCCAGCAGGCACTGCCGGGCCAACTGGACCACGTCGTCCGGGAGATCGCCGTAGCTGAGGGCGGCGGACCGCTCGGCGAGCGCCAGGGTCAGGCCGGTGGCTGGTGCGGTGTCCATGGTGGGGCTCCTTCTGAGAACTTTTGAGACTTAGAACTGCTCCAGGAAGCGGTGGAAGTCCTCGACCCCGGCCCCGGTCAGCGGCTCGCCGTGGGCGAATCCGGCCGCCCGCACACCCTGCGGGAGCCGGGCGAGGCTGCTGCCCCGGGTGGCCGGGTCGGCGGCGAGCGCGGCCGGGCCCAGTGCCAGTTCGCCGCGGTGGAACAGGGCGTCGCCCAGCAGCACGGTGCGGCTGGGCTCATGGACCAGCACCACATGGCCGGGGGTGTGGCCCGGGGTGTGCAGCACCCGCAGTCCGGCCGCGCCCTCGATCAGCTGACCGTCCGTCAGCAGGCCGTCCGGGGTGACGGGTTGCCAGTGCAGCGCGGGCAGGCGGTCGATCAGCCGGCCCACCGCGCCGGAGCGTCCGGCTGCGGGGACCCGGCCGGCCCGCAGCCAGTCGGCGTCGGCCGCGTGGATCAGGACTTGGGCGCCGGTGTCGCGGCGCAGTTCGGCTGCTCCCTTCACATGGTCCGGGTGGGCGTGGGTGAGCACGATCCGCTTGATGTCGCCCGGCTTGCGGCCGAGTTCGGCGAGCGCGGCGAGCAGCACACCGGGCGCCTTGGCCCAGCCGACGTCGACCAGGGTGAGGCCGTCGTCGCCGTCGACCAGGAAGGCGTTGTCGCGGCTGCTGGTGGCCACCCGGGTGATGCCGGTGGCGAGTTGCTGGTGCATGGGGGTGGATCAGCCCTTCGGAATCGGTACGTAGCCCTCGCGGGCGAGTTTGGGCAGGATCCCGCCGGCCGCCAGGATCTCCAGTACCAGCGGCGGCAGCGGTCCGCCCTCCAGCCGGGGACCGGTGCCGGTGTTCTCGACCCAGCCCTCGGCGAAGTCCAGGGTCATGGTGTCGCCGTCGGCGAACGCGGCGGTGACACCGGGGACGGTGAGCGCGGGCAGCCCGTGGTTGATGGCGTTGCGCAGGAACAGCGAGTTGAACTCCTCGGCGATCAGCGCCGCCACGCCCAGCTCGCGGAACAGCGCGGCGACCGGACGGGAGGAGCCGAGGCCGAAGTTGCGTCCGGCCACCACGATGTCGCCGGGCTCGACCCGGTCGGTCCAGCCGGGGCGCAGCTCGTAGAAGACGTGACGGGCCGCCTCGGGGATCGGCAGCTTCATCGCGAAGGCCGGGTACATCGCGTCGGTGGTGACGCTGTCGCCCACCACCCAGACCCGGCCTGTTAGTTGAGTGTCCATCAGTTCAGCTCCCCACGGGGGTCGGTGACACGTCCGGTGAGTGCGGAGGCGGCCACGGTGGCCGGCGAGGCCATGTAGATCTCGGCGTCGGGGCTGCCCATCCGGCCGGTGAAGTTGCGGGTGCTGGAGGTCAGGCAGACCTCGCCGGGGCCGAGCAGGCCCATGTGGTAGCCGAAGCAGGCCCCGCAGGTGGAGTTGGTGACCACGGCCCCGGCGTCGGCCAGGTCCTGGAGGTAGCCGGCCCGCATGGCGTCGCGGTAGACCTGCTGGGAGGCGGGGGTCACCAGCAGCCGCACCCCGGGGGCGACCTTGCGGCCGCGGACGATCGCGGCGGCGATGGCCAGGTCCTCCAACTGGCCGTTGGCGCAGGAGCCGATGAAGCACTGGTTCACCGGCCGCCGCTCGATCGCGGTGATCGGGAACGCATTGTGGCTGACCGTCCCCGGCCGGGCCACGTACGGCACCAGCGCGTCCAGGTCGACGGTGCGCACCGCCGCGTAGACCGCGTCGGGGTCGGCGTCGGCCACGAGGTAGGGGGCCCGGCCAGGGGTGTGCCGGTCGATGAACTCCCGGCACAGCTCGTCGGCGGGGAAGGTGGAGAAGTCGGCGGATATCTCGGCGCCCTGGGTGGCGATGGTGCGCCGGTCGTTCATCGGGATCGAGGCCAGGCCGGGGCCGCCGAACTCCAGATTGTGGTTGGTGGCGTCCCCGTAGGTCCCGGCGATGTGCAGGAAGACGTCTTTGCCGGAGACGGCCGCGGGCTTGCTGCCGGTGAACTCGTAGCGGATGGTCGGCGCGATCTGGAACCAGGTCCGGCCGGTGCACAGGATCGAGTACACCTCGGCCGGGCCGAGGCCGCGGGCGGCGGTGTTGTACGCGCCGCCGGCGCAGGTGTGCGAGTCGGTGCAGGCGAGGATCTCGCCGGGCCGGGCCAGGCCGTTCTCGGCGATGACCTGGTGGCAGATGCCGTGCTGCCCGACGTCGTAGAACCTCTCGATGCCGAAGTCCCGGGCGAAGGCACGGGCCTTGGTCCCACCGGCGGCGTCGAGCACGGACGGGGCGGGGACGGCGTGGTCCATCACCACGGCGACCTTGGCCGGGTCGTTGATCCGCAGCGGCTGGACCCAGCCGGTGGCGAACTGCAGGTCGATCATCACCGTCATGTCGACGTCGCAGACCACGGTCTGACCGACCGTCACCTGGTCCAGGCCCGCGTTGCGGGCGAGGATCTTCTCGATCATGGTCATCCCCATCAGGCACCGACCCTTTCCCCGGCGCTGCGGTAGCGCTCGCCGATGGCGGACCACTCGCGCAGTCCCACCAGCTCGAACAGCCCCTGCGGCCCCGGGGTGAGGTCGCTCGGCAGCGTCCCGCCCAGCCGCACCAGCGCGTCGAAGCCCGCCAGTACGGTGGGGCCGAGCAGCGCGCCGGGGTGGATGGCGATGCGGTAGCCCAGTGCGGCCAGTCGGTCCGGCCCGGTGTCCGGGGTCAGACCGCCCTGCACCATGTTGATCAGCAGCGGGGCCCGCACCTCGGCGGCGATCCGCTCGATCTCGCCGATGCTCTGCGGGGCCTCGACAAAGATGAGGTCCGCCCCGGCGGCGGCATAGCGGTTGGCCCGGTCGATCGCCTCGTCGAGCCCGGACGGCCCCCTGGCGTCGGTCCTGGCGATGACGACCAGGTCGGGGTCGGTACGGGCGTCGAGCGCCGCGCTCAGCTTGTCCTGGAACTCGGCCGCCGGAATCAGCTCCTTGTCGGGCAGGTGGCCGCACTTCTTGGGGAAGGCCTGGTCCTCCAGCTGGATCGCGGCCACCCCCGCGCGCTCGTACTCGCGCACGGTGCGCACCACGTTCATCGCGGTGCCGTAGCCGGTGTCGGCATCGGCGATCAGCGGCACCCCGCCGAGCGCGGCGACGACCACCCGGGCCCGCTCGGCCATCTCGGTCGCGGTGAGCAGCCCGATGTCGGGCAGCCCGAAGCCGCCGACGGCGACTCCCGCACCGGTCAGATAGGCGGCGCCGAAGCCGGTACGGGCGACCAGGGCGGCCGTGAGCCCGTCGTAGACACCGGGCGCGGTGACCAGACCGCCATCGGCCAGCAGCCTGCGCAGCCGTGCGCCGGGCGAGGGCTCCGGGCCGCGGTCCTGCTCGGGATGGGACATCTCAGGAAGGGACATGGGTAGCACCTCTCAGTCCAGGGCCCGGCGGGCCGGAGCGGCCAGCAGGTCCACGAGTTCGGTCAGGTCGGAGAGGCCCTCGAGACCGAGGACGAGCTGCTCGATCCGCGCGGCCCGGGCCGGGTCGACCACCTGGGTGGTGAGGGTCCGGTACTTGGCACGGATCTCCTGGTCGGTCAGCGGATCGTCCGGCCCGCCGTGCGGCTGGTTCAGCGCCCGGGTGAGCACCTCGCCGCCGCGCAGGGACAGGGTGACCCGGGTGTTGTAGCCGGGCTGCGCCCAGGCCGGGTCCTGCTGCTCATCGACCTCGGCCACCTCGGTCCGGCCGATCAACTGCCAGACGTCGTCGGCGTCCAGCCGCGCGGGGGTGAACTGCTCGGGGCCGACCCGGCCGTCCAGCAGCGCGACGGCGGTGGCGTAGCCGATGTTCATCTGGGCGCCGATGGGGGTCAGCGGGCGCTCGGGGGCCCACCAGCCGTGGTGGTGGATCGCGGTGGGCACCTCGATCCGGATCCGCTCCACGTCCTCGGCCCGCAGCCCGCGTCCTTCGGTCAGCGCGAGCACGGCGTCGACGGCCGGGTGCAGGCCGCCCATCGCCGCGTGGATCTTCACGGTGACGGCCGCGGTGTTCCACTGCTCGCCCAGCTGCTGGGTGATCTGCGAGGCGTCGGGGTGGTGGCCCTCGCCGAAGGTCGACAGGAACCCGCCGTACGGGCGCTCGAACACCCGCTTGATGCCGGTGTAACCGCCCTGCGCCAGGCCCGCCGCGTAGAAGCCGTTGCGCGCGGCCAGACCGTGGTGCATCCGCTTGGACATCGCCTCGTACTGGGCCGCCATCAGTCCGGCGGACTGGGTTCCGGCCAGGCCGAGGGCGTCCTCGAACTCCGCCGGGCCGAGTCCGCGCAGGGCGCCGGAGGCGGCGGCTGCGGCATGGGTGCCGAACACGGACCCGGAGTGCCAGCCGCGCACCAGCATCTCCGGGCCGCCCAGCGCCAGGCCCACCCGGGTGCCGGTCTCGATCCCCAGCACCACGGCGCGCAGGAACTCCGCGCCGCTGACCGTGCCGCCTGCCGCGCCGAGCTGGGACACCGTGGACAGCAGCGCGGGCAGCAGCAGCGAGGTGCTGTGCAGCGGCGCGGCCGGGAAGTAGTCGTCCAGTTCGAAGCCCTGGATGAAGGTGCCGTTCAGCACGGCCGCCGCGGGTGCGCTGGTGCTGCGGCCCCAGCCGATCAGCGGCGTGCTGCCCCCGCCCTCCATCGGCAGCACCGCCTCCACCGCGGTACGGGACCAGGGCAGCTGCGCGCCGATCAGGGCGCAGCCCAGACCGTCCAGCACCAGGTGCGCGGCCCGCTCGCGCACGGTGGCGGGGATCCGCTCAAGGCCGGTGCCGGCCAGCCAGCCCGCCAGCTGCCCGGTGGGGCCGTCCGGATCGGTCGGTCGGGTGGCCTGCTGTGTTGGTACGGACACCGCACTCATCTCCACACTGTGACGTTCAGAGTTCATATTGTGCAAACTCAGATTCACATGGTGATTCGATCCGTGTCAAGCAGACAGACCACCGCCCCCGCTGCGGACCTGCGCGCAACGGGGGCGGAAGGGAAGCCTGGGACGGACTCAGCGCATGCTGCCCTGCCCGGCCGCGGTGAAGTAGGCCGCCAGCCGCACGCAGCACGCGGTGAGCTGCGAGGACACGGCCAGGGCGCGCTGCTCGGTGAAGCGCTCGGCCGGGCCCACCACGGCCACCGACATGGTGGTCGGCGCCCCGTCCCGCAGCACCGGGGCGGCGATGCCGCGCACCCCCGGGTGGTTCACCCCGCTGGACACCGCGAAGCCGCGGCCGGCGATGGTGCGCAGCCGGTCCAGCAGCTCCGCCCGGTCGGTGCGGCCCTCGATGTAGCGCGCCACGATCCGCTCCGCCTCGGCCGGGTCCAGGTGCGCCAGCACCGCGAGCCCGCTCGCGCCCCGGACCAGCAGGTTCGACTCCCCCAGGGTGCTCACCATGCGCAGGGCGTGGGTCTCGTCCTCGGCCCCGGCCACCAGGATCGCCAGGTCACCGGCCCGCTGATGCAGCGTCACCGTCTCGCCGGTGGCCCGGGACAGCTGCTGCAGGATCGCCCGCACCGGGGCGTAGGTGTGCACATTGAGCGCGCCGACCTCGGCGAACACCGCGCAGCGGGGGCCGGCCCGGTAGCCGTCGTGGCCGAACTTCTCGGCGTAGCCCTCCTCCTGCAGCACCCGCATCAGCCGGTAGGCGGTGCTCTTGGTCAGCCCGGTGCGCTCCACCAGGGTGTCCAGCCGCACCGGCTGCTCCGCGATCAGCGTCTCGATCAGCCGCAGTGCCCGCCTGGCCGTCTCCGCGCCGCGTACCCGGCCGTTGTCGGCCGCGGAATCGGCGGGGTCCGCCGGGTCGGCACTGGGGTCTGCGGCATCGGTCTCGAAGTCGGCGCTCGTCACAATGTGAAACTATACGGGCCCGGTCCCGGCCGCGAGCAGGGTGCCCAGTTTGTCGGCCATACCGGTCCAGGCCCGCCGCGCGCCGTCGTGGATCGGCTGGGTGGGGAGCAGTTCGTGCAGGATGGTCATCTCGGTGGCGTCCCCCTCCGGGCGCAGGGTGACGGTGACCCGGGTGGTGCGGTGCTGGGTGGTGCCGGCCGCCCAGGTGAAGACCAGCCGGTGCGGCGGCTCGACCACCAGGTACTCGCCGGTGACCTCGTCCGCCCCGCTGGCCAGCATCTTGACGATGCGGTAGCGACCGCCGACGACCGGGTCGCAGACGGCCTCGGCGACGAAGCCGGGGTCGGGGCAGAGCCACAGCTGCAGTTGGTCGGCGTCGGTCCAGGCGGCGAAGACCTGCTCCGGGCTGGCCTTGAGGGTGCGGGTCACCCGCACCACGGTGTCACTCACGGGGTAGGCCTCTCCTCGATCTGCTGTTCCAGGTGGTCGGCCAGGGCGTCCGCACGGCGCTCCCAGAAGCCGGTGTACTCGCTGATCCACCGTTCGGCCTCGGTCAGCGGCTGCGGGTTGGCGCTCAGGTAGTGCTCGCGACCGCGGATCTCGCGGCGCAGCAGGCCAGCCCGCTCCAGCACCGCGATGTGCTTGGAGACCGCGGCCAGCGACATCGGCAGTGGCGCGGCGATCTCGGTGACCCGGGCCTCGGCCGTGCGCAGGCGCTGCAGTATGGCCCGGCGGGTGGGGTCGGCCAGGGCCATGTAGGTCAGATCCAGGGGTGCGGCAAGACGTTCAACCATATTGCTGAACGTTAGCGCGAAGAGTACATTCAACCAACAGGTTGAACGTTTCTACCAAGGAGCCGTACCCCATGTCCGCCCATGAATCCACCACCCCTCCGGCCGGGTCCACCGCGACCGGGACCGCGATCGTCACCGGCGCCGGACGCGGCATCGGCCGCGCCACCGCCGTCGCGCTGAGCCGGGCCGGCCTGCGGGTCGTCGGGGTCGCCCGCGACCGCGGCGAGCTGGAGAAGGTCCACGCCGAACTCGGCGACTCCTTCGTCCCGGTCACCGCCGACGCCACCGACCCGGCCGTCGCCGAGCGGCTGCTCGGCCAGTACGCCCCGCGGCTCCTGGTGCTCAACGCCGGAGCGGTTCCGTATGCGCGGCCGGTCCACACGTACACCTGGGAGGAGTTCAGCCTGCACTGGCAGGCCGACGTCCAGCACGCCTTCCACTGGACCCGGCTGGCCCTGACCACCCCGCTGCCGCCGGGCAGCACCGTGGTCGCCGTCTCCAGCGGAGCCGCGCTGCGCGGCTCGCCGGTCAGCGGGGGCTACGCCGGGGCGAAGGCCACCATCAGGTTCCTCACCGCCTACGCGGCCGAGGAGTCCGAGCGGGCCGGACTCGGCATCACCTTCCTGTCCGTCCTGCCGCCGCTGACCCCCGGCAGCGGCGTGGGCGACTCGGGCGTCGCCGGCTACGCCGCCCGGTCCGGTGTGCCGGAGGCCGACTTCATCCAGCGGCTCGGCCCCGTCTCCACCCCCGACCGGCTCGGCGACACCATCGCCGCCCTCGCCCTGGACCCGGCCCACGAGCCCCGCGGCTACCAGCTCACCCCGTCCGGCCCGGTCCCCCTCGACTAGGTTCTGCCGGGCGGTGGCAGGATGCGAGGGCGTATCCGCTCGACGGAAGTGAGTCCTGGGCATGGCCGTCATCCACCAGACCGACCTCAAGCCGACCAAGCTGGAGCTGCTCACCGCCTGGCTGCCGTCCCGGCCGTGGTACCTCGGCGACCCGGCCGGGCCGGTGCTGGCCAAGGCCGGCGGTTTCCGGCTGGACGATCCGGAGGGGGAGGTCGGGATCGAGTTCATGGTGGTCACCGACACCTCCGGCACCCTCCCGACCAGCTACCTGCTGCCGCTCACCTATCGCGGCGCCCCGCTGGACGGGGCCGAGCACGCCCTCGTCGGCACCACGGAGCACGGGGTGCTCGGCCCGCGCTGGGCCTATGACGGCTGCCACGACCCGGTGCTGGTCGCCCAGTTGCTGGCCCTGATCCAGGGCCGGGTCGAGGCTCAGGCGCAGAACACCAGCGACAGCCCCGACCGGGAGGTCACCCGCTCCTACCGCGCCCACGGCGCCGTCCCCGCGGACTTCACCGCCGCCGCCACCGACGACGCCACCGACGACGCCACCGACGACGCCGAGGGCACCGAACTGACCGGACCGGACGGCACGAGCCTGCGCCTGCACCGGGTCCTGCGCCCGGCCCCGGACGGCGGGCCGGTTCCGCCGCCGGAGGCAGTGGGCCACGTCGCCGGCGCCTGGCACGGTCCGGACGGCACCACCGTCCGCGGCCTGTTCGTCGCGGTCCACGCGCGGGCTCAGGAGGTGCCGTCGCGCCAGGAGTAGCGGGCGGTGAAGCCCAGCAGGTCCTCGGCCCGGCGGGTGCTGAAGAGGGTGCCGAAGCCCTCCGGCGCCCGCTCGGCCGGGAGCGTGGGGTGGTAGCGGCGCACCAGCTCACGGCTGGGCAGCAGCGAGGTGGTGTCGGGAGCGGTGACGTTGAACACCTGATAGCCCGTCAAAGGGCTTTGCAGCGCCGCCTCGACGGCCCGGGCGGCGTCCCTGGTGTCCAGCCAGCCCCAGAGCTCGCCCCGGCTGAAGCCGCCGGGATCCGCGTGCACGCCGCGGAGCATCCGGTGCAGCCGCTCCCCGCTGCCCAGGAACGGGAAGCGCAGGCTGGCCACGGTCGCCCCGTCCCGCCGGGCCACGGTCTGCGCGACCACCTCGCTCAGGTGCTTGGACAGCCCGTACACGTCCTCGCCGACGAACGGGTGCTGCTCGGTGACCGGTATCTCCCGCGGCGCGCGGTAGTGCGAGGACCAGGCCAGACCCAGCGCCGACAGGCTGGAGACATGCACGATCCGGCGGACGCCCGCGTGCCCGGCCGCGCTGAGCACCCGCTGCGCGGCCTCCACATTGACCGTGAAGACCTCCTGCTCGGTGCCCAGCTTCGGCGAGGGCAGCGCCGCCGCGTGCACCACCGCGTCCATCCCGGCCACCGCCTGCGCCGCCTGCTCCGCGTCGAGCAGGTCGCCGCAGCGGAACTCGTCGGCCGCCAGGACCTGCGGCCTGCGGTCGTGGGCCCTGACCGTCCAGCCGCCCGCGGTCAGCAGGGCGACCACCTCGCGTCCGAGCAGGCCTGCCGCACCGGTCACCAGAACCCTCATGGCCGCACCCCTTAACCTGTTAATAGATTATCTTTAGCATGTTAAGTCATCGCAAGGAGGCCGGGACCATGCCAGCGGAAGCCGACGGTCGGCGCACGCCCCTGTACCAGCAGGTCAAGCGCGAGCTGCTGGCGGCCATCGCCTCCGGCGAGTACTCCCCCGGCGTGCCCTTCGTGACCCAGCGGGAGATCTGCGAGCGCTTCGGGGTCAGCCACGCCACCGCCGTCCGCGCCCTGAACGACCTGGCCGCCGAGGGCCAGGTGGTGCGCCGCCGGGGCCGGGGCACCTTCGTCGCCGAGCCGGACGGGCCCACCGCCCGCGCGGGCCGGGACCGCCACGACCGCCGGGTGGCCTGTGTGCTGCAGACCCCGGGGCCGCACACCTCCGCGGTGCTGGCCGGGGCCGAGGCCGTCTGCGCCGAGTTCGGCTACCGGCTCTACCTGCGCTACTGCGAGGGCGATCCGGAGCGCGAGGCCGCCGCCCTGCGCGACGCCCTGGCGGACCGGGTGAGCGGCATCCTGGTCTACCCGGCCCAGGGCCAGGGCGACCCGGCCGGCTACACCGAGGTGGCCCGCAGCGGCACCCCGCTGGTGATGGTCGACCGCTACCGCCCCGAACTCGCCTGCGACGCCGTGGTCGCGGACAACGTCGCGGCGGGCCGCGAGCTGACCGAGGCCCTGATCACCGCCGGGCACACGGTGATGGCCACCCTCTGGGACGAGACCGGGGCCACCAGCGTCCGGGACCGGCTGGCCGGGCACGTCCAGGCGCTGCGCGAGCACGGGCTGCCGGTCCGCCCCGATCTGACCGTGCTGCGCCGCTACCACGACCTGCCCGACCAGCAGCGGCGCGAGCGGCTGGCCGAACTGCTGGACGGCGCCCGGCCGCCCACCGTGCTGCTCTGCGCCAACGGCTTCGTGCTGGCCACCGCGGCCGAGGACCTGCTCGCCCTCGGCCGGGAGGTGCCCGGCGACCTCGACCTGGCCGGGATGGACGACGCCGGCCCGTTCGACATCCTGCCGCTGACCGCCGCGTCGGTGGCCCAGCCCTCGGCGGAGCTGGGCCGTACCGCCATGCGGCTGCTGCACCGGCGGATCGCCGCCGCCGAGCCGCACCCGGAGCCGGAGCTTGTGGTGCTGCCGGTCCGGGTCAGCACCCGGCGCGCCGCGCCCGGCCATCTGCGGCTGGTCGGCGCGACCGCCGACCCCATCGACCCGCCGCTGCGCGGGACCGGCTGAGTGAGAGGGAACCGCATGTCAGCACCGAACATGGACCCCGCAGACCCGAGTACGGACCCGAACCGCCTGCTCGGGGCCGACGGCGGGCTGCCCGAGGCGCAGCCGCCCTGGCCGTCCCGGGACCGGCTGCGGGTGACCGCCGTCCGCGCGATCGTGACCGCCCCCGAGGGGCTGCCGCTGGTCGTGGTGCGGGTGGAAACCAACGAACCCGGCCTCCACGGGCTCGGCTGCGCCACCTTCACCCAGCGCTACGCCGCGGTCGCCGCCGCGGTGGACGAGCATGTCGGCCCGCTGGTGGTGGGCCGCCACCCGGCCGACATCGAGGACATCACCCGGCTGATCCACTACTCCTCCTACTGGCGCAACGGGCCGGTGCTGGGCAACGCGCTGTCCGGGGTGGACCAGGCGCTGTGGGACATCGCCGGCAAGCGGGCCGGGATGCCGGTGCACGAGCTGCTCGGCGGTCGCAGCCGCGCCGCCGTCGAGGTCTACACCCATGCCGCCGGGCCGACCGTCGCGGAGACCCTGGAGCAGGCGGAGGCGCTGGTCCAGGCCGGGTACCGGCACCTCCGGCTGCAGGTCGGCGGACCGGGCCTGGGCACCTACGGCGCCCCCGGCACCCGCGGCGGCTACCCGCGCTCGCCGCACCCGGACGGCTGGGACGTGAACCAGTACCTGGTCGCCGTGCCCGAGCTGTTCGCCGCCGCCCGGGAGCGGTTCGGCCCGGAGCTGAGCCTGATGCACGATGTGCACAGCAGGCTGACGCCCAAACAGGCCGTGGTGCTGGCACGGGCGTTGGAGCCGTACCGGCTGTCCTTCCTGGAGGACGTGGTCGCGCCCGAGCACTACGACCGGCTGCCGGAGGTGCGGACCGCCTCGCCGGTGCCGATCGCGGTCGGCGAGCAGCTCGGCTCGGTCGCGGACGCGGTACGGCTGGTCCGCGACGGCGGGGTGGACCTGATCCGGCTGCACACCTCCGCGATCGGCGGGCTCACCCCGACCCGCAAGATCGTCGCCCTGTGCGAACTCCTGGGCGTCCGTACCGCGTTCCACTCCCCCGGCGACATCTCGCCGGTGGGTGTGGCGGCCAACCTGGCGGTGGACATCAGCACGCCCGCCTTCGGCTACCAGGAGTCGCACGAGTACAACGAGGCCACCCACGAGGTCTTCCCGGGCACTCCGACCGTCCGCGACGGCTACCTGTACCCGTCCGAACTGCCGGGCTGGGGCGTCGATCTGGACGAGAAGGCGGCGCTGCGCTTCCCGCCGGTCAAGTTCCTGCACGAGCGCTGGGCGGCCGGGGTGCGCCGCCCGGACGGCGGCCTCGAAGCGCCCTGAGCAGGCCGGCGAACAGGTACGGCGCCCCCGCTCTCGCTGGACAGGGGCGCCGCGCCGCGCTCAGGGCCAATTGAACGCAGCGTTATTATGGCATGTACACGTGCCGACTGGCACGTCATTGCTCCGCGAGCAGTCCGGCGATGACGGCGCGCAGCGCGTCGACCTCCTCGGCGGTGGGCTCAACTGCGGTGTGCCGCACCGTCGCCAGCGGATTGACCAGCACGGTGCGGTCGTCCTCTGAGGGCAGCGCCGCGACCTGGCGCAGCAGCGCCCCGGGGTCCCGCGGCGGAGCGCCGATCCGCCGGAGCCAGTCGGCCAGGGCCGGCCCGAGGTCGGTGCGCGGGAAGCGGACCCGGTCGCCCGCCTGCTCCGCCTGCCGGGTGTGGTCGTCGCCCCAGAACTCCAGGGTCCAGCCGTCCCAGCCGCGCAGCGGTCGGTGGTACAGGCCGAAGGCGACCCTCGTGGTCCACAGGCCGATCGTGCGCGACTCGGGATCGAGGTGGATGCCGCCGTCGGGCATCGCCGCCAGGGCCGGCTCCGGCGAGTCGGCCGGCAGCAGACCCAACAGGCCCTGGCCGCCGATCAGTTGCAGGAACGGGTCGAGGCAGCCACCCCGAGCCCGGACCGAGCCGTCCGGCTGACGGACCGTCACCAGGACGGTGACGTCATCGTCGTCCTCCGGCTCCACCCAGAGCGGGGCCCAGCTGTCGGACTCGGCGGTGCCCGGCGTGCGGGTGAAGTCCCGGCCGAGTCCCAGCCGGGCCTGGAGGTCGCCGAGTCCGTCATGGGCCCAGCGGACCTCCCAGCCGGGCCACATCCGGGCAAGCACCTCGCGCCGGGCGGTGTACTCGGCCCAGCCCTCCCCCGGGTCGGTGAACCACAGCAGCTGCCTGCGGTCGTGGTCGACCAGCGCGGCGCCCTCGCACCACACGTCGTTGAGCCAGCTGTCCGCGATGCGCTGCTCGTCCTGCGGCACCGGGGAGTTGGCGCGGAAGCAGCGGGTGGCCGCGGCCGGTCCGTGGGCCAGGTCGGTGGCCAGCCGGCCCGCGCCCCAGTGCGAGTAGTGCAGCGTCCAGGCGCCGTTCTCGACCACCACGTAGTTCGCCCGCGCTCCCATGATCGAGAACGGTAGCAGCAGCGGTTCCGGCGGGCTCAGCGCGCCGGCCCGTGCAGGGATCGCGGTACTGGCCGGTACCGGGCACGCTGGAGCGTATGACGACCGAAACCCAGTCCGTCAGCGGCGTCACCGTGATCGTGGAGCGGTTGCGCCTGCTGGTCGCCGGGCTGCCGCCGCAGGACGGGGTGGCGGTGTTCGGCGCGGCCTACCTGACCGTCACCGAGGCGGTCGCCGAGCACCTCGCCGCGGGCGACCTCTTCCGCTCCCCGGCCGAGGTCGCCGCCCTGGACGTGCTGTTCGCCGACCGCTTCCTGGACGCGCTGACCGCCCCGCGCGCCCCGGCCTGCTGGCGGCCACTGCTGGAGTTCCGGCTGCACCCCGGCGTGCTGCCGCTGCAGTTCGCGCTGTCCGGGATGAACGCCCACATCGAGCACGACCTGCCGCTCGCCGTGGTCGACGCCTGCGCCGCGCTCGGCTGCTCGCCGGAGGAGCTGTCCGGCGACTTCCACCGGGTGAACGACCTGCTGGCCCAGGTCGAGGAGGAGGTGCGGGACCGGCTGATGCCCGCCCCGGAGGAGCTGGACGTGGCCGAGCCGCTGCTGCACCTGCTGAGCTCCTGGAGCATCGACCGGGCCAGGGACGCCGCCTGGGCCTCCGCGGTCACCTTCTGGGAGCTGCGGGACCGCCCGGCCGCCCGGGCCGTCGCCGCCGCCGCGCTGGACGACGCGGCGGGGCTGGTCTGCCGCTGCCTGCTCACCCCGCTCCGCTCCGCCGGACGCGCCGGACGCGCCGGCTGAGCCGGGCGCCTCGGTGGTGTCGTCGGCCATGGCGCACTCCTGGCCGGCCGGAGCGGGGCTACCAGCTGGCGTGCAGGGGCTGGCCCTCGGCGTAGCCGGCCGCGCTCTGGACGCCGACCACGGCCTTGCGGTGGAAGTCCTCCAGCGAGTCCGCGCCCGCGTAGGTGCAGGAGCTGCGGACGCCCGCGACGATCGAGTCGATCAGGTCCTCGACCCCGGGGCGGGCCGGGTCCAGGAACATCCGCGAGGTGGAGATGCCCTCCTCGAACAGCGCCTTGCGGGCCCGGTCGTAGGAGGACTCCTCGGAGGTCCGGTTGCGCACCGCGCGGGCCGAGGCCATCCCGAAGCTCTCCTTGTACTGGCGGCCGTCGGCGGCGGTCTGCAGGTCGCCGGGCGACTCGTAGGTGCCGGCGAACCAGGAGCCGATCATGACGTTGGACGCGCCCGCGGCCAGCGCCATGGCCACGTCGCGCGGGTGCCGCACCCCGCCGTCCGCCCAGACGTGCTTGCCGAGGCGGCGGGCCTCCGCGGCGCACTCCAGCACGGCGGAGAACTGCGGCCGGCCGACGCCGGTCATCATCCGGGTGGTGCACATCGCGCCGGGGCCGACGCCGACCTTGAGGATGTCCGCCCCGGCCTCGACCAGGTCGCGCACACCGGCCGCGGCGACCACGTTGCCGGCCACGATCGGGACCTGCGGGTCCAGGCCGCGCACTGCGCGCAGCGCGCTGATCATGGACTCCTGGTGGCCGTGCGCGGTGTCCACCACCAGCACGTCCGCCCCGGCCTCCAGCAGCGACTTGGCCTTGCCGGCCACATCGCCGTTGATGCCGACGGTGGCGGCGACCCGCAGCCGACCCCGGCTGTCCACGGCGGGGGTGTAGAGGGTGGCCCGCAGCGCGTTCTTGCGGGTCAGGATGCCGACCAGGCGGCCACCGGCGTCCACCACCGGGGCGAGCTTGCGGTGGGCGTTGTTCAGCCGCTCGAACGCCTCGCGCGGCTCGATGCCCTCCTCCAGCAGCAGCAGGTCGGCCGACATCACGGCGGAGAGGCTGGTGAAGCGGTCCACGCCCTGGCAGTCGGCGGCGGTGACCACGCCGACCGGTCGGCCGTCCTCGACCACGACCACGGCGCCGTGGGCCCGCTTGGGCAGCAGCGACAGCGCGTCGGCGACGGTGGCGCCGGGGGCCAGGGTGATCGCGGTGTCGTGCACCAGGTGGCGCTGCTTGACCCAGCCGACGACATCGGCGACGACATCGTTGGGGATGTCCTGCGGGATGGCGACCAGCCCGCCGCGGCGGGCCACGGTCTCGGCCATCCGGCGTCCGGCGATGGCGGTCATGTTCGCCACCACCAGCGGGATCGTGGTGCCGGTCCCGTCGTTGGAGGAGAGGTCGACGGCCTGGCGCGAGCCCACCGAGGAGCGACTTGGCACCATGAACACATCGTCGTAGGTCAGGTCGTACGGCACCGTGGAGCGCTCGTCGTAGCTGCCGGTCTGGGGGTTCAGGAAGCGCATGTGGGGACTCTCTGCTGCGGTGGGCGCACCCTGCGCCCAACGTTCGATTCTCGTGCATATGACGCGAAGGGTCCAGCTCAGCGGCCTTTCCTGCGCTTCCGCACAGTCGGCCGACGGAGCGAGCCGGCGCCGTTTGTGCTTTCCCACAAAGGGGCGCGGCTCAGTGGCGGTGCACCCAGGGCGCGCTGTCCGTGGCCGTCGCGGCCAGCTCGCGCAGCCGGCGCACCGCCTCGGCCGGGTCGTCCGCGCCGTAGACGGCCGATCCGGCGACGAAGACGTCCGCGCCCGCGTCGGCGCAGCGCTCGATGGTCTCGGCCGAGATGCCGCCGTCCAGCTGCAGCCACAGCTGCAGGCCGTGCCGGTCGATCAGCTGCCGGGTGCGGCGGATCTTGGGCAGCATGATGTCCAGGAAGGACTGGCCGCCGAAGCCCGGCTCCACCGTCATGATCAGCAGCATGTCCAGCTCGGGCAGCAGGTCCTCGTAGGGCTCGACCGGGGTGGCCGGCTTCAGCGCCATCGAGGCCCGCGCGCCAAGCGAGCGGATCTCCCGGGCCAGCCGGACCGGCGCGGCGGCGGCCTCGACGTGGAAGGTCACCGACCCGGCGCCGGCCTCGGCGTACTGCGGGGCCCAGCGGTCCGGGTCCTCGATCATCAGATGGCAGTCGATCGGGATGTCGGTGGACTTGCGCAGCGACTCCACCACCGGCAGGCCCAGGGTGAGGTTGGGCACGAAGTGGTTGTCCATGACGTCCACGTGCAGCCAGTCCGCGCCGCGTACGGCCTCGGCCTCCTCGGCGAGCCGGGCGAAGTCCGCGGACAGGATGCTGGGGCTGATCTGAGGGCTCATGGGGACAGTATCCCGTCCCCGCTCAGCCCTTCCTGCGCAGCAGGGCCAGGTACATCGCGTCGGTGCCGTGCAGATGCGGCCAGAGCTGGACGTCGGGGCCCTCGCCCAGGCCGGGCACCCCGGGGAGCAGCGGGCGGGCGTCGATCCACTCCAGGTCGTCCCGTCCGCGCAGCACGTCCTGGACCACCGTCCGGGTCTCGGCCAGATGCGGCGAGCAGGTCGCGTAGCCGACCACCCCGCCGGGGCGGGTGGCCTCGATCGCCGAGGTCAGCAGGCCGCGCTGGAGCGGGCCGAAGTGGGCGACGTCCTCCGGACGGCGGCGCCAGCGGGACTCCGGACGGCGCCGCAGCGCGCCCAGGCCGCTGCACGGGACGTCCACCAGGACCCGGTCGAAGGCCCCGGGCCGCCAGGCCGGGTGCAGCCCGTCCGCGGTGATCACCGCGTAGGGCCCGGGGTTGCCGTCCAGCGCCTTGGCGACCAGGGCCGCGCGGTGCGGCTGCGACTCGGAGGCGACCAGCACCGCCGCCCGCTGCGAGGCCAGCGCGGCCAGCAGCGCGGCCTTGCCGCCGGGGCCGGCGCAGGCGTCCAGCCACAGCCCGTCGCGGCCTTCCAGCGGGGCGGCGGCCAGCGCGGAGGCGACCAGCTGGCTGCCCTCGTCCTGCACCCCGGCCCGGTTCTCGCGCACGGCCTCGACCAGGCCCGGCTCGCCGCCCTCGACCAGCTGCACCGCGTACGGGGACCAGCGTCCCGGCGCGGTGTCCTCGGCCGGCAGCGAGTCCCGCAGCTCCTGCGCGGTGGACCGGCCCGGACGGGCCACCAGGGTGACCGCCGGGCGGGCGTTGTCGGCGGCCAGCAGCTCGGACATCGCGGTCCGGCCGCAGTGCTCGGGCTGCCACACCCCGAGCGAGTCCCAGAGCGCGGCGACCACCCAGCGCGGGTGCGAGTGCATCACCGCGAGGTGGTCCTCGGCGTCCTCCTCGTAGGGGGGCGCGACCTGCTGCAGCCAGGTGTCCAGGTCCTGGGTGCTGATCTTCCGCATCACCGCGTTGACGAACTTGGCCCGGCCGTCGCCGAGCACCACCCGGGCCAGCTCCACGGTCGCGGACACCGCCGCGTGCGCCGGGATCCTGGTCCCCAGCAGCTGGTGCGCACCCAGCGAGAGCACGTCCAGGACGTTGGCGTCGACCTTGCTCAGCGGGCGGTCGATGCAGGCGCCGATGATCGCGTCGTAGCTGCCGCGCATCCGCAGCGTGCCGTAGACCAGCTCGGTGGCGAAGGCGGCGTCGCGGCGCTCGAAGCCCTCGTTCTTCTCGGCCTTGCGCAGCAGCGAGGGCAGGATCAGGTTGGCGTAGGCGTCGCGCTCGTCCACGGCGCGGAGCGCGGTGAAGGCCAGCATCCGGGCCGGGTCCTTCTTGGGACGGCGGTGCGGACGCGGGGACTTGGCGGTGGGAGTGCTCATGTGCTGCCTCGCAAGGTGCTGACGTTGGTTATGGACGAACGGAGAATGCCTTTAGCTGCCCAGGCGCTCGCCGGACTCCAGGCGGGAGCCACGGGCCCAGTCTCCCGCGGACATCCGCTTCTTGCCCTGCGGCTGGACCTCGCCGAGCTCGATCGCATGGCTGCCGGTGCCGACCCGCACGGCGTTCTTGGTCACCGAGAGCTCCCCCGGCTCCAGCATCAGCCCGGCCGCGATCCGCACCGGGCCCAGCTTCAGCCGCTCGCCGCGGAACAGGGTCCAGGCGCCGGGCGCCGGGGAGCAGCCGCGGATCACCCGGTCCACCCGCAGCGCCGGGGCGGTCCAGTCCACCCGGGCGTCCTCCACGCTGATCTTGGGCGCCAGGCTGATCCCGTCGGCGGGCTGCGGACGTGCCTCCAGGGTGCCCGCCTCGATCCCGTCCATGGTCGCCAGCAGCAGCCGCGCACCCGAGTGGGACAGCCGTTCCAGCAGGTCGCCGCTGGTGTCGTCGCGGCGGACCAGCTCGGTGACGGTGCCGTAGACCGGTCCCGAGTCCAGGCCCTCCTCGATCAGGAAGGTGGACGCGCCGGTCACCTCGTCCCCGGCCATCACCGCGTGCTGCACCGGGGCCGCGCCGCGCCAGGCCGGCAGCAGCGAGAAGTGCAGGTTCACCCAGCCGTGGCGCGGGATGTCCAGCGCCGCCTTGGGCAGCAGCGCTCCGTAGGCGACCACCGGGCAGCAGTCGGGGGCGATGGCGGCGAGCCGCTCCAGGAACTCGGGCTCGCGCGGCCGTCCCGGCTTGAGCACCTCTATCCCGGCCTGCTCCGCCAGCTGGGCGACCGGGCTGGCGACCAGCTTCCGCCCGCGCCCGGCGGGGGCGTCCGGACGGGTGACCACGGCGGCGACCTCGTGCCCCGAGGCGATCAGCGCCTCCAGCGCGGGCAGGGCGGGCTCGGGGGTGCCGGCGAAGACGAGCTTCATACGCGGGTGCGGCCTCTCGGGAGGAACGGGAAGGAGGAACAGCCGGTCACAGCGCGCGGCCGAAGGTGCTGTGCGGGGAGACCCGCACCTGCGGCGCGGTGTCCCCGGCCCACTCGGCCTCGCGGATCGCCCGCAGCGCGGCCTTGCGCTGCTCGCGGTCGAGCCGGTCGATGAAGATGATGCCGTCCAGGTGATCGGTCTCGTGCTGGATGCAGCGGGCCAGCAGCTGGGTGCCCTCCACCGTGACCGGGTCGCCGTACTCGTTGAAGCCCTTGGCGACCACGCCGTAGGCGCGCTTGCAGTCGAAGGTGAGGCCCGGCAGCGAGAGGCAGCCCTCGGGGCCGTCCTGCTCCTCCTCGCTCAGGTCCAGGCCGGGGTTGATCAGATGCCCGAACACCCCGTCGACGTGGTAGGTGAACACCCGCAGCGAGACCCCGATCTGAGGGGCCGCCAGGCCCCGGCCCGGGGCCTCCTTCATGGTCTCGGTCAGATCCCTGACCAGGGTCCGCAGCTCCTTGTCGAACACGGTGACCGGTTGCGCGGCCAACCGCAGCACCGGGTCGCCGAAGATGCGGATGGGCTGAATCGCCACGGATCGGGCTCCCGTCGGTCAGGGTGGAGGCGTGCAGTCGACCCTCGTGCACAGAAGCACCAGTGTACTGAGGGCCGCGCCGCACAATCGCCGCCGGGCGGACCGCAGCCGACGGCGGCAGAGCCGCGTGCGCACGCCGTACGTTTGATTCCGCGCGCCCTCTCCGTGACTCAACGGGCTCGGGAACGTTGGTCAAGGAAGATTGACCGCCGGTTTTCCGAGAGGCTCCCCAAACAACATGGCCGAACACGCCACTCACGACGCCCGTGCCAGGGCCAGCCTGCACCTGCTGGTGCGGGACATCGAGCGGGTGCGCCGCCAGGTGGACGCGCTGCGCACACTCACCGCCCAGCTGGGCAACGTCTACCGCCCCCGCCGCCCGACCACCTCGGCCGGATTCGTGGTCTACGGCCGTGCCCCCGCGCCCACCGTCCGGCTCGCCCAGGAACTGCGGGACAGCGTGGAGGGCCTGGTGGCCGCTGCCGTCGAGTTCGACCGCTCGCTCGGCTTCTCCTGGGACGCCGTGGGCTCCGCACTGGGCGTCACCAAGCAGGCCGTGCACCGCAGGTACGGGGTGCGCCGCCCCGCCGACCCGGCCGCCGAGGGCTCCGCGCCCGGCGGGTCCGAGCCGGACCTCGCCGAGCTGCAGGCCCCGGTCGGGCCGACCACGCACCATGTCCCGGCCCAGGTCCAAGCCCAGCCCCAGGCCGCGGGCGGCGGCAGCGGGGTGCAGATCCCCGGCGGACTGTCCCGCGCCATCCCCTCGGCCCGGCGCGACCCGGCGCTGCCGCCCCCGGAGAACGCGCCCTCGCCGGCGCCCTGATCAGCCGATGTCCAGCGGGTCGATCCTGACCCGTACCGGCTCGGCCGACCTGCGGACCAGCTGGGCCACCTGCGCGGCCTTCAGCGCGGTGGCCAGCTCGGCGCCCCGGCCGGGGTCCACCCGCAGCAGCACCCGTTCCTCGTCGGGGCCCCGGGCCGGCACCGGGCCGAGCACGTCCGCGCCGGACGGCAGCCGCAGCAGGGCCAGCAGGTCCTCCACCGAGGCCGCGCTGCCGGTCACCGAGGCCATCCGGGACACCGGCGGGAAGTGCAGTTCGGCCCGCTCCGCCAGCTCCGTCCCGGCGAAGCCGGACGGGTCCCAGCGCACCAGCGCCTGCACCGGGCGCAGCCCCTCGTCGGCGACCACCACCACCGCGCCGCCCTGCTCCTTGGAGCGCACCAGACCGGCCGCGTTCAGCCAGCGCCGCAGGGTGTCCTCGCCCGCCCGCAGGTCCGCGCGGCCCAGCAGGGCCCAGCCGTCCAGCAGCAGCGCGGCGGCGTAGCCGCCCTCGGCGACCGGCTCGGCCCCGGGCGTCGAGACCACCAGCGCGGGCGCGTCCGGCACGGTGGCCAGCACCTCGCCCCGGCCCGAGGTACGCACCGGGACCAGCGGAAACGCCCGGCCCAGCTCCTCCGCCGTGCGGCGGGCGCCGACCACCTGCGCCCGCAGCCGGGTCGACCCGCACTCCGGGCAGTGCCAGTCGGGGTCGAGCCGTCCGCACCAGACGCAGCAGAGCGCGTCCTCGGCGCCCCCCAGCTCCAGCGGACCGGCGCAGTGCCGGCAGCGGGCCCGCTCCCGGCAGCGCACACAGGCCAGCCGGGGCACATAACCGCGCCGGGGCACCTGCACCAGCACCGGGCCCCGGGTCAGCGCCTCCCTGGCCACGCTCCAGGCGTGCGAGGGCAGCCGGGCCGCACGGGCGCCCGCGTCATTGGCCTGGTCCCGCTCGGACACCGTGCGCACCAGCGGGGCGGCCCGGCGCACCTCGGCCCGGTCCCCGACCAGCGGCCTGGCCCAGCCGGTGTGCAGCAGCTGGGCCGCCTCCACCGTCACCGCCAGGCCGCCGATCAGCACCGCCGCGCCTGCGGCACCCGCCCCGCCGGTGGCGCCGGCCGCCGCGGACGGCAGTGCCCGCAGCAGCAGGACGTCCCTGGCATGGGGATAGGGGGCGTGCTCATCACTGTGCCGGTCGTCCCCGTCGTCCCAGACCGCCACCAGGCCCAGGTCCGCCACCGGCGCGAACATCGCCGCCCTGGTGCCGACCACCGCGCGCACCGAGCCCCGGCTGACGGCCAGCCAGCGGCGGTAGCGCTCCTCCGGCGGGTGCTCCGCGGTCAGCGCCACATGCCGTCCCGAGCCCAGCAGCTCCAGCAGCGCCGCGTCCAGCTGCGCCACCGACCGGCCCTCCGGCAGCACCACCAGCGCGCCGCGCCCGGAGGCCAGCGTCGCCGCGACCGCCCGGGCCAGTTCCTCGGCCCAGGAGCCGCCGGGCAGCGCCGACCAGACCGCGCGCGGGGACTCGCCCGCCGCCAGCGCGGACAGGAACGCCTCCCCCAGTGGATAGCGCGTCCAGGAGCCCGGCTCGGGCGGCTCGGGCGGCGGCAGCGGCTCCGGCGAGGGCTCGGCCTCGGCCCGGTTGCGCTTGGGCGGCACCGCCAGCTGCAGCACATCGGCCAGGGTGCCGGCGTAGCGGTCGGCCACCGCGCGGCACAGCCGCAGCAGTTCCGGCGTCAGCACCCGCTCAGGCGAGAGGACATGGAGCAGCGGGGCCAGCGAGCCCGAATAGTCCGACTTCTCCAGCCGGGCCACCACAAAACCGTCGATCAGTCCGCCGCCCTCGCGGCGGCCGTCCACCATCTTCGCGCCGAAGCGCACCCGGACCCGGACACCCGGTTGGGCGATCTCGTCCAGGTCCACCGGAACGGAGTAGTCGAAGAACTGGTCGATGACCAGCACGCCCTTGTTCACCACCACCCGCGCCACCGGGAGGTGACGGGTCGTCGCCTTGGGGTTCACCCTGGGCTTCGCCCTGGCCCTGGCCTTCTTGAGCTCCAGCCGGACCAGCTCCAGCTGCTCCCCCGGGCCGGCGTCCGGCGCGGCGTCGGAGTCGGAGTCAGGAGTGCCGTTCATACCCGTAGTCCTATCAGAGCGGGCCGACAGTTTCCGCTGCCGAGTTGACCTTGGAAAGGCAGAATGCGAGCCATGACGAATCTTGACGACTTCGGCGGCGGACAGCACAGCACCGAGGTCCTGGTGGCCACCACCAACGACGTCCCCGGGTACCGGGTCGACCGGGTGATCGGGGAGGTCTTCGGGCTGACCGTGCGCTCCCGCAACCTCGGCACGCAGATCGGCGCCGGGCTCAAGTCACTGGCCGGGGGCGAGCTGCGCGGGCTCACCAAGACCCTGGTCGAGAGCCGGAACCAGGCGATGGACCGGCTGATCGACCAGGCCAAGGCCCGGGGTGCGAACGCGGTCCTGGCGATGCGCTTCGACGTCACCGAGGCCGGCGGCAACGGGACCGAGATCTGCGCCTACGGCACCGCCGCTGTGATCAGCCCGGTCGGCTGACCGCAGCACTCGCACCGCCTGCACCGTCCGTACCGCCTGCACCGCCTGCTCCGTCCGCACCGCCCGACCGACCCAGGGGGACCTGCCCGCATGCCCGGACGCCCTGCCCTTCCGCTCCTCGGCGCGGCCACCGCGGCTGCCGCGCTGCTGCTCGGGCTGGTCCCGGCCACCGGCGCGGCGGCAGCCGCCCTGCCGACCTCGCGCAGCATGCGGGTGCCGATGGACCGGCAGCAGGAGGCCAACGACTGCGAGGCCGCCGCGCTGCGGATGGTCCTCGCCTACCGGGGGCACCGGCGCAGCGACAGGCAGCTGCTCGGCTCCATCGGCGTCGATCTGAAGCACCCTCACTTCGGCTACTCGGGCCGGACCTCGGGCGACCCCTACCGGGCCTTCGTGGGCAGCCCCGACGGCAGCGAGTCGCGGGGCACCGGCTACGGGGTCTTCTACCCCCGGATCGCCGCCGCCGCCAGGGCCAACGGCGGCACGGTGCTGGTCGCCCAGCAGAACTACTCCCCGGCGAAGCTCTACCTGCAGCTCCGGGCCGGACACCCGGCGGTGGTCTGGATCGACTACCTGTGGCGGGCGAAGAAGAGCAGGAACTACCGGGCCTACGACGGCAGGCTGATCCCCTACGCCGGTCCGGCCGAGCACGCGGTCACCCTGGTCGGGGTGACCCCCCACGGCGTGTATGTGAACGACCCGGCGCGCGGCCACTACTGGATCAGCAAGGCGAAGTTCCAGGCCGGCTACTCCACTTACCACGACATGGCCGTGGTGGTCGCCTGAGCGACGGCGGCCCCCGTCCGGGCACGGCTCGGACGGGGGCCGCCGTCGGCGGCGGTCGGCCGGAGTCAGCCCTCGACGGCGGCCTTCAGCGCCTCGGCGCGCTCGGTGCGCTCCCAGGTGAAGTCCGGCAGCTCACGGCCGAAGTGGCCGTACGCGGCGGTCTGGGCGTAGATCGGCCGCAGCAGGTCCAGGTCCCGGATGATGGCGGCCGGACGCAGGTCGAAGACCCGGGTGACGGCTTCCTGGATCTTCGCGACCGGGGCGGTCTCGGTGCCGAAGGTCTCCACGAACAGCCCGACCGGCTCGGCCTTGCCGATGGCGTAGGCGACCTGGACCTCGGCGCGCCGGGCCAGGCCCGCGGCGACGATGTTCTTGGCGACCCAGCGCATGGCGTAGGCGGCGGAGCGGTCGACCTTGGACGGGTCCTTGCCGGAGAACGCGCCGCCGCCGTGGCGGGCCATGCCGCCGTAGGTGTCGACGATGATCTTGCGGCCGGTCAGCCCGGCGTCGCCCATCGGGCCGCCGATCTCGAAGCGTCCGGTCGGGTTCACCAGCAGCCGGTAGCCGTCGGTGATCAGGTCGCTGCCCGCGTCGGCCAGCGCCTTGAGTTCCGGCTCCACCACGAACTCGCGGATGTCGGGGGCGAGCAGCGAGTCCAGGTCGATGTCCGAGGCGTGCTGCGAGGAGACCACCACGGTGTCGAGGCGGACCGCCTTGTCGCCGTCGTACTCGATGGTGACCTGGGTCTTGCCGTCCGGGCGCAGGTACGGGATGGTCCCGTTCTTGCGGACCGCGGACAGCCGCTCGGCCAGCCGGTGCGCCAGGCTGATCGGCAGCGGCATCAGTTCGGGCGTGTCGTCGCAGGCGTAGCCGAACATCAGGCCCTGGTCGCCGGCGCCCTGCTTGTCGAGCTCATCGTCGTCGCCCTCGACCCTGGCCTCGAAGGCGTCGTCCACACCCTGGGCAATGTCCGGGGACTGCGCGCCGATGGACACCGATACGCCGCAGGAGGCGCCGTCGAAGCCCTTCTTCGAGGAGTCGTAGCCGATCTCCAGGATCTTCTCGCGGACCAGGGCCGCGATCGGCGCATACGCCTTGGTGGTGACCTCCCCGGCGATGTGCACCTGCCCGGTGGTGATCAGCGTCTCAACGGCGACCCGGGAGTGCGGGTCGTCCTTGAGCAGTGCGTCCAGAATCGTGTCGCTGATCTGATCAGCGATCTTGTCCGGGTGACCCTCGGTCACGGACTCAGAGGTAAACAGGCGGCGAGACACAGCGCTCCCTGGGTTGCAGCGGCTGCTGACTGAACCACTCGGGCCCGAAAGGCACGGGCGGTCCGGAAAGACTTATTGAGGACTACAGCGGGAGTGTAGCCAACAGAAGCCCGGGCCGACCCCCTCGGTCCAGGTTCTGGATCACCTGTCGGACAACTCCGGCCCGGCGGACGGCGCCCGCGGCCGGTCAGCCGTTCCGCGTGGTGAGACGGGTCGCGACCAGGTCCCAGACCGTGTCGGCCAAGGCCGCCTTGGGCCCGAACGGCACCTCGGTCTCGGAGCCGTCGGCGGCCAGGATCACCGCCTCGTTGTCCGCGCTGCCGAAGGCGAGGCCGCCGCCGACCTGGTTGACGACCAGAAGATCACAACCCTTGCGGGCGAGTTTCGCCCGCCCGTTGACGAGTACGTCATTGGTCTCCGCCGCGAAGCCGACCACCACCTGCCCCGGTGCCGCCCGGTGCCGGGAGAGCTCGGCCAGGATGTCCGGGTTCCGCACCAGCGCCAGCGGTTCGGGCTCGGCCCGGTCCACTTTCTTGATCTTCACGGGAACGTAATCCGCGGGGCGGAAATCCGCCACGGCGGCGGCCATCACCACCGCGTCGGCGTCCGCAGCCGCGGCCAGCACCGCCGCCCGCAGCTGCTCCGCCGTGCCCACCCGCACCAGGTCGACCCCGGCCGGGTCGGGCAGCTCGGTGTGCGCGGCCACCAGCGTCACCCTTGCGCCGCGGGCCGCGGCCACCGAGGCCAGCGCGTAGCCCTGGCGTCCGGTGGACAGGTTGCCGAGGAAGCGCACCGGGTCCAGCGGCTCCCTGGTGCCGCCGGCCGACACCACCACATGGCGCCCGGCCAGGTCGAGCTCCCCGGCCGCCGCGCCGCGGGCCAGGACCCGGGCGCACAGCTCGAAGATCGCCTCGGGGTCGGGGAACCGTCCCTTGCCGGTGTCCGCGCCGGTCAGCCGGCCGACCGCGGGCTCGATCACCAGCGCTCCGCGGCGGCGCAGCGTGGCGACGTTCTCCCGGGTCGCCGGGTGCTCCCACATCTCGGTGTGCATCGCCGGGGCGAACACCACCGGGCAGCGGGCCGTCAGCAGGGTGTTGGTCAGCAGGTCGTCGGCCAGCCCGTGCGCGGCCTTGGCCAGCAGGTCCGCGGTCGCGGGCGCGATCACCAGCAGGTCCGCGCGCTGCCCGATCCGCACGTGCGGGACCTCGTGCACGCCCTCCCACACCTCGGTGGACACCGGGTGCCCGGAGAGCGCCGACCAGGTGGCCGCGCCGACGAAGTGCAGCGCGGACCCGGTCGGCACCACCCGGACGTCATGGCCGGACTCGGAGAATCGCCGCAGCAGCTCGCACGCCTTGTAGGCGGCGATGCCGCCGCTGACACCCAGCACGACGTTCACCACGACCAGCCACCTCCAGCGTCCATGCGTCACAACAAACGCCGCGACCCGTCACTCGTACGGATCGCGGCGTCGCACTGCCTGTGTATTGGGTGAGGCCTACTGCGCGTCGATCGCCTCGGCGGTGAGCATACCGGCGTTGATCTCGCGGAGCGCGATCGAGAGCGGCTTCTCGTGCACATGGGTGTCGACCAGCGGGCCGACGTACTCCAGCAGGCCCTCGCCCAGCTGCGAGTAGTAGGCGTTGATCTGGCGCGCACGCTTGGCCGCGTAGATCACCAGGCTGTACTTGGAGTCGGTGGCCTCGAGCAGCTCATCGATCGGCGGGTTGATGATGCCTTCGGGCGCTGTCATCGAAGAGGACACGCGGGAACCTTCCGGAGAAAATGATCAGACTACGTTGAGCAAGGCTAGCAGTTCTGCCGCTACACCCTCGACCGAGGTATTGACCAGAGTGGCGTCGAATTCACTTTCGGCCGCGAGTTCGACCTTCGCCGCAGCGAGCCGCTGGTCGATCACGGCCTGCGACTCGGTGCCGCGCCCGGTCAGCCGGCGGACCAGTTCCTCCCAGGAGGGCGGGGCCAGGAAGACCAGTTGGGCCTCGGGCATCGACTCGCGGACCTGGCGGGCGCCCTGGAGGTCGATCTCCAGCAGCACCGGCTCGCCCAGCTCCAGCTTGTCCAGCACCGCCTTGCGGGGCGTGCCGTAGTGGTTCCCGGCGAAGACGGCCCACTCCAGCAGTTCGCCGTTGGCGACCATCTTGGCGAACTGGTCCTCGTCGACGAAGTGGTAGTGGACACCGTTCCGCTCGCCAGGACGCGGCTTGCGCGTGGTGGCGGAGACCGAGAGCCACACCTCGGGGTGTTGGGCGCGCATGAAAGCAACGACCGTGCTCTTGCCGACACCCGAAGGGCCGGAGAGCACGGTCAGCCGCGGACGTTCACTCATGTACCGATTATCCAGGAACCGGGAGGGTTTCCGAACCATCGGGACAGATCAGGCCGAAGCGCCGCCGAACTCGCGCTCCAGGGAAGCGATCTGGTTCGTGCCGAGACCCCGGACGCGGCGGGACTCGGAGATGCCCAGCCGCTCCATGATCTGCTTGGCCCGGACCTTGCCGACACCGGGAAGGCTCTCGAGCAGGGCCGAGACCTTCATCTTTCCGATGACGTCGTTCTCCTGGCCGGCCTTGATGACCTCGTGGAGAGACGCGCCGGAGTGCTTGAGCCGATTCTTGATCTCGGCGCGCTCCCGGCGAGCCTCAGCTGCCTTGGCGAGCGCAGCGGTGCGCTGCTCAGGGGTAAGGGGCGGAAGTGCCACGCCGTTCACCTCGGTGATTCGAATGAATGGGACAGGGACCTACTCAAGACCGTCGAGGAACCTAGCGGCTCTGACCTGCGAGAGCAACGTGGAAGCTGCCCCTCTCTGGACCTATCGCCGGACACTACCCCTCTACGCGGTCCGCGTCAGGAAAAACAACAGAAAAGTCCTGGTCAGACTCTGTCGACCAGGACTTTTACGGACATACCGCCCGGGAATACGAGGCGAACTCATCCAACCGGCCCCCGTACGGCCCGGGCGGTACGGCTTTCCGCCGCGCCCGGGACCGTATCCGCAGCTCAGGCCATCACAAGGCATTCACTAAACCACCACACAAATGGGCTAATGGTCGAACTTTCAACCGATTGCCGTGCGCGTCTCGTCCACGAATCGTGCGGCGCCCTCGCGCAGCGCCCCGACCGAGGGTCCCAGCTTCAGAATGTCACGGGAAACGCTCGGCAGGACGTTGTCCGCCGCCGGGCCGAAGAGCTTGGGAATGTCCGCCGGGGTCGCCCCCTGCGCGCCGATGCCCGGGGCGAGCAGCGGGCCGTTGATGTCCAGGTCCGCGTCGATGCTGCCGAGGGTGGCGCCCACCACCGCGCCGAACGAGCCCAGCGGGTCGGCGTCGGCGTTCTCGGCGGCGAGGTGGCGCAGCACCGACTGGGCGACGGTCAGCCCGTCCGCCCCCCGGGCGTGCTGGACCTCGTGCCCCTCCGGGTTGGAGGTGAGCGCCAGCGCGAAGACACCCGCGCCGGAGGCCCGCGCGGCGTCGAAGGCCGGACGCAGCGAGCCGAAGCCGAGGTAGGGCGAGACGGTGACCGCGTCCGAGAACAGCGGGCTGGTCGGCGCCAGGAAGGCGTCCGCGTAGGCGGCCATGGTCGAGCCGATGTCACCGCGCTTGGCGTCCATCAGCACCAGCGCCCCCGCCGACCGCGCCTCGGCGACGGCCTGCTCCAGCACGGCGATGCCCCGGCTGCCGAAGCGCTCGAAGAAGGCGCTCTGCGGCTTCAGCACGGCGACCTCGCCGGCCAGCGCCTCGACCACGGTCCGGGCGAAGCGCTCCAGCCCGGCCACGTCGTCGCCGAGCCCCCAGGCCGCCAGCAGTGCCGCGTGCGGGTCGATGCCCACGCAGAGCGGGCCCCGGGTGTCCATCGCCTGGCGCAGTCGGGTGCCGAAGGGGGCCGTCATGTCTGTACTCCTTGGTGGTGGACATAGCCGATGGCGTCGGTGAGTGCGGCGAAGCCGCGCTCGGCCAGGGCCTGGCGCAGTTCGCCGAGGACCCGCAGCGGGGCCGAGGGGTCGTTGAAGACGGTGGTGCCGACCGCGACGCCGGAGGCGCCGGCCAGGACGAACTCCAGCGCGTCCAGGCCGGTCCTGATGCCGCCCATGCCGAGGATCGGCACCATTGGCATCACCCCGGCCCGCATGGCCGCGTGCACCTGGTAGACGCAGCGCACGGCGACCGGGCGGATCGCCGGCCCTGACAGCCCGCCGGTACCGTCACCCAGCTCACCGGCGGCGAGGGACGGGCGCAGTGTGGTGGTGTCGATCGCCATGCCCAGCAGGGTGTTGATCATCGAGAGGCCGTCCGCCCCGGCCCGGACGCAGGCCGCCGCGATCTCGGTGATCGAGGTGACGTCCGGCGTCAGCTTGGCGTAGAGCGGCAGCCCCGGGTCGGACACCTCGCGGATCGCCGCGATCACGTCGTACGAGGTGGCCGGGTTGCAGGCGAAGACCAGGCCGCGGTTGGCGACATTGGGGCAGGAGATGTTGGCCTCGATGCCGACCACTCCGGGCCGGCCGCGCAGGGCCTGCGCGGTCTCGGCGAACTCCTCGACCCGCTCCCCCGCGACGGACACCAGCACCCGCACGCCGCGCTCGGCCAGCCAGGGCAGCTCCTGCTCGACGAAGTGCTCGATGCCGGAGCCCTGGAGGCCGATCGAGTTGAGCATCCCGCTCGGGGTCTCGGCCATCCGCGGGGTGGGCCGTCCCGCGCGCGGGTACGGCATGATCGTCTTGGTGGTGATCGAGCCCAGTTCGGTCAGCGGCAGGAACTTCGCCAGCTCCCGCCCGTAGCCGGCGCAGCCGGAGGCGGTGGTCACCGGGTTGGGCAGGGTCCCGTTGCCGAACGGCGCGGTGAGGTCCACCTCGGTGGCGTCCATCTAGCGCACCCCCATCGCGGCGGCGCCGTACAGGTCGGCCGGGACGGTGCCGATGTCGTCCCAGCGGACCCGGGTGCCGTCGAAGCAGGGGCCCTCGACACAGGAGCGGACGAAGCGGCTGACCCCGTCCTCGCCGACCACCGGCAGGACGCAGCTCATGCAGACGCCGACGCCGCAGGCCATGGCCTCCTCCACCGCGCAGAAGCTGCGCACCCCCTCCGCGGTGGCGATCCCGGTGACCGCCCGGAGCATGGCCATCGGGCCGCAGGAGTAGACCGCCTCCGCGCCGATGGCCTTGACCGCCTCCGCGAGCGGCAGCGTGACCTGGCCCTTTATCCCGCTGGAGCCGTCGTCGGTGGTGACCAGCACATCCGGGGTGAGCTTCCGGGCGCTGTCGACCCCGAACAGCCGTTCACCGGTGGACGCGCCGAGGATGAAGCCCACCGCGCCGCCCTGGGCGACGATCTGCTCGGCCAGCGGGAACAGCGGCGCGCCCCCGTAGCCGCCGCCGACGAACAGCGCGGTCAGCGCCCCGACCGGCTGCGGAAAGGCGGTGCCGAGCGGTGCGACCAGGTCCAGGCTGTCCCCCCGCCGGCTCCGCAGCAGCTCCCTGGTGCCGCGCCCGTGCTCGGCGACGACCAGCGAGACGGTCTCCTGCTCCGGGTCGGCCCGGTGGATCGAGAAGGCGCGGCGCAGCAGCATGGACGAGTCCCCGCCGCCGACGGCCACCGCGGCGAAGTGCCCGGGCCGGACCCGGGACGCCACGCCGGGCGCGCGGAGCAGGACGCGGGAGTAGGCGCCCAGCGGCGTGATGTCGAGGATCTCCGCCCGGATCTGGAGGGGGTGCGCCATGCGTTCACCTTCCGTTCGACGCGCCGACTGCTTCGCTCAGGGTTCCATGGCCGCTCGCGCGGAGCCGGGCGGACAGGCCCCGGTGGAGCCTGCGGCACCAGAAGGGACCCTCGTAGATGAAGGCACTGTAACCCTGGATCAGGGTGGCGCCGGCGGTGATCCTGGCCCAGGCGTCGTCGGCGTTCTCGATGCCGCCGACCGAGACCAGGGTCAGCCGGTCCCCGGTCCGGGCGTGCAGCCGGCCCAGCACCTCGAGCGAGCGGGCCCGCAGCGGCGCACCGCTGAGCCCGCCCGCACCGGCCGCCTCGACCTTGGCGGGGTCGGTGCGCAGGCCCTCGCGGCCGATGGTGGTGTTGGTGGCGATGATGCCGTCCAGGCCCAGTTCCAGGGCGAGGTCCGCGACTTGGTCGATGTCCACGTCGGCGAGGTCCGGCGCGATCTTGACCAGCAGCGGGATGTGGCCCCGGGTCGCCTTGGCGTCCAGGGTCTCCCGGACCGCGGTCAGCAGCGGTCGCAGCTGGTCGACGGCCTGCAGGTTGCGCAGCCCGGGCGTGTTGGGCGAGCTGACGTTGACCACGAAGTAGTCGGCGTGCCGGGCCAGCCGCTCGGTGCTGGTGACGTAGTCGGCGACCGCCTCAGCCTCGGGGACCACCTTGGTCTTACCGATGTTCACACCCACCACGGTCCGCGAGCTGCCCGGGCGGGCGGCCAGCCGGGCCGCGACGACGGCGGAGCCCTCGTTGTTGAAGCCCATCCGGTTGACCAGCGCGCGGTCCTCGATCAGCCGGAACAGCCGCGGGGCCGGGTTGCCCGGCTGCGGCTCGGCGGTGACCGTGCCGATCTCGACGTAGTCGAAGCCGAGCATCGCCAGCCCGTCGATCCCGACGGCGTTCTTGTCGAACCCCGCCGCCAGCCCGAACGGCCCGGGCAGGTCCATCCCCAGCGCCTTCACCCGCAGGGCGGGGTCCTCCGGCGCGAGGACGCTGCGCAGCACCGAGCGGAGCCCCGGCACGGACGCCGCCAGCCGGATCCAGAAGAACGCCAGATGGTGCGCCCGTTCAGGATCCATCCGCCGAAAAACAAGGTTGAACAACAAGCGGTACAAAGCTTCGCCTTCCAGCGGACGTGAAGTGGCAATCCCCCAGGGGCGCGGGGAACTGCGCGACCAGCCATGCACGGCGGTGCGCAGTCCCCCGAACCGAACCCCCGTCAGCGAGAGGCGTTCAGCTGAGCGGCGTGCTCCTGCAGGGAGCGAACCCCGACGTCGCCGCGAATCAGCGCATCGATCCCCTGCACCGCCGCCCCCATCGCCTGAACCGTCGTCAGGCACGGCACCGACCGTGCCACCGCCGCCGTGCGGATCTCGTAGCCGTCCAGCCGGCTGCCGGTCCCGTAGGGGGTGTTGATGATGAGGTCGACCTCGCCGTCGTGGATCAGCTGGACGATGGTCCGCTCGCCGTCCGCGCCAGGACCCTCGCTGTGCTTGCGCACCTCCGTGGCGACGATCCCGTTGCGGCGCAGCACCTCGGCCGTACCGGAGGTGGCCAGCACCTCGAAGCCGAGCTCGACCAGCGCGCGGGCCGGGAAGACCAGATTGCGCTTGTCGCGGTTGGCCACGGAGACGAACACCCGGCCCTTGGTCGGCAGCGCCCCGTACGCGCCCGCCTGGGACTTGGCGTAGGCGGTGCCGAAGGTGGTGTCGATGCCCATCACCTCGCCGGTGGAGCGCATCTCCGGGCCGAGCACGGTGTCGACGCCGCGGCCGTGGATGTCGCGGAAGCGGCTCCAGGGCATCACCGCCTCCTTGACCGCGATCGGGGAGTCCACCGGCAGCGTGCCGCCGTCGCCCTCCTTGGGCAGCATGCCCTCGGCCCGCAGCTCGGCGATGCTCGCGCCGAGCGAGATCCGGGCCGCCGCCTTGGCCAGCGGCACGGCCGTGGCCTTGGAGGTGAACGGGACGGTGCGCGAGGCGCGCGGGTTGGCCTCGAGCACATAGAGGATGTCCCCGGCCATGGCGAACTGGATGTTGATCAGGCCGAGCACGCCGACGCCCTTGGCGATGGCCTCGGTGGAGGCCCGCAGCCGCTTGATGTCGTAGCCGCCGAGGGTGATCGGGGGCAGCGCGCAGGCGGAGTCGCCGGAGTGGATGCCGGCCTCCTCGATGTGCTCCATGACGCCGCCGAGGTAGAGCTCGGTGCCGTCGTAGAGGGCGTCGACGTCGATCTCGATGGCGTCGTCGAGGAAGCGGTCGATCAGCACCGGGTGCTCGGAGATCAGCCCGGCGTGCCGCTTGAGGTAGTCGGCCAGGGACGGCTCGTCGTAGACGATCTCCATCCCGCGCCCGCCGAGCACGTAGCTCGGCCGGGCCAGCACCGGGTAGCCGATCTCGTCGGCGATGGCCTTGGCCTCGTCGAAGGAGAAGGCGGTGCCGTGCTTGGGCGCCGGCAGTCCGGCGTCCCGCAGCACCCGGCCGAAGGCGCCGCGCTCCTCGGCCAGGTCGATGGCCTCGGGCTGGGTGCCGACGATCGGCACGCCGTTGTCCTTGAGCGCCTGGGCCAGGCCGAGCGGGGTCTGCCCGCCGAGCTGGACGATGACGCCGGCGACCGGTCCGGCCAGGGTCTCGGCGTGGACGATCTCCAGCACGTCCTCCAGGGTGAGCGGCTCGAAGTAGAGCCGGTCGGAGGTGTCGTAGTCGGTGGAGACGGTCTCCGGGTTGCAGTTGACCATGACGGTCTCGTAGCCCGCGTCGCTGAGCGCGAAGGAGGCGTGGACGCAGGAGTAGTCGAACTCGATGCCCTGCCCGATCCGGTTCGGCCCCGAGCCGAGGATCAGCACCGCGGGCTTGGTGCGCGGCGCCACCTCGCTCTCCTCGTCGTAGGAGGAGTAGAAGTACGGGGTCTTCGCGGCGAACTCGGCGGCGCAGGTGTCGACGGTCTTGAACACCGGCCGGATGCCCAGCGCGTGCCGCACCTCCCGGACCACGTCCGGGTTCAGGCCGCGGATCTCGCCGATCTGCAGGTCGGAGAAGCCGTGCCGCTTGGCGTGCCGCAGGGTGTCCGGGTCGAGCTTGTCGGCCTCGGCGATCTCCTCGGCGATCTCGTGGATCAGGAAGAGCTGGTCCACGAACCAGGGGTCGATCTTGGTGGCGTCGAAGACCTCGCGCTGGGTGGCCCCGGCCCGGATCGCCTGCATCACCGTGTTGATCCGGCCGTCGGTCGGAATGCCCGCCTTGACCAGCAGCTCGTCCTTGTCGCCGGGCTCGCCGACGAAGGTGAACTGGCTGCCCTTCTTCTCCAGCGAGCGCAGCGCCTTGTTCAGCGCCTCGGGGAAGTTGCGCCCCAGCGCCATGGCCTCGCCGACCGACTTCATGGTGGTGGTGAGGGTGGCGTCGGCGCTCGGGAACTTCTCGAAGGCGAACCGCGGGACCTTGACCACCACGTAGTCGAGCGTGGGCTCGAACGAGGCCGGGGTCTTCTCGGTGATGTCGTTGGGGATCTCGTCCAGGGTGTAGCCCACGGCCAGCTTGGCCGCGATCTTGGCGATCGGGAAGCCGGTGGCCTTGGACGCCAGCGCGGAGGAGCGGGAGACCCGGGGGTTCATCTCGATGACGATGATGCGGCCGTCGTCGGGGTTGATCGCGAACTGGATGTTGCAGCCGCCGGTGTCGACGCCGACCTCGCGGATGATGGCGATGCCGATGTCGCGGAGCCGCTGGTACTCGCGGTCGGTGAGGGTCATCGAGGGCGCCACGGTGATGGAGTCGCCGGTGTGCACGCCCATCGGGTCGAAGTTCTCGATCGAGCAGACGACCACGACGTTGTCGTTCCGGTCGCGCATCAGCTCGAGCTCGTACTCCTTCCAGCCGAGGATGGACTCCTCCAGCAGCACCTCGGTGGTCGGCGACAGGGTCAGGCCCTGGCCGGCGATCCGGCGCAGTTCCTCCTCGTCGTGGGCGAAGCCGGAGCCGGCGCCGCCCATGGTGAAGGAGGGGCGGACCACGACCGGGTAGCCGCCGAGGGTGTCCACGCCGGCGATGATCTCGTCCATGCTGTGGCAGATCACCGAGCGGGCCGACTCGCCGTAGCCGATCTTGGCCTTGACGGCGGCGACCACGCCCTTGAACAGCTCGCGGTCCTCGCCCTTGTTGATGGCCTCGACATTGGCGCCGATCAGCTCGACGTCGTACTTGGCCAGAACACCGTTGTCGTGCAGCGAGATGGCGGTGTTCAGCGCGGTCTGGCCGCCCAGGGTGGGCAGCAGGACGTCGGGGCGCTCCTTGGCGATGATCTTCTCGACGAACTCCGGGGTGATCGGCTCGACATAGGTGGCGTCGGCGATCTCCGGGTCGGTCATGATCGTGGCCGGGTTGGAGTTGACCAGGATGACCCGCAGGCCCTCGGCCTTGAGCACCCGGCAGGCCTGGGTGCCGGAGTAGTCGAACTCGGCGGCCTGGCCGATGACGATCGGGCCGGAGCCGATGACCAGCACCGAGTGGATGTCTGTGCGCTTAGGCACGCTGGCCCTCCATGAGCTCTACGAAGCGATCGAACAGGTACGCGGCGTCGTGCGGACCGGCCGCCGCCTCCGGGTGGTACTGGACGCTGAAGGCGGGCTGGTCCAGCAGCTGCAGTCCTTCGACCACGTTGTCGTTCAGGCAGACGTGGGAGACGATGGCGCGCCCGTACGGGGTCTGCGTCTCGCCGTCCAGCGGGGCGTCCACGGCGAAGCCGTGGTTGTGCGCGGTGACCTCGACCTTGCCGGTGGTGCGGTCCTGCACCGGCTGGTTGATGCCGCGGTGGCCGTACTTGAGCTTGTAGGTGCCGAAGCCCAGCGCGCGGCCGATGATCTGGTTGCCGAAGCAGATCCCGAACAGCGGGGTCTTCCGCTCCAGCACCGCCTTGATCACGGTGAGGTCCACGGTGGACGGGTCGCCGGGGCCGTTGGACAGGAACACCCCGTCCGGCCCGCTCCCGTCGTCACCGACCGCGTAGACGTCCTCGACGGTGGCGTCGGCCGGCAGTACGTGCACCTCGATGCCGCGCTCCGCCATCCGGTGCGGGGTCATGCCCTTGATGCCGAGGTCGAGCGCGGCCACGGTGAAGCGCTTGGTCCCGATCGCCGGGACCACATAGGCCTCGGTGGTGGACACCTCGTTGAAGAGGCTGGCGCCCACCATCTGCGGGGCCTGCCGGACCCGCTCCAGCAGCGCGGCGTCGTCCGCCAGCGCCGGTCCGGAGAAGATGCCGCAGCGCATCGCGCCGTTCTCGCGCAGGTGGCGGGTCAGCGCGCGGGTGTCGACCCCGCTGATGCCGACGATGCCCTGGGCGGTCAGCTCCTCGTCCAGCGAGCGCCGCGAGCGCCAGTTGGAGGGCACCCGGGCGGGGTCGCGGACCACATAGCCGGCCACCCAGATCCGGGAGGACTCGCCGTCCTCGTCGTTGACGCCGGTGTTGCCGATCTGAGGGGCCGTCATGGTGACGACCTGGCGGTGGTACGAGGGGTCGGTCAGGGTCTCCTGGTAGCCGGTCATACCGGTGTTGAAGACGGCCTCGCCGAAGGTCTCACCGATCGCGCCGTACGCCTGGCCGCGGAAGACCCGCCCGTCCTCCAGGACGTAGGCAGCGGGCTTCCTCTCGGTACGTGCGGTCATCATGCGCCTTCCTTGTGTTCGATCGGGGCGTGTTCGATCGGAGCGGGTTCGATCGGAGCGTCGGCGGTCACCTTGGCGTGGGCCCGCATGAGCACCTCGATCGCGGTGACCCAGCTCTCGTGCTCGGCCGGGTGGTCGGCCCTGACCCCGGTGTCCAGCAGGGTGCCGCCGTGCTCCCAGGTGACCACCAGCAGGCCGCCCTCGGGGACGACCTTCCCGGCGATCCCCCGGTCGGTCCTGGCCCCGCGCAGCGCGGCGACCGGGACGAAGAAGCTCGCCGAGGCGGGGCGGACCACCTTCAGGCCCTCGGCGCCCAGGGTCAGTTCGACCAGGCTGCGGTCGCCCAGCCGGTGTGCGACCACCCGGTCCAGCCAGTTCCCGGCGGTGGTGCTGCCCAGGTAGCGGCCCTCCAGCTCCAGGATCGGCGGGGTGGTCGTGGTGGGGACGGCCGGCAGCGGCGGGATCCCCGACTGCTGGGTCCTGCGCCAGAGCCAGCCCTGCCGCATCAGCCAGTAGAGCAGCGCGATGATCACGAGCAGCCCGATGATCCAGCCGATCAGATCCCCCACATGGGTGACCGGCGCGGAGTGCGGCGCGTCGGCCGCGAGCAGCGTGGCGAGGCTCATACCAGCTCCCCGTCCAGGACCGTCGGCGTACCGCGCAGGAAGGTGGCGACCACGCGTCCGGGCAGGTCACGGCCGCGGTAGGGGGTGTTCCTGCTGCGGGTGGCGAAGGTGTCGGGGTTCACCGTTCCACGGTACGCGGGGTCCACCAGGACCAGGTTCGCCGGTTCGTCCACCGAGACGGGGCGGCCGTGGCCGGCCAGTCCGCCGATGGCGGCCGGGCGGTAGGACATCCGGTCGGCGACCTCGGCCCAGCCGATCAGCCCGGTGTCCACCATGGTCTGCTGGACCACCGAGAGGGCGGTCTCCAGGCCGACCATGCCCATCGCGGCGGCGGCCCACTCGCAGTCCTTGTCCTCGGACGGGTGCGGGGCGTGGTCGGTGGCGACGGCGTCGATGGTGCCGTCGGCCAGCGCCTCGCGCAGCGCCAGCACATCGGCCTCGGTCCGCAGCGGCGGGTTGACCTTGTAGACCGGGTCGTAGGAGCGGACCAGCTCGTCGGTCAGCAGCAGGTGGTGCGGGGTCACCTCGGCGGTGACGTCCCAGCCCTTGGACTTGGCCCAGCGGATGATCTCCACCGAACCGGCCGTGGACACATGGCAGACGTGCAGCCGGGAGCCGACGTGCGCGGCCAGCAGCACATCGCGGGCGATGATCGACTCCTCGGCGACGGCCGGCCAGCCGATCAGGCCCAGCTCGCCGGAGACCGCGCCCTCGTTCATCTGCGCGCCCTCGGTGAGCCGGGGCTCCTGGGCGTGCTGGGCGATGACCCCGCCGAAGGCCTTCACGTACTCCAGCGCGCGGCGCATGATCACCGCGTCGTCCACGCACTTGCCGTCGTCGGAGAAGACCCGGACCGCGGCGGCGGAGTCGGCCATGGTGCCGAGCTCGGCGAGCTGCTTGCCCTCCAGGCCGATGGTGACCGCGCCGACCGGCTGGACGTCGCAGTAGCCGGACTCCTTGCCGAGCCGCCAGACCTGCTCGACCACGCCGGCGGTGTCGGCCACCGGGAAGGTGTTGGCCATGGCGTGGACGGCGGTGAAGCCGCCCTTGGCGGCGGCGCGGGTGCCGGTGAGCACGGTCTCGGCGTCCTCGCGGCCCGGCTCGCGCAGATGGGTGTGCAGGTCGACCAGGCCGGGCAGGGCGATCAGGCCCTCGGCGTCGATCACCGTCTCGCCCTCGGCGGCGGCGAGCCCGGTGCCGAGTTCGGCGAAGACGCCGTCCTTGAGGCGCAGGTCCTGCGGCTCCCCGCCGAGGAGGCGGGCGTTCTTGATCAGGTAGCTGGTCACTTGCTGTGCTCCTCGGTGGGGCGTGCAGGAGAGAGGGCTGGCTCGGAGCCGCCGAGCAGCAGGTAGAGGACGGCCATCCGGATGCTGACGCCGTTGGCGACCTGCTCGACGATGGTGGAGCGGGTCGAGTCGGCGATCTCGGAGGCGATCTCCATGCCGCGGACCATCGGGCCCGGGTGCATCACGATGGCGTGGTCGGGCAGCGTCGCCGCCCGCTTGGCGTCCAGGCCGTAGCGGAGCGAGTACTCGCGCTGGGTCGGGAAGTAGGCGGCGTTCATCCGCTCGCGCTGGACCCGGAGCATCATCACCGCGTCGCTCTTGGGCAGCACCGCGTCCAGGTCGTAGGAGACGGCGCAGGGCCAGGTCTCGATGCCGAACGGGACCAGGGTCGGCGGGGCGACCAGGGTGACGTCCGCGCCCAGGGTGTGCAGCAGCCGGACGTTGGAGCGGGCCACCCGGCTGTGCAGCACGTCGCCGACGATGGTGATCCTGCGCCCGGCCAGGTCCCGGCCGAGGCCGGGGTTGAGGTGCCGGCGCATGGTGAAGGCGTCCAGCAGGGCCTGGGTGGGGTGCTCGTGGGTGCCGTCACCGGCGTTGACCACACTGCCGTGCAGCCAGTCCGACTCGGCCAGCCGCTGCGGGGCGCCGGAGGCCCCGTGCCGGATGACGACCGCGTCGGCGCCCATGGCCTGCAGGGTGAGCGCGGTGTCCTTGAGGGTCTCGCCCTTGGAGACCGAGGAGCCCTTGGCGGAGAAGTTGATCACGTCGGCGGAGAGCCGCTTCTCGGCCACCTCGAAGGAGGTGCGGGTGCGGGTGGAGTCCTCGAAGAAGAGGTTGACCACGGTGCGCCCGCGCAGGGTCGGCAGCTTCTTGACGGCCCGGGTGGAGACCTGGGCCATCTCCTCGGCGGTGTCCAGGATCAGCAGCGCGTCGTCGCGGGTCAGGTCGGCGGTGGAGATCAGGTGTCGCTTCACTGGGCGCTCCCGTTCGAATCGGCGTTCTGTCCGAGCAGGACCGCGTCGTGTCCGTCCAGTTCCGCCAGTTTCACCTTGACGGCCTCGCGCAGCGAGGTGGGCAGGTTCTTGCCCACGTAGTCGGCACGGATCGGCAGCTCCCGGTGGCCCCGGTCGACCAGGACGGCGAGCTGGACGGCGCGGGGGCGGCCCAGGTCGCCGAGGGCGTCCAGGGCGGCGCGGACGGTGCGGCCGGAGAAGAGCACGTCGTCGACCAGGACGACCAGCTTGCCGTCCAGGCCGCCGGGCGGGATCTCGGTGTGCTCAAGGGCGCGGGCGGGCTTGAGCCTCAGGTCGTCCCGGTACATGGTGATGTCCAGGGTCCCGAAGGGGATGTCCCGCCCGGTACTCCGATGCCCCGGGGAGCGACCCCCCGGACCCCCACGATCAATCTCCGCCAGGATGGTGTGCAGGCGGCGGGCGAGCAGGATGCCGCGGGTGGGGATGCCGAGCAGGACGACGTCCTCGGCGCCCTTGGCGCGCTCCACGATCTCGTGGGCGATCCGGGTCAGGGAACGGGCGATGTCGCTCTCGTCCAGGACCTGGCGGGCGCCGCCGGGGCTGTTCTCGCGCTGGGTACGGTCTGTTGCGGTCATGCCGAAGCCGACCTCCTTCCCCGCCTCACTGGACGGGCCTTAAAGGATGTCTGTGGAATGTCGTGGACACCGCTCCCCGGGGGAAGGGCGACCGCCGTCCACCCTATCAGGGTGATCATGCAGGCCAGGGCATCGCACGACTGCCCCATTCAGCTTGACGAAGTCATATCACTCTGCGTAACCTCACAGTGAGTTACGGCCGGGCGACGGATGCCCATCCTCCGCACCGTCTAGGGCAAGCAGAAGGCCAGTACAGGTTTTCGTACAGCGCACTCAGAGCGTCACGCCACATCACGTCCGGGGAGACCATTTGTCCAGCGACTACGCGAAGCAGCTCGGCGGCAAGCTGCGTGCGATCCGCACCCAGCAGGGGCTTTCCCTGCACGGCGTCGAGGAGAAGTCCCAGGGCCGCTGGAAGGCCGTCGTCGTCGGTTCCTACGAGCGCGGCGACCGCGCGGTGACCGTGCAGCGGCTGGCCGAACTGGCCGAGTTCTACGGCGTCCCGGTGCAGGAACTGCTGCCCGGCAGCACCCCGGGCGGAGCGGCCGAGCCGCCGCCGCGCCTGGTGCTGGACCTGGAGCGGCTGTCCCAGGTGCCGTCCGAGAAGGCGGGACCGCTGCAGCGCTACGCGGCGACCATCCAGAGCCAGCGCGGCGACTACAACGGCAAGGTCCTCTCGATCCGTCAGGACGACCTGCGCACCCTGGCCGTCATCTACGACCAGCCCGCCTCGCTGCTGGTGGACCAGCTGATCAGCTGGGGCGTGCTCGACCCGGACGCGCGCCGTGCGGTGCGCGAGGACGACTCGATCTGACCCGTTCGCTGCAGTGCAGAAACGTCACGGCAGTGGCCCGCCGCCCCGAGGGAGGGGAGGCGGGCCACTGCCGTGACCGCGTACGTCAGCGGAGGTGGCGGATGTGGCCGCTCATCAGCCGGCCGACACCGTCCAGGTCGCGGGCGATGATCAGGTTGAGCAGCCGCTCGTGCTCCTCGGCCGAGGCCAGCAGCCGGCCGCTCTCGACCAGCGCGGCCAGGCCGAACAGCCGTGAGCGCTTCCGGAGTTCGCCGACCGTCTGCACCAGGTGCCGGTTGCCGGTGAGCGAGAGCAGGGCCAGGTGGAACCGGCGGTCGGCCTCGGCGCAGCCGGTGAGGTCACCGGCCCTGGCGGCGGCGACGGTCTCCCGGGCCAGCGGGCGCAGCGGCTCGAGGTCGGCCCGGCTTGCGCTGCGGGCGACCTGGAGTGTGGCCGGGACCTCGATCAGCGCCCGCAGCTCGGTGAAGTCGTCCAGGTCCTGTTCGGTCACCGCGACCACCCGGAAGCCCTTGTTGCGGACCGTCTCGACCAGGCCCTCCTTGGCGAGGTCGAGCATCGCCTCGCGGACCGGCGTGGCGGAGACGCCGAACTCGGCGGCCAGCACCGGCGCGGAGTAGACCGCGCCGGGCCGGAGCTCGCCGACCACCAGGGCGGCCCGCAGCGCGTGGGTGACCTGCTCCCGGAGGCTGCGGCGCTCCGCCACCGCGGGGAGGTTGAGTATCCCGGGCGGCTCGGGACGTACGGGATGACGGGGTATCACGACCTCCTCCTCCGGACTGCTCGGCCCCTGATGCCCCATCATCCCGTACGTCCCGATCATCCCGCAGCGGGTCCCGGGTCCGGGCGCGGGGGTCAACGGCGGTCGAGGCGGCGGCCGGCCCGGGAGGAGATCCCGCCGAGCGCGGCCAGCGGGGCCTTGCGCGCGGCGGCGACCAGCACCTTGTAGCGGCGCGAGGGGATGCTGACCGAACGGCCCCTGGCCAGGTCCCGCAGCGCGTCGTCGACCACCCGGTCCGCCGACAGCCACATCCAGCCGCCCACCTCCGACATGTCGACCTCGGCCCGCTGGTGGAACTCGGTACGGGTGAAGCCGGGGCACAGCGCCAGCAGCCGCACGCCGGTCCCGGCCAGGTCGCGGGCCGCGCCCTGGGTGAACTGCACCACCCAGGACTTGCTGGCCCCGTACGTGCCGCGGGGCAGGAACGCGGCCACCGAGGCCACGTTGACCACCCCGCCGCGCCCGCGCTCGCGCATCCCCGGCACGGCGGCGGTGGTGAGCCGCAGCACCGCCTCGATGTGGAGCTTGACCATGGCCAGCTCCTGCGCCAGCGGCACCGTGAGGAAGCCGTCCCTGAGGCCGAACCCGGCATTGTTGACCAGCAGGTCGACCGGCCGCTCCGGATCGGCCAAGCGGGCCTCCACCGCGGCGATCCCCTCGTCCGTGGCCAGGTCGGCGACCAGCACCTCGACGCCGGTCCCGAACTCCGCGCCCAGGGCAGCCGCGGCACCGGCCAGCCGCTCCCCGTCCCTGGCGACCAGGACCAGGTCCGTACCGTCCTTGGCCAGGCGACGGGCGAAGGCCGCGCCGATCCCGGCCGTCGCGCCGGTGATGAGTGCTGTAGGCATACCCGCACCCTACCCATCCCGGCGCACCGGCCAGGGCTCTAGCTCTAGCCGACCAGGGCGGTGAGTTTGCGCAGGGACTCGTTGAGGGCCGTGGTGGTGGCGTCCTTGACGCGGGCCGCCATCATGTTGACCGCGGCGCCCTTGAACTCGCTCTCCACCGTCACCAGGGTCCCGCCGCCGTCCTCGGCCAGGATGTAGTGCTGCATCAGGGTGATCCCCATCGGGCCCTTGCCGGACAGCTTCCAGGAGCGGCCCGGCTCCAGCTCGGTCACCGTCCAGGCGGCCTCGGAGGGCATGCCCATCAGCGTCATCTTCTCGCTGAAGACGTCCCCGACCGCCAGGGCCTTGGGCGCGCCGCCCGGGAACGCGGTGTGGATGGTGTTCCACTCGCCGAAGCGGTCGAAGTCGCTGATGACCGCCCAGACCTTGTCGACGGGCGCGGGCACGGACGCGCTGACTGATACCTCGGGCATGGCTTCTCCTCCACGGTCCGGCCACGGGGGAGCCGCACGGCGCGGCAGCTCGGTCACCGGTCCCGGTGAGGCTAGCCAGAATCTGACGAACCATCAATAAATGTGACCGACCCATCTGCTGACTAATGTGAGGGGGTGAAACTCAGCCACGCCGACCGCCGCGCCCGGCTTGCGGACCGTCATCTGCTCGGCCCCGCCGCCCGCGCGGGCACGCCGGAGCAGGTCGCCGACGCCCTGGTCGGGCTGCATGCCACCGACCCGGCCACGGTGTTCCTGGCCGTGGCCGCCCGGATGGCCGGGGCCACCCCCGCCGCGCTGGAGCGGGCGCTCTACGACGAGCTGAGCCTGCTGCGACTGCTCGCCATGCGGCGCACCATGTTCGTGGTCGGCCGGGAGCTGGCCGCCGTGGTGGACGCCTCCACCGCGCGGGCCGTCGCCGCGAGGGAGCGCCGGCGGCTGCTGGCCTTCCTGGCCGAGGGCGGCGGCTGGGACGCGGCCTGGCTGGCGGCGGCGGAGCGGGAGACCCTGGCCGCGCTGGCCGCCGGTGAACCGCTCACCGGCGCGGAGCTGGGCGCGGCGGTGCCCGCGCTGCAGCAGCGGGTGGTGGTCGGCGCGGGAAAGCCCAACGAGACCACGCAGGCCGTCGCCTCCCGGGTGCTGCGGGTCCTCGCCGCCGAGAACCGGATCCGCAGGGACCGCCCGCGCGGCTCCTGGACCTCCAGCCAGTTCCGCTGGGTCCGCTCCGAGCCGTTCCCGGCGCCGCCCGCCGCCGAGGCCAGGGCCGAGCTGGCCCGGCGCTGGCTCGCGGCCTACGGGCCCGGCACCGAGGCCGACCTGGCCTGGTGGACCGGCTGGACCCTGGGCGACGTGCGCAAGGCGCTGCTCGCGGTGCGGGCCGAGCCGGTGCTGCTGGAGGACCAGGAGACCGGGTACGTCCTGCCGGGCGACACCGGGCCGGGCGGCCCGGAGACCGCCCCGTACGCGGCGCTGCTGCCCGCGCTTGACCCGACCGGGATGGGCTGGAAGCAGCGCGACTGGTACCTCCCGCCGGAGCACACCGCCGAGCTGTTCGACCGCACCGGCAACATCGGCCCGACCGTCTGGTGGAACGGACGGATCGTCGGCGGCTGGGCCCAACGGCCCGACGGCGAGCCGGTCTGGCAGCTGCTCGACGACGTGGGCGCGGAGGCCGAGGCCGCGGTCGGCGCGGCGGCGGCGGAGCTGGCCGCCTTCATCGGCCCGGCCAGGATCACCCCGCGCTTCCGCACCCCGCTGGAACGTCGGTTGTCGACTCCCTGACGCAGTGTCAGAGCACGTCCGCCAGCTCACCCCTGGAGGCCACGCCCAGCTTGGGGTAGGCCTTGTAGAGGTGGTAGCCGACGGTCCGTGAGCTGAGGAACAGCTGCGCGGCGATGTCCCGGTTGGACAGCCCCTGCGCCGCCAGCCGGACGATCTGCGACTCCTGCGGGGTGAGCAGCGCCAGCGCACCCGCCGGGCGTTCCCGCGCGGGCGCGCCGCCCCCGGTGGCGCCGAGCTCGGTGCGGGCCCGCTCCGCCCAGGGGGCGGCCCCGAGCTGCTGGAAGGCGTCCAGTGCGGCCCGCAGCGGGGTCCGTGCCTCGGCGGTGCGGCGCTCGCGGCGGAGCCACTCCCCGTAGAGCAGTTCGGTACGGGCCCGGTCCCAGGGGCGGTGCTGTTCACCGTGCAGTTTCAGGGCGGCCAGGAAGGCCGCCTCGGCCGCGGCGTCGGTGCTGAGCAGCGCCTCGCAGCGGAGCGCCAGCGCCGCCGCCCAGGGCTGGCCGCCGCGCCCGGCCCAGCCCCGGAAGTACCCGGAGGCCGTCTCCGCCCGCTCCGGCCGACGCAGCCGGACCGCCGCCTCCACCAGGTCGGGGACGGCCCGCAGCGCGGCGACATGGTGTCGCTGCGGGCCGTGGACCAGCGGTTCCAGCCGGGACAGGCACTCCTCGGCGCGGCCTTGGCCGAGGTCGAGCAGGCCCAGCGCCCACTGGGTCCACGGGCGTCCGGCCAAGCCGGCCGCCAGCGCGCGTTCCGCGCTGCCCCGGGTCAGTTGCTCGTCGCCGACGACCGCGGCCAGGTAGCCGAGGAAGCTGTGCATCTGGCTGGCCCACTGCGGCTGCCCGATGTCCTCGGCCAGCCGCAGCGACTCGGTGGCGTGGGCCAGCGCGTCCGCGGGCTGACCGGTGAACAGTTCCCCCTCGGCCAGGAAGAACAGCAGCGTCGGCAGGGCCCCGACCGCGCCCACCGCCCGGGCCTCGGCGACGAGTTCGCCGGCCAGCCGCACGGTCTCGGTGTCGTCGCCGAGGATCAGGGTGGCCCCGCAGAAGGTGCCGAGGTCGACCGGGACGGCCGCCCCCGCCGCCCGGGCCTGCGCGGCCACCTCGGCGACCGGTTCGGCGACCGGCTGCGGCGCGGCGTCGTCGTCCGGTCCGAGCAGGGCCCCGGTGACCGCGACCAGGTAGCGGACCAGCGGGGTGGACCACTGCTCCGGCGCGGGGGCGAGCGCCGCCAGCCGGTCCCGAACCAGGCCGACCTGCTGCTCGCCGAGGTACCAGGCGGCATGGAAGGCCTGGATCAGCACCCGCGCGGAGTGCTGCGGCGCGGTGTCGGTGACCAGGTCGGCGGTGCGCAGCAGCAGGTCGAGAGCGCCCTGGTGGTCGCCGTGCCAGAACCGGGCGATGCCCTGTACGAACAGCAGTTGGGCCTGGGTCAGCCGGTCCGGCGGGCCCGGCTCGGCGGCGATCCGGCGCAGCGCCTGCTCGGCGAGTACGGCGGCGCGGTCCGGTTCGCCGCCCTCCATGGCGGCCTCGGCGGCGTGGGCGTGCCGCCGGGTGGCGTCCGCCGCGGCCGGGCTGAGCCGGGCGGCCCGCTCATAGGCGGCGGCTGCTCCGGCGTGGCCGCCGCGCCCGGCCGCGTGCTCGGCGCCGCGTTCCAGCTCGGCGGCGAGCCGCTCGTCCGGCCCGGTGGCGGCCTGGGCCAGGTGCCAGATCCGGCGCCGGTCCTCGCCGTCGGCGGTGAGCGCCTCGGCCAGCGCCCGGTGGGTGGCCAGCCGCAGTGCCAGCGGGGCGCGCTGCTGGACGGCGGAGCGCAGCAGCGGGTGCCGGAAGCGGATCCTGGCCCCGTCCTCGACCTGGACCAGCCCCGCCTCCTCGGCGGCCCGCAGGTCCTCGGCCGCCGCGCCCAGCAGGGCCCCGGCCCGCAGCACCAGGTCCAGTTCGCCGGTCTCCTCGGCCGCGGCGACCAGCAGCAGCGACTGGGTGGCGGCCGGCAGCCGGGTGACCTGCCCGTGGTAGGCGAGCTGCAGCCGCCCGGTGAGCGCCATGCCGCCTGACGATCCGTCAGCGACTCTGCCGGGAGCGGCCGGAAGCTCGATCAGGGCCAGCGGGTTGCCGTGCGCCTCGGCCAGGATCCGGCGCCGTTCCGGCGGTCCCAGCGCGGTGGTCGCGGCCAGCAGGGCCTCGGCGGCCGGGCCGGCCAGGGCGGAGAGCCGCAGCTCGGGCAGGCCGGGGGCGGCCCAGGAGCCCTCCCCCTCGCGGGCGGCGAGCAGCAGCACCACCCCCTCGGCCTGCAGCCGCCGGGCGGCCAGCAGCAGTGCCTCGGTGGACTCCCGGTCCAGCCACTGGGCGTCGTCGACCAGGCACAGCAGCGGTTGCGGCTCGGCGAGTTCGGCCAGCAGCGAGAGCACGGCGAGGCCCGCCAGCAGCCGGTCGCCGGGGCCGGAACCCTGGCCGGGGCCAGGGTCCTCGGCCAGGCCGAAGGCGCGTTCCAGCGAGCGCCGCTGCGGCGCGGGCAGCCCCGGCAGCCGGTCCAGCGCGGGCGCCAGCAGCAGCGACAGTCCGGCGAAGGGCAGTTCGGCCTCGTACTGGACGCCAGTGGCGCGGATCACCCGGAAGCCGCTGCCGGCCGCGGTGCCGGCGGCGTGGTCGAGCAGCGCGGTCTTGCCGATGCCGGGCTCGCCGCGCAGCACCAGCGCCCCGCTGCGGCCCTGCCGGGCGTCGGCCAGCAGGGCGTCGACGGCGGCCTGTTCGTCCTCGCGTCCGTACAGCTGAGAAGGCACAACCGCACCCTACCTATCCGCGAAGTACCTAAGCGCGACAGATTCCGCGCCGTCCGGCCCTGCGTAGCTTTTTGACCTGCGGGGACACCGGGTCCCCCGGAAGAGCAGGGAGATTCCGATGACTGCCACCGCCACGCTGCAGGACCTGGCCGAGCGCTACATCGCCACCTGGAACGAGACCGACCCGACCGCCCGCCGGGCCCTGGTGACGGACCTCTGGGCCGAGGACGGCAGCTACACCGACCCGCTGGTCGCCGCCGAGGGCCTGGACGCCATCGACGCCACCCTGGCCGCGGTGCAGGGCCAGTTCGCCGGGCTGGTGTTCACCCTGGCCGGCCCGGTCGACGCGCACCACCACATCGCCCGCTTCGGCTGGGAGCTGGGCCCGGCCGGCGGCGAGGCGCTGGTCGTCGGCTTCGACGTGCTGGTCGCGGACGCCGAAGGGCGGATCGGCCAGGTGCACGGCTTCCTCGACAAGGTGCCCAGCGCCTGACGGTGCGCCACCTTCCCGATTCCCCCGCGCGGGCCTGCTCCCACAGGCCCGCGCGGGGCCCACCAGCCAGGAGAGTTGTGATGACCACCTCGACCGCCCCCGTCCCCTCCTCCGTCCCCTCACCCGTCTCCCCGGCGCAGCAGCAGCCGCCGACCGCGCCGCGCGGACTGCTTCCGGTGGTGCTGACCGCGACCTTCATGACCGCGCTTGACTTCTTCATCGTCAATGTCGCCATCCCCTCGATGCAGCTGAAACTGGGGGCGAGCGCCTCCGCGATCCAGTGGATCGTGGCCGGTTTCAGCCTGGCCCTGGCCGCCGGGCTGATCACGGCCGGACGGCTCGGCGACATCGCCGGGCGGCGCCGGGTCTTCAGCCTCGGCCTGGCCCTGTTCACCCTGTCCTCGGCGGCCTGCGGCCTCGCCCCCACCGCAGGGGTGCTGATCGCCGCCCGCGCCGTCCAGGGCCTGTCGGCGGCGCTGATGGGACCTCAGGTGCTGGTGCTCCTGCGCACCTCCTACCAGGGCGCGGCCCAGGCCAAGGCCTTCGCCATGTACGGGCTGACCATGGGCATCGGTGCGGTCTTCGGGCAGCTCATCGGCGGTCTGCTGATCAAGGCCGACCTGTTCGGGCTGGACTGGCGGGCCTGCTTCCTGATCAATCTGCCGGTCGGCCTGGCCACGCTGGCGCTGGTCCCGCGCACCGTCCCCGAGTCCCGGGCGCCGCAGCGGCCCCGGCTGGACAACACCGGGGTCGCCCTGGTCACCACCGCACTGGTGACCCTGGTCCTGCCGCTGATCCAGGGCCGCTCGCAGGGCTGGCCGCTGTGGACCTGGCTCTGCCTGGCCGGCTCCGCCGCCCTGTTCACCGGCTTCGGCCTGCACCAGCACCGGCTGAGCGGACGGGACGGCTCCCCGCTGGTCCACACCGGGCTGTTCCGGGAGCGGGCCTTCAGCGCCGGTATGGCCGCCCAGCTGGCCTTCTGGCTCGGCCAGGGCTCCTTCTTCCTGATCCTGGCGCTGTACCTGCAGCAGGGACGCGGCCTGGACGCGCTGGCCTCCGGGCTGGTCTTCACCGCGATCGGGGGCGGCTACCTGGCCACCTCGATGACCGCGCACCTGCTGGCCGCGCGGATGGGCCGTCAGGTGCCGGCGGTCGGCGCGCTGCTGATGGCGCTCGGCCTGGGCCTGCTCTGGCTGGCCGTCGGCTCCCTCGGCAGCGGCGGCGGCACCGACGGCGTGCTCCGGCTGGTGCCGGGACTGGTGGTGGACGGCCTCGGTATGGGCATGGTGATCGCCCCGCTCACCGGGGCGGTGCTGACCCGGGTCAGCCCGCAGCTGGTCGGCTCGGCCTCCGGGGTGCTGGCCACGGTGCAGCAGGTGGCCGGGGCGCTGGGGATCGCGCTGATCGGCATCGTCTTCTACGGCGCGGTCGGCGACGGGGCCGCGAGCGGCTACCCGCACGCCTTCCAGCTGGGGCTGGCCGCACTGGTCGCGCTGGAACTGGTGCTGGCCGGGCTGGTCCAGCTGCTCCCCCGCCGGGCAGGGGCCGCGGCCTGAGCGCCCGTCAGTCCCCCGTCGGCGCCGTGCGCACCTGGTGCGCACGGCGCTGCGGCGGTTCAGCCGATTCAGTCCAGGGCGATCTCGTCCAGCGGGAAGCCCGGGGCGGCCGCCGCACCGGGCAGGCAGACCGCGATCCAGGACGCGGCCGGCAGCGACAGGTCGAGCAGTACGTCGGCGGCGTTGCGCGGGGTGAAGCCGCCGCCCTCGGCCCCGCCGTCGAAGCCCCAGCCCCAGGCCACCGAGCCGCGCTCCTCGCACATCCCGGACAGCAGCGCCCCGCCGGTCAGACCGAGCGCGTAGCCGGTGCAGAGCAGCGAGCAGAACAGGTCCAGGTCCGCGTCCTCGATCCGCAGCACGGCGCCGCCGTCCTCCGCCCCGGTGCGCTCCAGCAGCAGGTCCGCCCAGGCCTCCACCGGCGGCTCCGCCGGCGGGCGCAGGGCGCAGACCAGCCGGAACCGGCCGGGACCCGCCCCCAGCAGCATCCGCCGCAGCGCCGCGGCCCCCCGCTCGTAGGCCTCCCGCAGCGGCTCCTCGGGGAACACCCCGGTGGCCGCCGCCTCGGCGGTCTCCGCGAGCAGCCGTTCCAGTCTGCGGTGCACCAGGCCGCGCCGGCGGGCCAGCACCAGCCGTCCCAGGAACTCGTCCAGCGGCTCGTCCTCGTAGCGGACCCACTCCACGTCGGCGGCCGGGTCGGCGGTGTAGGCGGTGTGGCTCCCCGGGTCGGCCAGCGACAGGCCGTGCTGCCGGCAGAAGTCGACCAGGTCGCCGGGGTGGAAGGCGCGGCCCTTGAGCGTGCCGCCGGCCTCCCGGATCCGCCCGATCAGCTGCTCCATCTCCTCCAGGTAGACCGCGAAGGAGCTGTACTCGGTGCCGCCGTCGCGGCGCAGTTCCTCGAAGTCCTCCCGGCTGGTGATGATGCCGACCAGGGTGGGCGCGGCGGCGTCCTGGGGCGCGCAGCGGCGGGAGCGGAGCTCCTCCCGGCGGCGGGAAGCCCCCGGGCAGGAGGCGGGCGCGGCGGTCCTGGCGGTCGGACGGGTACGGGCGTGCCTGGCGGCCATGGGGACTCCTCGGGGGCGGTGCGGGGAACGTGGTGCGGGGGGAAGCTGCTGCGGCCCGTCGACCGCTAACTGCGTCCTCCCCTGTCGCGTCCGCCCCAAGCGCACGCTGTGTCACAGGACTGTCACCAAAAGTGACGCGGCGCTGGCGGCGAAAAGGCCCGGCGCGGTCCCCGAGGGGAGCGCGCCGGGCCTTCGCGGTGCCGTCGTCAGTCGCGGGTCGCGCGCAGCGAGGGCTTGAGGTCCAGCAGCCGGGCCAGCAGTCCGTTGACGAACGCCGGGGAGTCGTCGGTGGAGAACTCCTTGGCGATCTGGACCGCCTCGTCCAGGACGACCGCGTCGGGGACGCTGTCCACCCAGATCAGCTCGTACGCGCCCAGGCGCAGCACATTGCGGTCCACGATGGGCATCCGGTCCAGCGTCCAGCCCACCGCGTAGGTGGAGAGCAGGTCGTCGATCCGGGCGGCGTACTGGGTGTAGCCCTCGACCAGCTCCATCGTGTACTCGCTGACCTGCGGTGTGCCCTCGTCCGGGGTGCGCGCGCGGCGCACCCAGTCCGCGAGGACGGACAGCGGGGAGACGCCCCGGTGGTCCGCCTCGAAGAGGATCTGGAAGGCGCGGGTGCGGGCCTTGTTGCGTGCGGTGGACACGGTTAGCTGTTCACCCGGCCGAGGTAGTCGCCGGTGCGGGTGTCGACCTTGATCTTCTCACCGGTGACGATGAACAGCGGGACGCCGATCTCGTGGCCGGTCTCCAGGCGCGCGGGCTTGGTGCCGCCGGTGGAGCGGTCGCCCTGGACGCCGGGCTCGGTGTACTCGATGACCAGCTCGACCGAGGTCGGCAGCTCGACGTACAGCGGCGCGCCCTCGTACATGGCGACGGTGGCCTCGAAGCCCTCGAGCAGGTAGTTGGCGTTGTCGCCGAGCACCGCCGGGCTGATGGTGATCTGGTCGTAGGTGTCCATGTCCATGAACACGAAGTCCTCGCCGTCCTTGTACGAGAACTGCATCCCGCGCTTGTCGACACTGGCCGTATCGACCTTCACGCCGGCGTTGAAGGTCTTGTCGACGACCTTGCCGGACAGCACGTGCTTGAGCTTGGTGCGCACGAAGGCCGGGCCCTTGCCGGGCTTGACGTGCTGGAACTCGACGACGGACCAGAGCTGGCCATTGTCGAGCTTGAGCACCATGCCGTTCTTGAGGTCGTTGGTGGAAGCCACGGTCGCACTAACTCCTGTGATATATCGCTGTCTGTCAAGGAACGGGTCCCAGCACCAAGAGGGCGGTGTCCGCGGACCCGAGGGGGTCACAGGGCGAGGAGCTCCTTGGTGGTTATGGTGAGCAGCTCGGGGCCACCGTCCACGGACGGTCGCACGACGAGCGTGTCCTCGATCCGGACCCCGCCCCTGCCAGGGATGCACACCCCGACGCCGACGGTTACCGGCACACGATTGTCAAGCTTACCCAACTCCTGGGGACCCAGATGCGGCTCCTCCCCGATCTCGAGTCCGACACCCCCTCCCACCCCCTCGCCGGCCCCGTGTTCCCGGGCCCGCTGCGGTTCGATCCCGGCCGCGTCGAGGACCTTCCGCGCGGCCAGGTCGGCCGCGTCGCAGCCGCTGCCGACCGCCAGCGCCTCGCGCGCCGCGCGCTGGGCCGCGAAGACCTGGCGGTGCAGCTCGGCCTGCCAGTCGGCCGGGCTGAGGCCGATCACAAAGGTACGGGTCACCGCGGCGCGGTAGCCGCGGTAGCAGGCGCCCAGCGCCACCGTCAGGAACTCCCCGTCCTCGACCCTGCGGTCGCCGGGCACGTGGTCGGGGCGGCCGGAGTGGTCCCCGGCGCCGACCCGGACCGGGAAGGCGGAGCCGTCCGCGCCGTGGTCGATCATCCGGCGCTCCAGCTCCATCGCCAGATGCCGTTCGGTCCGGCCGACCATGATCGACTCCAGCAGCTCGCCCAGGGCCTGGTCGGCGATCTCCCCGGCGATCCGCAGAAAGCCGATCTCGCCCTCGTCCTTGACCGTGCGCAGTTGCTCCACTGCCAGGCCCAGGTCCCTGACCTGCCCGGCCCCGGCGGCGGCGACCACGGCGCGGTGCCGGGTGACGGTGAGGTCGTGCTCCTCCACCCCGAGCGCGCCGCCGGTGCGGTGGGCGGCCAGCACCACGGCCGGGTCGGCGCCGGGCGGCACCGGCACCGGGCTCAGCCCGCCGTCCGGCTCCGCCACGGGGGTCGGGACGGCCGCGTCGACCAGCGCCGCGTCCCGGGTGAGCAGCAGCGCCCGCGGCTCGGCGGAGCCGGTCAGCCAGCGGAGGTTCGCCGGGCGGGTGACCAGGGCGGCGTCCAGCCCCGCGGCGCTGCACCGCCCGCGGAGCCGGTCGCGGCGTTCTGCGTGCACGTCGGCCATGCTCCGAGCGTAGGTACCGCCGCCGGAAGCCGCCGCTCGGCGGGGCCCACCCGGGGGGACGCCAGCGGCCCGGCCGCTACCAGGGCAGCGGCTACCAGGGCAGCGGGTGGGCCAGGCTGCGGGCGACCACCTGGTCCAGCGCGGCGGCGGTGCCGGCGACGTCCAGCCGGGAGTTGTCGATGATGGTCAGCCCGGAGCCGTACCAGCCGGCCATCCTGCCGTGGATCCGGGCCACCTCCTCGTCCGCCAGCCGGCGGACGCCGGACCGCTCGGCGTTGCGGGCCAGCACCACGTCCAGGCCAGGCAGCAGCACCACCGGCAGCAGGGCCGGGCCGACGTGGCGCTTCCAGCCGCCGAGGCCGATCGCCGGGCGGTCGGGGAAGACCGCGTCGTCGATGATGCAGGAGATGCCGTTGGCGAGGTAGTTGCGGGCGGCGAAGCCGCAGGTGCGGCGGGCCAGCCGGTACTGGGCCTCGGACTGGTCGTTCCAGCCCTCCTGCGGGTTGGCGAAACCGGCCCTGACCCACTCGCGGACGTCGTCCAGGCTGATGTGCGCGGTCGGGCTGCCCCGGTGGTCGGCCCAGTACCGGGCGACCGAGGTCTTGCCGGCCCCGGCCGGGCCGATCAGCAGCACCGCGACCGGGCCCTGCGGCTGGGGGTGCGGCTGCGCCGCACCCGGCGGCGGCGCGTCGGGCATGGCGAAGTGGCCGGTGGCGGCGCTCTCCGGGACGGCGCGCAGTTGCAGGGTGGCCCGGGGCGGTCCGGGCGTGGGCTCGGGCAGACTGCCCGGGTAGTGCCCGTCGCTCACCGCGCCCACCTCCTGCCGTACCGCTCCCTGTGCTGGCCAGACCCTACCGTGCTGATGCCCTCAAACCAGAGCGCGCAATGCCAACTCGTAGGAGCCGATCCCGAATCCGGCGATGGTGCCGGAGGCCACCGCGGAGATCACCGAGGTGTGCCGGAACTCCTCCCTGGTGTGCGGGTTGGAGATGTGCACCTCGATCAGCGGCGCGGTGCGCTGCGAGGCCGCGTCCCGCATCCCGTACGAGTAGTGGGTGAAGGCGCCGGGGTTGATCACCACCGGCAGCTTGCCGTCGGCCGCCTCGTGCAGCCAGCGGATCATCTCCCCCTCGTCGTTGGTCTCGCGGACCTCGACCTCCAGGCCCAGCTCCTTGCCGAGCGCGGTGCAGCGCTCGACCAGTCCGGCGTAGGAGGTGGAGCCGTAGACATCGGGCTCGCGGCTGCCGAGACGGCCCAGGTTGGGGCCGTTCAGCACCAGCACCCGCTGGGGAGTGCTCACTTGGCGACCTCGGCGTAGGCGGCGACCAGCAGGGTCGGGTCCGGGGCCTCCAGCACGGTCGGCTTGGCCAGGCCGTCCAGGACGATGAAGCGCAGCATGTCGGCGCGGGACTTCTTGTCCAGCTTCATCGTCTCCAGCAGCTTGGGCCAGGCGTCCGCCTGGTAGGTCAGCGGCAGGCCGACCGAGGCCAGCACCGCTTTGTGCCGGTCGGCCGTGGCGTCGTCCAACCGCCCGGCCAGCCGCCCGAGTTCGGCGGCGAAGACCATGCCCACGCTGACCGCCGCGCCGTGCCGCCACTTGTAGCGCTCATTGCGCTCGATGGCATGCGCCAGGGTGTGGCCGTAGTTGAGGATCTCCCGGCGGCCGGACTCCTTGAGGTCGCCGGAGACCACCTCGGCCTTGACCTTGATGGAGCGTTCGATCAGCTCGGCGGTGTGCGGCCCGGCCGGGGTGGTCGCGGCCTCCGGGTCGGACTCGACCAGGTCCAGGATCACCGGGTCGGCGATGAAGCCGGTCTTGATCACCTCGGCCAGCCCGCTGATGTAGTCGTGGCGCGGCAGCGACTCCAGCGTGGCCAGGTCGGCCAGCACCCCGGCCGGCGGGTGGAAGGCGCCGACCAGGTTCTTGCCCTCGGCGATGTTGATGCCGGTCTTGCCGCCGACGGCCGCGTCGACCATGCCGAGCAGCGTGGTCGGCATGGCGATCCAGCGGATCCCGCGCAGCCAGGACGCGGCCACGAAGCCGGCCAGGTCGGTGGTGGCCCCGCCGCCCACGGCGACGATCACATCGGTCCGGGTGAAGCCGGTCTGCGCCAGCACCGACCAGCAGTACGCGGCGACCTCGGCGGACTTGGCCTCCTCCGCGTTGGGCACCTGCAGCGCGATGGCCTGGTAGCCCTGCGCGGCCAGGTCGTCCCTGATCGCCTCACCGGTCGCGGCCAGCGCCTCCGGGTGCACCACGGCGACCCGCTGGGCGGCCGTCCCGATCAGTCCGGCCAGCTCGCCGAGCAGCTGGTGGCCGAGCAGCACGTCGTACGGCGCGGTGCCGGCCGTGCCGCCGACCCGGATCCTTTTGGTGTCCTGCCCCGCGGTGGGGTGAGTCTCCGTCATGCCTTCTCCAGCTCAAGGGCGTTGAGGACGGCCTCGGCCACCTGATCGGGCGTCAGGCCGTCGGTGGCCACCACGGCGCGGGCGACCTCGGTGTACAGCGGGCGGCGCTGCTCCATCAGTTCGCGCCAGCGGGCCCGGGGGTTGCCGATCAGCAGCGGACGCGGGGCGTCCAGGCCGACCCGCTTCACCGCGTCGTGCAGGGTGACGTCCAGGAACACCACCGCGTGGCCGTCCAGCAGCGCCCGGGTCTGCTCGCGCAGCACCGCGCCGCCGCCGAGCGACAGCACCCCCTGGTGCTCGGACAGGGCGGCCCGCACCGCCTCCGCCTCCAGCGCGCGGAAGTGGGCCTCGCCCTCGTCCACAAAGATGTCGGCGATCGGCTTGCCGCTCAGGGCCACGATGTCGGCGTCGGTGTCGCGCAGGACCACGCCGAGCCGGGCCGCCAGCAGCGCGCCGACGGTGGACTTGCCGGAGCCGGGCGGGCCGACCAGCACCGCCGCGGGCCCGGACCTGACCGCGCTCATCGGACGATCAGGTGGTCGAGGTACCCCTGGACGTTGCGCCGGGTCTCGCTGACGTTGTCGCCGCCGAACTTCTCGTTGACGGCGTCGGCCAGCACCAGCGCGACCATGGCCTCGGCCACGATCCCGGCGGCCGGGACCGCGCAGACGTCGGAGCGCTGGTGGTGTGCCTTGGCGACGGCGCCGGTGCGCACGTCGATGGTGGCCAGGGCGCGCGGGACGGTGGCGATGGGCTTCATCGCGGCCCGGACCCGGAGCAGCTCGCCGGTGGAGAGCCCGCCCTCGGTGCCGCCGGAGCGGCCCGAGGTGCGGCGCACCCCGTCCGGTCCGGGCACGATCTCGTCGTGGGCCTTGGAGCCCGGCACCCGGGCCAGCTCGAAGCCGTCGCCGACCTCGACGCCCTTGATCGCCTGGATCCCCATCAGCGCGGCGGCCAGCCGCGCGTCGAGGCGGCGGTCCCAGTGCACGTGCGAGCCGAGGCCGACCGGGACGCCGTAGGCCAGCACCTCGACCACCCCGCCGAGGGTGTCGCCGTCCTTGTGGGCCTGATCGATCTCGGCGACCATCCGCTTGGCGGCGTCCGCGTCCAGGCAGCGCACCGGGTCCTCGTCCAGGCGGGCCTCGTCGGCGGGGACCGGGACCACCCCGGCCGGGGCCTTGGCGGCGCCGAGCTCGACCACGTGCGAGACCAGCTCGATGCCGCAGGTCTCCCTGAGGTAGGAGCGGGCCACCGCGCCGAGGGCGACCCTGGCCGCCGTCTCCCTGGCGCTGGCGCGCTCCAGGATCGGCCGGGCCTCGTCCAGCGAGTACTTCTGCATCCCGGCGAGGTCGGCGTGGCCGGGGCGGGGACGGGTCAGCGCCTCGTTGCGAGCCAGCCCGCCCAGGATCTCCGGGTCGACCGGGTCGGCCGACATGACCTGCTCCCACTTGGGCCACTCGGTGTTGCCGACCATCACCGCGACCGGGCTGCCCATGGTCAGGCCGTGCCGGACCCCGCCGAGGAAGGTGACCTGGTCCTGCTCGAACTTCATCCGGGCGCCGCGCCCGTAGCCGAGCCGCCGCCGCGCCAGCGCGTCCGCGACCGCCGCGGTGGTGATCGGGACGCCGGCCGGGAGGCCCTCCAGCGTCGCCACGAGTGCGGGGCCGTGCGACTCCCCCGCCGTAAGCCAGCGCAAGGTACCCAACGGTGCTCCTCAAAGATCCGGACAGGTCGGGTTCGATCCTCCCACGCCGGGTGCCGCAGCTCAGAATTGTCCAGCTTCCGGACGCGCCGCGGAAGCGCCGGAATCACCCCGCCAGAGCCGCCTGACCTGCGGCGCGCATCGCGGCGAGCGGGGCCGGGGTGACGCCGGTGAACAGCTGGCACTGCAGCACCGCCTGGTGCACCAGCAGGTCCAGACCGCCGAGCACGGTGCCGCCGCGCCGCGACCAGGCGGCGGCCAGCGCGGTCGGCCAGGGGTGGTACAGCACGTCGAACAGCGCCCCGGGCGACGGCGGCACCGCGTCGGCGAGGTGGTCGGTGGCGCCGACCGGGGTGGTGGAGACGGTCAGCGGGGTGCGGAAGGCCTCCGCCGCCCGCTCCCAGGGGGCGGTGGCCACCTTGACGCCGATCCGGTCGCCCAGGTCCCGCATCTGCGCGGCCCGCTCCGGGCCGCGGACATAGGCGGTGATCTCCCCGGTGCAGACCTGCCCGAGGGCGGCCAGCGCCGAGGAGGCGGTGGCGCCCGCGCCCAGCACCGCGGCCGAGTCGACCTCGGCCACCCCGCGCTCGCGCAGCGCGGCGACCAGGCCGGGGACGTCGGTGTTGTCCCCGGTGCGCCGGCCGTCGGCGGTGAAGCACACCGTGTTCACCGCGTCCACGGCCAGCGCCAGCTCGCTGACCTGGTCCAGCAGCGGGATCACCACCCGCTTCAGCGGCATGGTCAGCGAGAGTCCGGACCAGCCCTGGCCGGCCACGTCCAGCTGTTCCAGGAACCCGGGCAGCCCGGCCTCGTCCACCTCGAAGCGGTCGTAGCGCCACTCGGTCAGCCCCAGCGCCGCGTAGGCGGCCCGGTGCAGCACCGGGGACAGCGAGTGGGCCACCGGCGACCCCAGCACGGCGACGCGCATCAGGTGCACGCCCCGGCGACCGGGTCGAAGCCCTGGTGGTGCGCGGTGCAGTACTGCTTCACATAGCCCTTGAACTGGTCGAAGGTCTCGGTGAACTGGGTGTTGCTGGGCGTCATGGCGATGAAGTAGGCCCAGTTCCCCGGCGTCGGGTTGAGCACCGCCTGCACCGCCGCGTCACCGGGGTTGCTGATCGGGCCGGGCGGCAGCCCCTTGTTGATGTAGGTGTTGTAGCCGCCCGCGCTGTCGCCGTCCTTCTGGGCGTTGGTGAAGTGGGTGCTCTTCAGCGCGTACTGCAGGGTGGTGTCCAACTGCAGCTTGCCCTGGGTGTCCTGGGTGTTGAGGCGGTTGTAGAGGACCCGGGCGATCTTCCCGAAGTCCTTCTGGTTGTTGCCCTCGGCCTGCAGGATGCTCGCCTCGATCAGCACCTGGTAGCCGGAGCTCAGCTTCACCGCCGAGGCGCCGGAGTTCATCCCGAGCGCGTCGAACTTGGCGGTCGCGGTGGCCACCATCTGCTTCAGCATGTCGTCCGGCTTCATGCCCTTGGAGACCGAGTAGCGGGCCGGCCAGAGGAAGCCCTCGATATTGCCGTGGGCGAAGGCGGGCAGGCCCAGCTTGGCCACGTCGGCCTTGGCCGCCGCCGCGGTGGCGCCCTTGGCCAGGCCCAGCTTGGTGTCGATCAGCGGGTAGATCTTGGCGGCCTGCATGCCCTCGGGGATGATCAGCGCGTCGCCGCCGTTGGCCTTCACCAGGTAGTCCACCGCGTTGGCCGCGGACATCTTCAGCGGCATGGTGTAGGCCCCGGGCTGGATGCCCTGCGCCTTGGAGTTGTCGTTGTAGGCGTTGACGAACGCCTGCACGCTGGCGACCACGCCGTCGGCCTTCAGGGTCTGGCCGATGTTGGTGCCCACGTCGCCGTCCTTGACGATGACCGACACCGATCCGGTGCCCGCGCCGGTGTAGTCGGCCGGGGGCCCGAAGTGCTTCTGGTACTCGCCGTAGCCGAAGTAGCCGATGCCGCCGAGCATGGCCAGGATCAGCAGCGAGATGCCCAGGCAGGCGCCGCTGCTGCGCTTGCGCTCGCTGCGGCCCTGCTGCTTGCGGCGGCGCTCGCCGGAGCGGCTGTCGTCCTCGGCGGCGAGGAAGGGCTGGTACTCCTCCTCGGCGTCGCCGTCCTCGTGCGGGGCGGGCTGCCGCTGCTCCTGGTAGACCGGCGCTTCCTCGGCCGGCTCCGGGTAGGACTGCTGCTCCGCCTCCAGGGCGGCGGCCTCGGCCTCCCAGTCGATCCCGTCCGGGCCCAGCACGGGCCCGGGGGCGGGCTGCTGCGGCTGGGGCTGCCGGGGTTGCTGCGGCTGGGGCTGGGGCTGCTGGGGATATCCCTGCTGCGGGTAGCCGGGCTGCTGGGGCTGCGGGTACCCCGGCTGCTGCGGCTGCGGATAGCCCTGCTGGGGATAGCCGGGCTGCTGGTATCCGGGCTGCTGGGGATAGCCCGGCTGCTGCACCGGGTACTGCCCGGTCCCGTACGGGTCCTGGGACGCCTGCGGACCGCGCCACCCGGGCGGCGGCTGCTGCGGGTATCCGACGGAGCCCGTGTGGGGACCGGGGCCGCCCTGTTGCGGCTGCCCCTGGCTCCATGGTTCGGTTCCGTAGCCCCGGCCCTGGTCGGTCATGCTTCCCCTTGGACGACGTGGCGACCGGCATCCCCTCCGGTCGGACGGGACCTCCCCGCCGACGATCGAACCGGCGTGCCATCAGCTCGCCGTGAAGCGGAACGTTACCCTAAGGCACCACGGGCCCCGTGCCGCAATAGGACAAATCATCCGATTCCTCCGCTTGAGAAGGCGGCACCGCGCCGATCGTATGACCTAGGTCACCCCTCCGGCCCAACGCCTGACGGGTCGACAGGCTGCCCGGGCGGGCGACCGGTCGACTTCTCCCGCTCCAGCGCGCTCTGCAGGATCACCACGGCGGCGGCCTGGTCGATCACGGAGCGTCCCTTCTTGGAGTTCCGCCCCGCGGCCCGCAGCCCCTGGGCCGCGGTGACCGTGGACATCCGCTCGTCCACCAGCCGCACCGGGACCGGCGCCGGTCCCGCGGCCAGCCGGGCCGCCAGCTCGCCCGCGTAGCGGCGGACCTTGGCGGCGGCCGGGCCCTCGCCCCCGTTCATCGAACGGGGAAGGCCGACCACCACCTCGACCACCTGGTACTCCTCGGCCAGCGCGACCAGCCTGGCCAGGGACTTCCCCCCGGCCGGCACGGTCTCGACCGGGGTGGCGAGCATCCCGTCCGGGTCGCTGGAGGCCACCCCGATCCGGGCGTCGCCCACGTCCACGCCGATCCGCCGCCCGCGCCGGAAGCCCGGCCCCTGGGCGGGTGCGCCGCTCACGCCCGACCGACCTCGTCGCGCACCGCGGCGACGGCCCGGTCCACCGCGGACGGGTCGGTGCCGCCGCCCTGGGCCACGTCGTCCTTGCCGCCGCCGCCCCCGCCGAGGGTCTTGGCCGCGGTGCGGACCAGCGCGCCGGCCTTGATCCCGCGACCGCGGGCCGCCTCATTGGTGGCGATCACGGTCAGCGGACGGCCGTTCACCACGCTGAACACCGCGACCACCGCGGGACGGTCGCCGCCGGCCGCGGCGAGCCGGGCCCGCACGTCCAGCACCAGCTTGCGCAGGTCGTCGGCCGACGTACCGTCAGGCACCCGGGCGGCCACCAGCGCGGTGCCGGCCAGGTCCTCGGCCTGGGCGGCCAGACCGGCCGCGGCCTGCAGCACCTTCTCGGCGCGGAAGCGGTCGATCTCCTTCTCCGCCTCCTTGAGCTTGCCGAGCATCCCGGCGATCTTCTCCGGGAGCTCCTCGGGACGGCCCTTGACCAGCTCGGTCAGCTGCGAGACCACGGTGTGCTCACGCGCCAGGAACTTGTACGCGTCCACGCCGACCAGCGCCTCGACCCGGCGCACACCCGCGCCGATCGAGGACTCGCCGAGCAGCTTCACCAGGCCCAGCTGGGCGGTGTTGGCCACATGGGTGCCGCCGCACAGCTCCTTGGAGTAGTCGCCGATGCTGACCACCCGCACCGCGTCGCCGTACTTCTCGCCGAACATGGCGATGGCGCCCTGCTTGCGGGCCTCGTCCATGGTCAGGATCTCGGCGGTGACGTCCAGTTCGCGGGCCAGCACCTCGTTGATCTTCTGCTCGACATCGGTCAGCACCGAGCCGGGGATGGCGGTCGGCGAGCCGAAGTCGAAGCGGAAGCGGCCGGGGGCGTTCTCCGAACCGGCCTGGGCGGCGGTCGGGCCCAGCGCGTCGCGCAGCGCCTGGTGGGTCAGGTGGGTGGCCGAGTGGGCCCTGGACACCGCGCGGCGGCGGTCCGCGTCCACCTGGGCGTGCGCGGCGGCGCCGAGGACGACCTCGCCGACCAGCACGCTGCCCTTGTGCACGGTCAGGCCCTTGACCGGCTGCTGCACGTCGCGGACCTCGACCACCGCGCCGGAGTCGAACCGGATCCGGCCGTGGTCGGCGAGCTGGCCGCCGCCCTCGGCGTAGAAGGGGGTGCGGTCTAGGATGACCTCGACCTCGTCGCCCTCGGTCGCGGCCGGCGCCGGCACCCCGTCCACCAGCAGGCCGACCACGCTGGCCTCGCCCAGGGTGGAGGCGTAGCCGGTGAAGTCGGTGGTGCCGGAGCGGTCGGCCACCTCGCGGTAGGCCGTCACATCGGTGTGGCCGGTCTTCTTGGCCCTGGCGTCGGCCTTGGCCCGGTCCCGCTGCTCCTTCATCAGACGGCGGAAGCCGTCCTCGTCCACCGAGACGCCCTGCTCGGCGGCCATCTCCAGAGTCAGGTCGAACGGGAAGCCGTAGGTGTCGTGCAGCTGGAACGCCTTGTCCCCGGACAGCACGGTGCTGCCGGCCGAGCGGGTGTCGCCCACCGCGGTCTCCAGGATCGCGGTGCCGGCCTTCAGGGTCTGGTTGAAGCTGGCCTCCTCGCCCAGGGCGACCGTCTCGATCCGCTTGCGGTCGGTCTCCAGCTCCGGGTACTGCCGGCCCATGGTGCTGATGACGGTGTCGACCAGCTCGCCGACCACCGGGCCCGGGGCGCCGAGCAGCCGCATGTTGCGGATCGCACGGCGCATGATCCGGCGCAGTACGTAACCGCGGCCCTCGTTGCCGGGGGTGACCCCGTCGCCGATCAGCATCACCGAGGTGCGCATGTGGTCGGCGACCACGCGCAGCGACACGTCCGAGCCGTGGGCCGCGCCGTACTGGACCCCGGTCAGCTCGGTGGCCTTGTCGATCACCACGCGCAGGGTGTCGGTCTCGTACATGTTCTGCACGCCCTGCAGGATCATCGCGAGGCGTTCCAGGCCGAGGCCGGTGTCGATGTTCTGGGCCGGGAGGTCGCCCAGGATCGGGAAGTCCTCCTTGCCGTCGCCCGCGCCGCGCTCGTACTGCATGAAGACCAGGTTCCAGATCTCCACGTAGCGCTCGTCGTTGACGGCCGGGCCGCCCTCGGCGCCGAACTCCGGGCCGCGGTCGTAGTTGATCTCGGAGCAGGGGCCGCAGGGTCCGGGGACGCCCATGGACCAGAAGTTGTCCTTCTTGCCCAGCCGCTGGATCCGCTCGGCCGGGACGCCGATCTTCTCGCGCCAGATCGTCTCGGCCTCGTCGTCGTCCAGGTAGACGGTGATCCAGAGCTTGTCCGGCTCCAGGCCGTAGCCGCCGTCCTCGACCGAGGAGGTGAGCATGTCCCACGCGTAGCGGATCGCCCCCTCCTTGAAGTAGTCGCCGAAGGAGAAGTTGCCGCACATCTGGAAGAAGGTGCCGTGCCGGGTGGTCTTGCCGACCTCCTCGATGTCCGGGGTGCGGACGCACTTCTGCACGCTGGTGGCGCGCTTGAAGGGCGGCTTGACCTCGCCGAGGAAGTAGGGCTTGAACGGCACCATGCCGGCCGGGACCAGCAGCAGCGTCGGGTCGTCTGCGATCAGCGACGCCGAGGGGACCACGGTGTGGCCGCGCTCCTCGAAGAATCGCAGCCAGCGGCGGCGGATCTCAGCCGACTCCATTACAGGTCCTCATTCCGGTTGTACGGGGTGATATCAGTAGAAGTAGTAGCGGGCGCGGCGGGCTGGATCTCCACCCGTCTCCGCACCTGTCCGCGCAGTACCGGCGCGTCCGACCCGGTGGCCAGCACACTGCCGTCCAGGCCGAGTTCGCGGTTGAGCTCCAGCTCGCGCTGCAGCATTCCGGCGCGCACCTCGCCCGCGAAGGAGCGTACGGCTCCGCCGAGGTCGACCGCGCCGCGGGCGGCGCTGTCGGCCAGGCTGCCCGGGGTGATGCTGCGGGCGACCTGCTGGGCCTTGTGGTAGGTCCACACGGTCGCGCCCGCGCCCACCGCCATCCAGAACATCCGGCGCATCGGCCTCAGCCCTTCTTGAGCAGTCGGGCGAAGACGCCGCGCCGCGCCGTGGCGGACCGCACCTCGGCCCTGACCATCCGGGCGATCAGCTCACGCTCGGTCTGGTGCGGGATGTGCCGTTCGGGCTGCCCGGCGGAGCGCTGCTTGGCGACCGCGCTGCGCACGCCGTAGCTGAACGCGGAGAGCTTGACCAGCGGGCCGCCGAGGGTGGCGGCCACGGTGGAGGAGAGCGCGTTGGCGTTGGCGGCGGCGTCCTGGACGTTGGCGGTGATCTCGTCCACCCGGGCCAGCTGGTCGTTGGCGGCGCGCAGGGTCTCGGCGGCCTCGTCCAGCAGCGGCACGGTGCGGTCGGCGACCGCGGCGACCAGGGCGGTGGCCTCGCGCAGCGCGGCGGCGAGCCGGACCAGGACGACCGCGAGCAGGGTGACCAGCACCGCCCAGAACACGGCGACGACGAGGCCCGCGACCTCTCCACCGGACACCTTGGCTCCCTCGCTCGCCCATCGTTCCCGCGGCCTTACCACGGTCCGCGCCGCTGTGTGCGCCACGTGCAGGAACCCTATCGCGCCGGGCCCCTCTCCTCGGACCGCACCACCCGGCGCCGCGGCCCGCACTACCGTCGTCCCGAGGGGCCCCGCCGGACCGACCGCCAGGCACGAACCGGTACGTAACCGACCGGCGCGACCGCTCGTTAGACCGAACGGGGGGAGTGCCCTCGTACGCCCACAGGGGGATCGATGTCCAGCAGTGCCCGCGGGAACCTCCCGGCCGAGACCACCGCCTTCGTCGGCCGGTCCACCGAACTGGCCGAGGCTCAGCGGTTGTTGAGCAGTGCCCGGCTGGTCACCGTGGTCGGCCCCGGCGGAGTCGGCAAGAGCCGGCTCGGCCTGCGCGCGGCGGCCCTCGCCGCGACCGGGCCGAACGACGGCGCCTGGGTGGTGGAGTGCTCCCTCGTCAGCGATCCGGCCCTGCTCGGACACGCCGTCACCGAGGCGCTGCGGCTGACCGACGGCACCGCCCGCCCGCCGGTCGAGGTCTTGGTCGAGCAGTTGCGCGAGCGCGAGCTGCTGCTGGTCCTGGACGGCTTCGAACACCTGGTGGACGCCGCCGCGACGCTGGTCGCCCAACTGCTGGCCGCCGTCCCCGGGCTGCGGGTGCTGGCCACCGGACGGCAGCCGCTGGGCGTGCCGGGCGAGCACCTGCTGCAGGTGCCGCCGCTGCCGGCGGACAGCCCCGAGGCGCAGGCGGTGCAGCTCTTCGTCCAGCGGGCCGCGGCGGTGCTGCCGGGATTCCGGCTCACCCCCGCCAACGCCGAGGCGGTCGCCGCGCTGTGCCGCCGCCTGGACGGGATCCCGCTGGCCCTGGAGCTGGCGGCCGGACGGCTGCGGGTGCTCTCGGTCGAGCAGATCACCGAGCGGCTGGACGACCGCTTCCGGATCCTCACCGGCGGCGCCCGCACCGCGCTCCCCCGGCACCAGACCATGCGCACCGCCGTCGGCTGGAGCCATGAGCTGTGCACACCCGCCGAGCGGCTGCTCTGGGCCCGGATCTCGGTCTTCGCCGGGGGCTTCGACCTGGACGCCGCCGAGTACGTCTGCTCCGGGGACGGGCTGCCCGCCGACGACGTGCTGGACCTGCTGTCCGAGCTCGTCGCCAAGTCCATCGTGATCCGGGACGTCCTGCCCGACGACGGCGCGGGCGACGAGGCCGACGCCGGCCGGGGCGGCGAACAGGGCGGGGTGCGCTACCGGCTGCTGGACACCCTGCGCGAGTACGGGGCGCGCTGGCTGCGCGAGGCCGCGGACGAGCAGCGGCTGCGCCGCCGCCACCGCGACTGGTACCTCGGGCTGGCCACCTGGGGCGAGATCGAGTGGTTCAGCGCGAGACAGGCCCAGACCGGCGACCGCACCCACCGCGCGCACGCCAATCTGCGGGTCGCCCTTGACTACTGCCTCACCGAGCCCGGCGAGGAGCAGCTCGGCCTGTTCCTGGCCGGGACGCTCTGGTACTTCTGGGTCGGCTGCGGGCACCTCAGCGAGGGCCGGCACTGGCTGGACCGGGCACTGGCGCTGTCCGGCGAACCCACCGAGGCGCGGGCCAAGGCGCTGTGGGTGACCGGCTACATGGCCACCCTGCAGGGCGACCTGGTCCGGGCCCGTCCCGCGCTGGAGGAGTGCCGCCGCCAGGCCCTGGAGACCGGGGACGACCGGGCGCTCGCCTACGCGGTGCACCGGCAGGGCTGCGCCGCCCTGATCGGCGATGAACTCCCGCGCGCGGCCGAGCTGTTCGAGGAGGCGCTGTGGCACTACGAGAAGCTCGGCGAGCTCAACAGCAATGTGGTGATGGCCATGTTCGAACTCGGCCTGGCCATGATCTTCCAGGGCGACACCGCGGGCGGTGAGGTCTGGATGTCCAAGGTGCGGGACATCTGCGAGGAGTTCGGCGAGCAGTGGGCCTACGCCTACGGCCTTTTCGCCGTCGCCTACTCGGAATGGATCGGCGGCGACCTGCGCAGCGCCCGGCGGCACGCCCGGGAGTGCGTGCGGCTGAGCCACGGCTTCCGGGACCTGGTCGGGGTGGTGCTGGGGATCGAGGTGCTGGCGCTGCTGGCCACCGAACCCGCCGACGACGGCACGGCCGGCGACCTGGGCGAGGCCCGGCTGCTGCAGGGCGCGGCGCACAGCATCTGGCGCTCGGTCGGCGTCCCGCTGTTCGGCTCCCGCAGCTTCAACGCCGCCCACCTGGCCTGCGAGGTGCGGGTGCTGGCCGAACTGCCGGAGCAGGACGCGGCCGAGTCGTTCCGCCGGGGCACCCTGCTCGACCTGGACGCGGCGGTCGCCCGCGCGCTGCAGAGCGCCGGCGGATCCGGCGGCGGCGCCACCCCCGACGGCGGCGTACCCGGCCCCCGCCCGGTCCCCAGCTGCCCGCGCAGCCCGGCCCCGGCGGACGCGTAGAACGCACTGGGCCCCTGCCGTCCGAGGACGGCAGGGGCCCAGCGGGAGCTACCCGCGGATCAACGCGAGTAGTACTCGACGACGAGCTGCTCGTCGCAGATGACCGGAACCTCGCGACGCTGCGGCGCGCGGTCCAGACGGAAGGCCAGGGCCTTCAGGTTGACCTCGAGGTACTTCACGGTCGCACCCTCACCCGCGTTGCCACCCTCACGGGCGACCTGGAACGGGGTCTTCTCCTTGGAACGGTCACGGACCGTCACCACGAAGCCGGGCTTCAGCTGGAACGAGGGACGGTTGACCTTGCTGCCGTTCACCTCGATGTGGCCGTGGACGACCATCTGGCGGGCCTGGTAGATGGTGCGGGCGATGCCCGAACGCAGCACCAGGGAGTCCAGACGGGTCTCCAGCTCGCTGATCAGCGCCTCGCCGGTCTTGCCCTCGACCTTGCGGGCACGGTCGAACGCGCGGGCCATCTGGGTCTCGCTCAGGTCGTACTGAGCGCGCAGGCGCTGCTTCTCGACCAGACGGACCTTGTAGTCCGAGTTCTGCTTGCGCCCACGGCCGTGCTGGCCGGGCGGGTAGGGGCGGGCCTCGAAGTACTTGACGGACTTCGGGGTCAGCGGAATGCCCAGCGCACGGGCAATCTTGACCTTGGGGCGCTTCTGGTTCGTCACGAACCGAACTCCTTTGAATGGAAACTGGCTCACCACTGTTGAAGGAGGTCGCCTCTCGCGGTCCGGGACAGCCAGTCACCGGAACCGGGCACAATGTGCAGCACACGACACAGGCCCACCGCCTCGGGAGGTGGTGGGCTGCACGCGACACCCGAAGGTGCGCGACGCTCCTGGAACCGCCCGGTACCGCGGCGGCTCCCTGTATGACGTCCCGCTGGTGACGCCGGACTCGCGTCCGGGCACGGGACATCTCGCTTCGGACCATCCTAACGGACGCCGCAGGCTGCTACTGACCACGCAGTTTGCCGCGCACCCAGTCGACGATGTCCGCGTAGCGCGACTCCCCGCCGCGCCTGGTCGGACGGTAGTACGTCCGCCCGTGCACCGCGTCCGGGGCGTACTGCTGGGCGGCGACCCCGTCCGGCAGGTCGTGCGGGTAGACATAGCCCTGGGCGTGGCCGAGCTTCTTCGCCCCCGCGTAGTGCCCGTCCCGCAGGTGCGAGGGCACCGGGCCGGCCAGGCCCTTCCGCACGTCCGCCAGCGCCTCGCCGATGGCGACCGTCGCGGCGTTGGACTTGGGCGCGAGCGCCAGCGCGATCACCGCGTGCGACAGCGTCAGCGACGCCTCGGGGAAGCCGATCATCGCCACCGCCTGGGCCGCCGCGACCGCGATCGGCAGCGCGTGCGGGTCGGCCAGGCCGATGTCCTCGCTGGCCGAGATCATCAGCCGGCGGGCGATGAACCGGGGGTCCTCCCCCGCCTCGATCATCCGCGCCAGGTAGTGCAGCGCGGCGTCGACGTCGCTGCCCCGGATCGACTTGATCAGCGCGCTGGCCACGTCGTAGTGCTGGTCGCCGTCCCGGTCGTAGCGCACCGCCGCCTTGTCCACGGCCTGCTCGACCGTCTCCAGGGCGACCTCGGACTCGCCGAGCTCCAGCGCGGTCCCGGCGGCGGCCTCCAGCGCGGTCAGCGCCTTGCGGGCGTCCCCGCCGGCGATCCGGACCAGGTGGTCCTCGGCGTCCTCCGCCAGGGTCACCGCCCCGGCCAGACCGCGTTCGTCGCCCACCGCGCGGCGCAGCAGCTCCCGGATGTCGTCCTCGGTCAGCGACTCCAGGGTCAGCAGCAGCGACCGGGACAGCAGCGGGGAGATCACCGAGAAGAAGGGGTTCTCCGTGGTCGCGGCGACCAGGGTGATCCAGCGGTTCTCCACCGCGGGCAGCAGCGAGTCCTGCTGCGCCTTGGAGAAGCGGTGGATCTCGTCCAGGAACAGCATGGTCTCCCGGCCCGAGCCGCCCATCTCCCGGCGGGCCGAGTCGATGACCGCGCGGACCTCCTTCACCCCGGCGGTGATCGCGGACAGCTCCACGAACCGCCGCTCGGTGGCCTGGCTGATCACATACGCCAGGGTGGTCTTCCCGGTCCCCGGCGGCCCCCAGAGGATCACCGACGAGGTCGCGGCCGGGCCGCCGGCCCCCGCCACCAGCCGCCGCAGCGGCGAGCCGGGGTTCAGCAGCCGCCGCTGCCCGGCCACCTCGTCCAGGGTCCGCGGCCGCATCCGCACCGCCAGCGGCGAGCGCGTGGGCTCCTGCGCCTGGCGTTCCTCCGCGGCGGCGGTGAAGAGGTCCGGTTCCATACCCCCGACCCTATGCGCTCCGCACCCGCGTGCGCTCTTGACTGCACAGCGGCAGACCCTCTTGGATGGTCACCGTACGCACACAACCAGTCACCGATCCGGACCATCCCGACCCAGGGGGACCCTTGCACATCCGACGGACCGCGGCAGCACTCATCGCAGCGGGCGCGCTGCTCCTCGGCACCGCGCTCGGCGCGGGCAGCGCCCAGGCAGCGGGCACCGCGCCCGGCGCGGCTCCCGCGCTCAGCTCCGGCACCCCGCTGGACCAGTGCTCCGCCGCCTTCCACGACAACGACTCCCGGCTCGGCCCGGCGCAGCTGCCGCTGCTCGGCCGGGTGGGCCTGGAACTCCTCGGCTACCACCGCTCCGGCAGCCTCAGCGAGAGCGCGCTGCTGGCCACGTACTACAGCCCGACCGCCAACTCCGGCTCCCCCGGCTGGATCTACCCGCCGGACAACGGCTACCTGCTCACCCCGGGCGGCCGGCCGATCGAGACCACGCAGACCCTGCGCCCGGGCACCGACATCGACCGCTACGGCAGCGAGTACGGCTCCTTCCTCGCCCCGGAGGGGCTCCCCTACGCCGCCCGCTCCATCCCCCCGTCCAGCCTGGACAGCACCCCGGCGGCGAGCTGCAACTACCGCGACTACCGCGTCCTCAAGCCCTTCACCGTGGACGCCGGCCCGATCGCCCCCTGGTTCGGCCAGCCCGGCCTGGGCTGGCAGTACCAGCTCGACGCCACGCTCGTCCCGGGCGCCCCCACCCCCCTCAACGTCCTCTGGCTCGTCAACAACGGCTACCTGGGCCGTTTGTGACACAGCGCCTGTGACACAGCTGCCCGCCGCAGACCGTCTGCGGCGGGCAGCTGTGTCGGGCGCGGGGTCAGGCTTCCGGCTGCTCCGACTTGGGCTTGGCGTCGACGCCGGCCTCCTTGCGCTGCTGCGCGGTGATCGGGGTCGGGGCGCCGGTCAGCGGGTCGCCGCCGGTGCTGGTCTTGGGGAAAGCCATCACGTCGCGGATGGTGTCGTAGCCGCCCAGCAGGGCGACCAGGCGGTCCAGGCCGAGGGCGATGCCGCCGTGCGGCGGGGGGCCGAAGTCGAAGGCGGTGAGCAGGAAGCCGAACTGCGACTCCGCCTCCTCCGCCGACAGGCCGATCGCGTCGAAGGCGCGCTTCTGGACGTCCTTCTGGTGGATACGGATCGAGCCGCCGCCGATCTCCGAGCCGTTGAGGACCAGGTCGTAGGCGTTGGAGAGGGCGTTGCCCGGGTCCTTGTCGAAGGTGTCCATCGACTCGGCGGTGGGGGCGGTGAAGGGGTGGTGCACCGCGTGCCAGCCCTGGAACTCGCCCTTGTCGTCCTCGATCGGCTCGAACATCGGGAAGTCGACCACCCAGAGGAAGGCCCACTTCGACTCGTCGATCAGGTCGCAGCGGCGGCCGATCTCCAGCCGGGCGGCGCCCAGCAGCTCCTGCGAGGCGGTGCGCTTGCCGGCCGCGAAGAAGACCGCGTCGCCGGGCTTTGCGCCGGCCGCCTCGGCCAGCCCGGCCAGGTGGGCCTCGGAGAGGTTCTTGGCGACCGGGCCGCGCAGCGAGCCGTCCTCGTCCACCAGGATGTAGGCGAGGCCGCGGGCGCCGCGGGCCTTGGCCCAGTCCTGCCAGGCGTCCAGCTGCTTGCGCGGCTGCGAGGCGCCGCCGGGCATGACCACCGCGCCGACGTAGGGGGCCTGGAAGACCCGGAACTCGGTGCCCGCGAAGTACTCGGTCAGGTCCGTGAGTTCGTTGCCGAAGCGGACGTCGGGCTTGTCCGAGCCGTAGCGGGACATGGCGTCCGCGTAGGTCAGCCGCGGCAGCGGGAGCTGGACGTCGTAGTCGTGGACCTCGCCCCAGATCCGGGCGATGAGCTTCTCGCCGAGGGCCAGGATGTCCTCCTGGTCCACGAACGAGGCCTCGATGTCGAGCTGGGTGAACTCGGGCTGCCGGTCGGCGCGGAAGTCCTCGTCGCGGAAGCAGCGGGCGATCTGGTAGTAGCGCTCCATCCCGGCCACCATCAGCAGCTGCTTGAACAGCTGCGGCGACTGCGGCAGGGCGTACCAGTGGCCCGGCTGGAGCCGGACCGGCACCAGGAAGTCGCGGGCGCCCTCGGGCGTGGAGCGGGTCAGGTACGGGGTCTCGATGTCGAGGTAGTCGTTCTCCTCCATCACCGTGCGGATGATGTTGGTGGCCTTGGACCGCAGCCGCAGCGCCTTCGCCGGACCCTCGCGGCGCAGGTCGAGGTAGCGGTAGCGGAGCCGGACCTCCTCGTTCACCGAGCCCGGCTCGTACTCCGCGACCTGGAACGGCAGCGCGGCGGACTCGGACAGCACGGTGAGCTCGTTGACCACGACCTCGACCTCGCCGGTCGGGATCTCGGTGTTGGCGTTGCCCTCGGGGCGAACCCGGACCTCGCCGACGATCTTGACGCACCACTCGGAGCGCAGCTCGGAGACCGCCTCCAGGTCGCGGACCACGACCTGGACGGTGCCGGAGGCGTCCCGCAGGTCGATGAAGGCGACACCGCCGTGGTCGCGGCGGCGGGCGACCCAGCCTGCGAGGGTCACGGTGGTGCCGGCGTGCTCCGGGCGGAGCGTGCCGGCTTCATGGCTGCGGATCACTTCAGCTTCTCCTTCAGGGTGGTGACGAGTGCGTCCAGGGCGACCGGGGTCTGGTCTCCGCTGGTGAGGTCCTTGAGCTGTACCAGGTTCTCGGCGAGGTCCCGCTCCCCGGCGACGACCGCGTACCGCGCGCCGGAGCGGTCGGCGGCCTTCATCGCGGCCTTGAGGCCCTTGGGGCCGTAGACGATGTCCGCGGAGAGCCCCTCGCGGCGGAGTTCGGTCACCGCGCCGAAGAGCACCCGCCGGGCCTCGTCGCCGAGCGGCACGGCGAAGACGTCGGTGCCGGCCGGGCCCGGCAGTTCGATGCCCTCGGCCTCCAGCGCGAGCACGGTGCGGTCCACGCCAAGGGCCCAGCCCACGGACGGCAGCGCGGGGCCGCCGATCATCTCCGACAGTCCGTCGTAACGGCCGCCGCCGCCGACCGCCGACTGCGCGCCGAGGCCGTCGTGCACGAACTCGAAGGTGGTGCGGGTGTAGTAGTCGAGCCCGCGGACCAGCTTGTCGTCGTCCTCGAAGCCGACCCCGGCCGCCGTGAGCAGCTCGCGGACCCGCTCGTGGTACGCCTTGCAGTCCTCGCAGAGGTAGTCGCGCAGCCGGGGGGCGCCGACGAGCTGCTTGGCCACCTCGGGCCGCTTGTCGTCGAGCACCCGCAGCGGGTTGATCGCGGCGCGGCGCACCGTCTCCTCGTCCAGGTCGAGGCCGCCGAGGAACTCCTGCAGCGCGGCCCGGTAGACCGGACGGCAGGTCTTGTCGCCCAGGCTGTTCAGCAGGATGCGGAAGTCCCGCAGCCCGAGCGAACGGTAGGCGTCGTGGGCGAGGATGACCAGCTCGGCGTCGAGCGCCGGGTCCTCCGCGCCGATGGCCTCAGCGCCGACCTGCCAGAACTGGCGGTAGCGGCCCTTCTGCGGCTTCTCGTAGCGGTACTGCGAGCCGCTGTACCAGAGCTTGACCGGGAGGTTGCCGATCCGGTGCAGATTGGCTTCCAGGGTGGCGCGGAGCACCGAGGCGGTGCCCTCGGGGCGCAGCGCCAGGTCCTCGTCGCTGCGCCTGGTGAGGGTGAACATCTCCTTGCTGACGATGTCGGTGGACTCGCCGACGCCGCGCGAGAAGAGCTTGACGTCCTCGAAGACCGGGGTCTCGATGTAGCCGTACCCGGCCCGGCGCAGCGGCGCGGCCAGGGCCTCGCGCACCGCGAGCACGGTCGCGGCGGTGGCGGGCAGGATGTCGTACGTGCCCCGGGGGGCCTGGAAGGAGCTACTCACGTCTCGTCTCGAATTCAGAGTCCCCGGCGGGGTGCGCCGGGCTCGGCTGCGGCTGCTCCCGCGACCTGGAGCAGGTACGGGTTGGTGGCGCGCTCGCGGCCGATGGTGGTCTGGGGGCCGTGTCCGGAGAGGACCACGGTCTCGTCCTGGAGCGGCAGGCACACCCGGGCCAGCGACCGCAGCAGGGCGTCGGGGTCGCCTCCGGGGAGATCCGAACGTCCTACGGAGCCGGCGAACAGCAGGTCTCCCGAGAAGAGCACCGGGGGGAGGTCCGGTGCGGCGGGGGTCCTGAAGGTCACCGACCCCCCGGTATGGCCGGGGGCGTGGTCGACGGTGAGCCGCAGCCCGGCGAGGTCCAGCACGCTGCCGTCGGTGAGGATCCGGACGTCGTCGGGCTCGCCCACGGTCAGCTCGCCCAGCAGCTGGGCGCCCAGGGCGCGGCCGAGCGCCTTCTCCGGGTCGGCGAGCATGTAGCGGTCCTCGGGGTGGATCCAGGCCGGGATGCCGCGGGCGCCGCAGATCGGCACGACCGAGGCGACGTGGTCGATGTGCCCGTGGGTGAGGACGACGGCGACCGGCTTCAGCCCGTGCTCGCGGACCGCGTCCTCGACCCCGGCGGTGGCCTGGTGGCCCGGGTCGACGATGACGCACTCCTCGCCGGCCGCGGGGGCGACCAGGTAGCAGTTGGTGCCCCAGGCCCCTGCGGGGAAACCGGCGATGAACACGTGATTCCTTATGTACGGCGGAAGATGCTGGCAGCCTACCGGCGGGGATGGGACGATCGCGAACCCGTTGTCACCCGGCCCACGGGTGGGGCTGACGGTCGGCTTACAGATTCCATCCCTACACTGAGCGCCCAACGGGTACGAAGATCCCCCACCGGCTCGGTGTGGCGAACGTGTCGGACATGAAGGAGTGACGGTCGGTGGCACCCAACGACAGGCCAAGCAAGCCCCTCCCGAAGGACAAGGAGAAGCGGCGGCGGGAGCTGGAGCGGCTGAAGTACGAGCGCCAGGCCCAGAAGCGGGCGCAGGCCGTCTCCCGGGCCCGTAAGCGGACCGCGATCGTGGGCGCCATCGTGGTCGTGGTGGCGGGCATCGGCGCCGGCACCTGGGCGGTGGCCGGGACCGGCCACAAGAAGGCCGCGGCCAAGTCCCCGACGGCGTCCGCCTCGGCCGCCCCCAGCTCCTCGGCGAGCGCCGGGCCGAAGGCCGGGTCGGCCCACCTGGCCGGCTGCAGCACCCCGGCGGCGGGCAAGCCGGGCACCAAGCAGTGGAAGACCGAGCCGGCCATGAGCATCTCCACCACCGCGACCTACACGGCCACGCTGAGCACCAACTGCGGCCCGATCACCCTGAAGCTGGACGCGGCGGCGGCCCCGCACACGGTCAACTCGTTCGCGTTCCTGGCCTCGCAGCACTACTTCGACCACGTCAGCTGCCACCGGCTCACCACCGGCGGCCTGAGCGTGCTGCAGTGCGGCGACCCGACCGGCACGGGATCGGGCACCCCGGGCTACACCATCAAGGACGAGAACCTGACCGCCCCGGCGATCAAGGGCGGCACCTACCCGGCCGGCACGGTCGCCATGGCGAACTCGGGTCCGAACACCAACGGCAGCCAGTTCTTCCTGGTCTACAAGGACAGCCAGCTGCCGGCCAGCTACACCCCGTTCGGCACCATCACCGGCGGTCTTGACACCTTGACGAAGATCGCCGCGGCCGGCACGGACAACGCCAACGCCACAGGTGACGGCCACCCGCTGCAGACCGTGGTGATGAACACGGTGACCGTCAAGAAGGGCTGACCGCCGACTGGCGGCGCGCTGAGGCAGTTTTCGCCGCCGGGATACGGACAGCACCGGTGCCGGTCGCCTATGTTGGCGTCTTGTAGGGTGCCCTGACCCGGCGGCGAAGCTGATGCCCGGCCGGACAATGAACTGTGGAAGGCGGCCCTCGTCCCCGGACGAAGGGCCGCCATATGCGAGGAGGCGCTGTGACCAGCGACCCGTGGGGCCGTGTCGACGACGAGGGGACCGTCTACGTGCGGACGGCCGAGGGCGAACGCGTCGTCGGCTCGTGGCAGGCGGGGTCCCCCGACGAGGCTCTCGCCTACTTCACCCGGAAGTACGAGGGAATCGCCGTCGAGATCGGCCTGCTGGAGCGTCGGGTCCGCAGCACGGACCTGGCGGCGAAGGACGCGATGACCGCGATCGACCATCTGAAGGCCCAGGTGACCGAGGGCCATGCGGTCGGTGACCTGGCCGCGCTGGCGACGCGCCTGGAGGCGCTGGTCGGCGAGGTGGACAGCCGCCGCGAGGAGCGGAAGGCGGCCCGGGCGAAGGCCCAGGACGAGGCCAAGGCCGCCAAGGAGGTGCTGGTCGCGGAGGCCGAGCAGCTCGCCGAGTCCACCCAGTGGCGCGAGGCCGGCGACCGGCTGCGGGCCCTGGTGGACACCTGGAAGGGCCTGCCCAGGCTCGACCGCAAGTCCGACGACGAGCTGTGGCACCGGTTCTCGCACGCCCGCTCGACCTTCTCCAAGCGCCGCAAGGCCCACTTCGCCACGCTGGACCTGCAGCGCGACGAGGCCCGCCAGGTGAAGGAGAAGCTGGCCAAGGAGGCCGAGTCGCTGTCCGGCTCGACCGACTGGGGCGCCACGGCCGCCCGCTACCGCGAGCTGATGGCGGACTGGAAGGCGGCGGGCCGGGCCCAGCGCGAGGCCGAGGACGAGCTGTGGGCCCGGTTCCGGGGCGCGCAGGACGTGTTCTTCCAGGCCCGCTCGTCGGTGTTCGACGAGCGCGACGCCGAGGAGCGGGAGAACCAGAAGCTCAAGGAGGCCCTGCTGGTCGAGGCCGAGGCACTGCTGCCGATCACCGACCTGAAGGCCGTGAAGGCGTCCTACCGCAGCATCAGCGAGCGCTGGGAGGAGATCGGCCACGTCCCGCGGGACAACCGGCCGAAGCTGGAGGCCCGGCTGCACAGCGTGGACCGTGCCATCCGCGAGTCCGAGGACGCCGAGTGGCAGCGCAGCAACCCGGAGGCCCGGGCCCGTGCGCAGGGCATGACCGGCCTGCTGCAGGCGGCCGTGGACAAGCTGGAGAAGCAGATCGAGGCGGCCCGCGCCAAGAACGACAGCGGGCGCGTGGCGAAGCTGGAGAAGGAGCTGGAGGGCCGCCGTGAGCTGCTCGACCAGGCTCTGAAGGGCCTGCAGGAGTTCGGCGGCTAGAACCGGCCGAGGAGGGGCCCCACCGGCGTCCGGTGGGGCCCCTCCTCGCGTGCGCTGCTACTTGGGGCGGGCCGAGGTGACCCGGTAGACGTCGTAGACGCCCTCGACGCCGCGGACGGCCTTGAGGACGTGGCCGAGGTGCTTGGGGTCGCCCATCTCGAAGGTGAAGCGGCTCATCGCCACCCGGTCCCGCGAGGTCTGCACCGCCGCCGACAGGATGTTGACGTGCTGGTCGGACAGCACCCGGGTGACGTCGGAGAGCAGCCGGGACCGGTCCAGCGCCTCGACCTGGATCGCGACCAGGAACACCGAGGACTGGGTCGGCGCCCACTCGACCTCGACCATGCGTTCCTGCTGCTGCGCCAGCGCGTCCACGTTGACGCAGTCGGCGCGGTGCACCGAGACCCCGTTGCCGCGGGTGATGAAGCCGACGATGGGGTCGCCCGGCACCGGTGTGCAGCAACGGGACAGCTTGACCCAGACGTCGGCGACGCCCTTGACGACCACCCCGGGGTCGGCCGCGGACCGCCGGTTGCGGCGCCCGCTGCTCGGGGACGGGGTGGTGGTCTCGGCGATGTCCTCGGTCGCGCCCTCCTCGCCGCCGAGGGCCTGGACCAGCTTCTGCACGATGGTCTGCGCGGAGACATGGCCCTCGCCGATCGCGGCGTAGAGCGAGGAGATGTCCGGGTAGCGCATCTCGTGCGCCAGGGTGACCAGGGAGTCGCCGGTGAGGATGCGCTGCAGCGGCAGGCCCTGCTTGCGCATGGCCCGGGTGATCGCCTCCTTGCCCTGCTCGATCGCCTCCTCGCGGCGCTCCTTGGAGAACCAGGCCCGGATCTTGTTGCGGGCCCGGGGCGACTTGACGAAGCCCAGCCAGTCCCGGGACGGCGCGGCGTTGGCGGCCTTGGAGGTGAAGACCTCCACCAGGTCGCCGTTGTCGAGGGTGCTCTCCAGCGGCACCAGCCGCCCGTTGACCCGTGCCCCTATGGTCCGGTGGCCCACCTCGGTGTGGACGGCGTAGGCGAAGTCGACCGGGGTCGCCCCGGCCGGCAGCGCTATCACGTCGCCCTTGGGGGTGAACACGAAGACCTCGTTGTTGGAGAGGTCGAAGCGCAGCGACTCCAGGAACTCGCTGGGGTCCTCGGTCTCCTTCTGCCAGTCCAGCAGCTGCCGCAGCCAGGCCATCTCATTGACGGTGTCGGCCTTGCCGCCCTTGCCGGTGGGGGTGTCGGTGCGGACCTTGGAGGCGCCGGCCACCGCCTGCTGCTTGTACTTCCAGTGCGCGGCGATGCCGTACTCGGCGCGGCGGTGCATGTCGAAGGTGCGGATCTGCAGCTCGACCGGCTTGCCGCCGGGGCCGATCACCGTGGTGTGCAGCGACTGGTACATGTTGAACTTGGGCATGGCGATGTAGTCCTTGAACCGCCCCGGCACCGGGTTCCACCGCGCGTGGATGGTGCCCAGCGCCGCGTAGCAGTCGCGGACCGAGTCGACCAGGACCCGGATGCCCACCAGGTCGTAGATCTCGGCGAAGTCGCGGCCGCGCACGATCATCTTCTGGTAGACGCTGTAGTAGTGCTTCGGCCGCCCGGTGACCGTCGCCTTGATCCTGGCCGCCCGGAAGTCGCCGATGACCTGGTCGGTGACCGTGCTGAGGTACTCGTCCCGCTTGGGGGCGCGCTCGGCGACCAGGCGGACGATCTCGTCGTACATCTTGGGGTAGAGGATCGCGAAGGCGAGGTCCTCCAGCTCCCACTTGATGGTGTTCATGCCCAGCCGGTGCGCCAGCGGGGCGTAGATCTCCAGGGTCTCCCTGGCCTTCTTCTCCTGCTTCTCGCGCTTGAGGTAGCGCATGGTGCGCATGTTGTGCAGCCGGTCGGCCAGCTTGATGACCAGCACCCGGGGGTCCTTGGCCATGGCGACGACCATCTTGCGCACGGTCTCGGCCTGGGCCGCCTCGCCGAACTTGACCTTGTCCAGCTTGGTCACGCCGTCGACCAGCATGGCGACGGTGTCGCCGAAGTCGCGGCGCAGCGTCTCCAGGCCGTAGTCGGTGTCCTCGACGGTGTCGTGCAGCAGCCCGGCCATCAGCGTGGCGGTGTCCATGCCCAGCTCGGCCAGGATGGTCGCGACGGCCAGCGGATGGGTGATGTACGGGTCGCCGCTCTTGCGCTTCTGGCCCCGGTGCCAGCGCTCGGCGATCTGGTACGCCCGCTCCAGGGTGACCAGGTCGGCCTTGGGGTCGTTGCCGCGGACGATCCGGAAGAGGGGTTCGAGCACCGGGTTGAGCGTGCTGCTGCGCTGCCCGCCGAGACGCGCCAGCCGGTTCCGGACGCGGTTGGACGGAGGCACGGCGGGGCGCGGGCCCGGCGCCGGCTCTTTGACGACCGGAGTCCCGACGGCCTTGACGGCCGGGGTCCTCACGGCCGGGGTTGCGGCGGGGGCGCCGTCCTGCGCGTTGGCAGCGGTGGGCACGACCTCTTCCGGCAAGTGCTCTCCTCGATGCGAGTGACTGCGGATCCCCATGGTACCGAGCTGGGCCGACGGCCGATCCCCGGGCATGGCTGGGGGCGGGCCGCCGGAGTACCGGCGACCCGCCCCAAGTACGCCGCGGTCCCCTGCGGACCGCCGCGCCCAGACCGATCAGATCGAGATGATCGCTTCCAGTGGTGCGTCGCCCAGATGGGCGGCGAGGCGCTCACGGCCGCCGAGGAAGCCGAGCTCCATCAGCACGACCACCCCGGCCAGCTCCGCTCCGGCCCGCCTGACCAGGTCCAGGGACGCCTCCACGGTGCCGCCGGTGGCGAGCACGTCGTCGACGACCAGGACCCGCTCACCGGGCGTGAAGGCGTCCTGCTGGACCTCTATGACCGCGGAGCCGTACTCCAGGTCGTAGGGCTGGCGGTGCAGCTCCCCGGGGAGCTTGCCCTCCTTGCGGACCGGGACGAAGCCCGCACCCGCGGCGTAGGCGGCCGGGGCCGCCAGGATGAAGCCGCGGGCCTCGAGCCCGACGACCTTGGTCGCACCCAGGGCCTTGGCGCGGGCCGCCAGGTGGTCGACCAGGGCCGCGAACCCCTCGGCGTCGGCCAGCAGCGGGGCGATGTCCTTGAAGACCACCCCGGGCTTGGGGTAGTCGGGGATGTCGCGGATCCGCGCGGCCAGCCGTGCGGCCAGGTCGTCGGCGCTCATACCGTTTACTGCCTCTCGCTCACTTGCGCTTGCCGGTGGACCGGCGGTCACTGCGGCTGCGGTTGCTCGGCTGGCGCCGGACGCCGGTCGACGTCACCGTGCCGCTGCCACTGCTGCTGCCGACGGGGACGTTGTCCTCGTAGCCGTCCGAGTCCTCCGGGTCGTCGTCCGTGGCGACCTTGAGACCGGCCGCCTCGGCCTTGGCGTCGGCGGCGCGGCGCAGGGTGACCTTCTTCGCGAGAGCGATGTTCTCCGGCTCCTTCTCCTTGAGCCAGGCCACCAGCGGGGTGGCCACGCAGATCGAGGAGTAGGCACCGGCGCTGAGGCCGACGAACAGCGCCAGCGAGATGTCGTTGAGCGTGCCCGCGCCCAGCAGGCCGCCGCCGATGAACAGCAGCGCGGCGACCGGCAGCAGCGCCAGGATGGTGGTGTTGATCGACCGGACCAGGGTGCCGTTGAGCGAGCGGTTGGCCGCGTCGCTGTAGGTCAGCCTGGTCTGGCTGCCGAGCGACTTGGTCGCGTCCTTGAGGCCGTCGAAAACCACGACCGTGTCGTACAGCGAGTAGCCGAGCACGGTCAGGAAGCCGATCACCGTTCCCGAGGTGACGGTGAAGCCCAGCAGCGCGTACACGCCGATGGTGATCACCAGGTCGTGCAGCAGCGCCACCAGGGCGGCGACGGCGAGCCGCCACTCGAAGGCGACGGCGAGGTAGAGGGTCACCAGGATCATGAAGGCGATCAGACCGTAGAGGGCCTTCTTGCTGATGTCCTTGCCCCAGCTGGCGCCGATCGACTGGGTGCTGATCTTGTCGGCGGAGATGCCCAGCGCGGAGGACAGCTTGGAGACGGCGTCCTGCTTGTTCACGTGCTCGTCGGTGTTGATCTGGATCGTGATCTGCTTGCCGCCGGTGCCGTTGGACGACTGGACCAGCGCGGTGCCGTCCCCGGTGATCCCGTTGGCCACGGTCTGGGCCTGGCTGATGGTGAGCCCGGGCTTGGTGATCGTGTAGATGTCACCGCCCTTGAACTCGATGCCGAGGTTCAGCCCGCGGAGGCCGAGGCCGAGGACGGCGGCGAGCAGGATGACGCCGGAGATGGCGACCCAGATCTTGCGCCGGCCGACGAAGTCGATGCCGGCCTCACCGGTGTACAGCCGGTGGCCGATGTTGCCGAAACGCGACATCTGCTCAGACCTCCTTCGGGGTGGCGGGGAGCGGCCTGCGGCCACCGCGCAGCGGAGGACGCACACCGAGGCGCTTGGGGTCGAGCCCCGACATGGGGTGGCCGTCCGCGAAGAACCTGCGGCGGGCCAGCAGGCTGATCAGCGGCTTGGTGAAGAGGAAGATCACCACCACGTCCAGCAGGGTGGTCAGGCCCAGCGTGAACGCGAAGCCCTGCACCTTGCCGACGGTGAAGAAGTACAGCACCGCGGCGGCCAGGAAGGACACGAAGTCCGCCACCAGGATGGTACGCCGGGCCTTGGGCCAGGCCCGCTGCACCGACGGGCGCAGCGAAGTGCCGTGCCGCAGTTCGTCGCGGATTCTCTCGAAGTAGACGACGAAGGAGTCCGCGGTGATGCCGATGGCGACGATGGCACCGCAGACCGCCGGCAGGTTCAGCGCGAACCCGATCGACGCCCCGAGCAGGCACATGATCGAGTACGTGAGCACGGCGGAGACCGCCAGGCCGGCGATGGCCACCAGGCCGAGGCCGCGGTAGTAGAGCATCGAGTACAGCACCACCAGGGCGAGGCCGATGGCACCGGAGACCAGGCCGGCGGTGAGCTGGCTGCTGCCGAGCTCGGGCGAGACCGTGGTGGTGTCCTGGGTGGTGAGCTTGAGCGGCAGCGCGCCGGCGTTCAGCACGGTGGCCAGGTCGCTCGCGGACTTCTGGTCGAAGCTGCCGCTGATCTCGGCCTGTCCGCCGACGATGGAGGAGGAGACCGAGGGAGCGGACTGCACCTGGCCGTCCAGCACGATGGCGAACTGGTTCTGCGGCGCGGTGTTCTTGGACAGGGTCGCCGTGGTGGTGGCGAAGGCCTGCGAGCCGTGGCCGTTGAAGCTCAGGTTGACCTGCCACTGGCCGGTCTGCTGGCTGAGGCCGGAGGAGGCGCTGCTGATGTCGGTGCCGGCCACCGCGACCGGGCCGAGCGCGTACTTGTAGTAGACGCCGCTGGTCGAGGTCGCGTCGCAGGCGACGGCGTCCTTGCTGTTGGACGTCTGGAAGTCGGTCGACTGCTGCTTCTTGTCGGAGCAGTCCAGCTTCGCGAACGCCGCCGTCAGGTCGGCCGGGACGGTGCCCTGGGTCAGCGAGGAGGTGTCGACCGGCGCGCTGCTGGCCGAACCCGACGGGACGGCCGAAGCGGTGCTGTTCGGCGTGGCCGAGGCCTTGCCGGCCGCGGTGGCGGTGGCGGTGGCCGAGGCGGCGGTCAGGTCCCGGGTGAGCGCGTCGCCCTGGGTCTTGCCCGCGGACGGGGTCGCGGTCGAGGAGGGCGCCTTGGCAGCGGGCGGCGTGGCGCTGGACGAGGAGGAGGCCGAGGACGACGCCGAGGAGGAGGGGGCCGGCGAGGCGACCACACCCGAGGGCGCGATGGCGAGGACCGGCCTGAAGTACATCAGCGCGGTCTTGCTGATCTCGTCCTCGATCTTGGTGGGGTCCGTGCCCTTGGGGATGGTCACCAGGAGCGTGTTGCCGCCCTGGGTCTGCACCGTGGCCTCGGAGACACCGAAGGCGTTGACGCGCTTCTCCATGATCTGCTGCGCCTCGCTGAGGCTGGCACCGTTGACCGCACTCTTGGGGGCACCGGGGGGCGGCGAGGCCGTGAGCGTGATGCTCGTGCCGCCCGCGAGGTCGATGCCGAGGTGCGGGGTGGTGTTCCCGGTGGCGAACATGATGCCCACCAGGGCTGCCGTGATCACCAGGATCAGGCTCAGCGCACGCCCTGGGTATCCGTCACGCGGACGGGATTTCGGTGATGCCACCTTCTCGATTCTCTCTGTCCATGCCGTGGGTGGGACGCGCCACCACCGCCGGAGGTCCGGCGGACAGGGGGTGGGCACGGCCACGACGCAGCGGTCGGGGTGAAGCCGACCGGAGGCGGAGCCCCCGGAACGTCTGCCGTTGGGGGCAGGCTACTTGGCGGTGACGCCCTTGTCTGCGGCGGGCTCCTCGGCAGCCGCGGCGGCCTCGGTCTCGGCCTCGGCCACAGCGACGGCCTCGTCCTCGGGGGACTCGGCGGCGTCTGCGGGCTTCTCCAGGCTGGGGGCCTTGTCGAAGCCGATCGGCGTTGCTGCCTCGTCCGCGGTGAGCGGCTCGCCCTCGGCCGCGTCGTCGTCCTCGACCTCATCGTCCTCGACATCGCCGTGGACGATCCGGTTGTACTCGGCGCCGTCCAGCACCACCGCGATGGCGTTCTTCGCATAGATGGCGTGCACGCCGGGGGCGACCTCGAGCTCGACCGAGTCGTCGTTCACGGCCTTGACCAGGGCGTACATACCGCCGATGGTGCGGATGCCGGAACCCGGCTCCATCTTGTTGCGCATCTCGCTTGCCTGCTGCTGCTTCTTCTTCGCAGAGCGGGTCATCATGAACATGGCCCCGAACATGACGACTGCGACGATGAGGAGAGAGGAGGAACTCATGACTGACGGATCCTTTGCGAGGCCGCAGGGGGAGCGGCCTGTCATGGGGGGCGGACTGCCACGTTTATAGGGGTGGCACCGGCGGAGTCTAGGCGACCCGCCGTGGACGGACAACGTAGAGCATGTCATCCGGGTTCCTGGAAGCGCGAGTACCTCGCACTGCCGTTCGTCGGATCATTCCTCGGAACGGGGCGCGAAAAGCTCCTGCTGGGCCGGGAGAGACGTGTGCGGAGGGCCCTGCGGGGGCGTGAGGCCGAGGTGCTCCCAGGCGGCGGCGGTGGCGATCCGGCCCCTGGGGGTGCGGGCCAGCAGGCCCTCGCGGACCAGGAAGGGCTCGGCCACCTCCTCCACCGTCTCGCTCTCCTCCCCCACCGCGACGGCGAGGGTGGACAGGCCGACCGGGCCTCCGCCGAACAGTTTCAGCAGCGCGTGCAGCACCGCGCGGTCCAGCCGGTCCAGGCCGCGGGCGTCCACCTCGTAGACCGCCAGGGCGGCGGCGGCGATCTCCTTGGTGACCATCCCGTCATGCCTGACCTGCGCGAAGTCGCGGACCCGGCGCAGCAGCCGGTTGGCGATCCGGGGGGTGCCGCGGGAGCGCCCGGCGATCTCGGCCGCCGCGTCCGCGTCGATCCTGACGTCGAGCAGCCGGGCCGAGCGGTGGATCACCCGCTCCAGTTCGACCGGGGCGTAGAACTCCATGTGGCCGGTGAAGCCGAAGCGGTCGCGCAGCGGGGGCGGCAGCAGGCCCGCCCTGGTGGTCGCGCCGACCAGGGTGAACGGCGGCAGCTCCAGCGGGATGGCGGTGGCCCCGGGACCCTTGCCGACGATGACGTCGACCCGGAAGTCCTCCATGGCCATGTAGAGCATCTCCTCGGCCGGCCGGGACATCCGGTGGATCTCGTCCAGGAACAGCACCTCGCCCTCGGTGAGCGAGGAGAGGATCGCGGCGAGGTCGCCCGCGTGCTGGATGGCGGGCCCCGAGGTGATCCGGATCGGGGCGTTCATCTCCGCCGCGATGATCATCGACAGGGTGGTCTTGCCCAGTCCGGGCGGACCGCTGAGCAGCACGTGGTCCGGTGTGGCCGAACGGTGCCGGGCGGCCTGGAGCACCAGCGAGAGCTGCTCGCGGACCCGCTCCTGGCCGATGAACTCGTCCAGGTCCTTGGGGCGCAGCGCGGCCTCGACCGCGCGGTCCTCGCCGTCCGCCGCGGTGGAGACGGGAGATGAGGATTCGTCATACACGCTCATGGCAGTCCTCAGCGAGTGCGGTTGCGGGTACGGAGGGCGCTGCGCAGCAGGGCCGAGATGTCGGGCTTGTCCTGGGCCTCGGCCTCGGGGGTGACCGCGACCACGGCGTCCTCGGCCTCGCGCGGGGCGAAGCCCAGGCCGACCAGGGCGGCGTGCAGCTGCTCGGTCCAGGGGGCGGGCCCGGCGGCGAGGGCGCGCTGCCGGGGGGCCGCGACGCCGGTGGGGGCGCCGAGCCGGTCCTTGAGCTCGATCAGCAGCTTCTGGGCGCCCTTGGGGCCGATCCCGGGCACGGCGGTGAGCGCCTTGGCGTCGCCGCGCTGGATCGCGATCCGCAGCGCGTCCGGGCTGTGCACGGCGAGCATCGCCTGGGCCACCTTGGGGCCGATGCCGCTGGCGGTCTGCAGCAGTTCGAAGGTCTGCCGCTCGTCGTCGTCGGCGAAGCCGTAGAGGGTGAGCGAGTCCTCGCGGACCACCAGGAAGGTGGCCAGCCGGGCGGGTTCGCCGACCCGCAGCGTGGCCAGCACGGCGGGGGCGCACTGCACCAGCATGCCGACGCCGCCGACCTCGATCACGGCCGAGGCCGGGCCGAGGGCGGCCACCGGGCCACTGACGAAAGCGATCATCGGCGGTACTCCTTGGGACGGGCGCCCGGACCGCTGGTGCGGGCGACGGCGGCGGCGATGCGGTCGGTGGCCGCTCCGCGCCAGATGTGGCAGATGGCGAGCGCGAGGGCGTCGGCGGCGTCGGCCGGCTTCGGCGGCGCGTCCAGCCGCAGCAGCCGGGTGACCATGGCGCCGACCTGCGCCTTGTCGGCGCGGCCGTTGCCGGTGACGGCGGCCTTCACCTCGCTGGGGGTGTGCAGGGTGACCGGGATGCCGCGGCGGGTGGCGCAGAGCATGGCGACCGCGCTGGCCTGCGCGGTGCCCATCACGGTGCGGACGTTGTGCTGGGCGAACACCCGCTCCACCGCCACGAGTTCGGGCCGGTACTGGTCGAACCACAGCTCCAGCCCCTGCTCGATCTGCAGCAGCCGCTGCGCCACCTCGCTCTCGGCGGGGGTGCGGACCACGCCGCAGGCCACCATCGCCAGCGGGCGTCCGGGCGCGCCGTCGACCACGCCGACGCCGCAGCGGGTCAGGCCGGGATCCACCCCCAGTACGCGCACGTGCCCAGCCTCTCCTTGGAACGGACCAAAAAGGAACAGTCCGTGGTGAGGCTATCGTTCACCGCCGACAACCCGCCCCCGGACATGCCGCCGCCCGGCACCCGCAGGGGGTGCCGGGCGGCGATGCGGCAGGCGCTAGTCTTCCTCGTCCAGCTCGGCGACGACCTCGGCGGAGAGGTCGAAGTTGGCGAAGACGTTCTGCACGTCGTCGCTGTCCTCGAGCGCGTCGATCAGCCGGAAGATCTTGCGGGCGCCGTCGGCGTCCAACTCGACCTGCACGCTGGGGACGAAGCTCGCGTCGGCCGAGTCGTAGTCGATCCCGGCGTCCTGCAGCGCGGTGCGGACCGCGACCATGTCGGTGGCCTCGCTGATGACCTCGAAGTTCTCGCCGAGGTCGTTCACCTCTTCGGCGCCCGCGTCCAGCACCGCGTCCAGCACGGTGTCCTCGTCCAGCTTGTCGCCCTTGGCGACGACGATGACGCCCTTGCGGGTGAACATGTACGACACCGAGCCCGGGTCCGCCATCGAGCCGCCGTTGCGGGTCATCGCCACCCGGACGTCGGAGGCGGCGCGGTTGCGGTTGTCGGTCAGACACTCGATCAGCACCGCGACGCCGTTGGGGCCGTAGCCCTCGTACATGATCGTGGAGTAGTCCGCGCCGCCGGCCTCGGCCCCGGAGCCGCGCTTGACCGCGCGGTTGATGTTGTCGATCGGGACCGAGCTCTTCTTGGCCTTCTGGATGGCGTCGTAGAGCGTCGGGTTACCGGCCGGGTCGCCGCCGCCGGTCCTGGCCGCGACCTCGATGTTTTTGATCATCTTGGCGAAGAGCTTGCCGCGCTTGGCGTCGACGACGGCCTTCTTGTGCTTGGTGGTAGCCCATTTGGAGTGGCCGGACATCGAGTAGCTCCTTCAATACACAACACCAAAGAAATGAACAGGGGAGATCCTACCGTCGCCCGTGGCGCCAATGGTCACCCCGCGTCGCGGACCATGTCCACGAAGTACCGGTGCACCCGGCTGTCCCCGCTCAGCTCCGGATGGAACGACGTGGCCAGCAGGTTCCGCTGCCGGACCGCGACGATCCGCTGGTCGCCCAGGTCCGCCAGCACCTCCACGCCCTCGCCGACCGACTCGACCCAGGGAGCCCTGATGAAGATCCCGTGCACCGGGCCGCCGTCCAGGCCGCGGAAGTCGACGTCCTGCTCGAAGGACTCGTTCTGCCGGCCGAAGGCGTTGCGGCGCACGGTCATGTCGATGCCGCCGACGCTCTGCTGGTCGTCCCGGCCGTCCAGGATCTTGTCGGCCAGCATGATCATGCCGGCGCAGGAGCCGTAGACCGGCATCCCGGCGGCGACCCGGGCCCGCAGCGGGTCCATCAGGCCGAAGATCAGCGCCAGCTTGGACATGGTGGTGGACTCGCCGCCTGGGATGACCAGCGCGTCGATCTCCGCCAGCTCCTCGGGGCGGCGGACCGGGCGGGCCACCGCGTCCGCCTCGGCCAGGGCCAGCGCGTGCTCCCGCACGTCGCCCTGCAGCGCGAGCACACCGATGACGGGGGAACTGGTCACAGCGGGAACCTCTTCGAGGGGATCGGTGGAACGTCAGCAAGGGGATGCAAGGGGAAACGAGGAAGGTGGGGAGTGCGGGCCCGAGGGCCGCACTCCCCACCCTCGGTGCGTACTACCAGCCGCGGTTGGCGTAGCGCTCGGTCTCGGGGAGGGTGTCGCAGTTGATGCCGACCATGGCCTCGCCCAGGCCGCGCGAGACGTCCGCGATCACCTTGGGGTCGTCCCAGAAGGTGGTGGCCTTGACGATGGCCTCGGCGCGCTTGGCCGGGTCGCCGGACTTGAAGATGCCGGAGCCGACGAAGACGCCCTCGGCGCCGAGGTGCATCATCAGCGCGGCGTCGGCCGGGGTGGCCACGCCGCCCGCGGAGAACAGCACGACCGGGAGCTTGCCCAGCGCGGCGACCTCGGCGACCAGCTCGTACGGGGCGCGGAGCTCCTTGGCGGCGGCGTAGAGCTCGTTGTTGTCCAGGGCGCGCAGCTTGCCGATGTCGCCGCGGATCTGCCGCATGTGGCGCACGGCCTCGACCACGTTGCCGGTGCCGGCCTCGCCCTTGGAGCGGATCATGGCCGCGCCCTCGGCGATCCGGCGCAGCGCCTCGCCCAGGTTGGTGGCGCCGCAGACGAAGGGGGTGGTGAAGGCCCACTTGTCGCTGTGGTTGACCTCGTCGGCCGGGGTCAGCACCTCGGACTCGTCGATGTAGTCGACCCCGAGCGACTGCAGGATCTGGGCCTCGACGATGTGGCCGATCCGGGACTTGGCCATGACCGGGATGGAGACCGCGCTGATGATGCCGTCGATCATGTCCGGGTCGGACATCCGGGCCACGCCGCCGTCCTTGCGGATGTCGGCGGGGACCCGCTCCAGGGCCATGACCGCCACGGCGCCGGCGTCCTCGGCGATCTTCGCCTGCTCGGCGTTGACGACGTCCATGATCACGCCGCCCTTGAGCTGCTCGGCCATGCCGCGCTTGACGCGGGCGGTTCCGACCGCGGGGCTGCTGGTGGGGGCGGGGGTGTTGGTGGACACGTATGACCTCACTGAAGACACGGACATGGTGGTGCGATAAGCCCAATGGTAGGCCCGTCACGACCCTAACCGATGCTCCACCTGGTCCACCTGGCACTGGGCGGACACTCCGCAGTGGTGCGTGTCACGCCGGGGTCAGCGCGGCCGGGGCCTCGTCGTCCATTTCGAAGGTCAGCGGGAACGGGGCGTGCCCGGCCAGTCGGAACATCCGCACCACCCGGTGCCTGCGCACCGCGCGGGCGGCCCGGACCGAGTCGTTGTGGAAGGTGCGGGCCATCGGCACCCGGCGCGCGGCCGAGGCCAGGTCGGCCACGATGTCCTCGCCGCCGGTCAGCGCCCGCAGCTCGTCGACCTGCTCGGGCGCCCCGAACACCGCCCGCAGCGCCTGGCTCAGCTCACTCTCGGCCACCTCGCGCTGCTCCTCGTCCGCGGTACGGGCGGCGTGGGCGGCCTGGTAGAGCACGATCGAGGAGGCGGGGTCGAGCCGGGTCGAGGTCGCCAGCTCCAGCGTGGTCGCCGAACGCCGGAGCAGCTGGGCGTCGAGGCCGGCCCGGGCGGCGTCGATCCGCGCGTGCAGCCGGTCGAGCCGCCCGGCGGTCCAGCTGAGGTAGAGGCCGATGACGACGACGGCGATGACGACCCAGATCCAGATGCTCACGAGCGCCTACCTTAGGGCCGGATCAGGGGGTGGCGTCGCGGGCCAGGCCGAAGCGGGCGCGCCAGCCGCCGTTGTCGGACGGTTCGGCGTCGACGATCGCGGCGGCACCGGTGGTGACGGTCTCGTAGACGGAGAGGATGTCCGCGCCGACGGTCTCCCAGTCGAAGCGGCGGACGTGCCGGGAGCCGGACTCGCGCAGCGCAGCCAGCCGCGCCGGGTCGCCGAGCAGCCGGATCGCGGCCCCGGCCAGCGCGTCGGCGTCCTCGACCGGGAACAGCTCGCCCGCCGCTCCCCCGTCCAGCACCTGCCGGAACGCGTCCAGGTCGCTGGCCAGCACCGGGGCGCCGGCCGACATGGCCTCGACCAGGATGATGCCGAAGCTCTCGCCGCCGGTGTTCGGCGCGACATAGAGGTCGACGCTGCGCAGCAGGCTGGCCTTCTCCTGGTCGGTGACCATGCCGAGGAACTCGATCCTGGCCCTGACCTGCGGCGGAAGGCCCTTGACCGCCTCCTCCTCGTCACCCTTGCCGGCCACCAGCAGCCGGACGTCGGGGCGGGCGGCGATGATCCGGGGCAGTGCCTCCAGCAGCGTCGGCAGGCCCTTGCGGGGCTCGTTGATCCGGCCGACGAAGCCGATGGTGCCGCCGCTCCACTCCGGACGCGGCTCGGCGTCCGCGAAGAAGCCGACGTCGACGCCGTTGGGGATGACCACGGCGTCGCCGCCGAAGTGCTCGACCAGGGTGCGCCGGGCGTACTCGCTGACCGCGATCCGGGCGCTGATCTTCTCCAGCGCGGGCTGCATCAGCGGCTCGGCGGCGATCATGGCGCGGGAGCGCGGGTTGGAGGTGTGGAAGGTCGCCACGATCGGGCCGCTGGCGGCCCAGCAGGCCAGTATCGACAGGCTGGGGGTGACCGGCTCGTGCAGGTGCAGCACGTCGAAGTGGCCGTCGTGCAGCCAGCGGCGCACCCGCGCGGCGGAGAGGAAGCCGAAGCTCAGCCGGGCCACCGAGCCGTTGTAGGGCACCGGCACCGCACGGCCCGCGGCGACCACGTACGGCGGCACCGGCAGGTTCTCGTCCGCCGGGGCCAGCACGGAGACGTGGTGGCCCAGCCGGATCAGGTGCTCGGCCAGGTCCCTGACGTGGAACTGGACGCCGCCCGGGACGTCCCAGGCGTACGGGCAGACGATGCCGATCCTCACTGCACTGTCTCCTCTGGGGCTGCCTCGGCCGGGGCGGCCTGGGTGCTCGGGGCGAGCCGGTCCTGGTCCACGTCGGCCAGCCAGAACCGCTGCAGCATGTGCCAGTCCTGCGGGTGCTCGCGCACGCCCTCGGACCAGACGTCGGCGAGCGCCTGGGTCATCGTCGCCGCCTTCTCCCGCTTGCTGCCGGTCTCCGGGACGGCGACCTCCTCGTGGACCCGGCCCTTCATCACCGGGGTGCCGTCGTACCAGAGGGTCACCGGGAGCAGCGCCGCACCGGTCTGCACTGCCAGCACGGCCGGTCCGGCAGGCATCCTGGCGGCCTCGCCCATGAAGCTGACGTCCACCCCGGAGGCGGACAGGTCGCGGTCGCCGACCAGGCAGACCAGCCCGCCCGCGCGCAGCCGCTTGGCCAGCGTGGCCAGGGTGTTGGCGCCGCCGGTCAGCGGCAGCACCTCCATGCCCAGGCCCTCGCGGTAGGCGACGAAGCGGTCGAAGAGCTTCTCCGGCTTGAGCCGCTCGGCGACGGTGGCGAAGGGGTAGCCGCGGACCACCACCCAGGCGCCGGCCAGGTCCCAGTTGCCCATGTGCGGCAGGGCCAGCACCGCGCCCCGGCCGGAGGCCATGGCCTGGTCCAGGCGTTCGATGAACTCGGGCTCGAACGAGGCCTGCACCCGCTCCCGGCTCCACACCGGCATCCGGAAGGACTCGCACCAGTAGCGCAGGTAGCTGCGCATCCCGGCCCGGCCCAGCTCGGCGATCTCGGCGTCGGTGGCCTCCGGGCGGACCCGGCGCAGATTGGCCTCGAGCCGCAGCACGCCCTTGCCGCGCCGCTTCCAGACCTGGTCCCCGATCCGCTGGAACAGGGCGTTGGCGGCGGGCTCGGGCAGCCGCTTCACCGCGGCCCAGCCCGCCGCGTAGGCGGTGTAGGTGAGGTTGTCGCTGAATCCGCTCACAGTCGGCCCGCACCGGCCGCGACGGCCTCGGCGGCCTCCCGGCGCACCGTGACCACCCGCTGGAACACGGTGACCAGACTGCCCACCGCGATCAGCCACAGCGCGATCGGCAGCAGCCAGTCGATGTACGGGACGCCGAACTGGTGCAGCCCGGAGAGGCCGGCCAGGACCAGCGTCACCACCAGCCGTTCGGCCCGCTCCACCAGCCCCTGGACGTCGCACTTCAGGCCGAGGCTCTCGGCCCTGGCCTTGGTGTAGGACACCACCTGGCCGCTGGCCAGGCAGAACACCGCCACCGCGCAGAGCAGCAGGTTGTCGCCCTTGCCCGCGTACCAGAGGGCGATGCCGCCGAAGACCGCCGAGTCGGCGACCCGGTCCAGGGTGGAGTCGAGGAAGGCGCCCCAGACGCTGGAGGTGCCGGCCTGCCGGGCCATATTGCCGTCGACCAGGTCGGAGAAGACAAAGGCGGTGATCACCAGGGTGCCCCAGAAGAAGCTGCCCCGGGGGAAGAACACCAGCGCACCCGCCACCACCCCGGCCGTCCCGACCAGGGTGACCGCGTCCGGGCTGACCCCGATCCGCAGCAGGAAGGTGGCGAAGGGGGTGAGCACCTTGGTGAAGAAAGCTCGGGCGTATTTGTTGAGCATGGGCCTTCCGACCGCTCCGATCTGGCTCTGCTGACGACGAGGAACCAGCGGCGGCCCCAGGCTGGGACATCGTATCCGTGGCGGCGGCACGGCCACGGGCCGGGCACGCCGCCCGCGCGTAGGCTATGGACCTGGGCGCGTGCTGGTGCCAAGCTCACCATCACCGCGGGTGACCCTCCACCCACTCTGCGCGGTCCCCCGTGGCCGACATTGGAGTGTGCGCGGGAGGAGATCGCCATGGGCGAGAACAGGACCAACGGACACCCGGGAGCCGCCGGCAGGGCTCCGGCGGCCGACCAGCCGATTCGCAACGTGGTGCTGGTCGGCCACAGCGGCGCCGGAAAGACCACCCTCACCGAGAGCCTGGCCCTGGCCACCGGGGCGCTCACCAGGGCCGGCCGGGTCCAGGACGGCACCACCGTCTCCGACTACGACGACATCGAGCACCGGCAGCAGCGCTCGGTCCAGCTCTCGCTGGTGCCGCTGGAGCACTCCGGGACCAGGATCAACCTGCTGGACACCCCCGGCTACGCGGACTTCACCGGCGAGCTGCGGGCCGGGCTGCGGGCCGCCGACGCCGCCCTGTTCGTCGTCCCCGCCACCGACGGCATCGACGGCGCGACCAGGATGCTGTGGGAGGAGTGCGCCGCGGTCGGTATGCCCCGGGCCCTGGTCGTCACCAAGCTCGACGCACCGCAGGCCGACTTCGCCGCCACCGTCGAGCTCTGCCGCACCGCCTTCGGCGGCGACAACCCCGAAGCCGTGCTGCCGCTCTACCTGCCGCTGAACCACGGCCCGGCCGGTCCTGACGGGGCCCCGAGGATCTCCGGGCTGCTCGGACTGCTCAGCGGCAGCTGCTTCGACTACGCCGACGGGCACCGGGTCGAGCAGGCCCCCGACGCCGAACTGCGCGGGGCCGCCGCCGAGGCCAGGGACCGGCTGATCGAGGCCGTCATCGCCGAGAGCGAGGACGAGGCCCTGATGGACCGCTACCTGGCCGGCGAGGAGATCGACAGCAAGACCCTGGTCGACGACCTCGAACGCGCGGTCGCCAGGGGCGCGTTCCACCCGGTGCTGGCCTCCGCGCTGCCGCTCGACGGCTCCCGCGAGGGCCTGGGCAGCGTCGAGCTGCTGGAACTGGTCACCGCCGCCTTCCCCGCCCCCGCCGAACGCCCGCTGCCCGAGGCCACCACCCCCGACGGCGGGTCCCGTCCGCCGCTCAGCTGCGACGCCGACGGGCCGCTCGCCGCCGAGGTGGTCAAGACCAGCGGCGACCCCTACGTCGGCCGGCTCAGCCTGGTCCGGGTCTTCTCCGGGACGCTGCACCCGGACCAGCCGGTCCATGTGTCCGGACACGGCCTCACCGACCGGGGCCACCAGGACCACGACGTGGACGAGCGGGTCGGCGCGCTGTCCTCCCCCTTCGGCCGGACCCAGCGCCAGGTCGCCCGGGCCGTCGCCGGGGACATCGTCTGCGTCGCCAAGCTCGCCCGCGCGCAGACCGGCGACACCCTCTCCGCCCCCGCCGAACCGCTGCTGGTGGCCGCCTGGTCGATGCCGGAGCCGTTGCTGCCGGTCGCCGTCGAGGCCCACAGCAAGACCGACGAGGACAAGCTCTCGCAGGGCCTGGCCAAGCTGGTCGCCGAGGACCCGGCGCTGCGGCTGGAGCAGAACCCGGACACCCGGCAACTGGTGCTCTGGTGCCTCGGCGAGGCCCACGCCGACCTGCTGCTGGAGCGGCTGCGCACCCGCTACGGCGTCCAGGTCGACCCGGTCCCGTACCTGGTGCCGCTGCGGGAGACCTTCGCCGGTCCGGCCCGCGGGCGCGGACGGCACGTCAAGCAGTCCGGCGGGCACGGGCAGTTCGCGATCTGCGAGATCGAGGTGGAACCGCTGCCCACCGGCGCCGGCTTCGAGTTCGTCGACCGGATCGTCGGCGGATCGGTGCCCCGGCAGTTCATCCCCTCGGTGGAGAAGGGGGTCAGGGCCCAGCTGGCCCGGGGCGTCAGCGCCGGCTACCCGGTGGTGGACATCAGGGTCAGCCTGGTCGACGGCAAGGCCCACTCGGTCGACTCCTCCGACGCCGCGTTCCAGACCGCGGGCGCGCTGGCGCTGCGCGAGGCCGCCGCCGAGACCGGGGTACGGCTGCTGGAGCCGGTCGCCGAGCTCGGGGTCCTGGTCGCCGACGAGTACGTGGGCGCGGTGCTCAGCGACCTGTCCGGCCGCCGCGGCCGGGTGCAGGGGACGGAACCGGTGGGCACCGGGCGGACCCTGGTCCGGGCCGAGGTGCCGGAGCTGGAGATCGTCCGCTACGCCGTGGACCTCCGCTCGCTGTCGCACGGCGCGGGCGACTTCACCCGCAGCTACGTCCGGCACGAGCCGATGCCGGACGCGGTGGCGGCCAGGACCGCCCCCACCCCCGCCCACTGAGCCGTGACGGCCTGATTTGCGAAGGACACCTGACGGCGGATGATCGACAGCGATACCCTGGCTGCTCCGGCTTCCTGACACCCGCTCAGCGGATGATCAGTGCGGTTCGGGGGGAGAATCACGCCGGGGGAGCCATCCCACCGGGACGACCGTCGGGAGGGGACCGCAGTGGTCTGGCCGCAGATCCCGCGCACGGACGCGCCGCACACCGCGGCCACCGCCGCGCTCGCCTCCCTCGCCTACCGGGACGGCGCCGTCAGTGACCTGACCGACACCGACGAGAGCACCAACCACAAGGCCGGCCGCACCGGCCTGTTCTCCCCCACCCTCGGCGAGGCGTTCTCCCGGGCGGTGATCAAGCGCACCCTCAACGCGGGCCGCAAGCCGCTGGTGCCCTCCTTCGGCACCGACGCCCGGCTGGTGGTGGAGCACTGCGTGGCGGCCGGGTCGCTGCGGCGCGAGCGCGACAAGCGGCTCACCGCCGTCGCGTTCATCGCCGGCTTCCTGTTCCTGCCCGGCACCCTGCTCTGGCTCGCCGCCTTCGAGGTGCGCCGCCGCAGCGCCCCCGAACGCCGCTCCGTCTACGGGGGCGCCGCGCTGGCGGTGGCGGTGCTGCTCACCGTGCTGTTCGCCTGGCGGCCCTTCGCCCACGGCTACGCCGGGCTCTACGTCCGGGTGATGATGCTGGTCCCGGTGGCCGGCTGGTTCGTCGCCCAGCGGTTCTGCCTGCGCGCGGCGGAGCAGCTGCGCGAGCGCTGGAACGCCGTGCTCGACGGCAGCGGGGTGGGCCCGATCGTCCGCGACGCCGTGCCGATCGGCCCCGCCGACGCCAGGGCCGAGCAACTGCGCAAGTCGCTGGAGGCCCTGGTCGAGGAGCAGGACACCAACGTGGTCCACTACGCCGGGGCCAAGGGGATACTCGGCATGGGGCGGCGCTGGGGGGCCTGGCAGCTCGCCGAGCAGCTCGACCCACGCGAGGGGGTGGACGAGATCCGCCCGTTCCACCCCTGGGACGTGGTCCGGAAGATCGAGGACAACCTCAAGCAGATGTCCCGCAGCAGCATGGCCGACAGCGGCATCCCGCAGATGTCGGTCAACCACTGGGTGGTGCAGGCGATCCCGGAGGGCGCCGACGAGATCAGCCGCCCCTTCGGCGCCGACCGGATGGACGGCACCAGGATGCGGACCTCGGCGATAACCGAACTGGCCAACCGGCAGACCTTCGGCAACGGCCCGCGGCACTACCTCGGCGCCCAGTTCGTGCTGTGGGAGGGCCAGTTGGTGGTCACCCTGCTCACCAACGTCACCCTGCTGCACCAGACCCTGCGGGTCGAGGTGACCGGCTACGCCATCGGGCCGATGGCGACCATGTTCGACAAGAAGGCCAAGCCCAAGGAGAAGTCGGTCGCCAAGACCGGCAAGCCCTGGGAGGAGCGCACGGTCCACCTGCCCATCATGACCCCGGACGAGGTGGTCCGGCTGACCGTGCGGGCCCCCTTCACCTGGCCCTGGGGCCAGCCGATACTCGACTGGCTCGGCGGCACCCTGAAGCTCCCCGAGCCGTTCGGCCTTCGCTCGGCCTGGGCCAACAAGCCCTGGACCCACCGCTTCATGGCCGACGACGCGCTCCGGGTCGCCACCCCGGTCCTGCGCGCGGTCCACCAGGCGACGATGCAGGTCCTGGCGGACCACGACGTGGACGTCGACCGCTTCAAGAACCGCTCGCAGATGCTGGGCTCCGAAGTGCAGGGCGTGCGCCCGACCAAGGTCGACGAGTACGACATGTAGCGGAGGCGGTAGCGGGTTACGCCTCGGGCCAGGCGTCCACCAGCACCTTGCGGGTGTCCGCCAGCACCTGGGGCAGGATCCGGGTCTGCCCGATGATCGGCATGAAGTTGGTGTCGCCGCCCCAGCGGGGCACCACGTGCTGGTGCAGATGGGCGGCGATGCCGGCGCCGGCCACATGGCCCTGGTTCAGCCCGATGTTGAAGCCCTGCGCCCCGGAGGCAGCACGCAGCGCGGTCATCGCCTGCTTGGTCAGCGCGGCGACATCGGCGGTCTCCTCCGGCGTCAACTCGGTGTAGTCGGCGACATGCCGGTACGGGACCGCCATCAGGTGGCCGGAGTTGTAGGGGTACAGGTTGAGCACCGCATAGGCGTGGTCCGCCCGGCGGACGATCAGACCGTCCTCGTCCGACATCGCCGGGATCGCACAGAACGGACAGCCGTCCGTCGGCTCCGGGCCGGTCGGCTTGTTCTCACCCTTGATGTACGCCATCCGATGGGGCGTCCACAGGCGGTCAAACGCATCCGGGGTGCCCACCCCGTCCTGCTGCTCCGGCTCCGTCGTCATAACGATCAGCATAGGCGGAGGGGCGGCCCTTGAGAGGACCGCCCCCGACATCCCCGCGTGCGCGGGGTCCGGCTCAGACCTGGACCCGGCGCTCCACCGCGTCCAGGATCTCCGCGAGCGCCTCGGCCTTCGGGATGCCGTTCTTCTGCTCGCCGTTGCGGTAGCGGAAGCTGACGGCGCCGTTGGCGACGTCCTCGTCACCGGCGATGATCATGAACGGCACCTTCAGCTTCTGCTGATTGCGGATCTTCTTCTGCATCCGCTCGGAGGAGGCGTCCACGTCCACCCGCAGGCCCTTGGCCTTGGCCTCGGCGGCGAACTCCTGCAGGTACTCGACGTGGGCGTCACCGATCGGGATGCCGACGGCCTGGACCGGGGCGAGCCACGGCGGCATCGCACCGGCGTAGTGCTCCAGCAGCACCGCGAAGAACCGCTCGATCGAGCCGAACAGCGCGCGGTGGATCATGACCGGACGCTGCCGTGAGCCGTCCGCCGCGGTGTACTGCAGGTCGAAGCGCTCCGGCAGGTTGAAGTCCAGCTGCACCGTGGACATCTGCCAGGTGCGGCCGATCGCGTCCCGGGCCTGGACCGAGATCTTCGGGCCGTAGAAGGCCGCGCCGCCCGGGTCGGGGGTGAGCGGGAGGCCCTGCTTCTCGGCGACCTTGCGCAGGGTCTCGGTCGCCTCCTCCCATGCCTCGTCGGTGCCGACGAACTTCTCGGGGTCCTTGGTGGAGAGCTCCAGGTAGAAGTCGGTGAGCCCGTAGTCGCGCAGCAGGTCCAGCACAAAGGTGAGGGTCGAGTCGAGCTCGTCCGCCATCTGCTCCTTGGTGCAGTAGATGTGCGCGTCGTCCTGGGTGAAGCCGCGGGCCCGGGTCAGGCCGTGCACCACACCGGACTTCTCGTAGCGGTAGACCGTGCCGAACTCGAACAGCCGCAGCGGCAGCTCGCGGTAGGAGCGGCCCCGCGCGTCGAAGATCAGGTTGTGCATCGGGCAGTTCATGGGCTTGAGGTAGTAGTCCACGCCCTCGTCGAGCTGCATCGGCGGGTACATGCCGTCGGCGTACCAGTCCAGGTGGCCCGACTTCTCGAACAGCGCACCCTTGGTCGCGTGCGGGGTGTAGACGAACTCGTAGCCCGCCTCCTCGTGCCGCTTGCGCGAGTAGTCCTCCATGGTGCGGCGCATGATGCCGCCCTTGGGGTGGAACACCGCCAGGCCGGAGCCGATCTCGTCCGGGATGGAGAACAGGTCCAGCTCGCTGCCCAGCTTGCGGTGGTCGCGCTTGGCGGCCTCCTCCAGGAAGTCCAGGTGCGCCTTGAGGTCGTCCTTGGTGGCCCAGGCGGTGCCGTAGATGCGCTGCAGCATCGGGTTCTTCTCGCTGCCGCGCCAGTACGCCGCGGCGTTGCGCATCAGCTTGAAGGCCGGGATCCGGGCGGACGGCAGGTGCGGGCCGCGGCACAGGTCGCGCCAGCACAGCTCGCCGCTCTTCGGGTCCAGGTTGTCGTAGATGGTCAGCTCGCCGCCGCCCACCTCGACATCCGCGCCGTCCTCGCCGGTGGCGCCGCCCTTGAGCCCGATCAGCTCCAACTTGTAGGGCTCGTCCTTGAGTTCCTCGCGCGCGTCCTCGTCGGTGACCACCCGGCGGGAGAACTTCTGGCCCCGCTTGATGATCTCGGTCATCTTCTTCTCGATGGCCTTGAGGTCCTCGGGGGTGAACGGCCGCTCGACGTCGAAGTCGTAGTAGAAGCCGTCCTTGACCGGCGGGCCGATGCCCAGCTTGGCCTCGGGGAACAGCGCCTGCACGGCCTGCGCCATGATGTGCGCGGTGGAGTGGCGCAGGATCGACAGGCCGTCGGCGCTGTCGATCGCGACCGGCTCGACCTCGTCGCCCTCGGCGAGGATGTAGGCCAGGTCCTTGAGCTCGCCGCCGACCCGGGCCGCGATGACCGCGCGCTCGCCGGGGAACAGGTCCGCCGCCGTGGTGCCCGTCGTCACCACGCGCTCTTCCCGATCGGGTTCGCGACTGATGACCACACGGACGTCCGACACCGGACTCTCCTGACTCTCGGCTATCTCCTGAGCAGCTACTGCTGCGATCACGATGGTACCGAGAGTCCGGAGGTGCTCGCGCAGGCATTACGCCCCGGGTTACCGCTCGTCCTCGCCGGGCCCGGGGGCGTACCCGGCCCGCAGCCGCAGAGTCTTGAGCATGCGGTCCCGCTCGGCCGCGTCCAGTTCCACCGGCTCGACCCCGGCCGGGTCGCTGAGCCTGCGGAAGCCGCCCTTCCGTTCGAGCCGGCCCCGCAGCCGCACCGGGACGCCGGCCAGGTGGGACTCCACCGCCGTCCGGTAGTCCTCCTCGCCGAGCCGGATCCTGACCTCGTCCACGTCCGCGCCGGTCAGCACCCGCAGCCGGATCTGGCCCTCGCCGCCGGGGACCTGTCGTTTCAGCCGGACCACCGCGCCGGTCAGCTCCACCGCGACGGCGGGTTCGCTGTGCTCCAGGCGCTCGGCCGCCGCCTCCAGCACCGGCAGGTCGCCGGGGCTGAACTCCAGCAGCAGCCGCCGGTTGACGAAGTCGCGCGGGGGGCCGACCGAGGCGGCCCAGGACAGCGCGATCTCCGCGCCCTCGCTGCCCCGGACCAGCTGCACCAGCGAGCCGATCAGCTCCCGGCTGATCCCGAGCCGCACCCCGTCGTCGAAGGCGTCCGGACGTCCGGTGGCCCGCTGCAGGTCGATGGCGTCCCGGGTCACCTCCAGCGCCCGGACCAGGGTGACCGTGGCCGCGCGGTCGTCCGGGGCCGCGGTGTAGGCGGTGAGCAGCCCGGCCCCGGTGCCGGGGGCGACCACCAGCACCCGCTCCAGGAACTCGGCGGCGTAGCTGTCCAGCCGGGCGCCGAAGTAGGCCGCCCGGGAGTGCGCGGCCTTGGCCGCGGCGGAGAGCATCGCCCTGGCCGCCGCGTGCAGTTCCTCCTCGGCGCCCCAGGGGACGGCCCCGCCGACGCCGGGGATGTCGCGGCGCCAGTGGATCTCGTCGCCGGGGACCAGCAGCGCGGCCAGGATGGCCCGGGCCGAGGGGACGCCGGAGCGGGAGAGCGCGGCGACGGCGTCGTCGAGCAGGTCGGCGCTGTCGTCGAAGCTGCGGTCGGCCGGGATCAGCAGGCTGGTGTCGGGCTCCAGGTCGTCGGGCGGGATCCAGCGGGTGTAGTGGCCCTGCGCTCCGCCGCGGCGGACCCAGCCGTGCCGGGCGAGCAGGGTGCTGAGGACGCCGGGGTCGACCCGGCCCGGATCCGGGAGGGTGCCGTCCTCGGACCGGGAGGAGCGCAGCCCGCGGGCCCTGACGGCGTCGCGGCCCATCGCACCCAGGGCCTCTGGTCGGGCGTCGCGCCGCATGGCTGTCACGTCATTCCTCCCGGCTGGAGTGGTCGTGAGTCGGTCCTGGAATGGCGCTCAAGGACGTTCGCCCGCTCCCACTCGCGCCATGATGGCGCACAGCGAGCGATCGTCGAAGACCTGCTCCGTCGGGATCCGGACATTCGTCCTGCGCTTCCCGGTCACCGACTGTCCCGCCAGGTTGACCCAGTAGCAGCAGTGCCGCACTTCGAGCCGGTCCGGGCCGGCCGCCAGCCACTGGTCGACCTCCCTGGGAACCAGCATCACGACCAGGATCTTGTGGACGGCGACCCGGCTGTGGGCGAGCTTGCGGAGGTGGTCGTTGTCGAGGGTGAAGCTGAAGAACGGCCCGGGCGGCCTGGGCGCGATCTGGTAGGTGCACTTGAGCTGGACCTTGATGGTGGCCTCGTCGTCCTCGGTGTGCTCCGCGCTGCCGTGGCTGACGTGCCAGTCGATCCCGTTGTCGGGAAAGGGCGAGGACAGCGCGCAGCCGGCCGCTGCGGCGACCGCGTGCAGATATCCCACTTGGAGCGTCTCCATGCAGGAGGTGACCGCGAGTTGACCTCGCATCGGTTGCCCCGGACCGGCGCCGCTCCACCCCTCGGGTGGCGTGGCCGGTTCGGGTTGTATCAGCGCCATCGCCGCCGTCTTCCCCGTCGACCGGCGGCCCTCGGTCCGGACCGGACGGGCCGTCATCTCTGTTGTCTCCGCCCGGATGCACCGCGAAACGGGCCTGCGGGAATCCGCAGTTCGCGGCGGGGTTGAATGCGGTGGGTGACCGGGTATCACCTGATTGTCACTACTGGCGGGGAGGCCACGATGACGTTCTGGTACGAGGGGCCGATGGCCTCCTTCGACACCGAGACCACGGGCGTGGACGTCGAGCACGACCGGATCGTGACGGCGGCGCTGGTGCTCCAGGACACCGCCGACGGGCCGGTGCGGCGGCGGGAGTGGGTGGCCGATCCGGGGCTGCCGATCCCGGCCGGGGCGACCGAGGTGCACGGCCTCACCGACGAGTGGGCGCGGCGGAACGGACGCCCGCCGCGGGTGGTGGTGGAGGAGGTCGCGCGGGCCCTGGCCGAAACCGCCAGGGCGGGACTGCCCCTGGTCATCATGAACGCCCCCTACGACCTGACCCTGCTGGACCGCGAACTGCGCCGGCACCGGGGCACCTCGCTGGCGCAGTACGCGGCCAGCGCACCGCTGCTGGTGCTGGACCCCCGGGTGCTGGACAAGCACCTGGACCGCTACCGCAAGGGCCGGCGCACCCTGACCGACCTGTGCGCGCACTACGGGGTGGACCTGGGCACGGCGCACGACGCCGCGGCGGACGCCACCGCGGCGCTGGGCCTGGTCCGGGCGATCGGCGCCCGCTTCGGGAGCACGCTCGGCGCGCTGACCCCGGCGGAGCTGCACCTGCGGCAGGCCGTGTGGCACGCGGCGCAGGCGCGGGGGCTGCAGCAGTGGTTCACCAGGAGCGGGTCGCCGGAGCTGGTCGACACCTCCTGGCCGCTGCGGCGGCAGGTGGACCAGGCCGCCTGACCCCTCGACCCTCAACTTAAACGCGGAAGGCCCCTCGATCGAGGGGCCTTCCGCTGTTCCGGTGCGCAATGCTGGGTTCGAACCAGCGACCTCTCCGGTGTGAACGGAGCGCTCTCCCACTGAGCTAATCGCGCGGGCAACAGGAAGAACACTAGCATCGCCCCCGCGGGTCTCCCAACCACCTTTCGGAGCGCCGCCGAGGGCTGTCCCTACGAAGAAGCCCCGCAGGTCAGTGACCTGCGGGGCTTCTTCGGCGGTGCGCAATGCTGGGTTCGAACCAGCGACCTCTCCGGTGTGAACGGAGCGCTCTCCCACTGAGCTAATCGCGCGGATGTTTCCTGCGCTGCTTCGTGGAAAACTTTACCGCATCCGACAGCGTGCTCCTGACCTCCGGCGATGACCGGTTCTCGACTGTCATATGTCACCGGCGACCGGCTTTGTGGTGCTGTCGCGTTATCCCTGTGACTGCAGTGACTGCTGCGCCGTAAGGGGTACCAGGTGCGTACTAATCGGGACAGACGGGTTTACACCGGTCGCGGAGGTGGGATGGTCCGTTCGCCGACGTGCGATCCCCGAGCGCACACTGAGCGAAAGGCCTTGGCGCTTATGAACACCACGGTCAGCTGCGAGCTGCACCTGCGCCTTATCGTGTCGAGCGAGTCGTCACTGCCCGTCCCCGCGGGCCTGCGCTACGACACCGCCGACCCCTATGCCGTGCATGCCACCTTCCACACCGGCGCCGACGAAACCGTCGACTGGGTGTTCGCCCGAGACCTCCTCGCGGAGGGGCTGCACCGGCCGACCGGAACCGGCGACGTCCGAGTCTGGCCGTCCCGCAGTCACGGGCAGGGAGTCGTCTGCATCGCCCTGAGCTCTCCGGAAGGAGAAGCCCTACTGGAAGCCCCGGCGCGTGCGCTGGAGTCCTTCCTCAAGCGAACGGATGCCGCGGTGCCCCCGGGTACCGAGCACCGCCACTTCGACCTCGACCGGGAGCTGTCGCACATCCTCGCCGAGAACTGAACCACTCCATCCCTTCGACCGTGCGCAGCCGTGCTACTCGGGGGCACGGAACAGCCACACCGCAGCACTCCGCTGACACCGTGCCAAGTGAGCCGCCGCAGTCCACAACCGGACTGCGGCGGCTCACGCATGGGCGGCCCCGGCAACGGTAGAGTCGCCGCCAACCGGGCCGTACGCCACAGGGAGTCCCACGTGCTGATCACCCATGACACGCAGTGCGCTCTCGACGTACTCGTGGACCTGCTGAACACCGCGCCGGAGGCGGCGGAGCAGGAGGGCCTGCCGGATCTGGCGGCGTTGCGCGACTTCGTGATCCGCCATGAGATCAGCGAGGTGGGCACGCTGACGACGGCCGACCTGGAGGCGGTGCGGCTGGTCCGCACCCAGTTCCGGGCGGTGTTCCTGGCCGACTCCACCCCGGAGGCTGCCGAACTGGTGAACACCCTGGTGGCGAAGGCGGGCAGCACGCCCCGGCTGACCAACCACGACGGCCACGACTGGCACATGCACTTCTTCGCGCCCTGCGCGGCGCTGGCGGACCACCTGGCGGTGGAGGCCGGGATGGCGCTGGCCTTCATCGTGGTGGCCGGCGAGCGGGAGCGGCTGCGGCACTGCGAGGCCCCCGACTGCGCCCGGGTCTTCGTGGACCTGTCCCGCAACCGCTCACGCCGCTACTGCGACAGCCGCACCTGCGGCAACCGGATGCACGTGGCCGCCTACCGGGCCCGCCAGCGGACGGCGGCCGAGGCTCCGGACGCCCTGGCCACCGCCCTGCGGGGCTAGCTGCCGACCGGCTAGATGCCGCGGCGCTTGAGGATCTCCTCGATGTCGGAGAAGTCCCCGAGGTCGGCGGCGGACTGCCGCTTGGCCGCAACGGCAGGGACACTGCCGCCGGGCACCGCCGCCGGCTTCTCCGCCTTCCCCGCCTTCGGGGCGCGGCGGCCCCGGCCGACGCCGGTGGCGAGCAGCACCAGGACCGCCACGCCGAGCAGCACCACGCCGGTCCAGATCTTCGGGTCGAACACCAGGTGGGTGCCCCAGCTGCCGAGCGCACTGCCGATCCGGCGGAACACGGTGATCAGCCCGGTCAGGTACAGCCCGACCGGCACCAGCGCCACGGCGCCCCAGCGCAGCGCCGAGCGGAAGCGCCCGCGGACGCCGCGCAGCACGGCGATCACCAGTCCGGCTGCTGTGAGTGCCATGCATACGATCGCGGTCATCGGCCCACTGCTCCTTCGCTGCGGTTCCCTCCCATGGTGCCTGTAATGGGAGACTGACGGGCATGAGCGATAGTTCCCTCCCCAGCCCCCTCCCCCGGGTCGAGTACTGGTGCGAGCTGCAGTGCCCGGACTGTGCGACCGCCCTGGACGACGTCCGCGCGCTGCGCGCGGCCTACGGCGACCGGCTGGAGATCGTGCTGCGGCACTTCCCGCTGGAGAAGCACAAGCACGCCCTGGCCGCCGCCCAGGCCGCCGAGGAGGCGTTCGCCCAGGGACAGGGCTGGCCCTATGTCGAGGCGGTGCTGGCCAGGACCGGGGAACTGGGACGCCGCGGCGAGGCGCTGCTGGTGGACGTCGCCCGGGAGCTCGGCCTGGACGCCGAGGAGCTGGACACCGCGCTGATCGACGGACGGCACATGCTGGCGGTCGACGCCGACCACGCCGAGGGCCAGGCCATCGGCGTGACCGGGACCCCCACCTATGTCGTCGCCGGGAAGCGCCTCGACGGCGGAAAGAGCCAGGACGGCCTGCGCGAGCAGATCATCGGGCTGCTCGGCCCCTGACCGCCGCGGCTTGCCCTACAGCGCCTTGTGCAGCACGTGCAGGAAGGGCGTGTAGCCGAGCGAGGCGTAGAGCCGCTGCGCGGTGCGGTTGTCGGCGAAGACGTTGAGGCCGAGCTGCCCGACCCCGCGGGCCAGGCACTCGCGCTCGGCCAGCAGCATCAGCGCCCGCCCGTGGCCGCGACCGCGCTGCGCCTCGTCCACGACGATGTCGAACACCCAGGCGAGCGGGGTGCCGTCCGGCAGCTCGCGGAAGCGGGTGTGCACCCAGATGCTGCCGACCGGTCCGGCGTCTCCGCTCTCCAGCAACGAGAGCACCGTGTCGGGGGTGTCCAGGCCCTGCGGCAGCAACTCGGCGTGGTCCGCGTAGGCCTTGGCGCCGGCCTCCTCGAAGCTGAGGCCGTGGGCGACCAGCTCGCCGAGGTAGCCCTGGGTCTCGGCGGCGAGCCAGGAGCCGTACTCGTCCGCGCGCAGCGGGCGGCCGGTGCTGCCCTCGGGCAGCGGCGGGGGCTGGTCGGGGAGGGCCTTGCGCATATGGGTGGAGCGCAGGGTGTAGCCCAGGGTGCGGGCCAGGCCGAGCCCGGCCTCCTCGCCGAGGCCGGCCGGCACCCTGGCCTCGGCCCTGGTACAGCCCCAGGAGCGCAGCACCTCCTCGGCGGCGAGAACGGCGATGATGCCCCGGCCGCGGCCCCGGTCGCGCCGGTCGACCGCCAGCCCGCTGATCCCGCCGCTGCGCGGCCCCGCGCCGCCGTCCGCGCTGAGGGTCAGCCCGCCCACCACCCGGCCGTTGACGCACACGTCGTAGCCGCGGCTGCGCCCGCCGCCGGGGGTGGCCGTCTCCGGACCGGACGGGCGGATCGTCGTGGTCATCGGGCTCACGGCTCCAGGTCGGCGGCGGCGCGGTCGGCGAAGACGGCCATGGCCTTGACGGTGACCGGCCCGGGCGCGCCGGGCAGCTCGCGGTCGTCGACCCGGGAGACGCCCTGGATGTCGCGCAGGGTGCCGGTCAGGAAGATCTCCTCGGCCTCCTCCAGCGCCGAGAGCGGCAGGTCCGCCTCCTCGGCGTCGAGCCACTGCAGCACCAGCGCCCGGGTCACCCCGGCCAGGCAGCCGGAGGTGAGCGGCGGGGTGAGCAGACGTCCGTCCAGGACCACGAAGACATTGGACCCGGTGCCCTCGCAGAGCCGGCCCGCGGTGTTGCCGAAGACCGCCTCGGCGGCGCCGTACTCGTGCGCCCGGGCCAGGGCGACCACGTTCTCGGCGTAGGAGGTGGTCTTCAGCCCGGCCACCGCGCTGTGCTCGTTGCGGGTCCACGGGACGGTGACGATCGCGGCGGCGTCGGGGCGGCGGGTGGTCGCGCCGAGGGCGACCACCAGGGTGGTGCCGCTGTCGCCGCGGTCCGAGCCGAGCGGGGCGAGACCGCCAGTGTAGGTGATCCGCAGCCGGCCGAGCGGCATCGGATTGGCGGCGAGCACCTCGGCGCAGGCCCGCCGGACCAGCTCGCGGTCCGGCGCCGGCAGGCCGAGGCCGCGGGCCGAGCGCTCCAGCCGGTCGAGGTGGCGGCCGAGGGCGAAGGGCACTCCGTCGAGGGCCTTCACCGTCTCGAAGATCCCGTCCCCCACGGTGATCCCGTGGTCGAGCACCGAGACATTGGCCTCGGCAGCGTCCTGCAGCGCACCGTTGACCCAGATCCGCACGATGTGCTCCTTCGTCGTTACCGCTGTGAGTCGTTACCGCTGTGATGGGTCAGACGCTACCGCGAGCAGGCGTGCTGCCTTCAGCTCTGTCTCGTCCCATTCCCGTTCCGGATCGGAGCCCCAGGTGATCCCGGCCCCGGTGCCGAAGCGCACCTGCGGGCCGGACGGGTCGTCCCGGTCGATCCAGAAGGTGCGGATGCCGACCGCGAGCCTGGCCTCGCCGCGGTCCGCGTCCACCCAGCCGAGCGCCCCGCAGTAGGGGCCGCGCGGGACCGTCTCCAGCGCCCGGATGATCCGCAGCGAGCTGGACTTGGGCGCCCCGGTGACCGAGCCGGGCGGGAAGGCCGCGTCCAGCAGCGCGGGCCAGCCGAGGCCGGGGCGGAGCTCCCCCTCGACCGTGGAGACCAGGTGGACCAGGCCGGGGTGCTTCTCCACCGCGCACAGGTCGGGGACGGTGACGCTGCCGGTGGCGCAGACCCGGCCGAGGTCGTTGCGGACCAGGTCGACGATCATCACGTTCTCGGCGTAGTCCTTGGCCAGCAGGTCGTCCTCGGTGCGGCCGGTGCCCTTGATCGGCCCTGAGCCGATCCGGGTGCCGCGGCGTTCCAGGAACAGCTCGGGCGAGGCGGTGGCGACCTCCACCCCGTGCTCCGGCAGCCGGACCGTGCCGGCGTAGGGGGCCGGGTTGCCGTGCGCGAGCCGGGTGGTGAGGGCGTCAACGTCGGCGCCGTGGACCGGGTCGGGGAGCGGCGCGGAGAGCACCCGGCAGAGGTTGGCCTGGTACACCTCGCCCGCGGCGATGTGCTCGCGGATCCGGCGGACCCCGGCGGTGTAGCCGGCCCGGTCCAGCGAGCTGCTCCAGGCGCTACGGGCCGGACCGCGCCAGCCCTCGGCCCCGGTCCCGGGGGTCTGCGCGCGGCGGACGTGGGCGAAGCGGGCACAGGTGATCCGGCCTTCGAAGTCGGCGACGACGGCCCAGAATCCGGCGCTGTCCAGCGCCGCCGGGTCGTCGGTGACATCGAGCAGCCCCGAGGCGATCCGGCCGTCGAACCGGGCCATCGGAGTGAGCTGAGGAAGGGAGCGGGTCACTGTTCACTCGTGATTCTGTGCGGAAAGCGCGGGGTCGCCGCGCGTCGGAGTCTAGGTTGTGGGCAGGGAAAACGCCTGTGCGGACTGGCATCGCAGGTCATCGCGGGGGTGGTGGCGGCACTCCCCCGGGGAACGGAATTTGAGCTGGGCCCGGAATCCGCTAAAGTTCAACACGTCGCCAGGAAGCGGACCGCCGGAAACAGGCGGGAAGCGACATGGAGATCACGCGGATGTGGCTCAGTGGTAGAGCATCACCTTGCCAAGGTGAGGGTCGCGGGTTCGAATCCCGTCATCCGCTCGGATGAGAGTTGCAGGTGGGCTCTCACTCGGTGGAGTGGCCGAGAGGCGAGGCAACGGCCTGCAAAGCCGTGTACACGGGTTCAAATCCCGTCTCCACCTCAACAAGATCGACGCTTCGTGCGGCTCGCCGCCCGGAGCACCCGCGCGATTAGCTCAGCGGGAGAGCGCTTCCCTGACACGGAAGAGGTCACTGGTTCAATCCCAGTATCGCGCACGCAAGATCCGTAGGTCCCGCGCGATTAGCTCAGCGGGAGAGCGCTTCCCTGACACGGAAGAGGTCACTGGTTCAATCCCAGTATCGCGCACGCACAATCGGTACGTCCCGCGCGATTAGCTCAGCGGGAGAGCGCTTCCCTGACACGGAAGAGGTCACTGGTTCAATCCCAGTATCGCGCACAGCAGTTGAAGGCCCGTCCAGGTGGACGGGCCTTCTTCGTACGGTTACCGCTCCGCAGGGGGCAGGGGCGCGATCGCCGTGCCCGGGCTGCCCTCACCGACAGTCCGGGCACGACGCCGCAGTATGAGGGGGACGCCGGTCAGCGTCCCATCAGGTGCACCACCGAGCTGGCCTGCACCGCGAACTGCGACCAGCCGCCGAAGGCGAAGGCCAGCAGCGCGGCGACGGGCAGCGCGATGGCGAGGGCCACCAGCGGGTTCCTGGTCTCGCCGGGGCGCACGGACGGGCGACGGCGTCGTACGGGTCCTCCCGTGTACACGGACATGGCCTGGTTCCCACTCTCGTCTGGTCCTGCGCGTCTGAAATACCTGCTCGTCCCGCTGCCGGGCTGCAGAAGCTGGTCGCGGTGGGCGGTGTACCTCGGGGGACGAGCTGCGCCCGCCCACCGCTGATAACAAAACTACGGTCAGGACCCTTCCCCGGCGTCATGCCCCGGGACCGTCCGGACGGCATCCGGAAGGAGGACCGCGGTACCGGGGTACTACTACCGGAGACGGAGAGCGCGTAAGGAGGGCATCAGGGACACCCCTGAGACCACCCCCGAGCGGACCGGGGAAGCGCAGGTCAGGAGTAGGTCAGGAGGAGGGCCCGAGCAGGCCCGCCGGGGCGGTCCGAGGGGCCCGCCGACGGGAAGTCAGACAATCCCACGGACCTCCCAGGCGTTGCGTATCAGCACACCGCCCACACCAGTCCGTAAGCTGTCGGCTGGCAAGCAGAACACGCCCCCGCACGGGGACCTGACGGCGGGACGGAAATGTGGCGATGATGCGGCTCCGGCGGGAGGATCCGCGAGTCGTCGGCCCCTATCGCCTGCACCGACGGCTCGGTTCGGGCGGCATGGGCGTGGTCTACCTGGGCTCGGACCGCAAGGGCCAGAAGGTCGCGCTCAAGCTGATCCGCTCGGAGCTGGCCGAGGACCAGGAGTTCCGCACCCGCTTCGCCCGCGAGGTCTCGGCGGCGGCGCGGATCAGGGGCGGTTGCATCGCCCGGCTGGTGGCCTCGGACATCGACGCCGAACGGCCCTGGCTGGCGACCTCCTACGTACCCGGGCCCTCGCTCTACAAGCGGGTCGGCGACGAGGGGCCGCTGCCCTGGCCGGAGGTGACCGCGATCGGCGCGGCGCTGGCCGACGGCCTGGTGCACGTGCACGAGGCCGGGGTGGTGCACCGGGACCTGAAGCCGTCCAACATCCTGCTGTCGCCCAAGGGCCCGCGCATCATCGACTTCGGCATCGCCTGGTCCACCGGCGCCAGCACGCTGACCCACGTCGGCACGGCGGTCGGCTCGCCCGGCTTCCTGGCCCCCGAGCAGGTCCGCGGCATCGCGGTGACCAGCGCGACGGACGTGTTCGCGCTGGGCACCACGCTGGCCTACGCGGCGACCGGCGACTCGCCGTTCGGCTCAGGCAGCTCCGAGGTGATGCTCTACCGGGTGGTGCACGAGGAGCCCGATCTGACGGACGTGCCGGGGGCCCTGGTCCAGGTGATCCGGGCCTGTCTGGCGAAGGAGGCCGCGGACCGGCCGACGACCGTTCAGCTGCACGACCGGCTGCGGGAACTGACGGCCCGTGGAACGGCCATCGGGCTGAGCCAGCTGCCCCGCCCGCACCAGCCCACGCAGTCCGCGGCCTCCCGGGTCAGGACCGGTGCCGCGGAGCGGCAGCGTCCGCCGCAGCGGCCGGGCGAGCGCCCGGGCGGAGGACTCGGCAGCCGCACGGACGGGCGGACCGGCGAGCGGACCGGCGGCGAACGGGCCGGCGCGCGACCGGTGGGACGGCCCGTCGTCGGCCGCCCGGCCGGACGGCGGCCGATGCCCCCGACCATGCGGGAGCCGCAGCCGTCCACTCCCCCGCCGACCGCCCCGCAGCAGACCCGGCCGCAGGGCCAGCGCACCCCGCCGCCGGGGGCACGGCCCCCGGGCCGCCCCGCCGCCACGCCCTCGCGGCGGCGTATGCTGCGCCAGCGGCTGATCGTTTTTGTCACCGTCACCGTGGTGGCGGCGCTGGCCATCGCCACCGCCCAGGGCTGCGAGGACCGCAACGCCCACGGTCAGCGGCAGAGCCCGGTCACCGTCGCGCCGGTGCCCGCGGCCAGCCACTCCGCCGTGGCCGCCGCGGCGGCGGCCGGGCAGGGGCTGATCGGCGTGCCCACCGCGGCGGGCGAGGTCAGCCCGGACTGGGCCGACCGCGGCTACACCGACCCCAGCGACGGTTCGACCGTGCTGCTGAGGAACGGCCGCTCCTCGCCGTCGGACACGGCGGCGCCGGTGTCGCTGACCGCGGTGCTGCCGGCCCGCTACCGGGGCGCGGCAGCCGCGGTCGTGGTGCTGACACGTCGGGACGGAACCGTCCCCGAGGATCTGGTGGAGCTGTTCGGGCTGTCGCCCACCGCGGGTGCAGAACCGGTTCTGCTGGCCTCGCACTCCTCCACCGGCGACCCGCAGGCCACCGGGAGCTGGCAGATCGCCGACGGCGCGGTCCTCCGCGAGGAGCACACCGCCGCGTCCGGGAACCGCCCCGCCAGCACCACCCGCTACGTCCCGCTCGCCAACGGGACGATGAGCGAGACCTGGCCGGGCACCGGCACCGTCGCGGGCCAGCAGGGCTGAGGCCCGCCGGTGCGGCTCAGTCCTTGGCCTGCTCGGCCAGGGCGTAGAAGGAGATGGCCGCCGCGGCGGCGATGTTGAGCGAGTCGATGCCGTGCGACATCGGGATCCTGACCCACTCGTCGGCGGCCCGCAGCGCCTCCGGCGAGAGCCCGTGGCCCTCCGACCCGAGCATTACCGCGCACCGCCGCAGCCGCTCCTCGGACACCTCGGACAGCGGGACCGCGTCATGGTGCGGGGTCAGCGCCAGGATGTCGTACCCGGCCCGGCGGACCTTCTCCAGATCCTGCGGCCAGGATTCCAGGACCGCGTAGGGGACGGTGAAGACCGCCCCCATCGACACCTTGACGGCGCGTCGGTAGAGCGGGTCGGCGCAGTCGGGCGACAGCAGCAGCGCGTCCACCCCGAGCGCCGCGGCGCTGCGGTAGACCGCACCGATGTTGGCGTGGTCGGTCAGGCCCTCCAGCACCGCGATCCGGCGGCCGGTGCTCAGCAGCTCGTCCACCTCCGGCAGCGGCTTGCGCTGCATCGACGCGATGGCGCCGCGGTGCACGTGGTAGCCGGTGACCTGCTCGGCCAGCTCCGGCGCGACCGCGTACACCGGCGCCGGGACCTCGTCGATGACATCGCGCATCACATCGATCCACTTGGACGACAGCAGCATCGAGCGCATCCGGTAGCCGGACTGGCGGGCACGCCGGATCACCTTCTCGCCCTCGGCGATGAAGAGGCCCTCCTCGGGCTCGCGCCGGCGCCGCAGCTCGACGTCGGTCAGGGCGACGAAGTCGCGTAGACGGGGGTCCTGCGGGTCTTCGATCGTGATGAGCTCGGCCACGGTGTCGATCCTGCCCTGTCAGGCCCGGTGTGCCAAGGCGACGACAGCACCGATCACGATCACGGCCGGGGGCCGGATCTGCTCGGCCTCGACCACGGCGGCGACGGTGCCGAGGGTGGCGTCCACCCGGCGCTGGGCGGCGGTGGTGCCCTCCTGGACCACGGCGACCGGGGTCTCCGGGCTGCGGCCCCCGGCGACCAGGGCGGCGGAGATGGCGCCGATCCGCTCCACCGCCATCAGCAGCACCAGGGTGCCGCGCATCCTGGCGGCGGCGTCCCAGTCGACCAGGGAGCGCGGGTCCTCGGGCGCGACATGGCCGGAGATCACGCTGAACTCATGGGTGACCCCGCGATGGGTCACCGGGATCCCGGCGGCGGCGGGCACGCTGATCGAGCTGGAGATGCCGGGCACGACGGTGACCGGGACACCCGCCTCGGTGCAGGCGATCAGCTCCTCCATGCCGCGGCCGAAGACGTAGGGGTCGCCGCCCTTGAGCCGCACCACGAACTTCCCGGCCCTGGCGTGCTGGATCAGGGCGTCGTTGATCGCCTCCTGGGCCATGAACCGGCCGTAGGGGATCTTGGACGCGTCGATGACCTCGACATGCGGCGGCAGCTGCTCCAGCAGTTCGCGCGGGGCGAGCCGGTCGGCGATGACCACGTCGGCCTCGGCGAGCAGGCGTCGGCCGCGGACGGTGATCAGGTCCGGGTCGCCGGGACCGCCACCGACCAGGGCCACCCCGGGGGTCCGGCCGCGGTGGTGGGCGGCGGCGAGGCTGCCGTCCCGCAGGCCGTTGACCACGGCGTCGCGCAGAGCAGCGGAACGGCGGGGGTCGCCGGACAGGACGGCGACGGTGGTGCCGTCCTGACGCCCGGTGGCGGGGGTCCAGGCGGTGGCCGCCGAGGCGTCGTCGCTGCGGGAGCAGAAGACGCGGTTCGCCTCGGCCTCGGCGGAGGCGGCGGCGTTCGCAGCCGGGTCGTCGGTGGCCGCCAGGGCGTACCAGGCCCCGGCGAGGTCGCCTGCGGCGTAGCGGCGGCGGTGCCAGGTCAGCTCACCGGCGTCGGCCATGGCCTGGACGGCGGGGGTGGTCTCCGGGGCTATCAGGTGCAGGTCCGCGCCGGTGGCGATGAGCGCGGGGAGGCGGCGTTGGGCGACGGTGCCGCCGCCGAGGACGACGACACGACGGTCTTGCAGGAGCAGCCCGACGGGGTACGGCGGTGTGGTGGCGTCGGGCATCCGGGTGACTCCTGTGGTGCGTCGATGTGCGGGTGGTTTGTGGTTGCCGTTCGCGCAGTTCCCCGCGCCCCTAGGGGGTGCAACTTGCCGTCAGTTGCAACCCCTCAGGGGCGCGGGGCTGTGCTTGATTAAAAGCGCGCGCGAACAGCAACCACGACGGTGCCGAGCGTCAGTGCTTCTCGGTCACCCCGGCTGAGTCGAACGTAGCAACGTCATGCATAGCCCGCGCAGCGGACTGAACCAGCGGAAGGGCCAACAACGCACCCGTCCCCTCCCCCAGCCGCAAATCCAGGTCGATCAGCGGGCGCAGCCCCAGCTTCGCGAGTGCGGCCTTGTGGCCGGGCTCGGCCGAGCGATGGCCGGCCACGCACGCGGCCAGCACCTCCGGCGCGATGGCCTTGGCCACCAGCGCCGCCGCCCCCGCCGCCACGCCGTCAAGAATCACCGGGGTGCGGAGACTCGCCGCACCGAGCATGAAGCCGGCGAGAGCCGCATGCTCCAAGCCGCCGACCGCGGCGAGTACGCCGATGGGGTCGGCGGCGTCGGGGCGGTGCAGGTCGAGCGCGGTGCGGATGACGGAGATCTTGCGGGCGTGGGTCTCGTCGTCGATGCCGGTGCCGCGACCGGTCACCACCGCCGGGTCCTCGCCGGTGAAGACGCAGATCAGCGCGGCGGCGGCAGTGGTGTTGGCGATGCCCATGTCGCCGGTGACCAGCGCCTTGTTGCCGGCCGCGACCAGGTCGCGGGCGGTCTCGATGCCGACCTCGACCGCGCGTAGGGCCTCCTCGCGGGTCATCGCCGGTTCGACGGTCATGTCCGCGGTGCCGAGCCGGATCTTGCGGGGCAGCAGGCCGGTGGTGCGGCCCGAGTCGATGGCCGGGGGCAGCTCGGTGGCCACACCGACGTCCACGACGCAGACCTCGGCGCCGACCTGGGCGGCGAAGGCGTTGACGACCGCGCCGCCGGACAGGAAGTTCGCCACCATCTGGGCGGTGACCTCCTGCGGCCAGTGGGTGACGCCCTGGGCGTGCACCCCGTGGTCCCCGGCGAAGACCGCCACGCAGGCGGGCTCGGGGATCGGCGGCGGGCACTTCCGGGAGAGCCCGCACAGCTGCGCGGAGATTATCTCCAGCATGCCGAGCGATCCGGCCGGTTTGGTCATCCGCTTCTGCCGGTCCCAGGCCTCGCCGAGCGCCTTGGCGTCCAGCGGCCTGATCCCGCGCAGGGTCTCCTGCAGGACGCTGTGCGGCTCCTCGCCGGGCAGCGCGCGCCGGCCGTAGGTCTCCTCGTGGACCACCCAGGACAACGGGCGCTTCTTCGCCCAGCCGGCCTGCGCCAGTTCGGGTTCGGTGGGGAACTCGTTGACGTAGCCGACGCAGAGGTAGGCGACGACGTCCAGGTGCTCGGGCAGGCCGAGCTCGCGGATCATCTCCTGCTCGTCGAAGAAGCTGACCCAGCCGACGCCGAGGCCCTCGGCGCGGGCAGCGAGCCAGAGGTTCTCCACCGCGAGGGCGGCCGAGTAGGGGGCCATCTGCGGCTGGGTGTGCCGGCCCAGGGTGTGCCGGCCGCCGCGGGTGCGGTCGGCGGTGACCACGATGTTGACCGGGGTCTCGACGATGGCCTCGATCTTCAGTTCCTTGAACTGCTTGGCCCGGCCCTTGGGAAGTGACGCCGCGTAGGCCTCGCGCTGACGCTCCGCCAGTTCGTGCATCCGGGCCCGGGTCTTCGCGGAGCGGATCACCACGAAGTCCCAGGGCTGGGAGTAGCCGACGCTGGGGGCGGTGTGGGCCGCCTCCAGCACCCGGATCAGTACCTCGTGCGGGATCGGGTCGGGGCGGAAGCCGTTGCGGATGTCGCGGCGCTCGCGCATCACCCGGTGGACGGCCTCCCGCATCTCGTCGTCGTAGGCGGGGGCGGGATCGGTCCGGGGCCCAGGGATCTCCACGGCCTCCGGGGAGTCGGCGACGGCGGGGAAGGACTCGGCGGGTGGTTCGGCGACGGGCTGCACGGAGGGCTCCCTGACGGGCTGGGGTACCGGAACTGCGAGGGGCTCGGATTCCGGCAGGGGTTCCGGCAGGACCTGGGCTTCGGCCGCTGTTCCGCTGCCGTCCACGACCAGCACGCGACGCTCGGGAGCGTCCGGCTCGGGCTGCGGCTGCGGCTGAGGTGCCGGCTGCAGTTCCGCCTCGGGCTCTGCCTCGGGCTGCGCCGCGGCTTCCGGCTCTGCCTCAGGGGCCGGGGAGTGCGGCTCGGCGGGGACGGTCAGCTGACCGGTTCCCAGCGAGGTCTGCTCGGGCTCGAAGCTCTGCGCCTCGCCGACCTGCGGCTCCTCCTCCGGCTGTTCCAGGACCGGCTGTTCCAGGACCGGGGCCTCCGGGGCAGCGGGCTGCTGGACCGGGGCCGCGGCAGCAGCCGCGGGTGCGTCAGGAACCGTTTCCGCAACGGGGAGCACGGCGGCCGGCACCGGAGCCTCGACCTCGGCCACCGGGGCTACGAGGGCTACCGGCTCCTCGGGAAGAGTGAAGCGCTGCGGCATCGGAGGCGCCATGAAGGCCGAGATCCGGCTCGATCCGGCATCGTGCGGCGCGCTCTGCGCGGGAATGGCGGCCTCGGCCTGCGGCGCAGCCTCCACCACGGGCTCAGCCACGGGCTCGACCACGGGGACGGGCGCGGGCTCCGGCGCAGGCTCGGCCACGACGGGCTCAGGCGCGGGAGCAGCAGCGACGGGCTCGGGCTCGGGGGCCACGGCCGGGGTCGCCAGCGGTGCGGCGGCAGCCGCGTTCGCGCCGAGGGTGCTCTCGGGCGAGGGCATCTGCAGCGGGACGGTCGGTGACATCGGCGCCTCTGCGGCAGCAGGCTGCGGAGCCTGCGGAGGCGCTGGTTCTGCCTCGGTGATCTGCGCGGGCTCGACCGCGGTACGCAGCGCCGATCCGGCGCCGGAGGGCTGGTCCAGGTATTCGGGGCCGGGATGCTGGGCGGTGCCCGCCGAGGGCACGCCGTAGGGCGGGGTCGGCGGGGCCGGGACGGTGAACGGGGAGTCGCCGTGCGCCGAGGGGCCGCGGTCGGCCAGCGAGCGGACCGGGACCTGGCCGGTCATCAGCGAGGGGTCGGGAATGGGCGGGCCCGCGTGCAGCGGACGGCGCGGGGCGGCCACGGCCGGCTGCGGCGGGGCCTGCTCGGCCACCGGCGCGACCGGGTTCCGTACCACCGGCTCCGGAGCGGGCTCGGGCTCAGGGGTCGGGGCCGCCGGGGCCGGGGCGGGCGCGGGGGCCGGGGCCTCGGCGACCGGGACCGGCGCGGGGGCCGGCGGGGTGAGGGTGGGCCAGGACGGCGGGATCGGCTCCCCGGCCGGCGGAGGCGGCGCAGGCGCATAGGCCTCGGCCGGCGTCTCACGCTGCGCGGGCTCGCTCCACGATCCGGCCGGACCAGGCATCAGCAGTTCGTCCTCGTCCTCCTCGTCGAGCCCGTCGGGCTGGTCGAGGAAGGTGTAAGCGGGACGGACCGGAGCCTGCGCCTGGTCGTAGCCCTGGGCCGGGAATCCCTGGGATTCGTACCCCTGTGCGTCATAACCCTGTGGTTCATAACCCTGAGCGTCGTAACCCTGTGCGTAGACCTGGTTCTGCCCCTGGGACGAGTCGGTGCCGAAGGGATCCCGGGCCGGCTGCTCGCCACCCGGGGGCGTCGCCCCGAGCGGACTCGGCTCCGCACCGGTTGTCGCGAGCGTCGGCTCGGTCAGCCCCCCCGTGGGGACGTGGCCGGTATCGCTCATGTCACTGGCTCCTTCCAGGGCCGCGTGGCGTCCTTGGCGGCGCGATCAAGGACCGCAGCACCTATCGTTCCGGTCCTCGCCTCGCTGTGACGGACCGGCAGGCACCGGTCTGCTCCCAACAACAACGACTGAACCGGGGCAACCGGCACGATCGCCCCGGACGTACCGGCATTCTCCCGGTCCGTCCGGCCCGGATGCGAACCAGTCCGCACACTCCAGGTGTGGCCTGCGCCACGTTCGAAGAACACGCCACCGGCTCGCGAGAACCAGGCGTCAGCCTACCGGCCGCCCACGACAGCCTGGGCGGCAGTCTCGAACAGCGGGCAGCGGCAAGGCGGTGACGGAGTTCCGGCCGACCTGCGGGATCAGCGGTTTCCCCACAGCACGAACACCGGTGCGGAGGGCCGCAGCGCCTGCTCGACCAGTGGGGAGGCATGCAGCAGCGTGCCGTCCATGGTGTAGCCGACCTCGGCGAAGACCCGGCGGGCCTCCTCGGCCTGCTGCAGGGTGCCGGGGAGCACCACCACGCGCTCCGGGCGGCGGCCGAGGCAGTCGCGCAGGATCTCCGCGCCGCCGCGGACCAGGACCACGTCCGGCTCCGGGAGGTCGGCCAGCGCGGCCGGGGCCGTGCCGTGCACGGTCTGCAGTTCGACGCCGTGGCGCCGGGCGTCGGCGTCGAGCCGAGTGCAGGCGTCCTCGTCCCGGTCCACGGCGATGACGGCGGCGCCGGCCCTGGCCGCGTCCAGGGCGATGGCGCCGGTGCCCGCGCCGATGTCCCAGAGCAGGTCGCCGGGGCGCGGGCCGATCCGGGCCAGGACCAGCGCCCTTACCGCGGCGGGCAGTTCGCCGTAGCCGCGGGCGCTGCCGGGCTCGGCCTCGAAGGCCCAGCCGCGGTCGGGGCCGGGGAAGTCCAGCGGGCGTCCGGCCAGCCAGCCGGAGGCCGGGACCGGCTCGCGCGGGCTGCCGCCGACCACCAGCACCACATTGGGGTCGCGCCAGAGGTGGTCCGGGACCCGGTCCGAGGTGAGCACGGTGACGTCCTCGTCCGGGGTGCCGAGCGCCTCGCAGACCACGAAGGTCCGGTGCACATCACGCATCATCAGGGCGAGTTCGGACGGACCCGCGCCGGGTGCGGTGAGCACGGCGACCTTGGGGTGGGCCCGGCAGACGTTGACGGCCCGTCGGAGGCCGCGTCCATGGGTGCTGACGACCAGGGCGTCGTCCCAGGGCATCCCGGCCCGGGCGAAGGCCGCCGCGACCGAGGAGACCGCCGGCAGGACCTCGAGCTCCAGGCCGTGCTCGGGCTTGCGCAGGGCCCGCACCACGCCGAAGAAGCCGGGGTCGCCCTCGGCGACGACCACGGCCGCCCCGCGGTGGTCGGCCACCCTGCGGGCGACGAGTTCGACGCTGCCCAGCGCCATCCGGTCGGCCCCGGCGGGGATTTTCAGGTTCTGCAACTGGTAGGTGCCGCCCGCGACAAGTGTCGCCGCGTCCAGCGCGGACTGTGCTGTCTGCGAGAGCGGCGAACCGTCCCAGCCGATCACCGTGACCCGGTCAGCCATCGAGGCTGCTCCCCCACTTTCCCTGAATCGTGCGTCCGGATGCTTTCCGGATGATTGGAGTGACTACGCCGGGCGAGCGTATCGGGTCCGGTCACCAGTTCGGAGCGAGGCCGTCCAGGTCTTCCGGCAGCAGGCTCCACAGGATCAGGTCGCTGCGCTGCTGTCCCGCCGCTTCGGTGCCGCGGACGATCCAGGCGCTGCGCAGCACGCCCTCGCTGATGCAGCCGATCTTCTGGGCCACCTGCTGGGCCGCGGTGTTGCCGGCGGCGGTGCGCAGTTCCAGGCGTTCGAACTTCTGGTCCTCGAAGAGCCAGTGGGCCACCCCGAGCAGCGCCTCGGCGGCGTAGCCCTCGCCGCGCGCCCAGGGGCCGGTGACCACGGTGGCCTCGGTGCAGCGCAGCCGCCAGTCGGTGCGGCGCAGCCGGACCCAGCCGACCAGGCGCTGGGTCAGGAACTCATGGACGGCCAGCACGATGCCGCGGCCCTGGGCCCGCTCGGCCGGGGCGCCGAGGGCGATCCAGCTGCGGGCGTCCTCGGCCGTGTAGGACAGCGGCACGGTGGTCCAGGTGCGGACCAGTTCGTCGCCCATCAGGTCGGTCAGCGCGGGCACGTCCTCCGGTTCGAACGCCCGTAGCACCAGTCGATCCGTACTGATCGAGATGTCGGGGAAGGTGGACGTCATCACCGGGCTCCTGCCTGTCGCCGCTCCTCGGCGGGGCTGATGGAACGATCATGCTGCAGGAAGGGGGCCGCCGTCACCCCTCGGGTTGTTCCTGGGCCGGGATCAAACCCGGGCGGAGCGGCGGAAATCACCCGGACAGGCGTATCGCCCCGGTTCCGCCGTCCGTCGACGGCCGGGCCGGGGCGATAGCTGCGTGCAGCGGTCGGGCAGCGGGTCACGCGCTGGCGGCGAGGTGCTCCACCTGCTTCTCCATGCCGATGAAGCTGAGGCTGCCGCTGACCTCCTCGACCTCCGTCTGCCGGTAGCCGAGACGCTGGTAGAGGCGGAGGTTGCCGAGGCTGCGGTGCCCGGTGAACAGGCGGTACGCCTGGACCGGGGAGTCGCCGGAGGCCAGCGCCTGCTCCATGCCGCGCACCAGTCGGGTGCCCAGGCCGTGCCGCTGCATCCGGGGGTGCACGCAGAGCCGGCCTATCCGGCCCACCCCGTCGCTGTCGACCCAGCCGCGGACGCTGCCGACGACCTCGTCACCCAGCCGGGCCACCAGGACGTGCCGCTCCTTGAGCTCGGTCCGCAGGCTGTCCAGGGTCTGGGTGAGGGGCTCGATGGCCCAGTCCCCGTACAGCTCTGCCTCGCTCTGGTAGCAAAGGTACTGGAGCTTGAGAATCCGTTCTGCTTCGTCCTCGGTGGCGATCGAGGTGGTCACGCTCATGCCCATGCGCGCATTCCTCCCTTTCTTGTGTACCCCGGCCGCGAGGATGAGGGGATGCGACCGGGTTGCCCTGACCGGAGGTGGGTCGGCTCCGACCGAGAAGTGCCGGAGCCGGGCGTACGTTTAAAGCCCACTACCCATTCGTTCACCCCTCTCAACCATCGAGTTCAACCGGCGTGTCCAGGGCGGAGCAGTCGCCGCAGACAGCCGAGGCAGCGGGAGCGGGTGGGGCCGATGCTTCCGCGGGGCATCGCCAGTTCCTCGGCCAGCTCGCGGTAGCTGAAGGCGGGCGACTCCAGCAGCGCCGCCACCAGGGCCGGACAGCGGGACGGCAGCCGGGCCACGGTGGCACGCAGTTCCCGCGCCCGCTCGGCGGCGAGGGCGAGCGACTCCGGATCGGCCGACCGCCCGTCCTCGCCGACGCCGCCGGAGACCCGGTCGGCGCAGATCCGCAGGCCCTCCGCGTACTCCTGCTCCTCCGTCGCGGCCCGGTGGAACTCCTGCAGGGTCAGCGCCCGGAGCCGGGCCTCGGGCCGGGAGGCCCGCGGCTCCGACGCGGCGCGCAGCCAGACCCGCTGCTCCAGGTCCTCCGGGTCGAGGGCGCGGCTGGCGGCCAGGGCGCGGAGCAGGCCGAGGAAGGCGGGACGCAGCGAGGGGTCGGCGGCGGTAGGTCTCAAGGGCACTCCAGCGCAAGCGGGCTGACGGGCGGTGACGGGGGCTGAGCAGTTGCCCGTCAGGACGCCGCCGCGCCCGGCCCCGGATCCGGATGCTCCGCCGCACCACCCGCACGGGTGACACCGGGCGCCATCCCGAGCACACCCCGCCGTAACCGAGCGATCAACGGAATGTAACCGACGCCACGTCAGTCGGCGTTCCTCCGGGTAACACCGGACCGCTAACGTCAGGGAGTACCGCCCCCCGATGGCCGCCGACGGAGGAATCCAGCGTGTTCTACGTGCTGCTCAAACATGTGCTCATCGGCCCGCTGGTGCGGCTGCTCTACCGGCCGCGGGTGACCGGCCTGGAGCATGTGCCGGCGCAGGGGGCGGCCATCATCGCGCCGAACCACCTGTCGTTCTGTGACTCGATCTTCGTACCGCTGCTCGCCCCGCAGCAGGTGCACTATGTGGCCAAGGCCGAGTACTTCACCGGCACCGGGCTGAAGGGCCGGCTGATGGCCTGGTTCTTCACCGGCGCCGGGGCGGTTCCGGTCGACCGGAGCGGCGGACGGGCCTCGGTCGCGGCGATCGACACCGGGCTGCGGACGCTGCGCGAGGGCAAGCTGTTCGGCATCTACCCGGAGGGCACCCGCTCCCCCGACGGCCGGCTGCACCGGGGCCGTACCGGGGTGGCCCGGCTGGCGCTGGCCAGTGGGGTCCCGGTGGTGCCGGTGGGTGTGATCGGCACGGACCTGGTCCAGCCCAGCGGGCGGCTGCTGTGGAAGCTCGGCCCGCGGCCCGAGGTGCGCTTCGGCCCCGCCCTGGACTTCTCCCGCTACGCGGGCATGGAGGAGGACCGCTTTGTGCTCCGCGCGGTGACGGACGAGATCATGGCGGCGATCCTGGCCCTCTCCGGGCAGGAGTACGTCGATATGTACGCGACCAAGGCCAAGGCCCTGGCCAGCCGGGCCGCTGCCGCGGCGGCAGCCGACGATCTCCCCAGGGCGGCCTGAGTCGGGTGGTGGCTGCCCCGGGGGGCAGCCACCCTGACGGTGGGTCAGCGCGCGGCCTCGGCCCACTCCTGTTGGACCGCCAGATCCGCCTTGACCTCGGCGAGTTGCACGGCCACCGCGGAGGGCGCGGTGCCGCCGCGGCCGTCGCGGGAGGCGATCGCGCCGTGGACGGTGAGCACCTCGCGCACCTCGGGCGTCAGCGTCGGTGAGATCTGGGCGAACTGCTCGTCCGTCAGATCCGACAGCTCCAGCCCGCGCGGCTCGCAGAACTTGACGCAGGCGCCGGCCACCTCGTGCGCCACCCGGAACGGGGTGCCCTGCTTGACCAGCCATTCGGCGATGTCGGTGGCCAGCGAGAACCCGGCCGGGGCCAGTTCCTCCAGGCGCTCCTCGTGCACGGTGAGCGTGGCCATCATCCCGGTGAAGGCCGGGAGCAGCACCTCCAGGGTGTCGCAGGAGTCGAAGACCGGCTCCTTGTCCTCCTGCAGATCCCGGTTGTAGGCCAGCGGCAGCGCCTTGAGGGTGGCCAGCAGCCCGGTCAGATTGCCGATCAGGCGGCCGGACTTGCCGCGGGCCAGCTCGGCGATGTCCGGGTTCTTCTTCTGCGGCATGATCGAGGAGCCGGTGGAGAAGGCGTCGTGCAGGGTGATGAAGCCGAACTCCCGGGTGTTCCAGATGATCACCTCCTCCGCGATGCGGGAGAGGTTGATGCCGATCATCGCCGTGATGAAGGCGAACTCCGCCACGTAGTCGCGGGAGGCGGTGCCGTCGATCGAGTTGGCGGCGGAGCCGCCCTCGAAGCCCAGTTGGGCGGCCACGAACTCCGGGTCCAGGCCCAGCGAGGAGCCGGCCAGGGCGCCGGAGCCGTAGGCGGACACGGCGGTCCTGGTGTCCCACTGGCGCAGCCGCTCGGCGTCCCGGCTCAGCGCCTGGACGTGGGCGAGGACGTGGTGCGCGAACAGCACCGGCTGCGCGTGCTGCAGGTGGGTCCGGCCCGGCATGGCCGTGTTCGGGTGGGCCTCGGCCAGGCCGACCAGGGCCTCCTGGAGGTCGAGCAGCAGGCCGCCGATGGTGCGGGCGTGGTCCCTGAGGTACAGCCGACCGAGGGTGGCGATCTGGTCGTTGCGCGACCGCCCGGCCCGCAGCTTTCCGCCGAGGTCCGCGCCGAGGCGCTCCAGCAGGCCGCGTTCCAGGGCGGTGTGCACGTCCTCGTCGGCGACGGTGCCGGTGAAGGCGCCCGACTCGACATCGGCGAGCAGCAGGTCCAGGCCCGCCAGCATCCGGGCCAGCTCGTCCTCGGTGAGGTGGCCGGCCTTGTGCAGGACCCTGGCGTGGGCCCTGGACCCGGCGATGTCGTAGGGGGCCAGCCGCCAGTCGAAGTGGACCGAGGCGGACAGCCTGGCCAGCGCCTCCGACGGGCCGTCGGCGAAGCGCGCTCCCCAGAGGCGGAGGTTCTCGGTGCTCATGTCCGCTCAGCCCTGGAGGTCGCGCTTGGCGGCGATCTTCGAGGACATCCCGAAGATCTCGATGAAGCCCTTGGACAGCGACTGGTCGAAGGTGTCGCCGGTGTCGTAGGTGGCGAGGTTGAAGTCGTACAGCGACTTCTGCGAGGCCCGGCCGTTCACGACCGCCCTGCCGCCGTGCAGCACCATCCGGATGTCGCCGCTGACACTCTGGTTGGCCTCGTTGACGAAGCCGTCCAGCGCGCGCTTCAGCGGCGAGAACCACAGGCCGTCGTAGACCAGCTCGGCCCAGCGCTGCTCCACCTGCCGCTTGTAGCGGGCGAGTTCGCGCTCGACGGTGACGTTCTCCAGCGCCTGGTGCGCGGTGATCAGCGCGATCGCGCCGGGGGCCTCGTAGATCTCCCGGGACTTGATGCCGACCAGCCGGTCCTCGACCATGTCCAGCCGGCCGATGCCCTGGGCGCCGGCCCGCTTGTTCAGCTCCTCGATGGCCTGCAGCACGGTCACCTTGCGGCCGTCGATGGCCACCGGGACGCCGGCCTCGAAGGAGATGACCACCTCGTCGGCCTCGCGGGGATCGGCCGGGTTCTGGGTGTACTCGTAGACGTCCTCGATCGGGGCGTTCCAGATGTCCTCGAGGAAGCCGGTCTCGACGGCGCGGCCGAAGACGTTCTGGTCGATCGAGTACGGGTTCTTCTTGGTGGTGACGATGGGGAGGTTCTTGGCCTCGGCGAAGGCGATCGCCTTGTCGCGGGTCATCGCGTAGTCGCGGACCGGGGCGATGCACTTGAGGCCGGGGGCCAGCGAGTTGATCCCGACCTCGAACCGGACCTGGTCGTTGCCCTTGCCGGTGCAGCCGTGGGCGACCGTGCTCGCGCCGTGCTTCTGCGCCGCGGCGACCAGGTGCTTGACGATGACCGGCCGGGACAGCGCCGACACCAGCGGGTACTGGCCCTGGTAGAGCGCGTTGGCCTTGATGGCGGGGAGGCAGTACTCGTCCGCGAACTCCTGGCGGGCGTCGGCGACCTCGGCCTCGACCGCGCCGCAGTCCAGCGCGCGCTGCCGGATCGCGTCCAGGTCCTCGCCGCCCTGGCCGACGTCCACCGCCACGGCGATGACCTCGGCGCCGGTCTCCTCGGCGATCCAACCGATACACACCGACGTGTCCAGACCGCCCGAGTAGGCAAGTACGACGCGCTCAGCCATGTCTTTCTCCCTCATCAACAGTGCTCACGCGGGACGCGGGCAACCATGCAGCGACAGGTATAATTATGCACTACTCCGCATGGAATGCCAACCGGCTCCGAACCGTACGGCGGAGCGGTGTGCGCCTCTGCTCAGGATTGGGCCAGGTGCAGCAGATGGTCCGTCAGGGCCTGGCCGCCGGACGGGTCGCGGGTGATCAGCAGCACGGTGTCGTCACCGGCGATGGTGCCGATTATCTCGTGGATGCCGGACTGGTCGATGGCGGAGGCCAGGAACTGGGCGGCCCCGGGCGGGGTCCGCAGCACCACCAGGTTGCCGGAGGCGGTGGCGGAGACCATCAGCTCGGAGGCGAGCCGGGCGAGCCGGCTCTCATTGGCCGACTCCCCCATCGGCGCCTGCGGGGTGCGGTCCCCGCCCTCCGCCGGGACGGCGTAGATCAGGGTGCCGTACTGGTTGCGGATCTTGACCGCGCCCAGCTCGTCCAGGTCGCGGGAGAGCGTGGCCTGGGTGACCGCGAGCCCGTCGTCCGCGAGCAGCTTCGCCAGTTGGCTCTGCGAGCGGATCGGCTGGCGAGTCAGCAGGTCCACGATCCGCCGGTGCCGTGCTGTCCGTGTCTGCGGCAGCTGGAACAGCGGACCCGTGGGCGGAGCGGGCTGGTGGTCGGCCATGACGGTCAGTCAGCCTCTCGTACGGATCGCAGGATGCCGGGCAGGACGGCCAGGAAGGCGTCCACGTCGCGCTCGGTGAGGATGAGCGGCGGGGCGAGTCGGACGGTATCAGGGACGGCGGCGTTGACCAGGAAGCCGGCCCGCTGCGCCGCGGCCTGGACCTGCGCCGCGACCGGCGCGGTGAGCACGATGCCGAGCAGCAGCCCGGCGCCCCTGACCTGCTGGACCAGCGGGTCGCCGATCGCCTCGATCCCGCTGCGGAGCCGTTCGCCGACCTTGCCGACCTGGTCCAGCAGCCCTTCGCGCTCGATGGTGTCCAGCACCGCGTTGGCGGCGGCGCAGACCACCGGGTTGCCGGAGAAGGTGCTGCCGTGGTGGCCCGGGTGCAGCAGTTCGGCGGCGTCGCCGAAGGCGATGGTCGCGCCGATCGGCAGCCCGCCGCCGAGGCCCTTGGCCAGGGTGACCACATCCGGGTCGACGTCCTGGAACGCCTGGTGGGCGTACCAGTGGCCGGTGCGGCCGATGCCGGTCTGGATCTCGTCCAGGACCAGCAGGGTGCCGGTGGCCCGGGTGATCTCCCGGGCCGCGAGCAGGTAGTCGGCGGGCGGGACGACCACGCCGTTCTCGCCCTGGATCGGCTCCAGTATCACCAGCGCGGTGTCGGTGGTGACCGCGGCGCGCAGCGCCTCGGTGTCGCCGAAGGGGACGTGGCTGACGTCGCCGGGCAGCGGGCGGAACGGGTCCTGCTTGCCGGGCTGGGCGGTGAGCGCGAGCGCGCCCATGGTCCGGCCGTGGAAGCCGCCGTGGGCGGAGACCATGTGGGTGCGGCCGGTCAGCCGCCCGATCTTGAAGGCCGCCTCGTTGGCCTCGGCGCCGGAGTTGGAGAAGTAGACCCGGGCCTGCGCGCGTCCGGACAGGGCGACCAGCCGCTCGGCCAGCCGCACGGTGGGCTCGGTCAGGAAGAAGTTGGAGATGTGGCCCAGGGTGCTGATCTGCTCGGTCACCGCCGCGACGATCGCCGGGTGGGCGGTGCCCAGGGCGTTGACGGCGATGCCGCCGAGGTAGTCGGTGTAGCGCTTGCCGTCGGCGTCCCAGAGGTGCACCCCCTCGCCGCGGACCAGCGGGATGCGCGGGGTGCCGAAGTTGTTCATCAGCGTGTGCTGCCACCGCGCGGTGAGTTCCTGGTTGCTGGTCATGCGAGCCCCCCTGTGATGATCGTTTCGGTGTCGGCCTCGGGGTCCGGCACCACCATGGTGCCGATGCCCTCGTCGGTGAAGATCTCCAGCAGCAGGCTGTGCTGGACCCGGCCGTCGAGCACCCGCGCGGTGCCGACCCCCTCCCGGACGGCGCGCAGGCAGCCCTCCATCTTCGGGAGCATCCCGCTGGCCAGGGACGGCAGCATCTTCTCCAGCTCGGTGGTGCTGAGCTGGCTGATCACGTCGTCGCTGGCCGGCCAGTCGGCGTAGAGGCCCTCGACGTCGGTGAGGACCACCAGCATCTCGGCGTTCAGGGCCACCGCCATCGCGGCGGCGGCGGTGTCGGCGTTGATGTTGTAGACGCCGCCGTCACTGCCGCGGGCGATCGAGGAGATCACCGGGATCCGGCCGTTGTCGAGCAGGGCGTTGACCGCGCCGGGCTCGACATGGGCGATGTCGCCGACCAGGCCGATGTCCACCTGCTCGCCGTCCACGTCGGCGTAGCGCTTGACCGCGGTCATGGTGTGGGCGTCCTCGCCGGTCATCCCGACCGCGAACGGGCCGTGCTCGTTGAGCAGCCCGACCAGCTCCCGCTGGACCTGTCCGGCGAGCACCATCCGGACCACGTTCATGGTCTCCGGGGTGGTCACCCGGAGCCCGGCGGTGAAGGTGGAGGTCAGGCCGAGCTTCTCCAGCTGGGCGCTGATCTGCGGGCCGCCGCCGTGCACGATGACCGGGCGCAGCCCGGCGTAGCGGAGGAAGACGACGTCCTGGGCGAAGGCGGCCTTGAGCGACTCGTCGATCATGGCGTTGCCGCCGAACTTGATGACGACGGTCTTGCCGTGGAAGCGCTCCAGCCAGGGCAGCGCCTCGATCAGGGTGAGCGCCTTGGGCAGTGCGGTGTTGTTGCGGGCCTGTTCGCCCTTGGGTGCGATGTGCACGGCCGTACTGCCCTTCAGCTGGAGTAGGCGCTGTTCTCGTGGACGTAGTCGGCGGTGAGGTCGTTGGTCCAGACCGTCGCCGACGCGGATCCGGCGTGCAGGTCGGCGGTGATCACCACCTGACGGTCCTTCATGCTGACCAGGTCGCGGTCGTCGCCGACGCTGCCGCCCCGGCAGACCCAGACGCCGTTGATGGCGACGTCGAGCGCGTCCGGGTCGAAGGCCGCGCTGGTGGTGCCGATGGCGGAGAGCACCCGGCCCCAGTTGGGGTCCTCGCCGTGGATGGCGCACTTGAGCAGGTTGTTGCGGGCGATGCTGCGGGCGACGTCCACCGCCTCGTCCTCGGTGGCGGCGTTGACCACGTCGATCCTGACGTCCTTGCTCGCGCCCTCGGCGTCGCCGATGAGCTGCAGCGCGAGGTCGGTGCAGACGGCGCGGACCGCCTCGGCGAACGCGTCCTGCTCCGGGGCCACCCCGCTCGCGGCGGAGGCCAGCAGCAGCACGGTGTCATTGGTGGACATGCAGCCGTCGGAGTCGACCCGGTCGAAGGTGGTCCGGGTGGCGGCGCGCAGCGCGGCGTCCAGGGCGGCGGGCTCCACCGCGGCGTCGGTGGTGAGCACGACCAGCATGGTGGCAAGGCCGGGGGCGAGCATGCCCGCGCCCTTGGCCATGCCGCCGACGGTCCAGCCGTCGGGGTGGGCGACCTCGGCGGTCTTCTCCACGGTGTCGGTGGTCTTGATGGCGATCGCGGCGGCCCGGCCGCCGTCGGTGCTGAGCTCGGCGGCGGCCAGCTCGACCCCGGGCAGCAGCTTGTCCATGGGCAGCCGCAGGCCGATCAGCCCGGTGGAGGCGACGGCCACCTCGGCCGCGTTGAGGCCGAGGGTGTCGGCCACCTTCTCCGCGGTGGCGTGGGTGTCCTGGAAGCCGAGCGGACCGGTACAGGCGTTGGCGCCACCGGAGTTGAGGATGACCGCGGAGACCTGGCCGTCCTTGAGCACCTGCTCGGACCAGTGCACCGGGGCGGCCTTGACCCGGTTCGAGGTGAACACCCCGGCGGCGGCCAGGGACGGGCCGTCGTTGACCACCAGGGCCAGGTCCGGGGTGCCGGAGACCTTGATCCCGGCGGTCACCCCGGCCGCGCGGAACCCCCCGGCCGCCGTGACACCGGTGCCCGCGGGCGCGCTTGCGGTGGGATGGGGGCTGGTCACGGTGCGACTCCAGTCTGCGGAAGGCCGAGCTCCTCGGGGAGGCCGAGGGCGATGTTCATGCTCTGGACGGCACCGCCCGCGGTGCCCTTGGTCAGGTTGTCGATGGCGCTGACCACGGTGATCCGGCCGACGCTCCGGTCCAGGGCGACCTGGACCAGGGTGTGGTTGGAGCCGAGGACGGCGGAGGTGGACGGCCAGCGGCCCTCGGGCAGCAGGTGCACAAAGGGCTCGGCCGCGTAGGCACTGCTGTAGGCGGCCCTGACCTGCTCGGCGGTGACGCCGGGTCGGGCCTTGACGCTGCAGGTGGCGAGGATGCCCCGGGACATCGGCGCGAGGGTCGGGGTGAAGGACACCGCGACCCGCTCGCCGGCCGCCTGGGAGAGGTTCTGCGTCATCTCGGGGGTGTGCCGGTGCACGCCGCCGACGCCGTAGGGGCTCATGCTGCCCATCACCTCGCTGCCGAGCAGGTGGGTCTTGGCGGCCTTGCCGGCCCCTGAGGTGCCGGACGCGGCGACCACCACCACCTCGGGCTCGGCCAGCCCGGCGGCGTACGCGGGGATCAGCGCGAGGGTGACCGCGGTGGGGTAGCAGCCGGGGACGGCGATCCGCCTGCTGCCCTTGAGGGCGTCACGGGCGCCGGGCAGCTCGGGCAGCCCGTACGGCCAGGTGCCGGCGTGCGGGGAGCCGTAGAAGGTCTCCCAGTCCACCGGGTCCTTGAGCCGGAAGTCGGCGCCGCAGTCGACGATCAGCACCTCCTCGCCCAACTGCTCGGCGACGGCGGCGGACTGGCCGTGCGGCAGGCCGAGGAAGACCACGTCGTGGCCGGCCAGCGTCTCCGGCCCGGTGGGCTGCAGCACGCGGTCGGCGAGCGGCAGCAGGTGCGGCTGCAGTTCGCCGAGCCGGGTCCCGGCATTGGAACCGCCGGTGAGCGCGCCGATCTCGATCCGCGGGTGCGCCAGCAGCAGGCGCAGCACTTCGCCGCCCGCGTATCCGCTCGCTCCTGCCACCGCTGCTCTGAACGCCTTGGCCGGGACAACCATGACTCCTCCTCCGCCTCGGGATAACTATACGAAGGAAGGCACATCCATGCAATCGGCTTACCGCGGCACACCGTCGTCGAGCCCGCCGACCGCCCCGGCCTGGGCCAGCAGCTCGCCGATGTCGTCCCGGCCGAGGTGCAGGAACCGTCCGTGCAGCGGGTCGAGACGGCCGCGTCCCGTGTCCACCACGGCGGAGACCAGCAGGGGGATGCTTCCCCAGTCCACCGTGTCCGCGAACATCGGCATGGCCGCCGTCATCCCGGTGGCGACGACACCGGGGCTGAGGTCGAGGACGGTCACCCCGTGCGGACGGAGCGGGCCGGCGACATTGTCGCTCAGCCGCAGCAGCGCCGCCTTGGAGGTGGCGTAGGCCGAGTAGCGCCATTCCGGGCGCAGCGCGAAGAACCCGGAGTTGAGGTTGACCACGCGTCCGCGCCGCCGCTCCACCATGCCGGGCAGCACGGTCCGCAGCAGATGGAACGGGCCGCGCAGATTGGTCTCCACCACGGACCACCACTGCTCCGGGTCCGCCTGCCACAGCGGCACCTCGGCCCGGTCGACCTGCCCCGCGTTGTTGACCACCAGGTCGATCGGGCCGAGGTCGCGCTCGATGCTGCGGACCGCCTCGCGCACCGCGCCGAAGTTGGCCACGTCGGCGGCGACTGCGACGCATTTCACACCGTGCCGGACGCAGACCCGCAGAGTGTCGGCCAGGGTCTCCCGGTGCCGCCCCAGGATGCCCAGGTTCATCCCCTCTTCGGCCAGGCCCAGCGCGATCTCCCGGCCGATGCCCCGGCCCGCGCCGGTGACCAGGGCGACCTGTCCTTCGAGCGTCCGCAGCGTCATGGCAGGCTCCTTCACCGCCGAGGAGCGCCGAGGTGGGGAGGGCGGTGGCACACCGCACCCGGCCGAAGTGCCATTCTTGAACGCCGCAGGTCGCCCCGGGGCTCGGACACGCTGAACCGGTGGCGGTAACGTCGGCTCGGCAGATTCACCGACTGATCATTCGGTCCGGTCGGTGACCACGGACGAAGGACAGTGACGTGAACGACATCGTGCGGGTAGGGGTCGTCGGCTGCGGCCTGATGGGGTCGGGGATCGCTGAGGTCTTCGCGCGTGCCGGACTCGAGGTCAAGGTCTCCGAGGCCAACGGCGAGGCCCTCGAACTCGGCCGCACCCGGCTCACCGGCTCGCTGGACACCGCCGTGCGGCGCGGCAAGCTGGCCGAGGCCGACCGGGACCAGGCGCTGTCCCGGATCTCCTTCACCACCGACCTCGCCGACTTCGCCGACCGCGACCTGGTGATCGAGGCGGTGGCCGAGCGCGAGGACGTCAAGACCGCCATCTTCCAGCGGCTCGACCAGGTGGTGGAGCGGCGGGATGCGGTCCTGGCCTCCAACACCTCCTCCATCCCGATCGTCAAGCTCGCCTCGGCGACCTCGCGCCCGGAGCAGGTGCTTGGCATCCACTTCTTCAACCCGGCCCCGGTGCAGAAGCTGGTCGAGATCATCCCCACCCTCACCACCTCCGCCGAGACCGTGGCCCGGGCCGAGGCCTTCGCCCGCGAGGTGCTGGCCAAGGAGCCGATCCGGGCCCGCGACCGGGCCGGCTTCGTGGTCAACGCCCTGCTGGTGCCCTACCTGCTCTCCGCCGTCCGGATGTTCGAGTCCGGCGTGGCCACGGCCGAGGACATCGACAAGGGCATGGAGGCCGGCTGCGCCCACCCGATGGGCCCGCTGCGGCTGTGCGACCTGATCGGCCTGGACACCATCGTCTCCATCGCCGAGTCGATGTACCACGAGTACAAGGAGCCGCTCTTCTCCGCGCCCCCGCTGCTCCAGCGCATGGTCGACGCCGGGCTGCTCGGCCGCAAGTCCGGCCGGGGCTTCTACCAGTACTGACGGACCGACGGCTACCCCTCCCCACTTGCCGATTCCCGAACCGGCGGGTGCACCCTCTACGCTGAGGCCATGTCAGACCCTCAGTTGATCCGTATCGGGGCCCGGTCCTCGCCGATGTCCCTGGCCCAGGTCGAGCGGGTGCGGGCCGAGCTCGCCGCCGCGCATCCCGGCATCGTCACCGAGGTGGTGCCGTTCACCACCTCGGGCGACCGCTGGTCGGGGGCGCTGGTGGAGCTCGGCGGGAAGGGCGCGTTCACCCGGGAGATCGACGAGGCGCTGCTGTCCGGCGCCGTCGACCTGGCCGTGCACTGCGTCAAGGACGTCCCTGGCGACCGCCCGGTCCCGGCCGGGACGGTGTTCGCGGCCTACCTGAAGCGGGACGACCTGCGGGACGCGCTGGTGCTCCCGGCCGGGCACCCGGGCGGACTGACCCTGGCCGAGCTGCCGCCGGGGACCAGGATCGGCACCTCGTCGGTCCGCCGGGTGGCCCAACTGGCACAGCGGTACCCGCAGTTGGAGCCGGTGCCGTTCCGCGGCAACGCCAACAGCCGACTGGCGAAGCTGGACGCGGGCGAGGTGGACGCGGTGCTGCTGGCCGTCTCCGGCCTGGAGCGGATCGGCCTGAGCCACCGGATCAGCCAGGTCCTCGACGTGGAGCAGATGATGCCCGCAGTCGGCTCCGGCACCCTGGTGCTGCAGTGCCGCGCCGAGGACCAGCGGTCCATCGAGGCCGTCAGCGCGCTCAACGACGCGGAGACCTACCGGCAGACCACCGCCGAGCGGATGCTGCTGCATGTGCTCCAGGGCCACTGCAACTCCCCCATCGCGGCCTTCGCGACCACCGAGTTCGACGGCAGGCTGTCGCTCCGCGCCCGGGTGTTCAGCCCGGACGGGAAGACCGTGCTGGACGCGCACGAGTGGGACCGCAACGCGCACGCCCTCGGCACCTCGGTGGCCGCGACGCTGCTGCGGCAGGGGGCGCACGAGGTCATCAACGCCATCCCGCACTGAGACACCGTCCGGCTCCGGCTGCTAGCCCGCGCTGAGGGACAGCACCACGCCGCCGTCCGGGCCGTGCAGGTCGAGCTGGGCCGGCGGGGTCCGGCCGTGGGTCGTGTAGTGCTCGCGGATCCGGGTCAGTACCGCCGGGAGGGCCGCCTCGGTGTCCGAGGACACCGGGCCCTTCTGCAGCCAGTGCAGGCACAGCGTCCAGGCTTCCGGGCTCTCGGCCGGATGCTCCCTGGTCGGCTGCGCGCTGACGTCGATGCCGTCGAGGGCGGCCACGATCGCCGCCATGTCGTCCGGGTGGATGCGCCCGGGGTCGTTCTCCACCAGTGCCTCAGTCATAGCTACCGCCTACCCCGTCCCTGCGGTCACATACGCACCGCGGGGACGGGTAGGGGGGCTCAGTGGCTGCTGAAGAGGTTCGGGCCACGCCGCTGCTTGGTCAGCACCGGGCCGCTGACCGTGTCGTCCTCCGCCACCGGCTCGGTGGTGTCGACGACTGTGGCGGGACCGTTGTCGGTGGCCGCGCGGCGGTCGGCCTTGGCCGCGGCCCTGCGCTCACGCCGGGCGGCGCGCAGTTCGGAGCTGCGCCGGCGCTCACGCCGGGCGCCCGCCGTCAGCATCAGCAGCCCCAGGCAGAACAGCAGTGTCAGCGCGATCCCGGCCAGGAACGCGCCTTGGGTGTTCACTGTGGCGAGGTGGTGGTCGAAGAGACCCACCGAGTAGTGGGGACCCCCACCGAGATTGTCGGCGATCACCACGATTCCAAAGGCGACCGCAGCCGCCACGATCAGCAGTCCGAGCAGCAACATGACTCGCACACCCCATCCGGGTCTTCGTCCTGGTTGACGTCTGCGCTGCGCCTACCCGGGAAGCGGGGCCGCTAACAACCGGACCGCCGGGGTGCCGACGGACCGTCAGTACAGGCCCCGGACCCGGGCGCCGAGCCTGGTCAGCCCGAGCAGGGCGTCGATGTGCGGGGTCGGCACGCCGACCAGCGCGCCGATCTCGCGCACCGCCCCCACCAGCGCGTCCAGTTCGATCGGACGTCCGGCCTCGGCGTCCTGGAGCATCGAGGTCCGGCTGAGGCCGAGCCTGCGGGTGACCTGGCTGCGGTCCTCGGGGCGCTCGGCCACCGGGCAGCCGATCCGGCCGCCGATCTCGGAGGCCTCCTGCATCGCGGCATGGCAGAAGGCCATCACCAGCTCGTCGTCCAGGATCAGGTCCGCGGTCGCCCCGGTGAGCACCGAGACCGGGTTCATGGTCATGTTGCCCCAGAGCTTGTACCAGACCTGGCGCTGGATCTCGGTGGACACCTCGGCCTGGAACCCGGCCGTGCCCAGCAGCGCCGCCAGTTCACGGACCCGCGCCGAGTCGCTGGTGTCCGGCTCGCCGAGGATCAGCCGGGTCCCGCCGTGGTGTTGTACCAGGCCCGGTTCCGAGGTGCTGGCGCTGAGGTGGACCACGCAGCCGACGGTACTGCGGGCCGGCACGGCGGCGGCGATCCGCCCGTCCGGGTCCACACTGGCCAGCCGGCGCCCCTCGCAGGGGCCGCCGAAGCCCTCGAAGAACCACCAGGGCACGCCGTTCATCGCGGCCACCACGGCGGTGTCCGGGCCGATCAGCCCGGTCAGCGCGGGCAGGGCGGAGGGCAGCGCATGGGCCTTGACCGCGAGCACCACCACGTCCTGGACGCCAAGTTCGGCCGCGTCGTCGCTGGCCAGGACCGGTGCGGTGAGCAGGCCGTCCTGCTGCTGCAGCCGCCAGCCGTGCTTGCGCAGCGAGGCCAGGGTCTCCCCGCGCGCCAGCGCCGAGGTCTCCACTCCCGCCGCCGCCAGCCGCGCCCCGATGAACCCGCCGACCGCTCCCGCTCCCAGCACACAGATCCGCATGGGCCCGAACCTAGCCTGCCCTGACGTGCTGCAGCCAGGCCGGACGCCCGGCCAGGGTGGCGGCGACCCGCGCGGCCTCGGCCCGGGCCAGCTCCTCGGCGTCGGCGAAGCCCTCCGGCAGCCACGCCTGCGAGCGGGCCGCGCGGGCCGCCAGATGGGCCGTGTACGCCTGCCGCTGCTGCTCCGGCGAGTCAAAGCCGGGCTCGTCCGCCAGCCACTCGTCCGGGACCAGTCCGACCACCTCGCCGAGCAGCTCCGCGGTGACCAGGGGCGCCAGCGCGGCGTCGGCGGCGGCGACGTCAGGGGCGAAGGCGCCTAGCGCGTGGTCGGTCATCGGGTAGCGCCGGGCCACCGCGTCCCGCGCGCCGGACCAGCGGTGGTGGAAGATCAGCGCGGCGCCGTGGTCGATCAGCCAGAGCCTGCGGTGCCACACCATCAGGTTGGGGCTGTGCACGGTCCGGTCGACATTGCCGACCAGGGCGTCGAACCAGACCACCCGTCCGGCCTCGGCCGGGGTCACCGCGAGCTGCGGCGGCAGCTGCCGCGGGGCGAAGTCCTGGGCTCCGGGCAGGAAGTCCATGCCCAGGTTGAGGCCCGCGCTGGCCCGCAGGATGTCCTGCACCTCCGGGTCCGGCTCCTGCTCCGCGACCAGCGGGTCGAAGCGGACCAGCACCAGCTCGGGGACCGGCAGCCCGAGCCGCCGTCCCAGCTCCCCGACGATCAGCTCGGCGACCAGCGCCTTGCGGCCCTGCGCCGCGCCGCAGAACTTCACCACATAGGTGCCCAGGTCGTCGGTCTCCACGATGCCGGGGACGGAGCCGCCGCTGCGCAGCGGGGTGAGGTAGTCCAGCGCGGTCACCTCGGCCAGTCCTGCCTTCGCCGCCACCACCCGCTCCGCCTCTCGCTCATGCCAACCCCACCCGCCCAGGAGCAGGTCCAGCAGCTGCCAGCCGCCTGTCTCAACCACGCCAGAGCCCCGCCGATTCCTTGCCGGACAGCGCCGCCAGCAGCTCGGAGAGCTGGCCGAGGCCGCCGCCGTCCCAGAGCTGGCCGGCGAAGACCTCGGCCGCGCACTCCTCTGCGGCGGTCAGCATCTCGGCCAGCCGCTCCCGTCCGGTCGCGGTCAGCGCGGCGTAGGCGACCCGGGCGTCGCGCGGATCGGGCTCGCGGACGACCAGGCCGATCCGCTCCAGCGGGATCAGGCCGCGGGTGACCCCGGACGCGGAGAGCCCCAGCGCTGCCGCCAGGTCCACCCGCCGCATCCGGCCGCCGGGCGCCCGCCCCAGCTGGATCAGCACCATCAGGTCGGCGAAGCTGACCCCGTGCAGCCCGGACAGCCGGGAGTCGAACCGCTTCACCAGCGCCGCCTGGGCGCGCACCAGCCGCAGCGACGCTTCCAGCGCCCGGCTCATCGGCTCGGCCACGGGGTCCGCCCTTCTCTCCAGGTGTAGATACTTGCGGACTCAAGGATAGCGAAAGCTTCTCGCTCCTGTCCCGCGTTCCGCCTCCGATCCGGCAGAATGGCCCGCAACGCGACTGGCGGGCACAGGGTGGGAACGACCACCGGGAAGCAGCCCCGCGAGGGCCGACCGCCTGGGCCCCCGCTGAGGATTCCGCCATGAGCACCTTCTCCGACGTCGACGCCAGCCCGCGTCCGCAGGACCTCATCGACTACCTCGACCAGGCCCACAGCGGCCTGCACTCCCCCAAGCAGCGGCTCCGGCAGGGGCTCCCGGTGGGCCCCGGCGACCGGGTGCTCGACCTCGGCTGCGGGGCCGGCCACGAGCTGGCCCACCTGGAGGAGGACGGGATACTGGCCGTGGGCGTCGACACCAGCGCGGTGATGCTGCACGCCAGCCGCTCCCGGCTGACCGACCAGGACCTCCCGGCCCGGCTGGCCCGGGCCGACGGCGCCCGGCTCCCGTTCCGCGACGGCGCGTTCGACGCCTGCCGGATCGAACGGGTGCTGCAGCACGTCGCCGATCCGGCCGCGGTGCTGGCCGAGGCCCGCCGGGTGCTGCGTCCCGGCGGCACCCTGGGCGTCAGCGAGCCGGACTGGGCCTCGTTCACCCTCGCCTCCGCCGACCCGGAGGCCGCCGCCGCGGTGACCGCCCAGGTCGGCACGCAGATCGCGCAGCGCGCCATCGGCCGCCAGCTGCGTCGGCTGCTGGTCGACGCGGGCTTCGGCTCGGTCCGGATCGAGGTCGAGCTCGCGGTCTACCGCACCCTGGAGGAGCTCGACCTGGTCATCTCGCTCCGCCGCGCGGCCGAACGGGCCTGCGCGGCCGGTCGGCTGACCGAGCGTCGGGCCGCCGAGCTGATCGCCGAGCAGCGCGACCTGTCGCAGCGCGGCGGCTTCCACGCGACCCTGAACCGCTCCGTCCTGGCCTGGGCGGTCCAGGTCTGAAACGCGGTCAGGCCCGGGCCGGATCAGGCCTGGGCCGGCTCGGGCCTGCCGCCGACCTGGCCGACGGCGCGGGCACCGCTGCGGCAGCCCTCGCCCGCTGCCTCCAGCGGCGCCGCCCCGGCCAGCAGCGCGGCGAGGAAGGCACCCGCGAAGGCGTCCCCCGCGCCGGTGCTGTCCAGTGCGGTCGCCGGTGCGGCGGGGACCGCGCCGAGCAGGCTGCCGTGGTCGGCCAGCAGCGCACCGGCCGCGCCGAGCTTCAGCACGACCAGGCAGTGGCACCGGGCGCTCAGCCCGCGCGCGGCCTGCTCCGGGTCGTCCGCCCCGGTGAGCACCCGCGCCTCTGCCAGATTGGGCAGCAGCAGGTCGACCCCGCCCAGCAGGTCGAGGAAGCGGGACGGGCCGTACTCGCGCAGGAAGCCGACCGAGGCCGGGTCCACGCTGACGCCGATCCCCCGGGCCGCCGCCCGGACCACGGCGTGCGCCGCGAGTGCGCGCCCCTCGGCGCCGAACAGCAGATAACCGGAGAGGTGCAACCGCCCCACCCGCTCCAGCAGGGTGTCCGCCCAGTCGGCCGGGCCCAGCGCGCCGCTCGCGCCCCGGTCGGTGACAAAGGTGCGCTCCCCCGCGCCGTTGACCAGGGAGATCACCACCGCGGTCGGCCGCTCCCGGTCCACCCGCAGGCTGGGACGCACGCCGGTCCGCTGCAGCACCTCCCGGTGCCAGTCCGCCGAGTCGGCGCCGACCCTGGCCAGCAGCCGGACCTCCGCTCCCCCGGCCGCCGCGGCCCAGGCGGCGGTATTGGCGGCCGAGCCGCCCGGCCGCACCGAGATCCGGGCGGTGGTGTCGGTGTCCGGGGTGAGCGGCTTGCCGTGCAGCGCGACCACGTCGGTGACCAGGTCGCCGACCACCAGAAGAGCGGTGCCGGGAGTCGGCTCGCCGGGAGCCATCAGCGCAGCGCGGCGACGCTGCGGGCGATCTCCGTGGCCAGCGCGACATTGCCGCGCACGGCCGCGAGGTTGGCCTCCAGCGAGGCCCCGCCGGTGTGCTCCACCAGATAGCCGAGCAGGTACGGGGTGACCGCCTGCCCGGTGATCCCGTCCCGGGCGGCGGCGCTCAGCGCCTCGGCCAGGACCCGGTCGTGCAGCGCCGGGTCCAGCTGCTGCTGCTCAGCGACCGGGTTGGCGACGATCAGCGCGGTGAGGTCGGTGTTCAGCTGCCAGCGGGCCCGCATCAGCGCCGCTACCTGCGCGGGGCTGTCCAGGGTCCAGTCGACCGGCAGTCCGGAACTGCTCAGGTAGAAGCCGGGGAACTCGCCGGTGCGGTAGCCGACCACGCCCACGTTCAGGGTCTCCAGGCGCTGCAGAGTCGCGGGCACGTCCAGGATCGACTTCACCCCGGCGCAGACCACGGTGATCGGCACCCGGGCCAGCAGCCCCAGGTCCGCCGACTCGTCCTGGAGGGTCACCCAGTCGCGGTGGACGCCGCCGAGGCCGCCGGTGGCGAACACCGCGATCCCGGCCGCGTGGGCCAGGAAGGCGGTCGCGGACACCGTCGTCGCCCCGCTGGCGCCCAGCGCGACCGCGGGGGCCAGGTCGCGGAAGCCGAGCTTGCGCATCCCCTCGTCCTGGGCGATCCGTTCCAGGCCGCCCTTGCCCAGCCCGACCCGGGCCACCCCGTCCAGTACCGCGATCGTGGCCGGCACCGCCCCGCCGTCCCTGACCACGGCCTCCAGTTCCTGCGCCACCGCCAGGTTGCGGGGCCGCGGCAGCCCGTGCGAGATGATCGTCGACTCCAGGGCGACCACGGGACGCCCCCGCTCCACGGCTTCGCGGACCTCACGTGACAGGCGTATGGGTGCGTCGGGCATGGTGGCGTTCGACCTCCTGGAACACGGACGGAGCGCAGAGCTCTGTGTCCTTGATCCTGTCGCTCCCGGCGCCCGCTCAAACCGAAGGCGGCCCGCCGCCCCCCGTGCAGGGGACGGCGGGCCGCCGTCGGAACCGCTGAGCCGGCGTCAGCCGCGCAGCGCCGCGCCGGTACGGGCCACGGCCTCGGCGATGGCGGCCCCGCGGGCCGCGCTTGCCTCCTCCGCGGTCAGGGTGCGGTCGGCGGCGCGGAAGCGCAGGGCGTAGGCCAGCGACTTCTTGTCCGGGCCCACCTGCTCGCCGGTGTAGACGTCGAACAGCCGCAGCGACTCCAGCAGCGGACCCGCGCCGGACCGCAGCGCCCGCTCGACCTCGGCGGCCGGCACCGAGGCGTCCACCACCAGGGCGACGTCCTGGGTGGCGACCGGGAAGCCGGAGATCTTCGGGCCCTCGACCTGGCGCACGCCGTCGGCCGTGAGCAGGTCGACGTCCAGCTCCATCGCGCAGCTGCGCTCGGGCAGGTGCAGCGCCTTGACCACCCGGGGGTGCAGCTCGCCGGCGTGGCCGACCAGCCGGTCGCCGACGTAGAGCGCGGCGCAGCGGCCCGGGTGCCAGGGGGCGTGCTGGTCCTGGCGCACCGTCAGCTCCACCCCGGCCGCCTCGGCCACGGTACGGGCCGACTCGACCGCGTCGGCCCAGGTCGCGGCGCGGCCCTTGCCCCACCAGCCGTCCGGCTCGCGGTTGCCCGCGAGCACGGTGGCGACCCGGTGCGGCTGACGCGGCAGCGCGGCGTTGAGCAGCGCGATCTCCTCGTCGGTGGGACGGCGGTCGACCGGCAGCCGGGGGGCCTGGAACAGCGCCTTCTCCTCGGTGCCGTCGACCCGGAAGACCAGGCCCTGCTCGAACAGCGCCACGTCCGTGGCGCCCCGGCCGGTGTTCCGGCGCAGCGCGGCGAGCAGGCCCGGCAGCAGCGTGGTGCGCAGCGCCGGGGCCTCGTCCGAGATGGGGTTGGCCAGCTCGACCGTCCTGCGCCGGTCGTCGTCCGGGTCCAGACCGAGCGCGTCCAGCTCCGGCACGCCGAGGAACGGGTAGTTCAGCACCTCGACGTAACCGGCGCCGGCCAGCGCCAGGCCGGTCCTGCGGCGCAGCCGCTGGGCGTCGGTGAGCCCGCGCCCGGCCGGGACCTGCGGCAGCGTGGAGGGCAGCTCCTCGTAGCCTTCGAGGCGGATGACCTCCTCGGCGAGGTCGTTGGGGTCGGTGAGGTCAGGCCGCCAGCTCGGCGGGGTGACCACCAGCACGTCGCCGCCCACCACGTGGCAGCCGACCTCCTGCAGCCGGCGGACCACGGTCTCCCGCCCGTACACCTGGCCGGCCACCCGGTCGGGGTGGTCGGCGGAGATGGTGATGCTGTGCAGCGGGTGCGCGGCGGCGATGTCGGTGACCCCGGCCTCCGCGGTGCCGCCGGCGACCGCGACCAGCAGGTCCACGGCGCGCTGGGCGGCGGCCTTGCCGGCCTCCGGGTCCACGCCGCGCTCGAAGCGCTTGGCGGCCTCGGAGGGCAGCTTGTGCCGGCGCACGCTGCGGGCGATGGCGATCGGGTCGAAGTGCGCGGCCTCGATCACCACCTCGGTGGTGCCGTGGACCCGGCCGGTCTCCGGGTCGTAGAACGCGGTGGCGATCTCGGTGCCCGCGCCGCCCATGACCCCGGCCAGGCCGATCGGCCCGGAGTTGTCGCAGATCAGCAGGTCCTCGGCGTCGAGGGTGCGGTCCACCCCGTCCAGGGTGCGCAGCTTCTCGCCGGCCAGGGCGCGGCGGACCGTGATGGCGCCGTCGATCCGGCTCCGGTCGTAGGCGTGCAGCGGCTGGCCGAGCTCCAGCATCACGTAGTTGGTGATGTCCACGGCCAGCGAGATGGGGCGCATCCCGGCCTTCTGGATCCGGCGCTGCAGCCACAGCGGGGACAGCGCGGTCGGCTCGATGCCGACCACGCCGCGGGCGACGAAGCGGTCGCAGCCGACCGGGTCCTCGACCTTGACCAGCGGGCCGTAGGAGTTGGCCGGCGGCACGTCCAGCAGCGCCGGGTCGCTCAGCGGCAGCCCGTAGGCGATGGCGGCCTCGCGGGCGACTCCGCGCACCGACAGGCAGTAGCCGCGGTCGGCGGTGACGGCGATGTCGAGCACCTCGTCGACCAGCTCCAGCAGCTCGATCGCGTCGGTGCCGGGCTCGAACTCCGGCGGCAGCACGATGATGCCGTCATGGTCGTCGCCCATGCCCAGCTCGCGGGCCGAGCAGATCATGCCCTCGGAGGTGTGGCCGTAGGTCTGCCGGGCGGCGATCGGGAACGGTCCTGGCAGCACGGCGCCGGGCAGCACCACCACGACCTTGTCGCCGACCTCGAAGTTCCGAGCGCCGCAGACGATGTTCTGCGGCTCGCCGGTGCCGTTGGCGGCGCCGACGTCGACCTGGCAGTAGCGGATCGGCTTCTTGAACCCGGTCAGCTCCTCGATCGCGAGGACCTTGCCGACCACCAGCGGGCCCTTGAGGTCCGCGCCGAGCTGCTCGACCGTCTCGACCTCCAGGCCGGCCCGGACCAGGCGGGTGGCCAGGTCGCGGCCGGTCTCACCGGCCGGCAGGTCGACGTACTCCCGCAGCCAGGAAAGCGGGACGCGCATCAGATCTCCATCCCGAACGGAAGGGTGAAACGGATGTCACCCTCCACGATGTCTCGCATGTCTTCGACGTTGTGGCGGAACATCAGCAGTCGCTCGATGCCGAAGCCGAACGCGAAGCCGCTGTACCGGTTGGGGTCGATCCCGCAGGCGATCAGCACCCGGGGGTTGACCATCCCGCAGCCGCCCAGCTCGATCCAGCCCTCGGAGGAGCAGGTGCGGCAGGGGCGGTCCGGGTTGCCGACGGACTCGCCGCGGCAGGAGAAGCACACCATGTCCATCTCGGCGGACGGCTCGGTGAAGGGGAAGTAGTTGGGACGCAGCCGCGTCGTCATGCCCTCGCCGAACAGCGACACCACCATGTGGTCCAGGGTGCCCTTGAGGTCCGCCATGGTCAGGCCCTCGTCCACGGCCAGCAGCTCGATCTGGCTGAAGACCGGGGTGTGGGTGGCGTCCAGCTCGTCCGAGCGGAACACCCGGCCCGGGCAGATCACATAGATCGGCGGCTCGGACGCGGCCAGCATCGAGCGGATCTGCACGCCCGAGGTGTGCGTCCGCAGGACCACCCCGTCGGTGAGCTCGCCGGCGGCGTCCTTGAGGAAGAAGGTGTCCTGGGTGGAGCGCGCCGGGTGGTCAGGGCCCATGTTCAGGGCGTCGAAGTTTAGCCACTCGGCCTCGACCTCGGGGCCCTCGGCGATGGCGTAGCCCATGGAGGTGAAGATGTCGCCGAGCCGCTCGGAGAGCGTGGTCAGCGGGTGCCGGCCGCCGCGCGCGGCGCGGTCGTAGGGGAGGGTGACATCCACCGCCTCCTCGGTCAGCACGCGGGTGTCGCGCTCCGCCTCCAGCTCGACCCGGCGCTCGGCCAGGGCCTTGTTGACGGCGCCGCGGGCCTGGCCGACCCGCTTGCCGGCCTCGGCCTTGGCCTGCGGGGGCAGGGCGCCGATCTCGCGGTTGGCCAGCGAGAGCGGGGAGCGGTCGCCGGTGTGGGCGACCTTGGCCTCCTGCAGCGCGGCGAGGTCGGCGGCGGCGGCGAACGCGGCCAGGGCCTCGTCCCGCAGACGCTCGATCTCTTCCGGCTTCAATGCCTCGACCTCGACCGGGTCGTAGGACTTGTTCGGTGCGGACATCTCTCTCTTCCCGTGCTCCTGCGTGGATCGTGCGGACATGCGGCATCGCACGATGCCAATGGACGAGTCTACTGAGGTTCTGAAGTGGCGACGCCCGCGCAGCTCAGAGCATGAACTCCGGAATGCCCGCGGGCAGCGTAAATCGGAACCTGGCGCCGCCCTCGGGGACCCGGTCCACCGCGATGCTGCCGCCGTGGGCCTCGACGATGCCCTTGACGATGTAGAGGCCGAGGCCGGTGCCGCCGCGCTTGCTGCCGCGCCAGAAGCGGGTGAAGACCCGCGGGATCGATTCTTCGGGGATGCCCGGGCCCTGGTCGCTGACCGTCACCGCGATCACCTCCCGTCGCTGGCCGGAGGCGAGGACCGCCTGCTCGGGCCTGACCTCGATGGTGACAGTTCCCTCACCGTGCCGCACCGCGTTTTCCAGCAGGTTGCCCAGCACCTGGTCGACCTTGTCGGCGTCGGCCCAGAGCGGCGGCAGCGGCTCGTGCACCCGGATCACAAAGCGCTCGGGGGCGGTTCCGGCCGCGATCTTGCCGTCGACATGGCGCCGGACCGCCGTCGGGAGGTCGACCTTCTGCCGCCGGATCTCCAGCCGTCCGGCGTCGATCCTGGAGATGTCGAGCAGCTCGGCGATCAGCCGGGTGACCCGGTTGGCGTCCGCGTCGACGGTCTCCAGCATCAGCTTCTTCTGGTCGTCGGTGAACCGCTCCCACTTCTGCAGCAGGGTCGCGGTGAAGCCCTTGACGCTGGTCAGCGGGCTGCGCAGCTCATGGGCGACGGTGGCGATCAGCTCGGCGTGGCTGCGCTCGGTACGCCGCCTGGCCTCGGTGCCGCGCAGGGTGACCACCACCCGCTGGACCGGTCCCGTGCCGCCGCCGGCCCGCAGGTAGCGGGCCGAGACCAGCACCTCCCGGCCGCCGGGCAGCAGCAGGTTGCGCTCGGGCTGCCGGGTCCGTATCCGCAGGCCGCCGTAGGGGTCGGTGAGCGGCCACCAGCGGCGGCCCTCCAGGTCCTCCAGCGGCAGCGCCTCGGCCAGGGTCCGGCCCAGCGCGGAGGCGGCGCTGATCCCGCTGATCCGGGCGGCGGCCGCGTTGAAGCAGACCACCCGCTGCTCGGCGTCCGCCACGACCAGGCCGTCCGGCAGGTCCTCGGGGTCGAGCCAGCCGGAGCCGCCGCTCGCGTCCCCCCTGCGCAGCGCAGGCGGCACGACCACGCGGGCCTGCTGCGTGTCGGTCATGGCCGCCCTCCCTCCGGGCTTTCAGGCAGCCACCCTAGCGAATCCGGGGCTGCTCGCGGCACCCGCCGGGGGCGCGTTGGGCGCGCGCGGAGGCGTAGAGGCAGACGGCCGCGGCGGTGGCGAGGTTCAGGCTCTCGGCGTGGCCGTGGATCGGCACCCGCACCACCTGGTCCGCCAGCGCCCGGGTGGCCTCGGGCAGACCCCAGGCCTCGTTGCCGAAGACCCAGGCGGTGGGCCCGCCCAGGGTGCCGTCGTCCAGCTCGGCGTCCAGGTCGCGGTCGCCCGCGCCGTCCGCGGCCAGGATCCGCACCCCGGCCGCGCGCAGGCCCTTGACCGCCTGCTCGACCGGCACCCCGACCGCCACCGGCAGGTGGTAGAGGCTGCCGACCGAGGCCCGGACCGCCTTGGGGTTGTAGAGGTCGACCGAGGCGTCGGTGAGCACCACCGCGTCCGCCCCGGCCGCGTCCGCCGTGCGCAGCACCGTCCCGGCGTTGCCGGGGTCGCGCACGTTGGCCAGCACCGCGACCAGCCGCGGCCCCGCGGCCAGCAGCTGCTCGAAGCCGGTGTCGACGAAGCGGCAGACGGCGGCGATGCCCTGCGGGGTCACCGTCTGGCAGATCGCCTCGATCACCTCGTCGGTCGCGGTGAGCACCGGGACCCGGGCCGCCCGGGCGTCGTCCAGCAGCCCGGCGTGGCGCTCGGCGGCCTCGAAGGTGGTGTAGATCTCGACCACCGCGTGCTCACCGCCGGGGAGCGTCCCGTGGGCCACGGCCTCGCGGACGGCCTGCGGGCCCTCGGCGACGAAGCGGCGCTCCTTGCCGCGCTGGGCGCGGCGGGAGAGTCGGCGGGCGGCGCTGACCCGGGGCGAGCGCAGCGAGGTGAGCTCGGGGGACGGCTGCTGGGGCATCGCGGTTCTCACTTCGCACTTCGCAAGGGCAACGGTAGGGGCTGGAGCCGGGTGGCTGGGCTGGAAACAGCACTGGACCCGCAGGGGCTTCATCCCCTGCGGGTCCAGTTCACAGCTGCGGCGACGGAGTCGGCCTCAGACTCAGGCGGCGTCGACGGCGACGGCGCCGCGGGGCGCGTTCACATCGGCCGGGAGGGCCTTCTGCGCGACCTCGACCAGCGTGGCGAAGGCACCGGCGTCGTGCACGGCCAGCTCGGCCAGCATCTTCCGGTCGATCTCGACGTTGGCGAGCTTCAGGCCCTGGATCAGCCGGTTGTACGTCATGCCGTTCGCACGCGCCGCGGCGTTGATGCGCTGGATCCACAGCTGGCGGAAGTCGCCCTTGCGCTTCTTCCGGTCGTTGTAGTTGTAGGTGAAGGAGTGCAGCAGCTGCTCCTTCGCCTTGCGGTACAGCCGCGAGCGCTGGCCGCGGTAGCCGCTGGCGCGCTCGAGGACGACCCTGCGCTTCTTGTGGGCGTTTACTGCCCGCTTGACGCGTGCCACGTTGTTACTCCTTGGTGAGGACCGCGGTAAGTCTCACGCGGTCCGGTTACGAATGGATCGAGGGGTCAGCTGCGCGTGGCGCAGGGTCACTTCTTGAGAAGCTTCTTGACCTTCTTGGCGTCAGCCGGGGACACCTCGACCGTGCCGGCCAGGCGACGGGTCAGCGTGGACGCCTTGTGCTCGAGGTAGTGACGACGGCCGGCGCGCTGACGCAGCACCTTGCCGGAGCCAGTGATCTTGAAGCGCTTGCTGGCACCGGAGTGCGTCTTGTTCTTCGGCATGTCGCCGTACTCTCCTCGTCGGTCCGCTCCCGCCCGTGCGCCGGGGCGCGAGCGGGAGCGCTGTGGATCTCCTGTGCCCTCCGGCGGATGCCGGGGGGCCGGGCGGACGTGGCAGCCTAGCTGGCCGCCACCTCCTGGGTGTCCGGGGCCTCGGCGTCCGCGGGGGCGACGTCGGCCTCGGCAGCGGCCTCGTCGGCCGCCTCCGTGGCTTCGTCGAGCTCCTGCGGGGCGTCGGCCTCGGGGGCTTCGTCGGTCTCGGCGGCCTGCTCGGCCACCGGGGCCGCCTCGGCCTCGTCGGACTCGTCATCCCTGGCCGGACGCCCCTGGCGCTCGGCCTTGCGGATGGCGGCGACCTCACGGGCCTCGGCCATGGCCTCGGTCTTCTTCTTGTGCGGGCCGAGCACCATGATCATGTTTCGGCCGTCCTGCTTCGGGTTGGACTCGATGAAGCCCAACTCCTCCACGTCCGACGCGAGGCGCTGCAACAGCCGGAAGCCGAGCTCGGGGCGGGACTGCTCACGACCGCGGAACATGATCGTGATCTTGACCTTGTCACCCTGCTTGAGGAACCGGACGACGTGACCCTTCTTGGTGTCGTAGTCGTGCGGGTCGATCTTCGGCCGGAGCTTCATCTCCTTGATGACCGTGTGCGCCTGGTTCTTGCGCGCCTCACGGGCCTTCATGGCGGACTCGTACTTGAACTTGCCGTAGTCCATGAGCTTGCACACCGGCGGCCGGGCGGTCGCCGCGACCTCGACCAGATCCAGGTCGTACTCCTGCGCAAGTTCCAGGGCCTTGGCAAGCGGCACGATGCCGACCTGCTCGCCACTGGGACCGACGAGTCGCACCTCAGGGACGCGAATCCGGTCGTTGATGCGGGGCTCAGTGCTGATGGATCCTCCTCGGTTGCACCTCGCGACTGCCGGCGGCAGTCGCGTTATGCGGACTGGTTTACCGCCACACAGGACTTCATTCGTACCGCGGTGGATCCGGCGCGCCGGGCGCCGCACCGCGGGCACGAAAAAAGCCCCGCATGACACACAGGCGGGGCTCCACGGAAACCGGGCACGCTGCCGCGGAGCACAATGTCCGCGAAACGCGCTGGGTGGTGTCACGCTGGACGAGCCGTGAACCACCGGACCGGAACCCGACGACCCGGGGGTCGATGCGGGTGGGAGGGAGCCTCCACTTGCGGGCCTGGCGTCCTGCCCCACGGGCATGACGACCTGGCCGGTCAGTGTCCGAGCATAGCAGCGTTCGGGCGTAGCGCAGAATTCCCGCGTCCGGGGCGGATCGGGCAGACTTCGGACAGACATCCACGACATCCACGCACGACAGGTTGAGACGAGTACCCATGAGCAGCCAGCCCGACAGCCCCGACCTCGACGACCTGACCCGCGACATCGCCGACGTCCCGGCGGTGGAACTGATCACCACCACGGCCGTGCACCTGCTGAGCGCGGCGGCGGTCAACCTCGGGCTGGCCGAGGACGGCGAGAAGCACAAGGACCTGGACGAGGCCAGGAAGCTGATCAACGCGCTGGCCGGGCTGCTCACCGCCGCCGCGCCTGACCTCAGCACCTACCACGCCGCCCCGCTGCGGGACGGCCTGAAGTCGCTGCAGCTCGCCTTCCGCGAGGCCTCGCTGGTCCCGGACGCCCCGGGCACCGGCCCCGGCGAGAAGTTCACCGGGCCCGTCTACGGCTGAGCCGGCCACGGCCGTTCCCAGGCAGTCTCTATCTTCCTCTCAGCCCGGTCAGAGGAACGGTGCCTAGCGTGACCGGTCATGTGGAGCAGAAGCAGGACCGCGATCGTCTGTGCGGTGGCCGGGGTGCTGGCGGTGTCCGACACGACGGCGCTGCTGGCGCACCGCGGCTCCGCGCACGCCGCGATATCGGCCTCCGCGCCGGCTTCGGCCTCCGCGCCGGCCTCGGCACCCGCCGCGTCGCCGTCCGCGACCGCGACACCGAGCCGCCCGGCTGCCGCCTCGGCCGCTCCGACCCCCTCGGACACTCCCTCGGAAGCAGGCATGGACGCGCTCAAGGCAGCAGTCGCGCAGGCGCACGGCCAGGTCTCGGTCGCCGCCGTGGATCTCACTACCGGCGCCTCGGTGGACTACGGCGCGCAGGGGCACGCCTTCGTCACCGCCAGCATCGCCAAGCTGGACATCCTGGCCACCCTGCTGCTGCAGGCCCAGGACCGGGGCGGGTCGCTCACCTCGTCCCAGCGCACGCTGGCCACCAGCATGATCGAGCACAGCGACAACGACGCCGCGAACAGCCTCTACACCGCGATCGGCGCGCACACCGGCCTGGACGCCGCGAACAAGCGGTTCGGGCTCACCGCCACCCACGGCGGCAGCGACGACTACTGGGGGCTGACCACCACCACGGCCGCGGACCAGCTGACCCTGCTGCGCCAGGTGTTCACCGACTCCTCGCTGCTCAGCGCCGCCTCCCGGGCCTACATCCAGGGCCTGCTGAGCCAGGTCGAGAGCGACCAGCGCTGGGGGGTCGGCGCCGCCGGTACCAGCGACAGCTTTGAGCTGAAGAACGGCTGGCTGCCCCGCTCCAGCACCGGGCTCTGGGTGATCAACAGCACCGGCCAGGTCGACCGCGACGGCCACCAGCTGCTGATCTCGGTGGTCTCGGACGGCAACCCCACCATGGACCAGGGGGTCGACCTGATCGAGTCGGTCGCCAAGGCGGCGGCAGGGGTGCTCGGCCAGCCGAGTTAGCCGCGGCAGCCGAGCACCCCTGACCCGGCGTCAGCGGGCGTAGAGCGGCTGGGCCGGTTCGGCGGCCGACGCGGGGACGACGGCGAGGTCCAGGCCCCGGTCCAGCCGGATCCGCAGCAGTTCGTCGGCGGCCAGTGCGGCGGCCAGCCGCTGGACCGAGGGCCCGAGCACCGCCGGGTCCGCGGCCGGGTCGGGGATCAGCGCCAGCAGCGCGTCGGTCTGCTGCTCCCGGCTGGGCAGCAGATGAGCACGCAGTACGGCCGGGTGCTGGGCCAGCACGGTGCGGACCGCCTCGGCGACCTCGGGATCGTGCAGCGGGTCGATCCTGGCCCTGCCCTCGGCCACGGCGCGCATGGCCGCTCCGGAGAGCTCGTAGAAGGCGGGACCGGCCAGGTCCACCAGCAGCGCGTCGGCCTGCTCGGACCAGGCCGCCCGGACCGCCTGCGCGGCCGGGACCGGCGCGGGGCGGGCGTCGGCGCGCCAACGGGCCAGCGCGTCCAGGGAGGTGAAGGCGGGCAGTCCGCTGCGGCCGTCCGGCAGCCGCACGGTGGGGACGGCCATGTCGCTGGACTTCTCGTGGGTCAGTCCGTCGGCGCCGGTCTCGGCCTCGCCGAGGATGGCCACGATCGGGACCATCAGCCGGGCGCCGACCAGGGCTTCCAGGAGCTCCTGCTCGCCCGCCGCCGAGGGCTGCTCCACGTACCGGGACAGGGCCTCCGCGAGCCGGGGGTCCGCCGAGCCGTCGTCACCCGAGAACCCCGGGTCGGGGATGTTCTTACGCTGCACCCGGCGAGCCTAGTCGCTCGGGCCCGGCCCGCCGGACCGCCGACGGCGGAGCCGCACCGGCACATATGCCGCGAGGCAACCTCTGTGCCGATCTTTCCAGGGGATTCTCATGATTTTCCCACCCATTCCAGAGAGCTGATCCATAGTGTGCGTACCTATGTCGAAGAGAAGCCGGGGCCGTCGCCGTCGCGCCAAACCCCGCAGCAGGTCTCGGGCCGGCATCCTCTACGCGGTGGTCGGGGTGACGGCGGTGGCCGTGCTGACCGCCGTCCTGCTCAACCAGTCCGCCCCGGCCGGTACGGCAGTGTCCTCCTCGGACGGGCTGTCGCCCTCGGTGCAGCCCAGCGGCGGAAGCGGCGGCACAGCGTCCGCGAAGCCCAGCGCCACCGCCACCGAGCCGGCCAGGAAGCCCACCGCGAAGGCCACCAAGGCAGCCTCGGTGGCCGGCACCGACACCCTCAGGGACGCGGTGTCCCGGGCCGCGGGCGCGACCTCGGTCGCGGTGACCGACCTGACCACCGGCCGGACGCTCGACTACGGCGGCGCCGGCCACGGCTTCGCCTGCGCCAGCATCGCCAAGCTGGACGTGCTGGCCACCCTGCTGCTGGAGGACCAGGACAAGGGCACTGAGCTGACGGCGGCGGAGCAGGCGCTCGCCACCAAGATGATCGAGCACAGCGACAACGCCGCCGCCGACAGCCTCTACACCACCCTCGGCAAGGCACCGGGCATGGATGCCGCGAACAAGCGTTTCGGGATGACCTCCACCCACAGCGGGGAGGGCATCCTCTGGGGTGTGACCACCACCACGGCCGCCGACCAGGTGACCCTGCTGCGCCAGGTGTTCACCAGCTCCTCGCTGCTCAGCACCGCCTCCCGGGCCTATATCCAAGGCCTGCTGAGCCAGGTCGAGAGCGACCAGCGCTGGGGCGTCAGCGCCGCCGCCACCAGCGACGACTACGAACTGAAGAACGGCTGGCTGCCGCGCTCCACGACCGGGCTCTGGGTGGTCAACAGCACCGGCCGGGTCGACCGCGACGGCCACCAGCTGCTGATCTCGGTGCTCTCGGACGGCAACCCCACCATGGACCAGGGCATCGACCTGATCGAATCGGTCGCCAAGGCCGCCGCGGAAGCGCTGCTCCCAGGCTGAGCCGTGGTGGCTGAGCCGTGGTGACCGGGCCGTTGAACATGAGCCGATTCCCAGTCTCCCCTACCGACAGGTAGCCACGATGTGGCAGTCTTCCGGCATGGTGACACCCTCCGCAGACCGCACGCGCTACGACCGCGCCACCGCCCACCTCGACGCGCCGGTGGCGATCGTGGACCTCGAAGCCTTCGACGCCAACGCGGAGGACCTGGTCCGGCGCGCGGTCGGCAAGCCGATCCGGGTCGCCAGCAAGTCGGTGCGCTGCCGGGCCCTGCTGGAGCGGGTGCTCCGGATGGACGGCTTCCGGGGGATCATGAGCTTCACCCTGGCCGAGTCGATCTGGCTGGCCCGGGCCGGCTTCGACGACATCCTGCTCGCCTACCCCTCCGCCGACCGGGCCGGCTACGCCGAGCTGGCCGCCGACCCCAAGCTGGCCGGGGCGATCTCGGTGCTGCTGGACGACCCGGCGCAGCTCGACCTGATCGACGCGGCCCGCGGCGAAGGCACCGAGGAGATCCGGGTCTGCCTGGAGCTGGATACCGCGCTGCAGTTGTTCGGCGGCCGGGTCCGGGTCGGCGCGCGGCGCTCCCCGCTGCGCACGCCCGAGGCGCTGGCCGCGTTCGCCGGTCTGGTGCAGCAGCGTCCCGGCTTCCGGGTGGTCGGCCTGATGGCTTACGAGGGGCATATCGCCGGGGTCGGCGACCGCATCGCCGGGCGGCCGTTCCGCTCCCGGATGATCCAGGTGATGCAGCGCACGGCACGCGCCGAGCTGGCGCAGCGCCGGGCCGACGTGGTGGCCGCGGTACGCCGGGTCGCCGACCTGGAGTACGTCAACGGCGGCGGCACCGGCAGTGTGGAGAGCACCGTGGCCGAGGACTCGGTGACCGAGGTCGCGGCCGGGTCCGGGCTCTACGTCCCCCGGCTGTTCGACAACTACCGCTCCTTCCACGGCCGTCCGGCCGCGCTGTTCGCGCAGCCGGTGGTACGGCGTCCCGGCGTCGGTGTGGTGACGGTGCTCGGCGGCGGCTACCCGGCCTCCGGCGCGGCCGGGGCGGACCGCTCCCCGGTCCCCTACCTGCCGGAGGGGCTGCGCTACGACCCGCAGGAGGGCGCCGGCGAGGTGCAGACCCCGCTGCTGGGCTCGGCCGCGGACGACCTGCTGATCGGCGACAAGGTGTGGTTCCGGCACGCCAAGGCCGGGGAGCTGTGCGAGCGCTTCGCCGAGCTGCGGCTGGTCGAGGGCGACCGGATCGTGGAGACGGTGCCGACCTACCGGGGCGAGGGCCGGACCTTCCTCTGACCTCTGACCCGCCTGTGGCCTGTGAACGCAGGGCGCCCCCGCCGGATCCGGCGGGGGCGCCCTGCGTTCGGACGGTTCGTCAGGAGTTGCTGCCGGTGCTGCCGGTGCCGCCCCCGCTCAGATTGGCGGTGTCGGCGTCCTTGATCCCGGAGACGATGGTGTCCATCAGCGAGACGTCCGGGGCCTTGGCGGCCGTGTCGAAGCCCATGTGCAGGGCCACCAGGCTCTTGTTGTCGCTGGTCGGGAAGACCACGGTCTCCACCGTGCCGCTGTTGCCGACCTTGGCGTCGATCTTCCAGCGGATCAGGTAGCCGGAGCGGCCGGCCACGGTCACCGCCTGGGACTCCAGCTGCTGGTGGCCGGTGATGTCCCCGTACGCCTCCTTCACGGCGCCGGCGATGTCCGCCTTGGCGGCGGCCTCGGCCCCGTCGCCGACCGAGGCCTTGAGGGTCTCGGTATTGGCACCGCCGAGGGTGCAGGTGCTGCTGGAGGACTGGGCGCAGGTGTACTGGCCTATCGCGAGGCCCGCGTGGCCGTCGTCGGTGGTACCGCCGGTCCACCCGCTGGGGATGGGGAGGGAGAGGCCGTCCACGACGTCGTAGGCGGTGGTGCTGCTGGCGCCGCCCAGTCCGCCGCTGCCGCCGGAGCTGCCCCCGCTGCCGCCCGGAGCGCCGCCGGAGCCGCCCGTTCCGCCGGAGCCGCCGCCGGTGCCGCCTGAGCCGCCGCCGCTGCCGCCGGAGCCGCCTTCGCCGAAGGGGGCGCCGCCCTGGTTGAAGCGCTGGGAGGGCGAGGGGGAGGACGTTGTGGTCGAGTGCCGTCCGTCCATGATCAGATAGGTGGTCAGGCTGCCGACGCCGAGGCCGAGCAGGGCCGCCACGGTTCCGGCCAGCACGGTGGCCCGCCGGGGGCGGGCGCGTTTGGTCGGCACGGGTCCGATCGTCAGCACCTCGTCGGGCTTGGTGCTGACGGTCCATTCGGAGCCGTTCCACCAGCGCTGACCGGGGTGGGCGGGGTCAATGGGCTTGGGGTCCGGGTACCAGCCGGCCGGGGTCGTCGTACTCACAGCGGCAATCTACGGCCAATTCGATAAGCGTGCGATCAACCGGCCCTGAGGATCAGCTGAGAATGAGGTGCGGAAGGAAGCCGGCGTCCTCATCCTGCGGCCCCCGGTGCTGCCCGCGCCCACGCGCGGCTGCCACCGGGGGCCGACGGCACGTCCCGTGCCCGGACGGCCTACAGCGGGGTCACATAGGCGCCGCCGATGCCGCCGTCCACCAGGAACTCGTTGGCGGTCATGAACGAGGAGTCGTCACTGGCCAGGAAGGCCACCGCGGCGGCGATCTCCTCGGGACGGGCGAAGCGGCCCAGCGGGATGTGGACGAGTCGGCGGGCGGCGCGCTCCGGGTCCTTGGCGAACAGCTCGCGCAGCAGCGGGGTGTCGACCGGCCCCGGGCAGAGCGCGTTGACCCTGATGCCCTCCCGGGCGAACTGGACGCCCAGCTCCCGGGACATCGCCAGTACCCCGCCCTTGGACGCGGTGTAGGAGATCTGCGAGGTCGCCGCGCCCATCACCGCGACGAAGCTGGCGGTGTTGATGATCGAGCCCCGGCCCTGGCGCTGCATGTAGGGGAGGGCGGCCTTGCAGCAGAGGAAGACCGAGGTCAGGTTGACCTCCTGGACCCGGCGCCAGGCGTCGAGTCCGGTGGTGAGGATGGAGTCGTCGTCGGGCGGCGAGATGCCGGCGTTGTTGAAGGCGATGTCGACGCTGCCGTAGGTGTCGTACGCGGCCTTGAACAGCGCCTCGACCTGGTCCGCGGCGGTGACGTCGACCTGCACGAACAGCCCGCCGACCGCCTCGGCGGCGGCCTTGCCCGCCGTCTCGTCGACGTCGCCGCAGACGACGTTCGCGCCCTCGCTCGCCAGCCGGTGGGCGGTGGCGAGGCCGATGCCGCTGCCGGCGCCGGTGATCACGGCGGTACGGCCGACCAGGCGGCGGCAGATGCTCTCAGGGGTGGTCATGAGCGAGCTACTCCTCGGTGCTGAAGAAGACGTTCTTGGTCTCGGTGAAGTGGGTGAGGGCGTCCGGTCCCAGCTCGCGGCCGAGCCCGGACTCGCCGAAGCCGCCGAAGGGCGTCCAGTAGCGGACCGAGCTGTGCGAGTTGACCGAGAGGTTGCCCGCGTTGACGCCGCGGGCCAGCCGCAGCGCCCGGCCCAGGTCCCGGGTCCAGATGGACCCGGACAGGCCGTAGCGGGTGCCGTTGGCCAGCCGCAGCGCGTCCGCCTCGTCGGTGAACGGGAGGACCACCGCGACCGGGCCGAAGATCTCCTCGGTGGCGGCGCGGCTGTCGGGGTCCTCGGGGGCGAGCAGGGTGGGCGGGAACCAGAAGCCGGGCCCCGACGGGGCGTCACCCCGGGCCACCACCTGCTGATCGTCCGTCAGGAAGCCGCGCACCCGCTCCCGTTGGGCCGCCGAGATCAGCGGGCCCATCTCGGTGGCCGGGTCGGCCGGGTCGCCGACCCTGACCGCGGCGAGGGCCGGGCCGAGCAGGGACAGGAAGTCCTGGTAGACCTCGCGCTGGACCAGGATCCTGGTCCGGGCGCAGCAGTCCTGTCCGGCGTTGTCGAGGAAGGCCATCGGCGCGGTGGCGGCGGCGCGGGTCAGGTCGGCGTCGGCGAAGACCAGGTTGGGGCTCTTGCCGCCGAGTTCCAGGGTGACCCGCTTCAGCTGCCCGGCGCAGCGGGCCATGATCTCCTTGCCGACCGCGGTGGAGCCGGTGAAGACCACCTTCCGCACGCCGGGGTGGTCGACCAGGGCCCGCCCGGTCACCGGGCCGTGCCCGGGCAGCACCTGGAACAGCCCCTCGGGCAGCCCGGCGGCCAGGGCCAGTTCGGCCAGCCGCAGCGCGGTGAGCGGGGTGGTCTCGGCCGGTTTGAGCAGCACCGCGTTGCCGGCCGCCAGGGCGGGGGCGAAACCCCAGCCGGCGATCGGCATCGGGAAGTTCCAGGGCGCGATGACCGCGACCACGCCCAGCGGCTCGTGGAAGGTGACGTCCAGGCCGCCGGCCACCGGGATCTGCCGACCGGTCAGCCGTTCGATCCCACCGGCCGCGTACTCCAGCAGGTCGCGGACATTGCCGGCCTCCCAGCGGGCGTTGCCGAGGGTGTGCCCGGCCTCGCGCAGCTCCAGCAGGGCCAGTTCCTCGACCGCGCCGTCCACGGCGTCGGCGAAGCGGCGCAGCAGCCGGGCCCGGTCGCCGGGGGCCAGCGCGGCCCAGCCCTGCTGGGCCTTGGCGGCCCGGGACACGGCGGCGTCCACCTCGGCCGGGGTGGTGGCCGGGACGGTGGCGATCACCTCCTCGGTGGCGGGATTGAGGACGATCAGCGGCTCGTCGGCCGTCTGCGGGGTCATCTGACGCGGGCTCACATTCGTTCGAAGGAGCGGAAACGCTCCCAGTCGGTGACGGCGGTGTCGTAGGCGTCCTGCTCGACCTCGGCCATCCGCAGGTAGTGCTGGACCACGTCGCTGCCGAAGGCGTCCTCGGCCAGCTTGCTGCCGGACCAGAGCGCGGCGGCCTCGCGCAGGGTGCTCGGGAGGTGCTCGTAGTCGGCCTCGTAGGCGTTGCCGGTGCACGGCTCCGGCAGCTCCAGCTCCTGCTCGATGCCGTGCAGCCCGCCGGCGATCATCGCGGCCACGGCGAGGTAGGGGTTGACGTCCCCTCCGGGCGCGCGGTTCTCGAAGCGCAGTGAGGGGCCGTGGCCGACCACCCGCAGCGAGCAGGTGCGATTGTCCCGGCCCCAGGCCACGGCGGTGGGGGCGAAGGAGCCGGGCCGGAAGCGCTTGTAGGAGTTGATGTTGGGCGCGTAGAGCAGGGTCAGCTCGCGCATCGCGGCCAGCTGGCCGGCCAGGAAGTGCCGCATCAGCGGCGCCATCCCCCCGTCCGCCCCGGCGAAGGCCGGTCGGCCGTCGGCGTCGCGCAGCGACAGGTGCACATGGCAGCTGTTGCCCTCGCGCTCGTTGTACTTGGCCATGAAGGTCAGCGACTGCCCCTGCTGGGCGGCGATCTCCTTGGCCCCGGTCTTGTAGACGCTGTGCTGGTCGCAGGTGGTCAGCGCCTCGTCGTAGCGGAAGGCGATCTCGTGCTGGCCGAGGTTGCACTCGCCCTTGGCGGACTCGACCACCATCCCGGCCGCGCCCATCTCATTGCGGATCCGGGCCAGCAGCGGCTCGATCCTGGCGGTGGCGAGGAGCGAGTAGTCGGCGTTGTACTGGTTCGCCGGGGTGAGCGCGCGGTAGCCGGTGCTCCAGGCTTCCTCGTAGGTGTCCTTGAAGACGATGAACTCCAGCTCGGTGCCCGCCCAGGCGCTGAGGCCGTGCTCGGCCAGGCGGTCGAGCTGGCGCCGCAGGATCTGCCGCGGCGAGGCGGGGACCGGGCTGCCGTCCAGCCAGGCCAGGTCGGCGGTGACCAGGGCGGTTCCGGGCTGCCACGGGGTCAGCCGCAGGGTGTCCAGGTCGGGGATCATCGCGAAGTCCCCGTAGCCGGTGTCCCAGGACGCCATCGGGTAGCCGTCGACGGTGTTGAGCTCCACGTCCACCGCCAGCAGGTAGGCGCAGCCCTCGCTGCCGTGGGCGAGCACGTCGTCCAGGAAGAACCCGGCGGCGAAGCGCTTGCCCTGCAGCCTGCCCTGCATGTCGGTGAAGGCCACGGCCACGGTGTGGATGACCCCGTCCTGGATCAGACGGCGCAGCTCAGGAACGCTGAGCGGGGGTTGACGTGTGGTCACGGGGTTGCCTCCGAGTGCGGTTGCCTTGGCCTCTGCGATGGCTGCCTGGCCTCTGGGATGGCTGCCTTGGCCTCTACGGTGGCGCTGTGGGCTGCCGAGCGAGTTAAAGGTATGTCCTTGTACCATTGAAAGGGAAGGGGGCTCGATGACAGAGGCTGCAGAAGCTGATCCGCTGGCCGCGGTGCTGCGACCGGTGCGTTCGGGGAACACCTTTGAGGAAACGGTCCAGCGGCTGCTGCAGCTGATCCGGCTCGGACTGGTGCCCGAGGGCGAGCGGCTGCCCCCGGAACGGGACCTCGCGGAACGGCTCCAGGTCAGCCGGGTGACCCTGCGCGAGGCGCTCAAGGTCCTCCAGGACACCGGGCTGCTCGAGGTACGCCGCGGACGCTACGGCGGGGCCTTCGTCCGGCGCCCCGGCCTGGACCCGCTCACCGACCCTGCCACGGCCGACGGTAGCGAGCTGCGACGGCGCGCCGAACTGCTCGGCGACCGGCTGGAGGACACCCTGCTGTTCCGGGAGGTGCTGGAGGTCGGCGCCGCCGAACTCTGCGCCGCACGCCCGCCGACCGGCGCGGACGCGCAGCGGCTGCGCGACTGCCTCGCCGCGACCGCCGCCGCCCCGCTCGCCGACTACCGCCGCCAGGACACCAGGCTGCACCTGGCGGTCGCCGAACTCTGCGGCTCGGCCTCCGTGGCCGGCCAGTACGCCGCCGTCCGCGCCACCGTCAACGACCTGCTCGGCGGCATCCCGCTGCTGCCACCCAACCTCGAACACAGCGAACGGCAGCACCGGGAACTGGTCGCCGCGATCCTCGGCGGCGACCCCGACCGGGCCCGCGCGGTGATGCGCGAGCACCTGGCCGGCACCGCGGCCCTGCTCCGCGGCTTCCTGGCCTGACGGCCCGTCAATGATCCCCCGATCCCTTCGACTCCTTTGATCCCTCATGCCTCAGGGAGGCCGGCTCCATGTTCCGTCCGCTCATCGGTGTCACCACCTACCTCGTCCCGGCCGGCTGGGGCGTCTGGACCGAGCAGCAGGCCGCCCTGCTGCCGGTCCAGTACTGCGCCCTGGTCCAGCAGTCCGGCGGGATCGCCGCGATGCTGCCGCCGGACGATCCGTCCGTCGCCGCCGACGTGGTGTCACGGCTCGGCGGACTGGTCGTCAGCGGCGGCCCGGACGTGGACCCGCGCCGCTACGGCGCGGAGCACGACCCGCGCACGGACCCGCCGGGCCCGGAGCGGGACGCCTGGGAACTGGCGCTGATCGCCGCCGCGCTGGAGCAGGGGGTGCCGCTGCTGGGCATCTGCCGGGGCATGCAGCTGCTCAATGTGGCCTGCGGCGGCGACCTGGTCCAGCACCTCCCCGAGGTCGTCGGCCATGCGGGCCACTCCCCCACCCGGGGCGCCTACGCCGCGCACCCGGTCACCCCGGTTCCGGGCACCCGGCTCGCCTCCCTGCTCGGAACCGCGACCCTGGACGTCCCCACCTACCACCACCAGGCCGTGCACCGCCTGGGCGCGGGCCTGATCGCCGGCGCGTACCACCCCGACGGCACCGTCGAGGCGGTCGAACTCCCGGTCGAGGCCCCCGGCGGACTCGCCCTCGCCGTCCAGTGGCACCCCGAGCAGGGCACGGACCTCCGGCTGGCCCAGGCCCTGGTGCAGGCCGCGCTGAATCGGCGCGAGCTCGCCGAGGACCCTGGTGCGTACACAGCCTGTGCTCCAGGATGAGGGCCATGCCTGACGACACCACCGCCCCCGCCGCATCTCCGCCCGCGCCTGCCACTGGACCCGCCACCGCACCTGCCACTGCCTTCCACGACCTGGGGACGTTCATCGCCCTGCCCCGGATCTCCTCGCTGGCGCTCTCCCCCGGCGGTGACCGCCTGGTCGTGGCGGTCGCCGAACTCGCGGCCGAGGGAACCAGATACATCACCGCGCTGTGGGAGGTCGACCCGGCCGGGCAGCGTCCCTCGCGTCGGCTCACCCGCTCCGCCAAGGGCGAGTCCGCGCCCGCGTTCCGGCCGGACGGCACCCTGCTCTTCCTCTCCGCCCGCCCCGACGCCGACCCGCCCAAGGACGCCCCCGAGGACGGCGACTCCGCGCTGTGGGCCCTGCCGGCCGACGGCGGCGAGGCGGTCAGGCTGCTCGGCCGCCCGGGCGGGGTGGACGAGTTCGCGGTGGCCCGGCAGTCCGAGCGGATCGCCCTGATCGCCTCGCTGCTCCCCGGGGCCGAGGACGCCGAGAGCGACGCGGCCCTGCGCAAGGCCAGGAAGGACGCCAAGGTCAGCGCGATCCTGCACGAGGAGGCGATGGTTCGCTTCTGGGACCACGACCTCGGCCCCGGTGTCCCGCACGCCTTCGCCCTGACCCTGCCGGGGGGCTCGGACGACGTGGCCGGGTTGGCCGGGGCGACCGGGGCGACCGGGCAGAGGGAGGAACCGACGCCGGTGGACTGCGGAACCGTCAGCGTGCACGGGGCGGCCCCGGCGCTCTCCCCCGACGGGTCCCTGCTCGCCTGCACCGTCCTCCTCGGCGACACCCCGGACGAGCTCCGGGCCGGGGTCGCCGTCATCGATGCCGCCACCGGCAAGCGACTGCGCCTGATCGCACTGCCGGACGCGGAGTTCGACGCCCCGGTGTTCGCCGCCGACGGCCGCACCCTGTTCTGCCTGCGCGAGTCCAGGTCCAGCTGGGAGGACAGCGGCGACATCACCCTCTGCTCCTTCGACCTGACGGTCGACCAGGGCCAGGGCCAGGGCCGCGACCTGCTGCCCGGGTTCGACCTCTGGCCGGACGCGGTCGTCCCGTCCCCCGTCGGCGACGCCCTGTTCTTCACCGCCGACCAGCGCGGGCGCGGCCCGGTCTTCCGCCTCGACACCGCCGACGGCACCGTGACCCGCCTCACCGCCGAGGGCACCTACACCCACCTGGCCGTCTCCCCGGACGGCACCGCGCTGTTCGCGCTGCGCTCCTCCGTCGACTCCCCGCCCACCCCGGTCCGGCTCGACAGCGCCACCGCCGACCAGGAGCCGGTCGCCCTGCTCACCCCCGCGCCGGTCGGCGCTCTCCCCGGCTCGCTGACCGAGGTGACCACCACCGCGGAGGACGGCACCGCGCTGCGCTCCTGGCTGGTGCTGCCGGACGGAGCCGACGCCGACGCACCGGCACCGCTGCTGCTCTGGGTCCACGGCGGCCCGCAGAACAGCTGGAACGCCTGGACCTGGCGCTGGAACCCGTGGGTCGCCGCCGCGGCGGGATACGCGGTGCTGCTGCCCGACCCGGCGCTGTCCACGGGCTACGGCCAGGAGATGCACCGGCGCGGCTGGGGCGACTGGGCCGGCAACCCCTACCGCGACGTCCTGGCCCTCACCGACGCCGCCCTGCGCCGGCCGGACCTGGACCCGGCGCGAACGGCGATGCTGGGCGGCTCCTTCGGCGGCTACATGGCCAATGTGATCGCCACCAGGACCGACCGCTTCAAGGCCATCGTCAGCCACGCCAGCCTGTGGAACCTGCACAGCTTCGCCGGCACCACCGACGCCCCGCATTACTGGCGGCGCATGTGCGGCGACATCCTGAAGACCACAGAGCGCTATGACGACATGTCACCTCATCTGCACGCGGCCGAGATCCGCACGCCCATGCTGGTGGTCCACGGCGACCGGGACTACCGGGTGCCGATCGGCGAGGGCCTCGGCCTGTGGACCGACCTGGTGCGCTTCGGCGTCCCGGCGAAGTTCCTCTACTACCCGGACGAGGGCCACTGGATCCTCAAGCCCAACAACTCCCGGCTCTGGTACGCCACGGTGCTGGCCTTCCTCGCCCACCACGTGCTGGACGAGGAGTGGCGCCGCCCCGACCTGGTCTGACCAGTCCCGTTCAGCTCTCACCAGTCCAGGTCAGCTCTCACCAGTCCCGGTCAGACACTCCGCAGGTCGTAGGTCACCCCGGTCAGGCCCTCCGAGACCGCCCACAGGCGCTCCTGGGCGGCCTGACTGTGGGCCGCGGCGATCGAGGCCTTGAGCACGGGGAAGCCGCGCGTCTCGAACGGTCCGTCAGGACCGTAGTAGTGGGCGCCCATCGCCCGCGGGTCGGTGGCGGCACGCAGCGTCGGCAGCGCGCCAAGGGCCGGCGACTGCAGGACCGAGTCGGCCCCGAGGGCGTACAGCGGCCGGACTGGCGCCGGCAGATGGCGTCCCAGCTCGGTCGAGGTGAGGCCGGGGTGGGCGGCGAGGGCAATGGTCCTGGCGGTGTCCGAAGCGGCGAGGCGCCGCTGCAGGGCGTACATGAACATCAGGTTGGCCAGCTTGGACTGGTTGTAGGCGCCCACCCGGCTGTACCGCCGCTCCGACTGAAGGTCGTCGAAGTCGAGCCCACCCCTGGCCAACTTGTGGGCCAGGCTGCTGAGCACGACCACCCGGGAACCCTCGGTGCCGGCCAGCAGGTCGAGCAGCAGCCCGGTGAGGGCGAAGTGGCCCAGGTGGTTGGTGCCGAACTGGAGCTCGAAACCGTCGACGGTGCGCCGGTGTGGCGGGACCATCACACCGGCGTTGTTAATCAGCAGGTCCAGGTGGTCGAAGCGCTCGTGCGCCTCGGCGGCGGCCTCCCGTACCGAGGCCAGCGAGGCGAGGTCCAGGGCCAGCAGCTCGGTGCTGCCGCCGATCCGTACCGCCGCCGCCTTGGCCTTCACCGGGTTGCGGCAGGCGAGGACGACCGTGGCGCCGCGCCGGGCCAGCACGGTGGCGGTCTCCAGACCGAGGCCGGTGTTGGCACCCGTGACGAGCACGGTCCGACCCGTCTGGTCGGGTACGTCGGCGGCGGTCCAGGCCATCCGGCCCTCCTGAAGTGAGCTGCGTGAGCGGGTGAGCGGTGAGCGGTGAGCGGGTGCGCGGGGTGCGCGGGGTGCGCGGGGTGCGCGGGGTGCGCGGGGTGCGCGGGGTGCGCGGGGTGCGCGGGGTGCGCGGGGTGAGGTGCCAGCGCCTCAGCTTGGTGCGCACCCGAAACACTGTCAAGAAACGCCAATATGCGCCGTTGTCGTACCTGTACGGCATGATGCGGAGCATGACCGCAACCCCGCCCGCGACCTCCACCGCAGCCCCCGGCCCGGGCCCCGCCGCGACCGCGCCCCGGCTGATGCTGCTGGACACCGCCAGCCTCTACTTCCGCGCCTACTTCGGCGTGCCCGACTCGGTCCGCTCCCCGGACGGGCAGCCGGTCAACGCCGTCCGCGGACTGCTGGAGTTCATCACCCGGCTGGTCCAGGACCACGCCCCGGACCACCTGGTCGCCTGCTGGGACGCCGACTGGCGCCCGCAGTGGCGGGTGGACCTGATCCCCACCTACAAGACCCACCGGCTCGCCGCCGAACCCACGACCGAGGGCCAGGAGGAGGTCCCGGACACCCTGTCACCCCAGGTCCCGGTGATCGCCGCGGTCCTGGACGCCCTCGGCATCGCCCGCATCGGCGTCCCCGACTACGAGGCCGACGACGTCATCGGCACCCTGGCCACCCACCACCCCGCCCCGGTCGACATCGTCACCGGCGACCGTGACCTGTTCCAACTGGTGGACGACGCCCGCCGGGTGCGGGTGCTCTACCCCATCAAGGGTGTGGGCTCGCTCCAACTGACCGACGAAGCCCTACTGGTCGAGAAATACGGCGTGACCGGCTCCCAGTACGTCGACTTCGCCGTCCTCCGCGGCGACCCCAGCGACGGCCTCCCCGGCGTCGTCGGCATCGGCGAGAAGACCGCCACCAAGCTGATCGCCCAGTACGGCGACCTCGCCGGCATCCAAGCCGCCGCCGTCGACCTCGACAGCAAACTCACCCCGGCGCAGCGCAAACGCCTCATCGAGGGCGCCGCCTACCTCGCCGTCGCCCCCACCGTCGTCAGCGTCGCCACCGACATCCCCCTCCCCACCTTCGACCCCACCCTCCCCACCGAACCCCTCGACCCCATCACCCTCGAAGAACTCTCCGACCGCTGGGGCCTCGCCACCCCCATCAAACGCCTCCTCGACACCCTCGCCGACGCCAAGTCGCAGCGCTCGTGACACGATCTTGTCGACAACGGCCATTCGTCCAGCAATTCGGGTGAGCTGTTCTGAACGCTGCGGGCCTCGTCCAGCAGTTCCTCCAGCAGGGAAGGACCGACCCACGCGTGTTTGACCAGCGGCGCCCGGTACGAGTCGCTCGGTAGTTGCGGCACCAGGTCGATGAGTTCACGCAGCGCCGCCGGCGAGCCGGTGAGCCGGTGAGCCTTGCACGATGGGCGCCCCCGGCCGCGCGAAGCGTGGACTGCCGCTGCGTGCTCCAATCCCTCGGCGGTCAACTGGATTGCGCTGGCGAAGTCTCCCTGCACAACCCGCGAATGTCAGACCCCGCCATTAGGCTCCCCGCCATGCGAGAACTCATCGACGCCCTGGTCCGGTCCGCCGAACGAGAGGGCATGGAACTCTACGGAGTGCACATCTACCGCCGCGGTGCCGAGCCGGTCGAACGCAGGCTCCGCTCGGACGACCGGGTCGATGTGCGGTCGGTCTCGAAGACCTTTACGTCCGTAGCGCTTGGCATCGCCGAAGCCGAAGGCCGCCTCGCCCTGGACGACCCCGCCCTCAAGTACTACCCCGAGTTGGCCGGCTCTGCCGCGCCCCGCCTCGACCAGGTCACGCTCCGGCACTTGCTCACGATGACGTCCGGCAGCCCATACTCCTGGTCCGCCTACGACCCCGTCGTAGTCCCGGACCTCGCCGCTGACTTCTTCGCGACCCCGCTCGCGCACGAACCCGGCACGTATTTCAGGTACACCGGCATCGGCCCGTACATAGCGGCCCGCGCCCTGCGCGCCGCGACCGGCGCCAACGTCCGCGATTACCTGCTGCCCCGCCTCTTCACCCCGCTGGCCATCCACAATCCCCAGTGGCACACCTGCCCCCTCGGCCATCCGGTAGCGGAGAGCGCCCTCCACCTGAGGACGTCCGAACTGGCCCGCTTCGGCCGCCTCCTGCTCGACGAGGGCCGCCACGAAGGCCGCCAGCTGGTCCCCGCCGAATACTGCGCTCGAATCGCGACTGAAACCGTTCCGACCATGAAGGACCCAACAGCCGAAGGCTTCCGCCTCTCAGACAGTTACGGTCTCGGCGTCTGGTGCACCCTCGGGGAAAAGACGTACAAAATGGCAGGCCTCTACGGCCAGCTCTGCATAATCTCCCCGGACAAGGAAGCGGTGGTGACCGTAACCGCCCATGTGGAAGGCGGCGGCTCCCAGCGGACCTCTATAACAGCCCTAATAGACGAAGAGATCGTAGCCCGCCTATAAGGGCAAGCGTTCCTCGGATGAAAAGGAATGGGGGCCGGCAGCCATGGAGCGGCGGGGTCCGAAGTGCCCCGTGCTTGACCTGGTTTGAGGCTCTTGTGACTGGCGGGCCTGGAGTGACGAAGTCCGCCGCCGAACCCGCCGTAACCCGAATCGTTGCCGAGTACGACGCCTCGCCCAGGAATGAGAAGGGCACGGTCCCGCACTGCGAGCGCCTGTACCACTCCCATGTCACCGAGTGAGATCGCCGCCGATCTGCGGGAAGTCGGCGTCCCGGCAGGGCTGATCGGTTATGAGTACCAACCGCTGGGCGAGGCGACGCTCCTGGACGGAATCGGTGCGAGCGGGTTGGTCGTCTTTGGGTCCAGCGGCCTGTTCGGTCGGCTCGGCGTCGATGTGACTTCGCGTCACGTAGTACAGATCCCGAAGATCGGGTCCGCGACTGCCTGGCATGTGAACAGGGACCTCGGAGCCTTGCACCAGTGCGTCGCGGCCACGATCGCCTGCTTCCCGTTCTACCAGGAAGACCAGGAGGAAAATTTCCAGGAGGTGGCGGACGAGCTTCGCCGACTCCTCGCTGCCCTCGATGACACCGCACTCGCGGACAACGGGTTGTGGGAAACCTTGTGCGACGACGTGGCGATGGGCGACTACGCGAACTGGGAGGATGAATGAGTCACGTCAGTCCCCAGCGTGAGGCCGGTGGTTGCCAGGCAGCCGTCGAGCTGTTGATCAGCTGTTCTGAACGCTGCGGGCCTCGGCCAGCAGTTCCTCCGGCAGGGAAGGACCGGCGCAGGCGTGTTTGACCAGTAGCGCCCGGTACGAGTCGTTCGCAAGCTGCGGCACCAGGTCGATGAGTTCGCGCAGCGCCGCCGGCGAGCCGGTGAGCCGTGCGCGATAGGCGGCCCCGGCCGCGCGAAGCGTGGGCTCGGCTGCTTCGTGCTCCAATCCCTGAGCGGTCAACTGGACCGCGGTCGCGAAGTCGCCCTGCTCGGCTCGCAGGTCGGCCAGGTCGAGATACAGCGACCAGTTGGCCGGGTCGAGCCCAAGGGCTCGCTCAAACGCCGCAGCGGTCTTCTCGGGATCACCGAGCCTGCGCCACGTGCCCGCTCGGACGACTTCGGTCAGCATGACCCGCTCGACAGAGTCCGCTCGGTCGCAGAGGGCGAACGAGGCGTCGGTGAGGCCGCAGGCCCGCAGCAGGATCGCCATCCGCGCCATAGCCTCCGGCAGCGGCTCCCGTACGGAGACCGTGTCTATGGCATGGATCCAGGGCTGGAACCGCTCGCGCATGATGTCGGTGTCCAGGTCATGGCCACGTTCCATGGTCCGCATAGCGGCCTCGGCCAGCGCGTCGGCGCTCACCACACCAAGGAATTCTGCATCGGAGAACCAGGGCGCTTTGGCCCAAGAGACGTCGGGCCGGGCACCAGTGACCGAGCCGAGCGCCAGCACCGCGCCAGCCATGTCGCCTTCGAGAAAGTTGACGTACGACCGCGCCAGGACCGTCCTCAAGGAGTCGGCTGCCTGGACCACTTCGGCCAACTCCGACCGCTTGTCGCTCCACAGTTCACTGAGCACCGTATAGGGCTCAGGCTCCTCAGGGGCAGAGGCAATGGCTCCTGACAGATAGTGCACGGCCATCTCCGTACTACCCCCGCAGTGCGCCATCACCCGCGCAAGACCGACTCCAGCAGCTACCGCGCGATTCGACATCGTCCGAGAGTAGCCCTGCCCAGGTCCCGGGCCGGGCCGCGGGTGTCGGTGGGCTGCCGTAGGGTCCGTTTCCATGACGATGCTGATGACGTACGCGGGCGCCGGTGAGCCGGAAGCACTGGTCACTCGCACCGGCGGGACACCGTTGGCACCGGCGGGGACGCCATGGCCCACCTGTGCGACGTGCGAGGGGTCAATGCAGTTCCTGGCTCAGATCGCCCTGGATGACCTGGTTCGCCCCACCAGCCAGGTCAGCTCCCGAACCGCCCGAACCATGGCGATCTTCATGTGCCAGAACGACCCCGGCATGTGCGACGAGTGGAGCCCGACCCTCGGCGGCAACCGGGCTTTGTTGTTCCCGGTCGGCGATCTGCGGCCGATGGCCGCACCCCACGAGGACGACGAGGGCACGCTGCGCCTCGGCACCGTCAATGCCGTGACGTTGGTGTCGATACCAGGATCCGACTACGGCAGCGCACGCGAGAGTTGGGGCGACCGGAGCGGAAACGGGCTGCGGGATGTCCTGGGACAGCTCGGCGGCCAGGCCGACTGGCTGCAGGATGACGAGACGCCCCAGTGCCCACGCTGCACCCAGTCCATGGAACTGATCGCCCAGCTGGAAGAGGGACCGGAGCACAGCACGGCGATGAACTTCGGCGGTGGCGGTACCGCGTTCGCGTTCGCTTGCGAGCCCTGCACAGAGGCCGCCTTCCTGTGGCAATGCTGACCTGCGCGACAATCGCGGCATTGTGATGGATCGGACTTGGTACCGCGTGTCTCCGGTCGTCGACGGCCTTCCGCTGCTGGCCGATCCTACGTTCTGGCCGGCGCATCTGGCTGACCTCTACGAGGGCATGTCCCCAGAGGAGTTCGGCGTGGATGGCGGGGACGCTGACGCGATGCTGGCACGGCTGGAGGACAAGTCTGCCTGGCCGGTCTTCCATGTGCCCCTCGCCGGCGACCACCGGATCGTCGTGCACTACAACAGCGGCGAGGAGTGCACGACCGCCGACTACTTCCTCACCCACCCTGACTGGGCGAGGGACTTGGTCCTGGCGAGCGCTGACCAGGACCGGATCGGGCCGGGGCTGTGCTGGCCCGAACTCGCCGCGATCCTCGACGCCCCCGAGAGTGCGGCCGGGGTCACCGAGAGGCACGCACGCCTACTTCTCCTGCTGCCCGCACTGGGCGACCTGGGCATCACCGATGAAGCCGCCGCGGCGGTAGTGAGCGCGCTCCAGCACTATGGCGCCCCGCAGGACTGCCAGACGCTGGCACGACGCCTGTTGAGCGGCCACCCCATGTGGGGAGCCGCTCCGTGGCACTTCGATCCGGACGAGCACATCTGGATCTGCGACGGCGACCACAGTCCGCGCGGGAGCGCACCCCAACTACCGGCCGAGCAGAGGGCCGCGTGGGCAAGGTGTCTGACCCCGAGTCAGCGCGGGTTGCCCTGCTTGTGATCCGTACCCGAGCATGGCCCTGCTCGAAGGCGAAGCTCCGTGCGGGGCGGCAGGGACCTGTTTCAGCTGGTGGATGATGCCTGCGGCGGACCACTCCACACGGATCTCAGACACGATGACGTCTTGATCCTTTCGGTTCCGGGCCTGTTCAATCGGCAGATGACCGAGACCGGTATCGACCTTGGCACTGTCACAGCGCCCTCCGGGATGCTCTTGCTGGGAATGGCTGCCGGGATCGACTACTGGCCGCGGGTCGGACGCCCGCTGTCCGAGCGGGCCCGGACCGCAATAGCCGCCGGCGGCGGCCACCTGCACGGACCCGAGGACTCCGAGCCATCCGCTTGGATGTGCGAGGCGGTCGCCGTAGCAGCCGCCGCAGACCGGCCCCTGCAGGTTCGGGCCCGGACATCAGCGTCACCATTCGACGGGGAACCGACGATCGCCGTCCTGGAAGTCGACCTCAGCCTGCCCTGGTCCGGCCGCGACGACGGCGAACCCGTGCAGCTCGGCGACCTGCCGGTCGACCGGTGCGGCATGGTCCTCGGCGACGCCCAGGCGCTGGACGGCTTCACCGGCCTGGACGGCCAATCCACCAACGGCCCGGCGGACGTCACCTACTGGGGCAAGTACGAAGACACCGTCCATGCCCAGTTCGGCGGCGACCGCGTACCGCACCACGCCAGCGGTGCGGCCCGCACGGATGGCTCGATCTCCCCCTGGCCGAGGCCGAGGCGGTTACCGAACGACTCCGGACGTGGACCCGCGAAGGCCCCGGTAACGGCTTGATGGTCTCCGTCGACGCCCACACCGACTTCCATCTGTTCCACCGGGCCGGATGGAGCCACCCACTGCTCGCAGGCACCATCAACCTCGGCGGATGCCCAGTGCTCGGCCTCGGCTGGGACGGCGGGGACCACTCCATGCGCCATCGTGGAGAGCGGGCCTATGGACAGGTCTACCCCGCCACCCTCGAAGCCCGCGCCGGTGAGGCCGTACTGCGCTGGAGGCCTCACTTCTCCAGTACAGCGCCTTCTCGACACCCTCACCCAGGCCGGTGCTTGATCCGCAGCGTCAACCACGTCGGGGGCGCCAAACGCCGAGGTGGACTTCGGGTCGTCGGCCTGTCTGGAGCCCTCCTGATCCGCCAATTGGTTCTCCCACCGGCCTGAATGGCGAGCGCAGTTCACGGGAGGACCACGTACCTCAGACCGTCGAGCTGAGAGCAGACCCGTTCTCAACCGTGACAGGCGGACCGTAGCGCTGGTAACAGTCCTGGAGGAGCCCGGATTCCTCCAGGGCCGGGTCGGCCCAGGCAGGGTCCAACCCTGCCGGACCGGGCCGGGTAGCGAGGGCGCAGGCGCCGGTGAGCATGCCCGCGTACACCAGGTCGGAGTGGAGGTTGCTGATGCTGTCGGTCTCGTGGAAGTTCACGGGCCGGCCTCCGGCCAGATCGTGACGTCCACACCATGGGGCAACCGGTGGGTGCGTGAGGAGGGGTTCGTCGCAATGTCCGGGGCGTTCCCGGCTGCGAGCGCTGCCAGGCCGGGCAGGTCGAACTCGATGTCACGACTGCTGACGCTGGCGAGATGGGCGGGACGCACGAGGCTTCGAACTCGCGGGTGGACATGTGTGGTCCGGGATCCCGGTTGTCCGACCGCCTGAGGGAACAAGCGACCGGACAGACTGGGGCGGGTGGAGGACAGATGACCAGGATGACGGACCCGACGAACCTCCAACGGGTCCCACCCAGCGGTGGAGCCCCGGTGGGACCGAGGCCGCAGAGCGGCGGGCGGGACTGCACGGTGGGCCGCGCTCCTTTGGAACGCGACCCACCGTCAGGCGGGATGATCAGGCAATCGCGGTGATCTGGTTCCAGTCGATGCCTGAGGTGGCGATCGGTTGTGCGGGGCCGAAGCCGCCGGTCGCGGTGCCGGGGAACAGTACGAGGGTGCCGGCGCTGGTGACGGCGTACAGGTCGGGCAGTCCGTCGCCGTTGACGTCTCCGAGCGAGGTCAGCAGCGGGTAGTCGGAGGCCTTGAAGTGCTTGCCGATTTCGTTCCAGGTGCTGGAACTGCCGAAGGTGCCGTCTGCGTTGCTGGGCGCCAGGAACAGCTTGCCGTTGTTGTCCTGGCGCACCAGGAAGTCGCCGTGGCCATCGCCGTTCATATCGCCGGGGGCGACCAGAGTGGCGCCGGTGCCGAAGGTGCGGTCGATGACGGTGGACGTGCCCAGAATGCCGTTTCGCGAGCCGGGCCAGTCGAGCAGTTGCCCGTTCTCCACGCTGAGCAGGGTTCCGCCGCCGGATCCGGCGCTGACGGTGTCCGGGCCCAGGAGCGCGATCTGGGTGGTACCGGCCCAAGTGTTGCCGTCACTTCGGTACCAGCCGCTGGAGCTGCGGTCAAAGTCGCCAAGGCCGTTGTTGACCATGGTGCCGGCGTACCCTGCGGAGTTGATGCGCAGGATGTCCTGGAAGCCGTCGCCGGCTGCCAGGTCACCGTTCTGAGCGATGAGAGTGGATGCCCAGTCGGTTCCGGAGTCGGCGTAGGCGGTGGCGGCTTGCAGGGCACCGCCACCACGACCGTAGAGGATGTAGAGCTTGCCGTCCTTGCCGGTGGCGACGAGGTCAGGGAGCTTGTCACCGTTGAGGTCGCCGCGGGCGTCGGGTCCGTTCCACGTCGTAAAGAACATGTAGCGGGTGGACTGGGACGTTTGGCCGTCTGCGTTCTCGGTGCGCACGTCGATCCAGTCGTCCCACTCGGTGGGGTCCAAGGTGACGGTCGCGGTGCCGTCCGCGGCAATCGGAACCCACCCGGAGCCGGAGCCTGCCATGGTCGGCGAGGCGGTGGAGCCATCGACGTTCGGCAGCTCGCTGTCGAGGTCGTACTGGAAGCGGACGGGATCCCCGGTGGTGCCCGCGCCCACGGTGAACGTCACCGTTCCGGGGGTACGCATGAGCGGGACGGTGCCGCCCGATCCCACGCTTGGGAAGTACGTGGAGCTGACACTAGGCGCGGGCAGTGCGTCGCTGGCGTGTGCGGCCGAGCCCAGCGCGAAACTGGCCGCGACCGTGATCGCGGTGGCAAGCGTGAGGCGGCGTGACGTGGTGGTGCGCAAGATGGTCCCCCTGGTGTCGGTGTTCGCACCCGCGAGGCTACGGGCCAGCACTGACAGAGGGCCACCGCTTTGATCACCGAGGCTGTCCCAGAGCCCGATCGCCAACCATCCGTCACGCGGTGGACAGCGCTGCGAGCAGGAAGGGTTCCACGAGGCCTCTTGTGCACCTGCAAGGAGCCGCCAACCAATGTGGCCGCCGCAGGAGAGACCGTCCGGACGATCGCCTGCTGATCTTGCTTGCCCGTGCGCAGGCCACGTCGGGGGCGCATCCATCGCCTCAGCCTGACCCACGATCAATCGGACAGTCGCAACCTCACGCAGCGCCTGATGTCCGAGCGTGTGGCCGCCGACGCACTGGCTGGTCGGGTCCCCTCCGACTGTGTGCCGCGGCCGGGGTGCCCGCGAGCGCATTCTCGGCGCGTCCAAGGAACTGTTCCGTGAGCAGGGCATCAACCGCACCGGCATGGACCAGCTCTGTGCGGAGGCGCAGGCGTCCAAGCGCACGGCCTATCAGCACTTCGCCAACAAGGGCGAACTCGTCACCGAGTACCTGCGCCGGTTCGACCCCTCCGTTCTGCCGAACGCGTTCGACCGCACTGACCTCACACCCCGCGAACGGCTCCTCGCCGCCTTCGACATCCCCTCCACCACTCCCCTGTGCCCCTACATCGCCACCGCCGGCGAACTCCACGCCCCCCAGCACCCCGCGTCCCAGTACGCACGCGACTACAAGAAGGCTGTCGCCACACGGCTCGCCGACACCGCCCGCCAAGCCGGTGCCGCCGATGCCTTCCCCACAGCCGCCGTCCTCATCGGCAACGCTCTAGGGTGACCTCACGCCTGCCGTATTCAACATCACTGCAGTGCAGTCGAGTTCGCCCTGCCTCTGCTACGCCTTCCCTGCCGATGCGACCATGATGACGAGCGAGGGACACCCACTCCTGGCTGTCGCCCGACCTGCGCGAACGGGCCGTCATCCATGACGTCGCGCCGAGGAGTGGCCCGACCGGTGGACCTCGGCATCGTCGGCCGCACCACCACCGATGTGGACCGGCGCAGGCTGCGCTTCGTCAGGTCGGCTCCGTCCGGGATCAACGGCGCGGACCTCACCGGCACTCAACTGGGCGCGGTCCGCGAACTGTTGCTGCACTACGTGGAGACGTGTCCCGAAGAACTGACGGCCCAGTACCGCCACAGCGTGCCGGCGGAGCACCCGTCCGCCCTGCACTTCGCCTGGCGTGCCGTCTCGACACACGACAGTAACTTGAACCTATCCTCAACTTGAGGCTAAAGTTGAGGATAGGTTCAAGTTATCTGCTGCGACCCTCCCGCCGCCCGCGGCGGGAGGGCGCGCACGCCCTCCCCCTTCGGAGTTGCACCATGGCGACACTGCTGCACATCGACTCGTCCGCGTTCACGGGCCGGGAATCCACCTCCCGGGCCGTCACCGAGGCCTTCCGCCGCGCGTGGCTGGAGGAGCATCCGGACGGCGAGGTGATCTACCGGGACCTGGCCGCCGCACCGGTCCCGCACATCACCGCGGACGCCCACACCGCCGGGTCGCTCGACCCGGCGGAGCACTCCGAGGGGCAGGCTCGGGCCTTCGCCGAGCGCCTGGCCCTGATAGCGGAGCTGGAGGCGGCCGACGCCGTGGTCATCGGCGCGCCGATGTACAACTTCTCGGTGCCTTCCAGCCTCAAGGCGTGGCTGGACCAGGTGATCCTGTTCGGCCGCACCGCCGGCTCGCCGGAGTCGAAGGTGAAGGGCATACCGGTGACGGTGGTGACCAGCCGCGGCGGCTCCTACGCCGCCGGCACGCCCCGGGCGCCGCACGAACACGTGCTGAACTACCTCGAGTCGGTACTGTCGGTGATCCTCGAGATGGAGCCGACCTTCATCGTCGCGGACCTGACGCTGGCCGCGCACATCCCGGCCCTGGAGCACCTGGCCCCACTCGGCGAGCAGTCGCGGGCCGACGCGTTCGAGGCTGCCGCGAAGGCCGCCCGCGCCGCGTAGTCGTGCGCGACGACGGTGTCGGCCCCGCCTCGGCGGAGCCGACACCGACACCCTCGTCGTTCCCGGCCGGGCTCAGGTCATCGGACCTGGCCGGGCTGAGCCGGGTTCAGCCGAGTTCAGCGGGGCTCACCCGTGTTCAGCCGGGCAGCGGGCGACTACCGGTACGGGCGCGCAGGCCCTCGAAGAGCAGGGCGAGGACGCGGCGACGGCCGGCGTCGTCCCCGGCGCGCACGAGGTCACCGTTGACCTGAAAGAAGCGGGCGATGTCGTCCACCCGGGCGTCCTCGCGCAGGGCCCCCTCGGCGCGGGCGCCGGCGGCCAGCTCGGCGGCGAAGGCCAGGGACTGGTCACAGACCGCTTTGAGAGCTGGGGCGTTGGGGTAGCGGCGGGAGAACGCGTCGTTGAACGCCGGGTCGTCGACCTGCGCCTGACAGATGGCCTCGACGTAGGCCAGCAGCCTCTCCCACGCGCTGCCCACCGTGCCGTCCGCGATGGCCATCGCGGAGCGCACCTGCCGGTCGGCGAGTTCGTTGACGACCTGGTCCAGAAGCGCGTCGCGGCTGCCGAAGCGGTTGTAGATCGTGCCGACGCTCACCCCCGCCAGCTTCGCGATCGTCTCCAGCGGCGTGTCGAGCCCGTGCTCGGAGAAGGCGTCCGCCGCGGCCTGGCGCAGCTTCTCGACGTTGCGGCGGGCGTCGGCGCGCAGCGGCGGACGCTGAGGCGCCTCGGGCACAGCGCTCACCCCTCCCTGAGTTGAGGAATCCATCATTCATGTCGTGGGCGCGCATGGAACAGTGAAGTTGAGACTACCTTCATCTTACGGCCCACCGCCTCACCCGAGGCGAGTGCCGGCAACGAGGTGGTCAGCCGCTCCTGGTCCGACTGCGCCGACTTGAACGGAGCCGATCCGCGCAGGTGGCCTGATGTGCCAGGAACAGCCGTGCCCAGGCCGCGGCGACCTCCCTCCTCCCTGGCCAACCGGTGAAATCCCGGCGCTTCCTCGGCACCCTCGCTCGGCCTGGAAAGCAGGCCGGGGAGCGGTTCTTGGCCGAGGGTGGCGTCCGTGGCCATCGATCAGACGAAGTAGTGGCCCTGTTCGATGTCCTCGATGAGGCCGGGGTGGGTGGGCTTCCAGCCCAGGAGGTCCTGGGTGATGGTGCTGGACGCGGGCATGTCGGTGCTGAGGAGGCGCACCAGCATGCCGCTGAATTCTTCGGCGGGCAGGGACCGGGCGGGGAGGTTCAGGTGCCGGCCGATGGCCTCGGCGATCTCCCGTACGGGCACGCCCTCCTCGCCGACGGCGTTGAGCACCGCGCCGGCCGGGGCCTGCTCGACGGCCAGCCGGTAGAGACGCGCGGCATCCTTCACGTGGACAGCGGGCCAGCGCCCCGCCCCGTCGCCGATGTAGCCGCAGACGCCCTTGGCCCGGGCTGCGGCGATGAGTTGGGGGATGAAGCCGTGGCGTTCCCCCCGGCCGTGCACGGACCGGGGCAGCATGACCAGCGCGCTGCGCACGCCCCTCTCCACGGCCGTGAGGGCGGCCCGCATATTGGTGATGCGGGCCGCGACGGGGCCGGCGGCGATGAGTTCGTCGCGTTCGGTCGCCGGTCGGCCTGGTGTGACGAGCGTTGCGCCGGAGACGACCAGGGGCTTGCCCGAGCCGGCCAGGCAGGCGGCGAACGTCTCGATGGCCGTGGCGTCGGTCCTGGTCGCGGCCTCGGTCACGCTCGGCACGACGAAGGCCAGATGGATGACACCGTCGCTGCCGAGGGCACCGGCGCGCAGCACGTCGGTGTCGTTCAGGTCGCCGCGCAGCACCTCGGCGCCCATGTCGGCGACCGCCTGGGCGGAGGTGTCCGAGCGGGCCAGGCCGAGGACCTGGTGGCCGGCACCGAGGAGTTCGGGGACGACGGCCGAGCCGATCCAGCCGGAAGCGCCGGTGACGAAGATGCGCATGGAGCTTCTCCTTGGTTGTGCTTCAGATGATGGGAATGCGCGGCACTGAGGCAGGGAGGCGCGGCGCTGAGGCGCCGAGGCACTGAGGTGCCGACACCTCGGCCGGAGCGCTGATGCGATCCGGTCGCATCAACGGTACCTCACCATGCGACTCCGTCGCATCACTGCGCGCGTCGGCGATGCGATTCGGTCGCCTCGCCTCGCCTATGCTGTGACGATGAGCAGATGGGCACCGGACGCGCGTGAGCGCCTGGAGGCCGCCGCGTTGGACCTGTTCGCGGAGAACGGGTACGAGGAAACGACCGTCGCGCAGATCGCGGATCGCGCCGGCTTGAACCGGGCCACGTTCTTCCGTCACTTCGCCGACAAGCGGGAGGTCCTGTTCGGCGGCGAGGACGTGCTGGCCGAACTGTTCGCCGACGGCATCCGCGCCGCCTCGCCGGATGCCACGCTCATCGAGTGCCTGCAGGCGGCGTTCGCGGCAGCCGAGGTCGCGATGACCCCGCAGCAGCGCGGCAAGGCCGCCAAGCGCGTGCTGGTGGTCGCGGCGAACAGCGAAGTACAGGAGCGGGGACTGCTCAAGCACGCCCGGATCGCCAGGTCGATCAGTGCCGCCCTGCGCGAGCGGGGCGCAGACGAGTTGACGGCCCGTCTGGGGGCCGAAGTGGGGATGCTCGCGTTCTCCGTCGCCGTGGAACGCTGGATGCGGTCGGACCCTGCCGAACCGTTCCCGGTCCATGCCGCAGCGGCCTTGACCGACCTGAAGGCGCGCGCGGCCGAGCTCTGACCCCCGTCGACACCCAGCGGCGCGGCGTGGTCGGCGACTGCGGGAGCAAACATCCGGGCTGATCTAAAGACAACTTTACGAACACTATTGATGTTCTTTTTGTTCGAGGCTACGGTGTGTGATCTCTTGCGTCTGATCTTCCGGGGGACCCGCCTTGTCACCTGTACTCGCCGCGGCCGAGGTCGCGCCCGCTCCTTCCACGATACGCACGGTGTGGGGCTCGCCGCTGTACCGCGGCGCGACCCTGGCGCTGTTCCTGTCCGGGCTCGGGACCTCGGCCGCCGCACCGCAGATCACCCTGTTCCTGGTCGATGACCTGCACGTCTCGCTGACCACGGCCGGGCTGTACTACCTCACCAGCATCACCGCCCCAGTCGCCGGCTACCTCATCGGCGCCCGCTCGGACCGCACCGGACGGCGGCTGGGGCTGTTCCGGCTGTGCGCGCTGGCCGGGTTCCTCGGCTGGTGCGCGATGGCACTGGCGGACCAGGTGTGGATGCCGTTCGTGATCAGCGCCGTGGTCCTGGCCTTCGCCGGCGGTGCCGGGTCGCAGCTGTTCGCCGCGGTCCACGATGACCTGCAGGCCACCGCCGACCCGGGCGGCGACGGGGTGGTCTCGGTCGTGCGGATGGCGCTGACCGCCGGGTGGATCGTGGGCCCGGTGGCGGGCTCGCTGCTGGCCACCGCCGCGGGACCGCGCGCGATGCTGGTGGCCACCGGGGTGTGCACCCTGGCGCAGATCGTCCCGATGGGCTTCGCACGCGCCCACGCGGCGCCGCCCGGGGCCCAGGCCGAGGCAGCGGGCGCGGCGCCGCCCGGGGCCCACCAGGCCGAAGCGGCGGGCGAAGCGGCGGGCGGGGCGCAGCCCGCGACAGCGGCCGGGGCTCCGGACAGGCGGCGCGTCGGGGTGCGGGACATGCTGCCGCTGCTCGCCTTCACCGGCCTGTATGTGCTCGTCTACGCGGGAGAGCCGATCAAGTACGGCTATCTGACGATCTATATGCATGACGACCTGCACCTGCCGACGGCGGTCAGCGGCGCGGTCATCGGCATCCAGCCCCTGATCGAACTGCTGCTGATGCCACTGGCGGTGGTCGTCGCACGGCGGACCGGGATGATGCGCCTGATGGTCCTCGGCGCCGCGTTCGGCGTCGGCGCGAACCTGTGCTTCGCACTGACCGGCAGCGCGGCCGGCATGTTCGCGGGACAGGTCCTGATGGGCGGGGTGTGGGGAGTGTTCGCCGGCCTGGGCATCATCGTCGCCCAGCGCCTGCTGCCCGAGGCCGTCGCGACGGCCTCGGCCGTCTTCATGAGCTCGACCGCGATCGCCAGCGCCCTGGGCGGGTTGACCGGCAGCCTCGGCGTGAGCCTGCTGGGACTGCCGCACGTATTCCTCGCACCGGTCCTGTACGGTCTGGTGGCGACCGCCGGCATCGCCGTGATGAGCCGCTCCCGGCACGCCGTGGGCTGACGCCACCTCAGCACCACCCCAGCACCACCCCGGCGCTATCTCGGCGCCACCTCAGCAACAGCCGACCGTCAGGCAGTTGTGACGACGGTGCCGAGTGCTTCGAGCGCCGCCACCTCGTCGGCGGGCGCGGTGGCGTCGGTGACCAGGGTGTGCACCAGCGCCGAGGGGCCGACGTAGGCATGGGCGGTGTGGCCGAGCTTGCTGCCGTCGGTGGCGGCGATGATGCGGCGCGCGGAGGTGATGATCGCCTTCTTAACCGCCGCGTCGTCGAGGTCGTAGGCGGTCAGGCCCTCGGCGGCGCTCAGGCCGCAGCAGCCGACGACCGCGGTGTCGAAGCGCAGCGCCGCCAGGGAGGCGAGTGTGAGAGGACCGGTCAGGGCGCCCTCGGCGGCACGGGGCCGTCCGCCCGGCACCATCAACGTGGTGGGTCCTGACGCGTCGCTGAGCACGTGAATGGCCTGCAGCGACAGCGGCATCACGGTGATCCGCCGTCCACGCAGCAGCCGGGCCACCTCCAGGCAGGTGGTGCCGCTGTCGAGCAGCACGGTCTCGCCGTCGGCGATGAGCCGGGACACCTCGGACGCGATCCGGCGCTTCTCCTCGGCCGCCTCGTGGGCGCGCAGCGCGAAGGGCGGCTCCTCGCCCCTGAGCAGCAGGGTGCGCGCGCCGCCGCGGACGCGCTCCAGGGCACCCTGTGCGGCCAGCGTGTCCAGATCGCGCCGGATGGTCATGTCCGAGGCGCCGGTCAGCTCGGCGAGTTCCGGGACCGTGGCACTGCCCGACTCCTTGACGGCCTGGGCGATCAGCCGGTGCCGGTCTGCGTTGCTCATACCGCGATTCAACACCACCCAGAACGAACATGCAAGCCGTTCAAAACTACAGCTTTCAAACACGCAAGATGTTCGTTATGGTGGTTCACATGAGCCCTTCCCTTCGCGCCGCCCGTGTGGCGACCTTCGTCTACTTCGTCCTCAACGGCACCCTGATGGGCATGTGGCTGGTGCAGATCCCGGCCATCGAGCAACGCGTGGGAATCAGCAACGCGACGCTGGGAAGCCTGCTGGTGCTGCTGGGCCTGGGCGCCTTCGTCGGCATGCAGGTCGCGGGCCGACTGGCCGACCGCCTCGGCACGCGCATCGTGGTCCCCACCGCCGGCGTGCTGTGCGGTGCCGCCCTCGTCCTGCCCGGTCTGGCCCGTGACCCCTGGACGCTGGCGGGCGCGCTGATTGTCCTCGGCTTCGGCAACGGCTGCCTCGACGTGAGCATGAACACCCATGCGGTGCATGTGGAGAAGGCCTACAACCGGCCCGTCATGTCGGCCTTCCACGCCACCTTCTCGGTCGGCGGGGTGATCGCGGCGCTCGTCGGAGCGAGGGCCATCAGCGCCGGAGTGAGTCCCGCCACGACGCTCGGCGTCGCCGGAGCAGTCGGCATCGTGATCGCCCTACTGGCGGCCCGCAGCCTGCTGGCGACCACCCCGGCCACGACGGCCGCCCCTGCCACGACGGCCTCGACGGCACCCCCGGCCAGCCAGGACGTGAAACGGCGCACGCCTCCGGCCCGCATCTGGATCCTCGCCGCCCTGGCACTGATGTGCATGCTGTGCGAGGGAGTCGCCAACGACTGGAGCGCCCTGGAGCTGAAGACCGTACTCGGTGCGCCCGCGGACACCGCCGCCTTCGCCTACGGCACCTACGCGGTCACGATGACCATCGGACGCCTGCTCGCCGACCGCGTCTCCCGTCGGTTCGGACCGGCGGCCGTCCTTCGCTACGGCGCGGCCATGGGCGCCGTCGGCATCACCGCTGTGGCTCTCTCGCCCTGGATCTGGATGGCTCTGGCGGGCTGGGCGCTGTTCGGCCTCGGCCTGTCCGGTTGCGTCCCCCAGTTGTTCAGCGCCGCCGGGCACGCCGACCCCGCCGCGGCCGGTACCAATGTGTCCCGGGTGGCCGGTCTCGGTTACCTCGGGATGCTCGCGGGTCCGGCGGTGATCGGCTGGATGACCCGCCTCATGGATCTCAACCACACCTTTCTGTTCCCGGCGCTGCTCCTGGTGATCGCCGCCGCGACCGCCGGGATCCTCCGCTCCGGAACAGGAACCGGAACCGGGCGCGAGCCCGAGGTCGAGGTCGGATCCGAGCTGGCGCAGCACTCCTGACTATTCGTCAGTCTCCGTATAGCAGAAGGGAATCCCATGTCGACCGGCCGCCGGGTCGTACTGTTCGACCTCTTCGGAGTCATCGCCCTGCAGCAACGCCCGGGCGCCCTGGCCGAGATGGCCGCCGAGTGCCACGCGCCCGCGGACGCCTTCACCGAGGCCTACTGGGCCCTGCGCCCGCCCTACGACGCCGCACAGCAGTCCGCGCCGCAGTACTGGGCAGCGGTGCTGCGGCAGCTCTCCCGCCCGGCCGACACCGGCACGACCGAGAAGCTGCGGCTTGCCGACATCGACAGCTGGTCACGTGTCGACGAGCGCATGGTCGCCTATGTGCAGTCCCTGCGCAGCCGCGCCCGGGTCGCCGTGCTGTCCAACATTCCCGCCGATCACGCCGACGCCTTCAGCGCGGCCCAGCCCTGGCTGCACGGACTCGACCACGTCGCCCTCTCCGGGAGGATCAAGGTCGCCAAGCCGGACCCGGCCGCGTTCCAGCACTGCGTCGGCGCCATGCGCGCAACACCCCCGGACTTCCTCTTCATTGACGACCGTGAGGAGAATGTGCGCGCCGCCCAAACCCTCGGTATGGCCGGACACGTCTTCACCGGCCTCGACGCGCTGGTGAAGGCCGTTGACGCCTGGCTGCCGACCAGCACGACGTCACCTTGTCGGGCATAACGGCTGTCACACCGCTTGACATGCCCTCGGGGGTGCCATAAACCACTGTGGTGAGAGAGCGCTCTCCCGCTTAGTCGTCAGCCGCGCCGGCCCCGTCGGGCCGTCCACAAGCATGCCCACCCGCAGGCCCGCACCCACCCCGGGCCAGGCCCACCACTGACCAACTACGAAACGCCGCTGGGAAGTTGACGCGGCGTGGCAGCAAGGCAGCGAAGTCGCACCGCCGCACTGCCGCGCCGCTGCTCGACCTTTCCCGCAGCCGATCCCTTCTGACGCCGCCCCTGGCTCCACCACGGCCAACACCCGGTGAGTCCTTGGGCATCCCGGTCCCACCCATGGCCGGATCGATCAACAAGGAAGGTACGGACAAGGCATGAGGCTTCTCCCCCACCCGTTGCCGCCCGCACGCGGCAATCGGAGAGCACGCCGCCCTAGGCCCACGTTCCGCGCACTGCTGACCGTGGTGGCCCTGCTGGCGCTGTCGCTCGCCGGTGTGCGCACCGCGGCGTACGCCGCCGGCAGCGCCCCCTTCGGCGGCACCGCGGCGGCCGTGCCGGGCACCATCCAGGCGGCCAACTACGACACCGGCGGCCAGGGGGTCGCCTACAACGTCGCCTCCACCAACGGCAGTGCCAACAGCTACCGCACCGACGGGGTGGACCTCGAAGCCACCGCCGACACCCTGGACACCACCCCGGCCGGCGGCGCGGACGACCTGGGCTGGACCGCGGCCGGACAGTGGTTCAAGTACACCGTCAACGTCGCCACCACCGGAACCTACAGCGTCGCCTTCCGGGTGGCCTCGCCGTACGGGATCACCGACGCGCTGCACATCGCCAATGCCTCTGGCACCAACCTCACCGGCTCCGTGGCCGTCCCCAACACCGGCGGTTACGAGACCTGGACCACGGTCACCGCCAGCATCGCCCTGACGGCCGGTCAGCAGACGCTCACCGTCGACCAGGACTCCAACGGCTGGAACTTCCACTACCTCGCCTTCACCCTCAGCTCGGGTGGCGGCGGAGGTGGCGGAGGCGGCGGCACCGGCAGTGACCTGCCGTTCGGCGGGACGCCCGCTCCCGTGCCGGGCACGGTCCAGGCGGCCAACTACGACACCGGCGGCCAGGGCACGGCCTACAACGTCACCGCCGCCAACGGCACCGCGAACGGCTACCGCACCGACGGGGTCGACCTCGAGGCCAGCGCCGACACCCAGGACACCACCCCGCCCGGCGGCGCCGACAACCTCGGCTGGACCGGATCGGGGCAGTGGTTCAAGTACACCGTCCAGGTGGCCACGGCCGGGATCTACACCGTGAGCCTCCGGGTGGCCGCGCCGGGCGCGGTCGCCGACGCGCTGCACATCGTCAACTCCGCCGGCACCAACCTCACCGGCTCGGTCGCCGTGCCGAACACCGGCGGCTACCAGGCCTGGGCCACGGTCACCGCCAGCGTCACCCTGGCGGCCGGTCAGCAGACGCTCACCGTCGACCAGGACGCCGCCGGATGGAACCTCCACTACCTGGCCTTCACCCAGGGCTCGGGCGGCGGCGGCGGAGGGGGCGGCGGCACCGGCCCGACCGAGTACTGCGGCACGCAGGACCTCGCGCTGGACCAGCCGACCACCGCCTCCTCGACCCAGGACGCCGCCGACTACCCGGCGCCCGACGCCACCGACGGCGACCCCGGCACCCGCTGGTCCAGCGCGGCCACCGACCCGCAGTGGCTGGAGGTCGACCTCGGTTCCCAGCAGCAGATCTGCAGCGTGGGCCTGGTCTGGGAGGACGCCTACGCCTCGGCGTTCCAGATCCAGGTGTCCAACGACAATGCGAACTGGACCACGGTCTACTCCACCACGACCGGTACCGGCGGTAAGCAGACCTTCCCGGTCTCGGTGACCGACCGCTACCTCCGGATGTACGGCACCGCACGGGCCACCCAGTTCGGCTACTCGATCTTCGAGTTCGACGCCTACGGCCTGACCACCGTGGCCCCGGTCACCGGCGGCAACGGCAACGGCGGCAACGGCACCTGCTCCTGGGTCGGCTCCACCGCGCCGGTCGCCCAGCGGGTGCAGCAGGTGCTCAACACCATGAACCAGTCGGAGGAACTCAGCCTGGTCGCCGGTGACGGCACCTCCAACTACATCGGCCACATCCCCGGCATCCCCAATCTCTGCATCAAGCCGACCAATATGCAGGACGGCCCGAACGGGGTCGGTGACGGGACCGGCGGAGTGACCGCCTTCCCGGACGGCGAGAACGCCGCCGCGACCTGGGACCCGGCGCTGATCCAGCAGGAGGGCACGGCGATCGGCAACGAGTTCGCCGGCAAGGGCGTGAGCGTCTCGCTCGGCCCGACCACCAACCTGGTGCGCGACCCGCGCTGGGGACGGACCTACGAGACCTACGGCGAGGACCCGTTCCTGGCCGGGCAGATCACCTCGGCCGAGGTCAAGGGCCTGCAGAGCCAGGACGTGATGGCCATGGTCAAGCACACCGCGGCCTACGACCAGGAGCAGTACCCCAACGGCAGCAACAAGGAGACGGTCAGTCAGAAAGCGCTTGAGGAGCTCTACTTGGCGCCGTTCGAGTCGTCCATCGAGACGTCCGCACCGGCCGCGATGATGTGCTCCTACGCCGTGGTCAACGGCGCCGCCTCCTGCCAGAACGCCGACATCCAGCAGAAGGGGCTGGACGGGGAGGCGAACTTCGGCGGCTACATCACCTCCGACTGGGGCGCCGACTACTCCAGCGTCCCGTCGACCGTGGCCGGCATGGACGTGGCGATGCCGTTCTCCGACGCCGACGCCCTGTCCGCCGCCCTCACGGCCGGCACGCTGAGCCAGGCGACGCTCAACGCCAACGTCGCCCGGATCCTGACCCAGATGTTCGCCTTCGGGATGTTCGACAACCCGCAGACCGGCTCGCTCTCCGCCACCGTCACCTCCGCGGCGCACCAGCAGACCGCGCTGCAGGTCAGCGAGGAGGGCTCGGTCCTGCTGAAGAACAACGGCACCCTGCCGCTCAACCCGAACGGCAATGAGTCGATCGCGGTGATCGGCACCGACGGCGGCGCCGGGGTCGAACTCGCCGGCGGCGGCAGCGGCACGGTCACCAGCTCCAATACGATCTGGCCGATCACCGGCATCCAGAACGCGGCCGGACCGAACGTCAAGGTCACCTACACCCAGGGCAACGACAACGGCACCGCGAACATCCCGCAGGCCGTGGCCGCGGCCCAGGCCGCCACCGACGCGATCATCTACGTCAACGCGCCGGAGGGCGAGGAGAGCGACCTGACCACGCTCAACCTGTCCAGCACGGACGAGACGCTGATCGCGGACGTCGCCGCTGCGAACCCGCACACCATCGTGGTGATCAACAGCGGCTCGCCGGTGGTCATGCCGTGGCTCAACTCGGTCGCCGGGGTGTTCGAGAACTGGTACGGCGGGCAGGAGACCGGTGCCGCGATGGCCGCGCTGATCTTCGGCACCGCCAACCCGTCCGGCAAGCTGCCGGTCACCTTCCCGGGCAGCCTCAGCCAGGTCCCCGCGCAGACCACCGCGCAGTGGCCGGGCACCTCGACCGGGGTGAACTTCAGCGAGGGCGTGAACATCGGCTACCGCTGGTACCAGGCCCAGAACATCGCGCCCGCCTTCCCGTTCGGGTTCGGGCTCTCCTACACCAAGTTCTCCTTCTCCAACCTCAATGTCGGCGCCTTCAACGCCAACGGCACGGCGACCGCGACCGCGACGATCACCAACACCGGCACGGTGGCCGGCACGGACGTGGCGCAGCTGTACGTCGGCGACCCCGCCGCCAGCCAGGACCCGCCGGAGCAGCTCAGCGGCTTCCAGCGGGTCACCCTCAACCCCGGGCAGAGCAGCACCGTCACCTTCCCGCTGACCGTCCACGACCTGGCCGCCTGGTCGGCGACGGACAACCAGTGGGAGGCCCAGGCGGGCACGTACTCGATCAAGGTCGGGGACGCGTCCAACAACCTGCCGCTGACCGGTTCGACCACGCTGGCCCAGACCCTGACCGGGCAGGTCGCCGCCGGGACCTCGGCCTCCGGCGTCTCCCTGGCCAACACCGCGGTCAGCGCGAACGTCACCCCGAACTCGGGTGTGCCGGGCGCGGAGACGGTCGGTGTGGTCAACCCGTTCGGCTACAGCAGCCCGACCGGCGCGGCGGTCTCCTTCGCCATGCAGGCCGTGGACTCCAAGGCGTCCGCCGCTCTCACCTTCACCGCGACCGGGCTGCCGCCGGGCATCACGATCGCGTCCAACGGCACCGTCTCCGGGTCCAGCAGTACCAGGGGGACCTACACGGTGACCGTGACCGCGACCGACCAGGCGCAGGTCTCCGGTTCGGCGACCTTCGTGTGGTCCGTCGTGCAGTGACCTGAGCGACCGTGCTCGCAGCGATCGTGGTGCTCCGCCCGTCGGAGCACCACGATCGTCAGCTCGTCCGGTGGCTCGTCCGGCGGCTCATCCAGTGGCTCATCCGGTCCGGCCGGTGATGAGCTGGTAGAAGACGGGGTCGCCGGTCGTGGTCACCCGGTGCTGGAACCGGGTGCGTTCCAGCGGCACGAGTTCCCCGGCGGCCACCAACTGCTCGACGGCGACGCCGAACCCGTCCGGATCCGACGTGTCCATCCAGCGTTCGTGGATCGTGAAGGCCACCGGAGCGCCGGGCGGCAGCAGCGCGAGTGCGTTCCTGAGGGCCTGCGGCGTGGCGTGGGCGCCACCGAACGCCCCGGCCGACACCAGGCCGCCGAACACATACGGGCGCAGTGCCCCGTCGAACGCGCCCTGGTCCGAGAGGTCGCCCTCGTCCGAGAGGTCGCCGACCAGGTAGTCGGCGTAGACGTCCGGCCGGTCGCGCAGACTCGCCTCGCGCGCCGCCGGCAGCGAGTCGACCCCGACCACCCGGGCCACGCCGCCCTGACGCAGGAGTTCGCCGACCGCTCCGGTGCCGGCGCCGACGTCGAGGACCGTCAACGAGCCCGGCTCGAGCCCGAGCCGGGCCACCGCGCGCAGCAGGCCGGCGGCGGCGACCTGCGGCGAACGGCACTGCAGCCGCTCCTGCACCACATGCTCGTAGAGGCCGGGGACGGCGTAGATCCGGGTGTACTCGTGCAGGTGCACGATCTCGTGCTCGCCCAATCCGATGTACTCGCCGTCGACTTCCGGCGGGCCGAGCAGGCGAACTCCGGCAAACACATCAGGCATGCCCGCAAGACTAATCGAAGGCAGCGACTCATCGAGGCCCGGCGAGTTGGAGCGCGTGCGACCGGGTTGCGTCGTTCATCGGGAAGAAGCACTCGATGCGCAACTCCTGGAGCGTCACGTCCTGCGGTGTGCCCAGGGTGGTCACGGTGGAGAAGTAGTCGAACTGCCGGTCGCCGTGGGCGTACTGGATCGGCACGATCGGCAGCAGCGGCGTGGCCGGGTCGATCGACCGCAGCGAGGCCGGCACGTCGGGGTAGTCCAGCACCTCGTCAAGGATCCGCTGCGCGCGTTCGTCGGCGACACCTCCGATCGCTTCCCTGCGCGCACGCCGGACCAGGGCCTCGGCGACCTCCGGCCAGTTCGTCACCTGCCGCCGCACACCGTCGGGATGGAACATCCGGCGGAGCACATTCGGGGGTCCTGGCGCTGTCGTCCTCCGGCCGTCCTGGAGCAGGGCGAAGAAGCGGCGGGCGGCGGTGTTGGTGTGCTGGATGTCCCAGCTCCGGTCCATCACCAGGGCGGGAAACGGCTCCTGTTGGGCGAGGATGGTTTCGAGCGCGTCGCGTACGGCGGTGAGCGCCGGTGCGTCGAGTTCCGACTCCGGGTACTCGGGCGAGAATCCGGCGCTGAGCAGCAGGGTGTTGCGTTCGCGCAGCGGCACGTCCAGCACCTCGGCGAGCCTGAGCACCATGCCGCGGCTGGGTTTCGCGCGCCCGGTCTCCAGAAAGCACAGGTGCCGGACCGACACCTCCGCCTCGGCGGCCAGGGCCAGCTGGCTCAGCCGCCGGGCGGTGCGCCAGTGTTTCAGCAGGGAACCGACGTCAGACACCTCCCCAGTGCCCCTCGGTCCAGGCGTACGGCCGCACCGGCGGCTCCAGTGGCGGCCGGGCGACATTCGCGGCGTAGTTCGTCGTGGTCGAGATCGCCGCGCCGGCGATCACCTCGAACAGCTGGCCCTCGGTGAAGCCGGCTGCGGTGAACGCCGTCACGTCCGCGTCGTCGAGGTGGCCCCGCTTGCCGATGAACGCCCGGGTGGTGGCGGACAATGCCGCCATCCGCGGATCGGCGGGCAGCTCGCCGCGTCGCAACGCGTCGACCACGGCCGGCTCGACCCCGTCCGCCAGCGCCTCCAGCGAGTGGAACGCGACGGCCCAGGCGCAGCCGTTGGCGACCGCGTTGGACAGCAGCAGCACCTGCCGTTCGTCCGGGCCGAACGTGCCGCTGCCCCGGAAGTGGCCGAACGCCGAGAAGAAGGTGCTCAGCAGTGCCGGGGAGTTCGCCATCAGGCCGGCCCCGTTGGGCATGAACCCGAACGCCTCCTGAAGGAGCATCAACGGCTGCTTGGCGCCCTCGGGAGCAGTGTCGACAGTGTGGATCCGGTAACTGGTCATGGCCACGAGTCTGCGGCTCCCACGGGATCGAACCAATTCCCTCAGAGGTACATGCCGATGCGACGCTGCCACCTCATGACGGGGTGTCAGTGGAGGCATAGCCCGGCACCGGCCGGGGAAGGCCACAGGGACATGACAACGCGTAACACCACGGAGGTTCCGCCCATGAAGCACCGGCAATGGACACTGCTCGCCGCCGCGGCCACCCTGGTCCTCGGCCTGGCCGGAGCAGCGCAGGCCCAGGGCGTCGGCCCGGATACGAAACCGCAGGCAGGAGCGGCGCACCCGGCCGCCGCCGCGACCCCCTCCGCGCCCGCGGGCTGCGGCTTCGTCCCGGCCGTCCCGGCCGACCGCTTCAAGGGCATCCCCGTCTTCAACGCCGCGAAGGCGGCCCAGCCCTACAGTGCCGGGCTCCGCACCAGCCAGGGTGTGATCACCTTTCAGGCGCTGACCGCCCAGGCTCCCTGCACCACCTTCTCCTTCCGCTTCCTGGCCACGCACGGCTACTACGACCGCACCCACTGCCACCGGCTCACCACCAGGGGCATCTTCGTGCTCCAGTGCGGCGACCCCACCGGCACCGGCAGCGGCGGCCCCGGCTACTCCTTCAACGACGAGAACCTGACCGGCGCCACCTATCCGGCCGGCACCGTGGCCATGGCCAACGCCGGTCCCAACACCAACGGCAGCCAGATCTTCTTCGTCTGGAAGGACACCAAACTCCCGCCGCTCTACACCCCGTTCGGCCGGGTGACCGGCGGGCTCAACGTCCTGCAGAAGATCGCCGCGGCCGGCGAGGACGACCAGAACGGCCCCGGCGACGGCTTCCCCACGCTCCCGGTCGACATCAGCCGGGTGACGATCAGTCGACACTGACCCGCCGCCGACGGCCACGCCTGGACGACCTGGACAACGTGAACGAGCTGTGACCGGTCAGCCACGGTAGAGGGCGGCTACCTCGGCCGCCGCGGTGGCGAGTTCGGTGCGGGCCTCGGGCGGGTCGAGGATCTCGACGTCGGCGCCGTGGACCAGCAGGCCGCGGACGGCGCGCAGGGCGGGGAAGCCCAGGTCGAGCGCGGTCCAGTCGGTGTCGGGGGCCGGCTGCTCGGGCGGACCGAGCAGGTTGGCCGACTGGAACCGCAGGAACATGTCCAGCCGGGCGCACCGGACCAGGCAGCGGACCAGCACCTCCTCCGAGCCGCGCTCGACCTGTTCGCGGAGGACGGACCAGACCTCGCTCAGGCCCTGGCCCCGGCGGCGGCGCACCGGCTCGGCCGAGGTCGTCGCGGAGCGCACCCGGTCCGCCCGGAACAGCTGCGGCTCACCGTCCCGGTCGGCGACCAGGTACCAGACCCCGGCCTTGCTGACCAGGCCGTAGGGGTCGACGGTGTAGCCCCGCGGCTCGGCGCTGCCGCTGTGACGGTACGCCAGTTCCAGGCGGCGGTCGGTGAAGACGGCCTGCTGCAGCTCCGCCAGCTCGACGCCCGCGGCAGCGGGGGTGACGGTGCGCCAGCGGGCCGGGTCGACCAGGATGCGTTCGCTGGTGCGTTCGGCGTCCGCACGGTAGGGAGCCGGCAGGGCCGCCATGACCTTGCGCAGGGCCGAGTCGATGGCGCCGCCGAGACCGAGCGCGTCATGGGTCCCGTCCGCGGTGAGTACGAACAGCGCCCGTGCCTCGTCATTGGTCAGCCCGGTCACGTCGGTGCGGTAGCCCGCCAGCAGCCGGATGCCGCCGTTGCGTCCGCGCTCGGTCCACACCGGCACCCCGGCCGTGGAGAGCGCCTCGACGTCCCGGTAGACGGTGCGGACCGAGACCTCCAGCCGGTCGGCCAGTTCCACGGCCGTGACCCGGCCCCGGGTCTGCAGCAACAGCATGATCGAGAGCAGTCGGTCGGCCTTCATGGGAAGCCAGCATAAAACCTGACGGACGTTGTCAGGTTTAAGCGGGACCGTAGTCCCCGACAGACACCGAGACCACGGAGGACAGTCCCATGAGCAGCAACGACACCGCCGTCCAGCACCGCTCCAGCGTCACCCTGCGCCTCCCGGCGCGGCAGCCCTTCGACTTCGGCGCCTCGCTCGCCTTCATCGGCTCCTTCCCGGCGATGACCGGGCAGCAGGGCACGGCCAGGGCGGAGCTCACGCTCGCACTGCGCGAGAACTCCACCACGCTGGCCGCCCGGCTCACCGCCGCAGCCGAAGGCACCGACACCGGCCTGGACTGCGAGCTGACGGCGGACGGTCCCGTCGACAGCCGGACGGCGACCGCCGCCGCCGACCGGCTGAGCTTCTACCTCGGCCTGGACGACGACCTGGCGCCGCTGCACGCCGCCGCGCAGCACGACCCGGCGTTCCGGCGGGTGGCGGACCGGCTGCGCGGCTACCACCAGGTCAAATTCCCGTCGCCGTTCGAGCTGCTGTGCTGGGCGATCCTGTGCCAGCGCATCCCGATGCCGGTGGCCAGGACCATGAAGCAGTCGCTGGTGGAAGCCGTCGGCAACCGGATCGAACTGGACGGCCGGGTGCTGTGGGCGTTCCCGGACGCCGAGCAGTTGGCGGCCCTGGACGAGGACGAGCTGACCGCCCTGATCGGCAACCGGCGCAAGGCCGGCTTCCTGCACGGCTCGATCCTCCGCTGGCTGGACCTGGACGAGGACTTCCTCCGCCGCGGCGACTACGACGCGGTCCGCGAGCGCATCCTCGAACTGCCCGGAATCGGCCCCTGGTCGGCGTCGTTCCTGCTGATCCGCGGCCTCGGCCGGATGGAGCACATCGCCTACGACCGCGAACTCTCCCGCGCCGCCGCCCGTGCCTACGGGCACCCGGTCGACGAGCCCGAGTTCCGCCGCCTCGCCACCACCTACGGCGAGCTCCAGGGCTACTGGGCCCACTACCTCCGCGTCGCCGGCTGAGCCCCGGCCGACCCGGACCACCAGCCCCTGCGGGACGGCGCCGTCTGCTACGGCTGGGGCGCGGTCCAGCCGGCGCGGCGGAGGCGGGGGATGTGAGGGTTGGTCATCCGGGCTCCCCCGGCGGTGATGCAGGCCGATCGGGGCGCGCGGCCACAGGTCGGGCACTCGTGCCGCAGGGCGGCGGCGCGGTTCTCCTCGGAGGGCCCGGCTGCGGGCATCGTCATGGAAATGGTCCGGACAGACATAGGGCCTCGCAAGCGGCGTAGATGCTTCCGTTTCATAGTGCCCGGCAGAGCACGACGTTGTCAGCGATTGATGGGAACAAAGAGCCCTGCCGGGAAAATGGCATGTGCCGAACACATAGGACCGTCGATAACGGATGGATAACGAGTCTGGTCCAAACGGTAGGCGCGACTTCATGCCCCTGTCACCTTTGACGGGGGATCAGGCCACTTGCGCCCTCCATAGTCCCCACGTCGAACACTCTCGTTCCGGAGGACTCACGTGGCGCCCGTAACCCGTCGTACCTTTCTCGGCTCGGCCGCCGCACTCGGCGCGGTCCTCGGCCTCGACGCCCTGCCCGGCGCCACCCCCAAGGCCGCCGCCGCGGCCACGGGGACGATCAACGACGTCAAACACGTCGTCGTGCTGATGCAGGAGAACCGCAGCTTCGACCACTACTTCGGCACCCTCAAGGGCGTCCGCGGCTTCGGCGACCGCGCCACCATCCAGCTCTCTGGCGGCAGCAGCGTCTTCAACCAGCCCAACGGCAGCGGCCGGCAGTACCCCTGGCAGATGAGCAGCACCGCGCCCGCCTCCGGCCAGACCGCGGAGACGATCGCCCAGTGCGACGGCTCGCTTGACCACTCCTGGTCGACCCAGCACAAGGCCTGGAACGCCGGGAAGATGGACTCCTGGATCTCCGCCAAGGGCACCAACCGCACCATGGGCTACCTCAACCGCTCGGACATCCCGTTCCACTACGCGCTGGCCGACGCCTACACCATCTGCGACGCCTACCACTGCTCGATCCTGAGCGCGACCGGCCCCAACCGCACCTACCTCTGGTCCGGCATGATCGACCCGGCCGGGACGGCGGGCGGCCCCGCCTACGACGGCGGCGACGAGTCCGGGCTGAGCTGGCAGACCTACGCCGAGTCGCTGCAGAACGCCGGGGTCAGCTGGAAGGTCTACCAGAACGCGAGCGACAACTACGGCGACAACGCCTTGGCCTACTTCAAGCAGTTCGCCAACGCCGGCACCAGCAGCGCGCTCTACCAGCGCGGCATGGGCTCGGTCCCGTCCACCGGCTCCACCCCCGACGACATCGCCGCCGCGATCAAGGCGGACGCGCTGGCCGGCACCCTGCCGCAGGTCTCCTGGGTGGTCGCCAACCAGGCCTTCTCCGAACACCCCGACGGGCCGCCGAACGACGGCGCGCACTTCGTCAACCTGGTGCTGCAGGCCATCGCCGCCGACCCGACCACCTTCAACTCGACCGTGCTGTTCCTCAACTACGACGAGAACGACGGGTTCTTCGACCACGTCCCGCCGCCGGCCGCGGTGTCCGGGACCGCCGGGGAGTTCTACTCCAGCACCAACATCGGCCTGGGCTTCCGGGTGCCGATGATCATCGCCTCGCCGTGGACCCGCGGCGGCTGGGTCGACTCCCAGGTCTACGACCACACCTCGGTGATCCGCTTCCTGGAGACCTGGACCGCCGCCCTCGGCACCCCGGCCGTCTGCAACAACATCTCCGCCTGGCGCCGCCAGGTCTGCGGCGACCTCACCGGCGCCTTCGACTTCGGCAACCCGGTCTACGGCGCACCGTCCCTCCCCGCCACCAGCACCGTCTTCGGGCAGGCCAACTGCGATCCGCTGCCCAACCCGGGGCCCACCACCAACGCGCTGCCCGCGCAGGAGTCGGGCAGCAAGCCCGCCCGCGCGCTGCCCTACCAGCCCAACGCCTGGGTCGACCACCTGGAGTTCGACTCCGGCGGCAAGACCCTGGTCTGGATCCGGATGGCCAACCAGGGTGCGCAGGCCACGAGTTACGCGCACTATTCGATCTACGCCAACGCCTACCGCAGCGGCGGCCCGTGGCAGTACACGGTCGCCCCGCACAACGCCTCGACCGGCGCGGACGGCACCGCCATCGACTACTTCAACGTCGGCAGCGGCTACGGCAACGGCAAGTACGACCTGACCTGCGTCGGCCCCAACCGCTTCCTGCGCCGCTTCACCGGGGACACCACGGCGGCCGGCAAGACCTGTGAGGCGACCACGACGTACGCGGCGGCCCCGGACACCGGCAAGCAGGCGCTGTTCGTCCACCTGGCCAACACCGGCACCAGCGCGGTCACCTTCACCGTCACCTCGACCAACTACCGCACCGACGGCCCCTGGCACTACCAGGTCGCCGCCGGGGCGACCGTGTCCGACTACTTCAACGCCGTTGCGTACCAGAACGGTTGGTACGACTTCACGGTCACCGTCAGCAGCGACGCCGGCTGGACCCGCCGGCTCACCGGCCACCTCGAAACCGGCACGGCCAGCGTCAGCGGCTGACCACGGGGCTTCCCGAACGCCACCTCGGGCCGATCGGGACCGAGGGCCTCTTGTGCATGTACCGTCATTGGGTGCAAGGTCCTCCGAGGACCTGGTCATGATCGGCGGAGGTGGCGTTCGGATGCGCGCATGGGGCCTGCGGCACAGACTCGGAGTACTGGGCGGCGCCGCCGTCCTGCTGGCGACCGCGCTCGGAACGCTGGGCACCGCGGGGGCCGGGACGGCGACCGCCGCCGACGCGCCGGTCGAGACCGGGTACCAGAACCCGGTCACCGCGCTGCCCCCGGTGAGCCGCCCGCCGACGCCGCACTGCACGGTGACCGTGATGCGGAACGACTTCGGCAACACCATCAGCTCACCGCCCTACACCGGCACGGTCACCCCGCCCGAGAGCTGCCCCGGCCCCTGGACCAAGGTGGTGCTGGACTGGTCCGGCACCGTGCAGGGACGCCAGTACGACCGGCTCGCGGGGGTCTGGATCGGCGGGGCCGAGGTGCTGCGCACCAGCACGCCCGAACCCACCGCCGACGGGATCAGCTGGCACCTGGAGAAGGACGTCAGCAGCTACATCCCGCTGCTGCGCACCGCCCAGCCGCTCGCGGTCTCGCTCGGCAACGTGGTGAACTCCACCTACACCGGCGTCTACCGCATGACGCTGACCCTGACCTACTACCAGGCCGACCGGCAGCACCCGGCCGCGCGCACCGCCGACCAGGTGCTGCCGCTGTCCTCCGACCCGGCCGGGGCCGGCTGGTACTCGCTCGGCCCCGGGCAGTCGGCGGTGAAGACGGTCACCCTGCCGCGCAACCTCACCGGCGTCCAGCTGGAGGTCTACGCCCGGGGCGGCGGCTGCGACGAGCAGTGGTTCGACTCGGTGCCGTCCGACCTCGCCGCCAGGTATCCGGACTACCTGTGCGGCGGCGGCGCCTACCGCGAGGTGCAGGTCTCGGTGGACGGCCGGCCCGCCGGGATCGCCCAGCCGTACCCGGTCGTCTACTCCGGCGGCATCGTGCCGACGCTGTGGCGGCCGATCCCGGCCGTGGACCAGTTCGTCACCCAGGCCTACGACCTCGACCTGACCCCGTTCGCCGGCGAGCTGGTCGACGGCAAGCCGCACACCTTCACCCTCACCCCCTACGGCGCCGCCGACACCTGGACCGTGGACGGCACGCTGTTCCTGGACACCGACCACGGCGCCGCCCGCACCCATGGCGCGCTCAGCGGCGACACCCTCACCCTGTCCCCCGCCGTCAGCACCACCGAGACCCCGGTCGGCGGCGACACCACCGAGGTCAGGACCACCGCCCAGCGCGACTGGCAGACCTCCGGCTGGCTGCAGACCTCGCACGGACGGGTCGTCAGCACGGTGTCCCAGCACGCCGTCTACCGCAACACCGACGCCGTCTCCTCGGGCGGGCAACGGCAGCGGGTGGCCCAGCAGGAGTACGGCGCCACCACCGTGACCACCAGTCATGACACCGCTCGCGGCACCGGCCGCGGCGCCACTCGCGGCGCCGCCCGGCCGAGCGTCGTGCGGCACGCCTGGTCGTACCCGGTCACCGTGGACTCCGACGTGCCGCTCTACACTGACGGGGACAACTACTCCCTCTCCGCGACGGTCTCCCAGGGCCGGGTCCTGGTCGACAGCGTGCGCTCCGGCAACCGCTGGCTGCCGACCGCAGTCACCGACGACCGGGTCGACGCCACCGGTGTGCTGGCCCGTACCGGCGGTCTCACCACGGCCGCCGACGGCACCGACTCCGAGCACTACCTGGGCAGCACCGACACCGGCGACTGCTACGACCGCAGCATCACCGCGGCCCACGGCTATGTGACGGCGGACCGGCTGCTCCGCTGCGACCGGCACACCCTGGCCGCCGTCGCCACCCCGTCGGGCTGAGCGCCGCGTCCGACCTGGCTCCCTGTTGCCGGGGTGATCGACCGGTGGTTGAGTCGGAAGCTGCTGCCCCGTCCCCAGGAGGAGCCACCTCATGTCCGACGCAGTGGTCCCGCACACGACGTCCAACGCAGGCATCCCGGTGGAGAGCGACGCGGACTCGCTGACGGCGGGGGGGGTCGGCCCGATCCTGCTGCACGACCACTACCTGATCGAGAAGATGGCCCAGTTCAACCGGGAACGGGTGCCGGAGCGGGTGGTGCACGCCAAGGGCGGCGGCGCCTACGGCAGCTTCCGGGTGACCCATGACGTCAGCCGCTACACCAAGGCCGACCTCTTCCAGCCGGGGAGGACGACGGACCTGCTGATCCGCTTCTCCACCGTCGCCGGTGAGCTGGGGACGCCGGACACCTGGCGCGACCCGCGCGGCTTCGCCGTGAAGTTCTACACCGAGCAGGGCAACTACGACCTGGTCGGCAACAACACCCCGGTCTTCTTCGTCCGCGACCCGATGATGTTCCAGGACTTCATCCGCTCGCAGAAGCGCCGTCCCGACACCCATCTGCGCGACAACGACATGCAGTGGGACTTCTGGACGCTGTCGCCCGAGTCGGCGCACATGGTCACCTGGCTGATGGGCGACCGGGGCGTGCCGAAGACCTGGCGCCATATGAACGGCTACGGATCGCACACCTTCCTGTGGGCCAACGCGGGCGGGGAGAAGTTCTGGATCAAGTACCACTTCCTCACCGACCAGGGCGTCGACTTCCTCACCCAGGCCGAGGCCGACCAGCTGGCCGGCGCGGACCCGGACGCCCACCTGCGCGACCTGTACCAGGCCATCGAGCGCGGCGACCACCCCTCCTGGACGCTGAAGGTGCAGGTCATGCCCTTCGACGAGGCCCGGAACTACCGGTTCAACCCCTTCGACCTCACCAAGGTGTGGCCGCACAGCGACTACCCGCTGATCGAGGTCGGCCGGATGACGCTCGACCGGAACCCGGACGACTACCACGTCCACATCGAGCAGGCCGCCTTCGAGCCCTCCAACCTGGTGCCCGGCATCGGGGTCTCGCCGGACAAGATGCTGCTCGGCCGGATCTTCTCCTACCCGGACGCCCACCGGTACCGGGTCGGCCCGAACTACACCCAGCTCCCGCCGAACCGCCCGCACGTCCCGGTGCACTCCTACGCCAAGGACGGACCGATGCGCTTCGAGGCGTCCGGCACCGGCCCGGTGTACGCGCCGAACTCGTACGGCGGTCCGGCCGCCGACACCGCGCGCTTCGGCGAACCGCTGGGCTGGGACGTCTCCGGCAGCATGGTGCGCGAGGCGTATCCGCTGCACAGCGAGGACGACGACTGGGGCCAGGCCGGCACGCTGGTGCGCGAGGTGCTGGACGACGCGGCCCGCGACCGCCTGGTCTCCAACGTCGCCGGCCACCTGGCCAACGGCGTCTCCGCACCGGTGCTGCAACGTGCGCTGCAGTACTGGTCCAGCATCGACAAGTCGATCGGCGACCGCATCGCGGCAGCGCTCCGCGGGTAACCGCGCGGGTAGCCGCGCGGCAGGGGGCGACGAGGGACGACAGGGCGGCTTATCGTCCTGTCGATTTATCTGTCGTGGGCGGATCTGCGGCGCGGGGCGGCGGAACGGGGCGGGTCGGCGCGCATATGCGCGCGGACCCGCCCTAGGATGTCGCTGAGCGCGTCCATGTCCGCCCTGGTCAGCGGTGCCAGCAGGACCTGCCGGACCAGCTCGACATGGCCCGGGAACACCTGGGCCAGCACCTCTTGCCCCTTCGGCGTGGCGCTGACCATGGTGCTGCGCTCGTCGTCGCTGGACGGCGCCCTGGTCAGCAGCCCGGCCTTGGCCATCTGGGTGACCTGGTAGGTCAGCCCGCTGCGGCTGTGCACCAGCCGGTCGGCGACATCGGTCATCCGCTGCGGCTCGTCCGGGGTCTCCCCGAGCGTGGCGAGGATCTGGAACTGGATGTAGCTGAGCCCGCCGTCCTCGCGAAGCTGCTGGTCAACGGCGTGCTGAAGCAGGCTGCTGACCTCCATCAGCGCGAAGTAGGCAGCCAGCTGCCCGGGATCCAGGAACGAAGTGTCGGCCATAGCCATAGATTCTACTTGCTACGAATTCGAAGCAGGCGTATGGTTCCCATGTGCTTCGAATTCGCAGCACATATGTCGAAGGAGCTCCCATGAAGGCAGTACGTTTCCACCAGTACGGCGACCCCACCGTGCTCCACTACGAGGACGCCGCCCGGCCCGAGCCGGCCGCAGGCCAGGTCCTGGTCCAGGTCGCGGCGACCTCGTTCAACCCGGTCGACGCCGCGATCCGGGCCGGCTACCTGCAGCAGGTCTTCTCGGTCGCCCTCCCCCACGTCCCCGGCATCGACGTCGCCGGAACGGTGGTGCGGCTCGGCGACGGGGTGACCGCCTGGGCGCTCGGGGACCAGGTGTTCGGCTACCTGCCGATGGTGCTGGACGGGGCCGCCGCCGAGTTCGTCGCGGTTCCGGCCGACCTACTGGCGGCGGCGCCGTCCGGGATCCCGCTGGCGGACGCCGCGGCCCTGCCCGCCGCCGCGCTGACCGCCTGGCAGGCGCTGTTCGAACACGCGGAACTGCAGGCAGGCCAGCGGTTGCTGGTCAACGGCGCGGGCGGCGGTGTCGGCGGCTTCGCCGTACAACTGGCCAAGCAGGCCGGGGCGTTCGTCATCGCCACGGCGAGCCCGCGCAGCACCGCCGCCGTCGGCGCGGACGGCGCGGACCAGATCGTCGACTACACCGCGACCACCCCGGCCGAGGCGCTCACCGAGCCGGTCGACGTCGTGCTCAACCTGGTGTCGGCCTCCGAGGCGGAGCTGGCGGCGCTGACCGGCCTGGTCCGGCCGGGCGGAGTCGTCGTCAGCACCGCGACCCCCGCCGTCGCCGATCCGGAGCGGGGCGTACGGGCCCTCGGGATGCAGCTGCGGGCGGACGCCAACCGGCTGGCGGCCCTGGCCAAGGCGGTCGACGCCGGCGAGCTCAGGGTCGACGTCAGCGGCAGGTACCCGCTGACGCAGGCCGCCGAGGTGCACGAGCACAGCGCGGCCGGGCTGATCCGGGGCAAGGTCCTGCTGCTCCCCGCCCTCTGACCTCCCGCCGACCGCCCTGCATGCACAACTACGCCACTCGAAGGAGCCCAGCATGAGCATGGCCTACCTCGCCCAGCCCGACCAGCAGCAGAAGCTCGAATGGCTGGACGGCGGCGTCTTCGCCGTCCTCCTCGACAGCGCGGCCACCGACGGGCAGTTGACCGTCGGACGCTTCACCGTCAGCAAGGACGAGGCCCCGCCGTACCACCTGCACACCCGTGAGGACGAGGTCTTCATGCTGCTCAAGGGCAGCGCGCTGGTGTGGTCCGACGGCGAGGAGATGGAGCTGTCGGAGGGCGGCATCGTCTACCTGCCCAAGAACGTCCCGCACGGCTACCGGATCACCTCCGACCGCGCCGACCTGCTGATGATCTGCACCCCCGGCGGCATCGAGGGCATGTTCCGCCACGCGGGACGCGACCTGGCCACCCCGCGCCCCGAGGGCTTCGAGATCTCCCGCGACCGGATGGCCGAGGCCGCCGACCTGTACGGCCAGGTCATCGTCGGCCCGCCGCGCTGACCGCGGGCCCCGCGCATCCAGACACTTCTGAACAGAAACGGCATCACCATGACCCAGCAGCAGCGCCAGACCCTCGACGACCTGCTCCGCCACGGCCCGCTGGACATCGGCGGCGACGTGGCCGAACAGCGCGCCGTCTTCCACGAGATGATCGCGTCCATACCGCTGCCCGAGGACGTCTCGGTCAAGCCGGGGCTGCTCGGCGGCGTCCCCGTGGTCACCGTCGAGACGCCCGGTGACGATCCGTCACTTGTCCTGCTCTACTTCCACGGTGGCGCCTACGCCCTGGGCTCGGCCGCCGACTCGGCCGGGCTGGCCGCCGACGTCGCCCGGCGCTCCGGCGCCCGGGCCGTCTCCGTGGACTACCGGCTCGCCCCCGAACACCCCTTCCCCGCCGCCGTGGACGACGCCGTGGCCGCCTACCGCGCCCTGCTCGACCAGGGCGTCCCCAGCACCGCCGTCGCCTTCGTCGGCGAGTCTGCGGGCGGCGGACTGGTGGTCGCGACCCTGGTCGCACTCAAGGACGCCGGCCTGCCGCAGCCCGCCTCGGCCGCCGTCTTCTCCCCCTGGGCCGACCTGACCCTGACCGGCGACAGCCTGGCCGGCAAGGCCGAGGCCGATCCGGCGCTCACCCCGCAGGGCCTGCGCACCCGGGCCGGCGACTACCTCGGCCCGGCCGACCCCGCCTCCCCGCTGGCCAGCCCGGTCTTCGCCGACCTGACCGGCCTCCCGCCCCTGCTGATCCAGGTCGGATCGCACGAGATCCTGCTGGACGACGCGGTACGGCTGGCCGCCCGGGCCGGCGCCCACGACGTCCAGGTCGACCTGCAGATCTGGCCCGGCCTCCCGCACGTCTTCCAGGGCTTCGCCGCCCTCGTCGACGAAGCCGACGCCGCCCTCCACTCCGCCGCCGCCTTCACCAAGTCCCACTGGGCGGGCAGGGAAGGGGCGCCCACCGTCATACCGGCAGGACGCGGACCTGCGCGGGACTGAAGGCCCGCCCGGGGCCGGACCGGTCGAGCCGATCGCCGAGCAGGGTGGCGATGTCGTCCACGTCCGAGGTCAGCACGGACACCGGTCTGTCGGGCAGGGCCAAGGCGGTGGCGACGACCATGGCGTCGATCGCGTACTTGTGCCCGTGCAGGCCCGTGCTCCGCAACAGCTTCGACGCGGCCCTGGCCAGATCCAGGGTCAGCGGAACAACCACAAGCCGGGACAACGCCCAGTCGAGCCTGGCCGGATGCACCGCGGCGTGGTCGGCCTCGACGACGGTGGCTGCGGCGCTCACCACCCGGACGTCGTCCTGAAGGGCCACCGCCAGCCGCGCGGTCATCTTCCGATCGGCGCGCAGGTAGAGGGAGAGGGCCTCGCTGTCGAGCACCCAGGTCCCACTCACGCGACCTCGTCGCGCGAGGCCGCACCATGGATCTCTTCCCGGGCCGCCCGGATCTCCTCCGGCGTGAGCGGGCCGTGGATCTCCTCATTCGCCTCGATCAGCGCCTGCAGGTTGTCACGCTCGATCTGCCGACGCACTGCGGCCTCGACATACGGCGACACACCGCGCTTGCCCACACGGTCGCGGACCGAGTCGATGACACTCGCGTGGAAGGAGACCGACACGGACACGGTCGGGTCCTGCTCGGGGGCGGAGCCGATGTCATTCATGCCACTAATCTAGCAAAACTTTTGCCAGAGGACAGGGCTCCCGGCCATGGGATGCTGGGGCGGTGACGGTGGGGTTCGGGGTGGTGGGGTTCGGGGTGGTGGAGTTCCAGCTGGTGCTGCTGCGGCGGATGGCCGACTTCCAGCCGGGGCTGGTGGAGCGGGCGCGCAGCGGACTCGGCTGCTCGGCCATGGACATGCGCCAGGTCAACGCCGACTGGCAGCGCTTCGTCCGGTCCAGGACGGCGCCGCGCGGGGTGGCCCGCTACACCGCGGTCCTGGGCCCGCAGGACTCGGTCCGCGAGCAGCGCACCGGCGATCTGACCTGCCTGCTGCACCACTGGTCGCTGCCGCTGTGGCCCGAGCTGCGCTTCGAGGCGGTCGAGGGCCCCGACCGCGGGGTCTGGCAGGAATGGCTGGTCCGGGCGCCGGGGACGGAGCCGCCCGCCGTACCCGCGACCGGCGAGCTGGCGCCGTGGCAGTACGTGGTCACCGACCTGGAGCGGCTGTCCCCCGAGGTCAGGCACCTGCCCGCGGACGCGCCCCAGCGCTGGGTCAGCCAGTTCGCCCTTCCGGACGCGGAGGGCACCCTGCACCACCGCCGGGCCCGCTTCGTCTACGGGCTGCTCCAGGAAGTCTCCGAGCTCGACCGACCCCGCTGACGGGCCGTGGGGCGGGCCGCCGGCTTCAGGTATTGAAGCCGCAGGCGTCGCACAAAGCATGCTGGGCACAACTATTGACCCATGTTCATGCCAAGCGCCATAGTGCCGAGAGACCCATCGGCACGCGCTGCCCGCCCCAGCCAGGAGTACGTCGGCGCGCCCTCCACCCCCACGCGCGGCCCTGCACCCCCACAGCGCACGGCCTGAGTCCCCGGGAGCCGTAGATGTCCCTGTCCCCTGCCGTAAAACCCCCACCCACGCGGCGGTCCGCACGCGCCATCGCCCGGCGCTGGCGTCGGAGCGCGGCGCTGCTCGCCACCGCCCTGCTGGCCGTCTTCGCCGCCTTCCCGTCCAGCGCGCAGGCGGTGACCGTGCCCGGCGCGCCCTCGGGCTGGACCACCGTGTTCAGCGACGGCTTCGCCGGAGGCTCCGGCAGCGCGCCGTCCTCCTCGAACTGGATCTACGACACCGGTCCCGGCTCCAACTTCGGCACCGGTGAGATCGAGACCATGACCAACTCGACCAGCAACGTCCACCTGGACGGCAGCGGCCACCTGGACATCACCGCGCTGAACAACGGCGGCAATTGGACCTCGGGGCGGATCCAGACCCCCAGCGCCAACGTGGGCGCCCCGGCCGGCGGCAAGCTGCAGGTCACCGCGTCGATCCAGCAGCCCAACCCGGGCAGCGGCCTCGGCTACTGGCCCGCCTTCTGGATGCTGGGCCCGGGCCAGTGGCCCGAGAACGGCGAGATCGACATCATGGAGGACGTCAACGCCCTCTCCCAGGTCGCCGGAACCATCCACTGCGGCACCTACCCGGGCGGCGTCTGCAACGAGGGCAACGGCATCGGCAGCGGGCTCCGCGCCTGCGGCGGCTGCCAGACCGGCTACCACACCTACTCGATGATCCTGGACCGCACCAACACCTCGGCCGAGACCATCACCTGGTACCTGGACGGCGCCCAGTACTTCAGCGTCAGCGAGAGCCAGGTGGGCGCGTCGACCTGGCAGCAGGCGTTCGACCACAACCTGTCGATCATCTTCGACCTCGCCATCGGCGGCGGCTTCCCCAACGGCGTCTGCAACTGCACCACCCCGACCGGCTCCACCAGTTCGGGGGCCACCATGAGCGTCGGCTACGTCGCGGCGTACACGACCACCGGCAGCGGTGGCGGTGGCGGCGGCGGCACCGGGACCGGCGGCGCGATCACCGGCTACGGCGGCCTGTGCCTGGACGACCGCTCATCCAGCACCGCCAACTACAACCCGATCCAGGTCTACACCTGCAACGGCACCAACGCCCAGAAGTGGACCTTCGTCCAGGCCGGCACCACCCTGCATGTGCTGGGCAAGTGCCTGGACGTCTACGCGGCCGGCACCGCCAACGGCACCCCGGTCGACCTGTACGACTGCAACAACACCGGCTCCCAGGTCTGGATCCCGCAGTCCAACGGGTCCCTCTACAACCCGCAGTCGAACAAGTGCCTGGACGACACCGGCTGGTCCACCACGCCGGGCACCCAGACCGAGATCTGGGACTGCACCGGCGGCGCCAACCAGAAGTGGAACCTGCCCTGACCCCTGCCGGCGACCCCCACTGACCCGGCTGATCCCCGCTGACCCCCGCTCCCCCACCCCGAGCCCCGTTCGGTCCGGGCCGGACGGGAGCCCGGCGGTGGGACCCCGCACCCCCGGGGTCCCACCGCCGGGCGCACGCCGAGCGGGGGAAAAACGGATAAAATCCTCCCGTGGCCACCTGGGACGACGTACGCGGGCTCGCGCTGGCACTGCCGGAGACGAGCGAACGGCTGTCGCGCGAAAACGCCCACTGGTGGGTGAAGGACAAGAGCTTCGTCTGGGAGCGCCCGCTCCGCCGCACCGACATCGAGGCCCTCACAGCCCTCGGGGCCACCGCCCCGGACGGACCGGTCCTGGGCGCGCGGGTCGCGGACACCGGAGTACGGCAGGCGCTGATCGCCTCGAACCCGGACGTCTTCTTCACCATCCCGCACTTCGACGGCTACCCGGCGGTCCTGGTCCGGCTCGACCGGATCGACCCGACCGAGCTCGGCGAGCTGATCGTCGAGGCCTGGCTGCTCCGCGCACCGAAGCGGCTGGCGCAGCAGTACCTGAACCCCTCCGCCCCGTAGGGTGCAGACTTGGTGCCATGCCTGAACTGCCGGAGGTCGAGTCCCTCACCGGGTTCCTGGCCGAGCACCTCGTCGGCCGTTCCGTCGCCCGGGTGTACCCGCTGGCCGTCCATGCCCTGAAGACCTACGACCCCCCTCCCGGCGCGCTCGAGGGCCTGGTCTTCGAAAGCGTGACCCGGCACGGCAAGTTCCTCGACTTCACCGCCGGCGGACGGGATGCCGGGGCCGGCGCCGGGAGCGGCACCAGCGAACTACACCTGGTCATCCACCTGGCCAGGGCCGGCTGGATCCGCTGGAACGAAGCGCTCCCGGCCGCGCCCCCGCGCCCGGGCAAGGGCCCGCTGGCGCTGCGGGTACGTCTCGCCGAACCCGAGGGCGCCGGCTTCGACGTCACCGAGGCGGGCACGCAGAAGCGCCTCGCCGTCCACCTGGTCCGGGATCCGCAGCAGGTGCCCGGTATCGCCCGGCTCGGACCCGACCCGCTCGCCGACAGCTTCACCCTGGCGGCCTTCACCGAGCTGCTGCACCGGGAGCGCCGCCAGATCAAGGGCATGCTGCGGGACCAGGGCGTGATCGCCGGCATCGGCAACGCCTACTCCGACGAGATCCTGCACGCGGCCCGGATGTCCCCGTTCAAACCCGCCGCCAACCTCTCCGAGGAGGAGACCGCCCGCCTCCACGCCGCGATCGGCAGCACGCTGCGGGAGGCGGTCGAACGCTCCCGCGGGCTCCCGCTGCGCGACCTCAAGGCCGAGAAGAAGAGCGGGCTCCGGGTCCACGGCCGCACCGGGGAACCCTGCCCGGTCTGCGGGGACACCATCCGCGAGGTGTCCTTCAGCGACTCCTCGCTCCAGTACTGCCCCACCTGCCAGACCAACGGCAAACCCCTCGCCGACCGCCGCCTCTCCCGCCTCCTGAAGTAGCCCCGGCTACCCGGGTGGGTCAATGCGCCGCGTCCAGCGCGCGGTGGGGCGGGGGCGCTGGGAGGCTTGGGCCTGAGTGGGGGTCAGCACGCTGAACGGAGCGCTCCGCATGGCACAGACCGGCTGGACCAGCACCATCCCGAGCCCGGGCCCGGCCGCGGAGTGGCTGCCGGCCCTGGACATCCCGGAGCCTGGGCCGCAGTCGCGGCTCACCGTGCTGCTGCGCTGGCTGCTGCTGATCCCGCAGTTCATCGCGCTGTGGCTGCTGGGGATCCTGGCGTTCTTCGTGGTGGTCATCGGCTGGTTCGGGGCGCTGTTCACCGGTCGGCTGCCCGACTTCGCGGCCCAGTACCTGACCGGTTTCCTCGGGTACCAGACCCGGGTGGGCGCGAGCGCCATGCTGCTGGTGGACCGCTATCCGCCGTTCACCCTGGACCACCGGCCGGAGGGCTACCCGGTGCAGGTCGAGGTGCACCCGGGGCCGCTGAACCGGCTCGCGGTGTTCTTCCGGCTGATCCTGGTGATCCCCGCGGCGATCGTGGAGGGCCTGCTCACCGCGGGCTGGTACACCGTGTCGATCATCGTCTGGCTGGTGGTGCTGGTGCTGGGCCGGATGCCGCGCCCGCTGTTCGAGGCGACGGCGGCGGTGCTGCGCTACAGCATGCGGCTCAGTGCCTACCTGCTGCTGCTCACCTCCGCCTACCCCAAGCGGATCTTCGGCGACGACGCCGACACCGCCTACGGGACGGCGCCCGAGGCGGTGTCGGCCACCAGGCCGCTGCTGCTGAGCGGTCTCGGCAAGGGCCTGGTGGTGCTGTTCCTGGTGGTGGGGCTGTTCAGCAGTGCCGCCGAGAACCTCGCCACCGACAACAGCGACAACAACACGAACAACAACAGCAGCAGCGCGCCGGCTCAGACGGACTTCTGGTAGGAGCGGAAGGTCCGCAGCGACAGCCAGACCGCGAAGGCGGCCAGCAGCAGCGTCCAGCCGCCGTGGCTGAGCACGGACCACCAGTCGGCGTCGGCCGCCATCGCCGCGCGGCCGGTCTCCAGCGCCCAGTTGACCGGGTTGAACCGGGCCACCACCTGCATCCAGTGCGGCATCAGGCCGGAGGGCATGAAGGCCGAGGAGAGGAAGGTCAGCGGCAGCAGCAGGAAGGTGTTGATGCCGATGATCGACTCGCGTTCGCGCACCAGCATGCCCAGCGCGTTGGAGAAGGCCCCGAAGATGGTGCCCAGCGCGGAGGACACCAGGACCAGGATCAGCAGCCCGAGCGCCCCGCCGGGGTAGTGCGCTCCGCCGGCCCAGCCCAGCAGGATGATGATCACCGACTGCAGCGCGGTGGTGACCGACTGGGCCACCACATTGGCGTTCATCAGCGCGCTGCGGCGGACCGGGGTGATCAGGAAGCGGTTGAGCGTGCCGCGCTCGATCTCCTCCAGGGTGCCCATCCCGGCCCACATGTTGGCGGAGACCGCGCTCATCACGATCACGCCGGGGACCAGGTAGTCGAGGTAGGAGCCGCTGCCGAAGCCGGGCAGTTCGACCACCTTGCGGAACAGCGCGCCGAACAGGAACAGCCAGATCACCGGCTGGATCAGAGTGATGATCAGATAGGCGGGCTGCCGGGCGAAGGCCATGAACTGGCGCTGCGTCATGTACCAGGTCTGGGCGACGGCCTCGGTCGGCCTGGGCCGGGTCGAGGGGACGGCGGACGTGGCGGGGACAGTTGCGGCGGTGCTCATCGGGTGCCTCCTTCGGCGTCGGCGAAGCTGCGTCCGGCGTAGCGGAGGTAGACGTCGTCCAGGGACGGGCGGGCCACCGTGACGGCGGCGACCGGGCTGCCGGCCTGGTCCAGCGCGGCCAGGACGGCGGGGACGGCGGCGGCGCCGTCGTCGGCGCGGGCGCTGACCCGGCGTCCGTCCACGGTGATCTCCCGGATGCCGGGCACCCGGCCCAGCGCCTCGTACACCGGCAGCGCGTCGGCGGCCGGGGCCCGGACCAGCTCGACGTGGACGGCGTCGCCGTGCAGTTCGCCCTTGAGCTCGTCGGGGCTGCCCTCGGCGACGATCCGGCCGCGGTCGACGATGGCGAGCCTGGCGGCCAGCTTGTCGGCCTCCTCCAGGTAGTGCGTGGTGAGCAGGATGGTCAGGCCCTCGTCGCCGGCCAGCCGGGCGATCTCCTCCCACATGGCGGTGCGGGCCTCCGGGTCGAGCCCGGTGGTGGGCTCGTCCAGGAACAGCACCTGCGGGCGGTGGACCAGGCCGAGCGCCACGTCCAGGCGTCGCTGCATCCCGCCGGAGTAGGTCTTGACCTGGCGCTTGGCGGCGTCGGTCAGGTCGAACCGGCCGAGCAGCTCGTCGGCGCGGCGGCTCAGTTCGGCGCCGCGCATGCCGTAGAGGCGGCCCTGCAGCAGCAGGTTCTCCCGGCCGGTGGCGACCGGGTCGGCGCCGGAGCGCTGGGCCACCACGCCGATGGAGCGGCGCACCCGGGCCGGGTCCGCGGCGACGTCGTGTCCGGCGACGACGGCGTGGCCGCTGTCGGCGGCGGCGAGGGTGGTGAGGATCTTGACGGTGGTGGACTTGCCGGCGCCGTTGGGGCCGAGCAGCCCGAAGACGATGCCGGGCTCGACCGAGATGCTGAGGCCGTCGAGCGCGCGGACCGGCTCGTTGCGGCCCTTGACCTGGTAGGTCTTCACCAGCTCGGTGGCCTGGACGGCGGGGGTGCGGGTGGTCGCTGCCCTGGTGGCGGGCGGGGCGGGGCTGGTCATGGTGGTGCTGTCCCTTCGTTCGTTGATCGTTCCGCGGCTGATCAGCGACTGGGGACTCGGGCTACGATGGTCGGTGAGAGTGCCTCGTAGGTGCCGAGCCTTGTTGTCGCAAGTCGGTGCCGAGGTTGCTGGCCCCGCCCGGTGTTGTCGCACCTGGGCGGGGTTCTTTTTTCGGTTGTCAGTCCTCTTCGAGTGCGAGCCACTCCTCCGGCGCCCGGCCGGTGGCGTGGAACTGCCGCCAGCCGTCGATTCCGCTGAGCGAGCCGTCGGCCATGTCCTTGACCAGCTGACGGGTCCACTCCGCCTCGGCGGCGAGCATGGCCAGGCTGTACTCGGACTCCACCAGGAACACCCGGGGCAGCGTTTTGAGGAGTTCCGCGAGGCCTTCGCGGCCCTCCGCCACCCGGGCGTCCAGTTCGGCGACCCGCTGCTCCAGCAGTCTGCGGGCCTCGTCCGGGGGCAGCACCCCCATCAGCGAGAGCGCGGCCTCGAAGCGGGGGTGCTCCTTGACCGGGGTACCGACCAGTTCGGCCAGCCAGTCGTGCAGTTCGACGGCTCCGGAGCCGGTGAGGCTGTAGAGCGTGCGCTCAGGCCTACGGCCGTCCCGTTCGACCGCCGCGGCCTCGATGAACCCGTGCCGCTCCAGGCTCTGCACCACGGTGTAGAGCGAACCGTAATTGATCTTGATGCTGTGCTCCTTGTGCCGGGAGCGGAGCACCTGGGCGATCTCGTACGGATGGCGCGGCTGCTCGCGGAGGGTCGCCAGGACGGCGAGGGCGAGCGGGTTGCTCATCTTTCGTCCGGCCATCACGCCCTCCTCGGGTCCGACTATCCGGTCCCGAGTATATGGACGCGACTGTCGCGGTGTCAACACGCTATATCGCGTCTCTCGGGCAGGACAAGGGGCATGCGAAGCGGGCCCCGGCCGCCACCGGGACCCGCGGGGTCGAGCCTTAATACCTGTCGCACGACAGAAATTAGGGTCACCAGGTTTCCCCGCCATATCGCGGCCGTGTCGGACGGGTTGCGCCGCACGGTTTCCGCAGCCGTAACGCCCGCTTAGCGCGAACGCAACGCCCGGGCGCTTCTCTGACTGCCAATCACGACGTCCGCCGCCACGGACCCGTCCCGCCTGTCGCTCCGTCCAGTTGCACCCGCGCACCGCCTCAGAGCGACAGGGGACATCCATGTCCGATCCCGGCACCACCAGCGGCACCCTCAGCGCACCGGCCCCAGCCCCGGACACCGCCGGCCCCGGCGGCGACGCCGGCGCCCTGGCCGCCTTCGGCTACCGCCAGGAGCTGCACCGCAGACTCGGCCGCTACGCCTCCTTCGCGGCCGGCTTCTCCTTCATCTCGGTGCTCACCACCGTGTTCCAGTTCTTCGCCTTCGGCTTCTCCTTCGGCGGCGCCGCCTTCGTCTGGACCTGGCCGGTGGTGCTGGTCGGCCAGCTCGCCGTGGCCGCCTGCTTCGCCGAACTGGCCGCCCGCTACCCGATCTCGGGGGCCGTCTACCAGTGGGCGACCCGGCTGAGCACCCCCGCCTTCGGCTGGTTCGCCGGCTGGCTGATGGTGATCGGGCAGATCGTCGTGGTCTCGGCCGCGGCGCTGGCGCTGCAGGTGGTGCTGCCGGCGATCTGGTCCGGCTTCCAGCTCGTCGGCGGCGACCCCTCGCCCACCACCCACAGCGGCGCGGAGAACGCGGTGCTGCTCGGGCTGGTGCTGCTGGTCGCCACCACCATCGTGAACGTGGTCGACATCCGGGTGATGTCGCTGATCAACAGCGTCGGGGTGACCTGCGAGCTGATCGGCATCGCGCTGATGGCGGTGCTGCTGTTCACCCACACCGAGCGCGGCCCCGGCGTGGTGCTGCACACCGGGCAGGCCGGCGGCAGCTACCTCGGGGTGTTCCTGATCGCCTCGTTCAGCGCCGCCTACGTCCTGGTCGGCTTCGACAGCGCGGGCGAGATGTCCGAGGAGACCCGCTCCCCCAGCCGTACCGCGCCGCGCACCATCCTCGGCGCGGTGGCCGCGGCCGGGATCGGCGGCGGACTGGTGCTGCTGGGCGGGGTGCTGGCCGCGCCCAGCCTGACCGACGGCAACCTGGCCGGGCAGGGCCTGTCCTACGTACTGACCAGCCGCCTCGGCAGCGGGGTCGGCCGGGCGCTGCTGCTGGACGTCGCGGTGGCGGTCTGCGTGGCCACCCTGGCGATCCAGACGGCAGGCGCCCGGATGGTGTTCTCCATGGCCAGGGACGGTGCGCTGCCCGCCTCCCGGCGGCTGGCCGCGGTCGGCACCCGTACCGGTACGCCGAACGCGCCGGCCGTGGTGGTCGGGGTGCTCGCGGCGGCGGCGATGGCGCTGAGCCTGGTCTCCGCCTCGGTCTACCTGGCCCTGGGCACCACCTGCATCGTGCTGGTCTACCTCGCCTACGCGATGGTGACCGGGCCGATGCTGCTGCGCCGCTTCCGCGGGGTGCCGCTGGGCGGGCGCTCCGGCGCGGACGAGACCGGCCGCCCGCTGTTCTCACTGGGCCGCTGGGGCCTGCCGATCAACGTCCTGGCCGTGCTCTACGGGGTGGCCATGGCGGTCAACCTGGCCTGGCCGCGCGCCGAGGTCTACGACCCGCAGGGCGGCCACTGGTACCTGCAGTACTTCACCCTGCTGTTCCTCGGCGGGGCGCTGCTGCTCGGCCTGGTCGCCTACCGGACGAAGCGGAAGAGCGCCGGGGCCTGAGCCACGGTCAGCCCGCGCGCAGGGTGTCCAGCAGGGCGGCACCCTGCGCCGCGGCGGCGGCGAGCACCGGCTCGGGCGTGCCGGAGAGGCGCAGCGCGCCGTCGGCCGCCGCGACGGCGAGGGCGGGGGCCGAGGGGTCCGGGTCCTGACGCCGGATCAGGATCACGCCCTCGATCAGCCCGAACACCAGGTCGGCCCGGAGCTCCAGCTCGGCCGCGGGAACCGCCGCCGCGGCGTCCGTCGCGGCCAGCAGCTCGCGGTAGGAGGACTTGAGCTCGGCCCGGACCCGGTGGAACGCGGCGAAGCGCTCGGCGGCCACCTCGGGCAGCAGGTAGAGCGCGCCCAGGTTGTGCGGGCCGCCGCAGAGCAGCGCCACGTCCGCCCGGCAGAGCGCCCAGAGCCGGGCCTCGGCGGTGGCCGAGGGGTGCGCGACCAGCGCCCGGGCGAGGTCCAGCGAGGGGCGGACGGTGCCTTCCAGCAGCGCGGCGAGGATGTCCTCCTTGCCGGCGAAGTAGTGGTACATCGACGCCTGGCGCAACCCGGCGCGTTCGGCGATGGCCCTGGTGGTGGTCGCCCCGTAGCCGTGCCGGGTGAACAGTTCGGCGGCGGCGGCGAGGACGCCGTCGCGCGGGGCCAGGCCGTCCGCGACGGGCCCCTGGGCGCGGGGGCGGCCGACCCGGGCGCGGGGCGCGGGAGCGGCGCCGGCGGTGGTGGACATCTGCTGATCCTGGCACACCGTCCCGGGGAGGCGTTACGGCGGGGAAACCTCGGGGCAATCGGCGTGAAGCCTCGGCGGCCTAATTTCTGTCAAGCGACAGAAATTCAGTAACCGACCGCCCACCCCTGGAGGCTGACCGTGCGTTCGGCAACCGGCACCACCTATGCCGCTCGGGACCACGCCCGTGCCCAGGCCACCGCCGTGGACCGGCCCGGCGCCCCGCCCGGCGTGGCCGCCGAGGAGCTGGTCTGGGCCGAGACCGTGCCCGGCGGCAACTACAGCCACAAGGTGCTGGCCCGCGGCAGCTCGCTGCGGTTCGCCGACCCCACCGGCGACGCCTGCGCCCATCTGCTGCTGTATGTCGCCGACCGGCCCTGGGAGCGGCTGAACACCGCCGACACCACCAAGGTCCAGTGGAACGCCTACCTGGGCGCGGGCAGCCTGCTGCTCTCCGACCAGGGCCGGGTGCTGGCCACCGTCACCGAGGACAGTTCGGGGCGGCACGACGCGCTGTGCGGGACGTCCACCCTGGCCCGCAACACCGCCCGCTACGGCGACGGCACCCCGCAGTCGGCCTCCCCGGCCGGACGGGAGCTGCTGCTGCTCGCCGCCGCCAAGAACGGCCTCGGGCCGCGCGACCTCGGGCCTTCGCTGTCGCTGTTCCAGGGGGTGCGGGTGGGCCCGGACGGGGCGCTGGAGCACCTCGGCCCGGCCGGCCCCGGCACCGCGCTGACGCTGCGGGCCGAGCAGCCGCTGACCGTCCTGGTCGCCAACGTCCCGCACCCGCTGGACCCGCGGGCCGAGTACCGGTGCGGCCCGCTGGAGGTCACCGCCTGGCCGGGCACAGCCACCGGCCCCGGCGACCCCTGGTGGGACGCGACGCCGGAGGCCCACCGGGCCTACCTCAACACCGCCGAGTTCTGCGCCGCCAGGGGGATCTGACATGGCACCGCTTTCCGTCGACGTACCGGCCCGGGCGGCCTGGTCCTCCGCGCTGCGCCGGGGCGACACGCTGACCGTCACCGACCTGCACGGCAACCAGGCCGTCGACTTCCTCGCCTACGACCTGCACGACACCGCCGTCCGCTACAGCGCGGCCGACACCCTGCAGGCCCAGGGCTCGATCTTCCTGACCACCGGCAGCGTGCTGCTCTCCAACGAGCACACCCCGCTGCTGACGGTGACCGCCGACCAGGTGGGCCGGCACGACACCATCGGCGGCGCCTGCAGCAAGGAGTCCAACACCCTGCGCTACGGCCACCACACCTGGCCGCAGCACGCCTGTGTGGAGAACTTCCTGGCCGAGGGCGCCCGTTGGGGTCTGGGCAAGCGCGACCTGGTGCCCAATGTCAACTGGTACATGAACGTGCCGGTGGAGGCCGACGGCACCCTGGGCATCGTGGACGGCCTCTCCGCCCCGGGCCTCTCGCTGACGCTGCGGGCCGAGACCGACGTGCTGGTACTGGTCTCCAACTGCCCGCAGATCAACAACCCCTGCAACGGCTTCGATCCGACACCGGTCCGGATGACCATCAGTCACCTCGGGGAATCCTGATGACCTTTGACACACTGCTGGTCGCCAACCGGGGCGAGATCGCGGTCCGGGTGATCCGCACCGCCCGGACGCTGGGGCTGCGCACCGTCGCGGTGTTCTCCGACCCGGACCGGGGCGCCCCGCACGTCCGGCTGGCCGACCGGGCGGTGCGGCTCGGACCCGCCCCGGCCAAGGACAGCTACCTCCGCGCCGACCTGGTGCTGCAGGCCGCCCTGGACACCGGCGCCGGGGCGGTCCACCCCGGCTACGGCTTCCTGTCCGAGGACGCCGGCTTCGCCCGCCGGGTGGAGGCCGCCGGGCTGGTCTTCGTCGGCCCCACCCCGGAGCAGCTGGAGGTGTTCGGCGCCAAGCACACCGCCAGGGCCGCCGCCGAGGCCGCCGGGGTCCCGCTGCTGCCGGGCACCGGGCTGCTGCCGGACCTTCCTACCGCGCTGGACGCCGCGGGCGCGCTGGGCTATCCGGTGATGCTCAAGGCCACCGCCGGGGGCGGCGGCATCGGCATGCGGGCCTGCCACTCCCCCGACGAGCTGGCCGAGGCCTGGGACAGCGTCCGGCGGGTGGCCGCGGCCAGCTTCAGCGGGGCCGGGATGTTCCTGGAGCGGCTGGTCGAACGGGCCCGCCACGTCGAGGTGCAGGTCTTCGGCGACGGCGCCGGACGGGTGGTCACCCTGGGCGACCGGGACTGCTCGCTGCAGCGCCGGAACCAGAAGGTGATCGAGGAGGCCCCGGCCCCCGGCCTGCCCGACACGGTCCGCAAGCAGCTCGCCGAGTCCGCCGTGGCGCTCTGCGCCGCCGTGGACTACCGCTCCGCCGGAACCGTCGAGTACGTCTACGACGCGGTCCGCGAGGAGGCGTCGTTCCTGGAGGTGAACACCCGGCTGCAGGTGGAGCACCCGGTCACCGAGGCGGTGCACGGCGTCGACCTGGTCGAGTGGATGCTGCGGCTGGCCCGGGGCGACCGCTCGGTGGTCCGCCAGATCGGACCGCCGCGCGGCCACGCCGTCGAGGCCCGGGTCTACGCCGAGGACCCGCAGCACGGCCACCGGCCCAGCGCGGGCCTGCTGACCAGGGTCTCCTTCCCGGAGGACGTCCGGGTGGACACCTGGGTGGAGACCGGCACCGAGGTCGGCACCAGCTACGACCCGATGCTGGCCAAGGTGATCGCCCACGGCGAGGACCGCGCCGACGCCCTGGACCGGCTGGACGCCGCGCTGGCGCGGACCCGGGTCGACGGCATCGAGACCAACCTCGGCCTGCTGCGCGCCGCCACCGCCGCCGCGCCGGTCCGCGAGGCCGTGCACAGCACCGCCACCCTGGCCGCGGTCACCGACCCCCGGCCCCGGATCGAGGTGCTCCGCCCGGGCACCCAGACCACGGTCCAGGACTGGCCCGGGCGCACCGGCTACTGGAACGTCGGCGTGCCGCCCTGCGGTCCGATGGACGACCGCTCGTTCCGGGCCGGCAACCGCGCGCTGGGCAACCCCGAGGGCGCGCCCGGGCTGGAATGCACCCTGGAGGGACCCGTGCTGCGCTTCGGCGCGGAGACCGTGGTCTGCGTCACCGGCGCCCCGGCGCGGATCACCCTGGACGGCGCGCCCGTGCCGCAGTGGGAGCCGCTGACCGTCCCGGCCGGGTCCGAACTGGCCCTGGCCGCACCGGACGGGGCCGGGCTGCGCTGCTACCTGCTGGTGGCGGGCGGGCTGGACGTCCCCGACTTCCTCGGCAGCGCCGCGACCTTCACCCTGGGCCGCTTCGGCGGCCACGGCGGCCGGACCCTGCGCGCCGGGGACGTGCTGCGGCCCGGCGGGGCAGCGGAACAGGGGCCGTCGGGACCGGTCCCGGCCGCCGAGCGGCCGGAGTTCACCCACGCCTGGTCCCTGGCCGCCGCCGAAGGACCGCACGCCGCACCGGAGTTCTTCACCGAGGCGGACATCCTCGCCTTCTACGCGGCCGACTGGAAGGTGCACTTCAACAGCGCCCGCACGGGCGTCCGGCTGGTCGGGCCCAAGCCGGACTGGGCCCGCCGGGACGGCGGCGAGGCCGGGCTGCACCCCTCCAACATCCACGACACCCCGTACTCGGTCGGCGCCGTCGACTACACCGGTGACATGCCGGTCCTGCTCGGACCTGACGGACCGTCGCTCGGCGGCTTCGTCTGCCCGGCCACCGTGCTCAGCACCGAGCGCTGGAAGCTGGGCCAGCTCAGGCCCGGCGACAGCGTCCGGTTCCGCCCCGCCACCGTGGACGGCGAAGACCGGGCCCCGATCACCGACGGCGGCGTGCTGGCCCGCACCCCGGAGTCGGCCGACCGCCCGGCCGTCGGCTACCGGCGCAGCGGCGACGACAACCTGCTGGTCGAGTACGGCCCGATGCAGCTCGACCTGGCGCTGCGGATGCGGGTGCACGCCCTGGCCGAGGCGCTGGCCGCGCTGGACCTGCCGGGGGTGCTGGACCTGACCCCCGGGATCCGCTCGCTGCAGATCCACACCGACCCGGCGGTGCTGCCCCCGGCGGTGCTGCTGCCGCTGGTGCAGCAGGCCGAGCGGCGGCTGCCGCCGACCCCGGAGCTGCGGGTGCCCTCCCGTACCGTGCACCTGCCGCTGTCCTGGGACGACCCGGCCACCCGGGAGGCCATCGCCCGCTACATGGCCGGGGTGCGCGACGACGCGCCCTGGTGCCCCTGGAACATCGAGTTCATCCGCCGGGTCAACGGCCTCGACAGCGTGGACGAGGTGCTGCGGACCGTGTTCGACGCCGAATACCTGGTGCTGGGCCTCGGCGACGTCTACCTCGGCGCGCCGGTCGCCACCCCGCTGGACCCCCGGCACCGGCTGGTCACCACCAAGTACAACCCGGCCCGCACCTGGACCGCGGAGAACTCGGTCGGCATCGGCGGGGCGTACCTCTGCGTCTACGGGATGGAGGGGCCCGGCGGCTACCAGTTCGTCGGCCGCACCGTGCAGGTCTGGTCCGGCTGGCAGCAGCGCGGCCCGTTCGAACCGGGCAAGCCCTGGCTGCTGCGCTTCTTCGACCGGATCAGGTGGTACCCGGTCGGCGCGGAGGAACTGCTGGAGATGCGCGCCGACATGGCCGCCGGGCGGCTGCCGCTGCGGATCGAGGAGGGCGAGTTCGCCCTCGCCGACCACCTGCGCTTCCTGGAGGACAACGCCGCCGGCATCGCCGCCTTCCGGGCCGCCCAGGGCGCGGCCTTCGGCGCCGAACGGGAGGCCTGGGAGCAGGCCGGCGAGTTCGACCGGGCCGAGGCGGCGGTGGTCACCGCCCAGCCGAGCGAGGCGGTCACCGTCCCCGAGGGCGGCGCGCTGCTCACGGCCGAGTTCACCGCCTGCGTCTGGAAGGTCGATGTGGAACCGGGGCAGCCGGTGGTCCGGGGGCAGCGGCTGATGGCGGTGGAGGCGATGAAGATGGAATCGGTGCTGACGGCACCTCAGGACGGAGTGGTAGAACGACTCCTGGTACGTGCCGGGGACCAGGTCGAGGCCGGGTCGCCGCTGCTGCTGCTCGCACCCGTCCCTGCTCAGGCCGAGGAGGCCGCATGACCGAGGGCCCCGCACTCGCACGGGTACGCGCCGCCTACCGGCGCGACGCCGAAGCCGCCCGCCCGGAGATCTGGATCGCGCTGCGCCCGCAGCCCGAGGCCGAGGCGGACGCACGGGCGGTCGACGCCCGGCTGGCCGCCGGGGAGGTCCTGCCGCTGGCCGGGACCGTCCTGGCGGTCAAGGGCAACATCGACGTCGCCGGGCTGCCCACCACCGCCGCCTGCCCCGGCTACGCCTACCTCCCGGCGCAGGACGCGCCGGCCGTGGCCCGGCTCCGCGCCGCCGGGACCGTGGTGCTCGGCAGCACCAACCTCGACCAGTTCGCCACCGGCCTGGTCGGCACCCGCAGCCCCTACGGCGCCGTCCGCAACGCCCTGGACCCGGAACTGGTCTCCGGCGGCTCCAGCTCGGGCTCGGCGGTGGCGGTGGCGCTCGGCATCGCCGACCTGGCCCTGGGCACGGACACGGCCGGCTCCGGACGGGTCCCAGCCGCGTTCAACGGCATCGTCGGCCTCAAGCCGACCTATGGCAGCATCCCCACCACCGGGGTGGTCCCCGCCTGCCGCAGCCTGGACTGCGTCAGCGTCTTCGCCCGCACCCTGGACCAGGCCGAACGCGCCCACGCCCTGCTGCTGGACAGCCCGGCCGAGCCCCCGCCCCGCCGACCCGGGCCCTGGCGGGTCGCCGTGCCGCCGCTGGAGCAGCTCGGCGAGCTGGACCCGGGCTGGGACGCGGCCTGGCCCGCGGCCGTCCAGCGGCTCGCCGACGCGGGCGCGGAACTGCTGCCGCTGGACCTGGAGCCGTTCAGCCGGGCGGCCGAGCTGCTCTACCAGGGCGCGTTCGTGGCCGAGCGCTACGCCGCGGTGGGCGCGTTCGTCGACAAGCACGCCGACAGCCCGCAGGCGGGTCTCGACCCCACGGTCGCCGCGATCGTCGCGGCGGCCCGCGACATCCCGGCCCACCGGCTCTACGCCGACCAGGAGGAACTGGCCCGGCTGCGGGCCGCCGCGCTGGCCGGCCTCGGCGAGGCGGACGCCCTGCTGCTGCCGACCACCCCCGGGCACCCGACCCTGGCCGAGGTCGCCGCGGATCCGGTGGGGACCAACAGCCGGCTCGGCCGCTACACCAACTCCACCAACCTCTTCGGCCTGTGCGCCCTGGCCGTCCCGGCCGGGACGGTTCCGCCGACGGCGGGGCGGAGCGGCGGGCCGTTCGGGGTGATGCTGATCGGACGGCCGCACACCGAGGCGCGGCTCGGCCTGGTCGCCCGGCTGCTGCAGCGGCCGGCCCCGGTGCGGCTGGCCGTGGTGGGCGCGCACCTCAGCGGGGAGCCGCTGAACCCGCAGCTGCTGGCGCTGGGCGCGCGGCTGGTCGCGGCCACGGCCACCGCCGCCGAGTACCGGCTGCACGCGCTGCCGACCACCCCGCCGAAGCCCGGCCTGGTCCGGGTGGCTCCGGACGGAGCGACGGCAGGGGCCGGGGCCGGGGCGGCGATCGAGGCCGAGGTCTGGGAACTGCCCGCCGAAGGCCTGGGCCGGCTGCTCGCCGACCTGCCGTCACCCATGACCCTCGGCAGAGTTCGGCTCGCGGACGGCAGCACCGTCCCCGGCTTCCTCTGCGAACCCGCCGCCCTGGCCGCCGCCCCCGACATCACCCGGTACGGCGGCTGGCGTGCCTACCTGACCGCGCAGCGGGGTTGACCGCAGCGGCGCCCGCCGGCGTGGTCGCGGCGGGCGTGGCTCAGCCGACCGAGGAGTAGGCGATGATGCCGCGGCGGATGCCGTCCACCGCCTTGCGGGCGGTGGCGCGGACGGTGCCGTTCTCGGGGGCGGCGTTGGCGATCTGGCCGAGCACGTCGATCAGCTGACGGGTCCAGCGGACGAAGTCGCCGGCCGGCATGTCGGCCTCCCGCAGCACCGCGTCCAGCTGGTGGCCGGAGGCCCAGCGGAACGCGGTCCAGGCGAAGCCCAGGTCGGGCTCGCGCTGGCCGACGTTGTCCTCGGTGGAGAGCTTGTGCTGCTCCTCCAGCGCGTCCAGGTGGCCCCAGAGCCGGATCATCTCGCCCAGTGCTTCCCGGGCCTTGCCGTCCGGGAGCTTGGGCGTGCCGCCCTCGTCGTCGGCCCGGCGCGACTCGTACACCAGCGCCGAGGCGCAGGCCGCCAGCTCGGCCGGGGACAGGCCCTCCCAGACCTCCTCGCGGAGGCACTCGGAGGCCAGCAGGTCCAGCTCGCCGTAGAGCCGGGCCAGTCGGCGGCCGTCGTCGGTGACGGTGTCGGCGCGCAGGTAGCCGAGGTCGGTGAGCAGCGCGCAGACCCGGTCGAAGGTGCGGGCGATGGTGTGGGTGCGGGACTTCATCCGGCGTTCCAGCTGCTGGGTGTCCCGGTGCAGCCGCTCGTAGCGCTCGGCCCAGCGGGCGTGGTCCTCGCGCTCGTCGCAGCCGTGGCAGGGGTGCTGCCGCAGCGCGGCGCGCAGCCGGGTGATCTCCGGGTCGTCGGCCGCGGCGGCCCGCCCCCTGCGGATCCGCTCCGGCTCGATGTGGCCGGCCTTGGAGCGCAGCGCCGAGGCCAGGTCGCGCCGGGACTGCGGGCTGCGCGGGTTGAAGCTGCGCGGGATCCGGACCCGCTCGATGGCCTCCACCGGGACCGGGAAGTCGATCATCGCCAGCCGCTTGACCTGCCGTTCGGCGGTCAGCACCACCGGGCGCGGCCCCTCGCTGTGGTCCTGCCGGTCGTGCCGGCTGCCGTGCCGGCCCACCGCCTGGATGCCCGGGTCGAGCACCAGCGCGAGCCCGGCGAAGCGCCCGGTGGGGACGTGGATGACATCGCCGGCCCGGAGCTTCTCCAGCGAGTCCGCGGCGCTGGCCCGGCGCTGGTTGGCGCCCTCGCGGGCCAGCTGGTTCTCCCGGTCCTTGAGCGCACGGCGCAGGTCGGCGTACTCCTGGAAGTCGCCGAGGTGGCAGTTGATCGCCTCGCGGTAGCCCTCCAGGCCCTCCTCGTTGCGCTGCACCTGCCGGGCGATGCCGACCACCGAGCGGTCGGCCTGGAACTGCGCGAAGGAGGTCTCCAGCAGCTCCCGCGACTTGTGCCGGCCGAACTGGGAGACCAGGTTCACCGCCATGTTGTAGGACGGCTTGAACGAGGACTTCAGCGGATAGGTGCGGGTGCCCGCGAGGCCGGCCAGCCCGGCCGGGTCCAGGTTGGGCTGCCAGAGCACCACCGCGTGGCCCTCGACGTCGATGCCGCGCCGGCCGGCCCGCCCGGTGAGCTGGGTGTACTCGCCGGGGGTGACGTCGGCGTGGGTCTCGCCGTTCCACTTGACCAGCTTCTCCATCACCACCGAGCGGGCCGGCATGTTGATGCCCAGCGCCAGCGTCTCGGTGGCGAAGACCGCCTTGACCAGGCCGCGTAGGAACAGCTCCTCGACGATCTCCTTGAAGGTCGGCAGCATCCCGGCGTGGTGCGCGGCGACGCCGCGCTCCAGCGCGTCCACCCACTCGTAGTAGCCGAGGACGTGCAGGTCCTCGTCCGGGATGCTGGCGGTGCGGGACTCGACCAGGGCACGGACCTGGGCCCGCTCCTTGTCGCTGTTCAGCCGCAGCCCGGAGTGCAGGCACTGCTGCACCGCGGCCTCGCAGCCGGCCCGGCTGAAGATGAAGGTGATCGCGGGCAGCAGGCCCTCGTCGTCCAGTCGGCCGATGACCTCGGCCCGGCTCGGGGTGTAGGCGCGGCCGGGGCGGCCGGCCGGCATGCTGCGGCCCCGGCCGCGCTTCTCGAAGCGGTCCCGGCCGGCGCCGCGGCGGTCCTGCTCGGAGCGGGCCAGCCGGACCAGCTCGGGGTTGACGTCCGCCTCGCCGCCGCGCTGGCCGCCGCCCTCGCGCTTGCGCCCGGAGGCGCGCTCCTCGGCGACCCGGGTGGTGAACAGGTCGTACATCTTGTGCCCGGCCAGCACGTGCTGCCAGAGCGGGACCGGGCGGTGCTCGGAGACGATGACCTTGGTGCCGCCGCGGACGGTGTCCAGCCAGTCGCCGAACTCCTCGGCGTTGGAGACCGTCGCCGACAGCGAGACCAGGGTGACCGACTCGGGGAGGTGGATGATGACCTCCTCCCAGACCGCGCCGCGGAAGCGGTCGGCCAGGTAGTGCACCTCGTCCATGACCACGTAGCCGAGGCCGTTCAGGGTCTGCGAGCCGGCGTAGAGCATGTTGCGCAGCACCTCGGTGGTCATCACCACCACCGGGGCCTCGCTGTTGACCGTGTTGTCGCCGGTCAGCAGGCCGACCTTGTCGGCGCCGTAGCGCTTGACCAGGTCGGCGAACTTCTGGTTCGACAGCGCCTTGATCGGCGTGGTGTAGAAGCACTTGCGGCCCTCGGCGAGGGCGAGGTGCACCGCGAACTCGCCGACGATGGTCTTGCCCGAGCCGGTGGGCGCGGCGACCAGGACGCCGGAGCCGGCCTCCAGCGCTTCGCAGGCCTCGATCTGGAAGCCGTCCAGCGGGAAGTCGTACAGCTCGCGGAACGCGAACAGGGCGGTGGCCTGCTCCTTGGCGAGTCGCCGGGAGGCGGCGTAGCGCTCGGAAGGGCTGAGCTCGTCAACGGCGTGGTCATCAGGAGCTGCGGAGGTCATCGCGGCACCTTCCTCCCGGGTCGGGCGCACGGGAGCGCGGTGGGGCGTGCCTCGGTCTGCGTCATCGTGGATCTGCATCTCCACCAGAGGCTACCCGCCGGGACTGACACTTGACCCAATGATTTTCCCGGCGGTTCGCCCCCGCGATCCGCCGGTGATTCAACGGATGATCAGGTGATGTCGTCCATGCGCTCGCCGCGGGCGCCGGGTACGGCGGCCGGCTCCTCGTCGGGGTGGTAGACCATCGGCTCGGCGTGGGCGAACTCCTCGGCGGACACCGGTTCCGGACGCTCGCTCGGGGAGGCGACCTCGGAGGGGGACAGGTCCAGCGTGGAGGCGACGTCGGCGTCCAGCAGGCTGTCCGGGTCCTCGACGGCGCGGCGCCTGGCCCGGGCCCGGTCGTTCAGCGTGCAGACACCGAGGGCCATCAGGAACAGGATGCAGATCGGCAGGGCCAGCACACTCATGGTGAGCGGGTCGCCGGTGGGCGTGGCGATGGCCGAGAAGACGAAGATCAGGAAGATGATCCCGCGCCACCAGCTGCGCAGTTTGGCCGCGCTGAGGATGCCGAGGAAGTTCAGCGCCACCAGCAGCAGCGGCAGTTCGAACGAAAGCCCGAAGACCAGCACCATCCGGATGAAGAAGTCCAGGAACTCCGCACCGGAGAAGGCGATCGAGAAGCCGGGCGGGTTGAAGCTGACCAGGATCGCCAGCGCCTTGGGGAAGATCCAGTAGGCCAGGTAGGCGCCGATCAGGAACAGCGGCACGGCGGCGGCGGTGAAGCCCAGGCCGTACTTCTTCTCCTTCTTGTACAGCCCGGGGGCGACGAAGGCCCACAGCTGGTACGTCCACACCGGGCTGGCCATGACCAGCCCGGCCATCATCGACACCTTGAAGCTGAAGGAGAGCGGGGCGAGCACACCGTTGTTGACCAGCAGTCCGTTGTGGCACTGCGGGGTCCGCTGGCCGTAGCCGTAGACACCGTTGATCCTGCAGGCAGGACCGGTGAGCTGGTCGATCAGCCAGTTGTGGATCACCCAGCCGATGATCGTGGTCACCAGCAGCGCGGCGAGTGCGATCAGCAGCCGGTTCCGCAGTTCCCGGAGGTGGTCCGAGAGGGGCATGCGCCCCTCGTTTTCCTTCGGCGTGGTGTCGCTCACCGTGCGGCTTCAGTCCCTGCGAGGTGGGTGGATGGAGGGGTGGTGCGGCACTGCCCCGGCCAGGCTCAGGCCTGGTTGGTGGGCTGCGGCTGGGCGACGGGCTCGGCGACCGGGCGGGCGGTGGCGGCCTCGCCGGGGGCGGCCTGGATCGTCCGGGGAACGACGACCGGCTCGGCCGGAACGGTCGCGGCCTTGTCCTGCGGGGCCTTGTCGTCCGACTTCATCGCGCCCACCTCGGACTTCAGGATGCGCAGCGACTTGCCGAGGGCACGGGCGGAGTCGGGGAGCCGCTTCGCTCCGAAGAGCAGCAGCACGACGACCGCCAGGATGATCAGTTCAAGTCCGCGGTTCTCGAGCATGGTTGTCCCTCTTCGTCGTGGTCTCTGCGCTGATGATACGCATCAGCCCTGCAGAAGGGTCCAGAGCGGGTGTACAGAATTCTTTCGGGTGATCCTCACCTTCATCCTACGCGGAGCCGGATCCGTCTTCGGTGAACGGAAGAATACGTCCGGGAGCCAACTCTCCGGCCCTCCGGGCAACGGGCGATCCTGCCTGCTCCAGGCCCCGCGCGGCCCCGGCGATCCGCCGCGCGCCCGCGTCCAGCTGCCGGGACAGCGCCAGCACCTGCCGGTGCACCAGCAGGGCGCACCCGGCCAGGACCAGCAGCCCGGCGGTGGAGAAGCTTACAGCGGCGAGAACGGTCCAGGGCATGTCCGGCATGCTAGGGCACCGTGCTCGGCTGCTGGACCAGGCAGAGCCGCATGGTGCGGACCCCGGCGCCGCTCAGCGCCTCCACGATCCGCTCCCCCGCCCGCTTGCGGACCGCCGCGCCGCAGGACGGGCAGGTGAAGGAGTAGTAGGTGCGCTCGCTGCTGCCGCCCAGCGCCAGCCGGAACGCCTCCGGCTCCAGCTCGGAGGTCGAACGGCAGTCGGTGCAGGACGCCCGGAACCGGGTCGGCACGCTCACGCCGCGTCTCCGTCCGCCGGGCCCGCCGCCCCGTACAGCGCCAGCGCGTCGGCCGCGGTGGAACGGGCCCGCTCGGCCAGCTCGGCCGGCGCGGTGATCCGCCCGTCCGCGCCCAGCCGCAGCGCCAGCCGCAGCAGTCCGGACGGGTCCGGCGTGCGCAGGGTGATCCGCAGGCCGCCGTCCGGCAGCTCGACCGCGTCCTCGTAGCTGTAGTACTCGGTGACCCAGCGACCGCCTGGGCCGACCTCCAGCACCACCTGCGGGTCGTCGTCGGCCGGGCGGACCAGCCCCTGGGAGAGGTCGCGCAACTCCAGCGGCGGCGGGTCGGAGGGGATGTCCAGGACCTCGATGTCGGCGATCCGGTCCAGCCGGAAGATCCGCCGGTCCTCGGACAGCCGGCACCAGCCCTCCAGATAGGTGTGGCCCTCGGTGACCAGCCGGATCGGGTCCACCTCGCGCTCGGTCATCTCGCCGCGGCCCGAGGAGTAGTAGCGCAGCCACAGCCGGCGCCGTTCGGTGATGGCCCGGTCCGCGTCCGCGAAGACGCTGCCCTCGGCCTCGAAGGTCACTCCGACCCGGGCGCTGCCCTCGGCCGCGTCCCCGGCCGCCGCCTCCAGCTTGACCACGGCGCGGCTCAGCGCGGCCCGGTCCCGCTCCCGCAGGCCCGGCAGCCCGGCCACCGCGCGGGCCGCGACCAGCAGCGAGATCGCCTCGTCCGAGGACAGCCGGAGCGGCTGGGCCACGTCGTCGGCGTTGTGCCACCAGATCCGCTCGCCGTCGGTGTCGATGTCCAGCAGGTCCCCGCCGCGGAAGCTGGTCCCGCACATCGGCAGCACGCTGAGGTCGCCGGTCAGCTCGCGCTCGGTGATGCCGAAGGCCCGGGCCACGTCGGCGACCCGGGCGCCCGGGCGCTCGCGCAGATAGGTGACCAGGGACAGCATCCGGCGGGTCTGGTCGATGGCATTGCTCACAGCGCGGATGCTCCCTTGGTCGCGGTGGTGCTCGCGTTGGTGCTCGCGGTACGGCCGGCCACCGCGCTGAGGCTGGCGATGACATCGGCCCGCAGCTCGGCCGGGCCGATCACCACCACGTCCGCGCCGAACTCGCCGAGGTCGGAGGCCAGGCCGTGGCCGTAGGGGATCTCCAGCTCGTCCCAGTCCGCGTCGACCGGCTCGGACTGCAGCGCCTTGGTGCGCAGCGGGAAGGCCGCGCCGCGGCGCAGCCGGATCCGGGCGGTGGCCGTCGCGCCCTCGCCCGCGAACCGCGCCACATGCTGCCGGACGTCGACGTGGTCGGGCACCTCGGCGCCGAAGGCGTCGCTGCGGGCCTTGACCCGGCCGATGATCCGGCTCAGCCGGAACACCCGGACGTCCTTGCGGTCCCGGTCCCAGCCGGCCAGGTACCAGTGGCCGTGCCAGCACTCCAGCGCCCAGGGCTCCACGCTGCGCGGCTCCGGCAGCGCGGCGCCGGACTTCCGGTAGGCGAAGGTGACCGGGCGGCGGTCCCTGGCGGCGCCGAGCAGCGGCTCGAAGGCGGCCTCCCGGGCCGGGATCCTGGGCTCGAGGGCGCCGGTCTGCGGCTCCGCGCCCTGGTCCACCAGCACCCCGGCGGCCCGCAGCTTGTGCAGCGCCCCGCTGGCCGCCCCGGCCAGCCGGGCCTGCCGCCAGACGCCCGCGGCCAGGCTCAGCGCGGCGGCCTCCTCGGCGTCCAGGGAGATCTCCGGGAGCCGGTTGCGGTCGCGCCGGGCCAGGTAGCCGAGCTCGCCGTCCAGGGTGCTCTCGTCCACGTCGATGACCAGGCCGAGTTCGCGCAGGTCGTCCTTGTCGCGCTCGAACATCCGGTTGAAGGAGTCCTCGCTGGCGCTGTCCGCGGCTTCCCGGTATGCCTCGATGGAGTCCCGCAGCTCGCGCTTGCTCAGCGGTCGCTTGGTGTTCATCAGACAGAGCGCGAGGTTCATCAGACGCTCGGACTTGGCGATGGGCATCGCACACCCTTCCCTGTGCGCGACCACGGAATAGGCCGGCGGACACGACCGTACCGGTCCGGGGGCCGACGGCAAAAGCGCGGCCCCGCCCCACCACGACTGTGGTAGGGGCGGGGCCGCGCCGAGGCAGTGCGCCGGGGCCGACGGGCAGTCAGACGCCCAGCAGGTCGACCACGAAGATCAGCGTCTCGCCGGGCTTGATGGCGCCGCCGGCGCCGCGGTCGCCGTAGCCGAGGTGCGGCGGGATGATCAGCTCGCGCCGGCCGCCGACCTTCATGCCCGCGACACCCTGGTCCCAGCCCGCGATGACCCGACCGCCACCGAGCGGGAACTGGAACGCGGAGCCGCGGTTCCAGCTGGCGTCGAACTCCTCACCGGTGCTGAAGGCCACGCCGACATAGTGCACGCTGACGTTCTGACCGGGCTTGGCTTCCGCGCCTTCGCCCACCCAGATGTCCCTGATCTGCAGCTCGGCCGGCGGCTGGCCACCCGGGAAGTCGATCTCCGGCTTCTCGATGCTCAAGGTTGCTTCTCCTCATTGGGCCGGGGCAGTCCCCGGAACCGGACAGTTCAGGACAGTACGTTACGCCGCACCGAGGATGTCGACGACGAAGACCAGGTTGGCGTTGGCCGGGATCGGGCTCTGGCCCTGGGCGCCGTAGGCGAGCGCGGAGGGGATGGAGAGCAGCACCCGGCTGCCGACCGTCTGGCCCACCAGGCCCTGGTCCCAGCCCGGGATGACCTTGCCCTGGCCGATGACCGTGCCCATCACGCCGGCGTCGGTCCAGGAGGAGTCGAAGACCTTGCCGTCGGCGAGGGTGGCGCCGGTGTACTGGACCAGGATGGTCTGGCCGGACAGCACCTTCGGCCCGGTCCCCTTGATCAGCACCGAGGTCAGCAGCTTGGTGGGCTTGCGGGTGCTGTCCGGGATGGTGAAGGTGGCGGCCTTGCCGGCCGGGGCGACCACGCTGGGCATGTTCGCCGGGGACGGGCTCTGCTTGCCGCTGATGTCGTCCTTGGCGCCGACCTTCTTGCTGATGTCGACCACGAACACCAGGGTGTCCTTGGCGTTGACGCCCATCTGGGTCAGGTTGGACGGGTCCATCTGCCCGGTGGCGGCACCGGGGGGCGCCACGACCTCGACCCGGCTGCCCTCGGTGTGCCCGACCACGGCCTCGCTCAGCGCGGGCAGCGTACCGGCCGACAGGGTCAGCACCAGCGGGGCGCTGTCCTTGGCGTAGGCGGTGTTGATCGCCTTGCCGGTGTTCCAGTCCACCACCGAGAAGTTGGTGACCGCCACGTCGGTGGAGGTGACCTTGGCGCCGGCCCCCTGCTTCAGCGTGTGCACGATGAACGTGCCGTCCGGCTTGGTACTGGGGATGGTCACCTTGGGGGTCGCTCCGAAGGCCCCGGTCACGCTCGGCAGGTTGGTCGTGGTGTCCACGACCTTCGGCACCGGCACGGGGGCCGGGGTCGCGGACGAGGACGCCGAGGACTTGGGCGCGGCAGTGTCGTTGGACTTGGCCTTGGAGCTGCTGCCGCAGCCGGTCAGGAGCAGGGCCGGGACGATGAGCAGCCCAGCGGCGAGTCGGCGCACGGTGGTCCTTAGGAGGTCTTGCCGACGATGTGGTCGGTGGGAGCGGTTCGGACGGACAGACCTCGCCACTCTAAGACCTAATCCGGAAGGATCGGCAAGTAGCTCGGTCCCTGTGTCCCCAATCGAGCGGACACAGAGACCGAGTTGTCACATTTATCACCCTGCGCGGCTTACATACCGGCAATCAGCTTCTCCACACGTTCGTCCACCGACCTGAACGGGTCCTTGCAGAGCACGGTCCGCTGCGCCTGGTCGTTCAGCTTCAGGTGCACCCAGTCGACGGTGAAGTCGCGGCGCTGCTCCTGGGCGCGGCGGATGAAGTCGCCGCGCAGCCGGGCCCTGGTGGTCTGCGGGGGCACCGACTTGGCCTCGAAGATCTTGAGGTCGTTGGTGGTCCGCTCGGCCTGGCCGCGGTTCTGCAGCAGGTAGAACAGTCCGCGCTTGCGGTGGATGTCGTGGTACGCCAGGTCGATCTGGGCCACCCTGGGGTGCGACATGTTCATGCCGTGCTTCTCCCGGTAGCGCTCGATCAGCTGGTACTTCATCACCCAGTCGATCTCCCGCTCCACCTTGGCGAAGTCCTGCGCCCGGATCGCCTCCAGGGTGCGGCCCCACAGCTCGAGCACCTGGGCGATGGTGCCGCTGCGCAGGCCCTTGGCGTCGGCGAACTCGCTGGCCTTGGTGAAGTACTCCTCCTGGATGTCCAGCGCGCTGGCCTCCCGGCCGTTGGCGAGCCGCACCTGGCGGGATCCGGTCAGGTCGTGGCTGACCTCGCGGATCGCCCGGATCGGGTTCTCCAGGGTGAGGTCCCGCAGCACCGTGCCGGCCTCGATCATCTTCAGCACCAGGTCGGTCGCGCCCACCTTGAGCAGGGTGGTGGTCTCCGACATGTTGGAGTCGCCGACGATCACATGCAGCCGGCGGTAGCGCTCGGCGTCGGCGTGCGGCTCGTCCCTGGTGTTGATGATCGGACGCGAGCGGGTGGTGGCCGAGCTCACGCCCTCCCAGATGTGCTCCGCCCGCTGGCTGACGCAGTAGACCGCGCCGCGCGGGGTCTGCAGCACCTTGCCGGCCCCGCAGATCAGCTGCCGGGTGACCAGGAACGGGATCAGGATGTCGGCCAGCCGGGAGAACTCCCCGTGCCGTCCGACCAGGTAGTTCTCATGGCAGCCGTAGGAGTTCCCGGCCGAGTCGGTGTTGTTCTTGAAGAGGTAGACGTCGCCCGCGATGCCCTCCTCGTGGAGCCGGCGCTCGGCGTCCACCAGCAGGCCCTCGAGGATCCGCTCCCCCGCCTTGTCATGGGTGACCAGCTCGGCCACGTCGTCGCACTCGGGGGTCGCGTACTCGGGGTGCGAGCCGACGTCCAGGTAGAGCCGGGCGCCGTTGCGGAGGAAGACGTTGCTGCTGCGGCCCCAGGAGACCACCCGGCGGAAGAGGTAGCGGGCCACCTCGTCCGGTGAGAGCCGCCGCTGGCCCCGGAAGGTGCAGGTGACGCCGTACTCGTTCTCCAGTCCGAAGATTCTGCGGTCCATGGTCTCTCCCCTTCGCCGGCCCTCACTCAAGATGTGCACTGCGGGACACTGTCCGAAACCGAATCGGTCCCAGCGTCGTGATCTACCGTCAGTTCGGCGGAGGGGGCGGGGACGGGCCGGCCGTCGCCCCCGGCCGCGCCCCCGCGGGCAGGACTGCTGAACAGGTGCTCAGCCCTCTTCCGGCGCCTCTTCCTGGTCGCCGGCGGCGGTCTCGTCGCCGGCCAGCAGGCGGCCCAGCTGGTCGCCCACCAGGCGCTTGAACTTCCGCTGCTGCCAGCGGCCGCGGTCCAGCACCGCGACCTCCAGCTGATCCTGGGTCAGGGTGCGGGCCTGGCCCCCGTTGGGGTCCCGGGCCAGGCTCTCGACCGCGACCTTCAGCGCCTCGGGCAGGGTCAGCCCCTCGCTGTGGCGCTGTTCGAGATAGGTGCTGATGGACTCGGAGTTGCCGCCCACCGCGACCGTGTGCTGCTCGTCGACGACCGAGCCGTCGGGGGTCAGCCGGTAGATCTGGTCGTCGGCCGGGGCCTTGCCGACCTCGGCCACGATCAGCTCCACCTCGTACGGCTTCTCGCCGGTGCTGGAGAAGATCGTGCCCAGGGTCTGGGCGTAGACGTTGGCCAGGCCGCGGGCGTTCACGTCCGCGCGGTCGTAGGAGTACCCGCGCAGGTCGGCGTAGCGGACGCCGCCGATGCGGAGGTTCTCGAACTCGTTGTAGCGGCCGACCGCCGCGAAGGCGATGCGGTCGTAGATCTCGGACACCTTGTGCAGCGCCCTGGAGGTGTTCTCAGCCACGAAGACGATGCCGTCGGCGTAGGTGAGCACGACCACGCTGCGGCCACGCGCGATGCCCTTGCGGGCGTACTCCGCGCGGTCGGCCATGGCCTGCTGGGGTGAGACGTAGAACGGCGTCGACACCGGCGGTCGCCCCTTCTGATCAGTCGGGTCAGTGAGTGAGTAAGCGGAAGGGGGTCAGAGCAGCCCGGCCTGCGGCCCGTTGGGGAACTCCAGGCGGTGGTCCAGGATGCTCCGGGCCAGCGCGCCGACCTCGTCGTCCGGGAGGCGGCGGAAGCCGTCCGCGGTGATGATGCCGACGATCGGGAAGATGCCCCGGGTCAGGTCCGGGCCGCCGGTCGCGGAGTCGTCGTCGGCGGCGTCGTAGAGCGCCTGGACCACGGCGGTGGTGGCCTGCTCGGCGGTCAGGTCGCGCCGGTACAGCTTCTTCAGCGAGCCCTTCGCGAAGAGCGAGCCCGAGCCGGTGGCGGCGAACCCGAGCTCCTCGGAGCGCCCGCCGGTGACGTCGTAGCTGAAGATCCGGCCCCGGCCGAGGTCGAGGTCGTAGCCGGCGAAGAGCGGCACCACGGCCAGGCCCTGCATGGCCATGCCCAGGTTGCCGCGGATCATGGTGGTCAGGCGGTTGGCCTTGCCCTCCAGGGAGAGCTGGGTGCCCTCGATCTTCTCGTAGTGCTCCAGTTCGAGCTGGAACAGCCGCACCATCTCCACGGCGAGGCCCGCGGTGCCGGCGATGCCGACGGCCGAGTACTCGTCCGCGGGGAACACCTTCTCGATGTCCCGCTGGGCGATCAGGTTCCCCATGGTGGCGCGCCGGTCACCGGCCAGGATCACCCCGCCGTCGAAGGTCACCGAGACGATGGTGGTCCCGTGCGGGGCCTCCAGCGGCTGGTACCCCGGCGGCAGCGTGCGCCGCCCGGGCAGCAGCTCCGGTTGGTGGTCCGCCAGGAATTCGACGAAGGACGACGAACCCGGCGTCAAGAAGGCAGCCGGTAGACGCCCGGTGCCACGAGTGTTGGCTTCCACACGTTCCCTTCCAGATAGTCGGCCCCACGCCGGAGCAGATCGGGCCGGTCCTTGAACTGCCCCAGTCCGCCATTGCAGTTGAAGCACAGGATGGCTCGGACCCTACCCGTTTTGTGGTCGTGATCCACATGTTCCGGCCCAGGAGTCAGACAGATCGCACAGAGCCCCATCTGAGCCTCGACCATCGCAGCGACCTCGGCTGCGCCGATGCCGTACCGACGCATCAGGTGATAGTGCCGCGTACCGCCATGGAGCCGTTGTTTTGTCTCCACTCCCCGCGCGTTGTGACACGGTTTGCAGTAGGTGGCGTAGCCGGACTTGACCCGCTTGTTGCGCGGAAAGTCGCTGCGCGGCTTGAGTTCGCCGCAGTCCGGGCAACGACCGAATCCGTCCGGCAGTTCCTCCCGTTGCTTGGGCACGCTTCGCTCTCTGCCCTCCCGGGCAGATTTCCGCATGGCCGCCTCCGCATTCCGCCGCTTGAAGCAGGCGCGGCAGTACGGAGCCAGGCCGTCCGGCGATTTCTCGCGCTTCCAGAATTCGGAGGCCGGCTTTGATGAACCACAGTCCCGACAGACCTTATCGGTCAAATCGGACATAAGGTCACTGACCGCCTTTTTGTACGTACGAGCGGACAAACGACTCCGCATCGGACTCGAGGATTTCGTCGATGTCGTCGAGCACCGCGTCCACGTCGTCGTCGAGCTTTGCCTTGCGCTCCTTCAGGTCGGAGGCCTCGTTGGCCTCGACCTCGGTCTCCTCGACCTCCTCGGAGGAGCGGTTCGCCCGCTGCTGGCCGCCGCCAGTGTCCTTGGTCGCCATGTCCCTCACCCCGCTCGGTTGTGTTCGGCACTGCTGGTCAGACCCTATACACGAGGGGTGACAATCGCCTCGCGTTTTGCGTGTCCAGTTGCTTCACCGGTTCAACGTTCGATGCTGCTGGGATGATGCCCAGCGGCCTCCGCGTTCACCCGTAGTGATACACGACTACGGAGCGGTTACGCCGGAAGCGGACAGGCGTTCAGCCGCCCCTCACCCGCCCGAGAGCACCCGCACCAGCTCCTCCGCCGTGCGGCACCGGTCCAGCAGCGCCTTGACGTGCTTGCGGGTGCCGCGCAGCGGCTCCAGCGTGGGGACCCGCTGCAGCGAGTCCCGGCCGGGCAGGTCGAAGATGACCGAGTCCCAGGAGGCCGCGGCGACATGGTCGGCGTACTGCTCCAGACAGCGGCCGCGGAAGTAGGCGCGGGTGTCCTCCGGGGGCTTGTGGGCGGCCCGCAGCACGTCCGCCTCCTCCACGATCCTGTCCATCCGCCCGCGCTGCGCCAGCCGGTTGTAGAGGCCCTTCTCGGCCCGTACGTCGGCGTACTGCAGGTCGACCAGGTGCAGCCGCGGGTTGTCCCAGTCCAGGCCGTCCCGGGTGCGGTAGCCCTCGAGCAGTTCCCGCTTGGCGATCCAGTCCAGCTGGTGGGACAGGCTCATCGGGTCGCTCTCCAGTCGGCCCAGTACGTCCTCCCAGCGGTCCAGGATGTCCCTGGTCTGCTCGTCGGCGTCGGCGCCGAAGCGGTCCTCGACGTATTTGCGGGCCAGCTCGCAGTACTCCATCTGGAGCTGCACCGCGGTCATCTTCCGGCCGCTGCGCAGCGAGAGCAGGTGGCCGAGGTCGGGGTCGTGGGAGACCCGGTGCAGGGTGCGCACCGGCTGGTCCACCACCAGGTCCACATTGATGAAGCCGTCCTCGATCATGGACAGCACCAGCGCCGTGGTGCCCAGCTTCAGGTAGGTGGAGACCTCGGAGAGGTTGGCGTCGCCGATGATGACGTGCAGCCTGCGGTACTTCTCGGCGTCGGCGTGGGGTTCGTCGCGGGTGTTGATGATCGGGCGCTTGAGCGTGGTCTCCAGGCCGACCTCGACCTCGAAGTAGTCGGCGCGCTGGCTGATCTGGAAGCCGTCGACCGAGCCGTCCTGGTTGATGCCGACCCGGCCGGCGCCGGTGACGACCTGGCGGGAGACGAAGAAGGGGGTGAGGTGCCTGACGATGTCGGCGAACGGGGTCGACCGCTTCATCAGGTAGTTCTCGTGGGTGCCGTAGGAGGCGCCCTTGTTGTCGGTGTTGTTCTTGTAGAGGTGGATCGGCAGCGCGCCGGGGACCTGGGCCGCGCGGCTGGCCGCCTCCTCCATGATCCGTTCGCCGGCCTTGTCCCAGAGCACCGCGTCCCGGGGGTTGGTGACCTCGGGCGAGCTGTACTCGGGGTGGGCGTGGTCCACGTAGAAGCGGGCGCCGTTGGTGAGGATGATGTTGGCGAGGCCGATGTCCTCGTCGGTCAGCTGGCTGGCGTCGGCGGTCTCCCTGGCCAGGTCGAAGCCCCGCGCGTCGCGCAGCGGGTTCTCCTCCTCGAAGTCCCAGCGGGCCCGCCGCGCCCGGTGCATCGCCGCCGCGTAGGCGTTGACCACCTGGGACGAGGTGAGCATGGCGTTGGCGTTGGGATGCCCCGGGACGGAGATCCCGTACTCCGTCTCGATTCCCATAACGCGCCGTACAGTCATGCGGCCCTCCTTCGAACTGCCGCTGACGACTCACCGCCCGCGGTCGGCCCGGTTCGGTAACCCGAGCCTAGAACTGCGCACTGACAACCGGGAGATCACCGCCCGGAGTTGTTCCTGATCGGTCCTGGACAGGTCTCCGGACGCGAACCGTCCGGCTGCGGACGACAGCCGCAGCCGGACGGTGGCGGACCCTCCTACGAGTACTGCATCAGAGGTACTGCCCGGTGTTGGCGACAGTGTCGATGGAGCGGCCGGAGTCGGCGCCCTGCTTGCCGGTGACGAGCGTGCGGATGAAGACGATCCGCTCGCCCTTCTTGCCGGAGATGCGGGCCCAGTCGTCCGGGTTGGTGGTGTTGGGCAGGTCCTCGTTCTCCTTGAACTCGTCCACGCAGGCGGCGAGCAGGTGGGAGACGCGGAGCCCGCGCTGGCCCTTGTCGAGGAAGTCCTTGATGGCCATCTTCTTCGAGCGGTCCACGATGTTCTGGATCATCGCGCCGGAGTTGAAGTCCTTGAAGTACAGGACCTCCTTGTCACCGTTGGCGTAGGTGACCTCCAGGAAGCGGTTCTCCTCGGTCTCGGTGTACATCCGCTCCACCACCGCCTGGATCATGGCGTCGATGGTGCCGTCCACCGAGGAGCCGTGCTCCTTGAGGTCGTCCGGGTGCAGCGGCAGCGAGTTCTTCAGGTACTTGCTGAAGATGTCCTTGGCCGCCTCGGCGTCCGGACGCTCGATCTTGATCTTGACGTCCAGGCGGCCGGGCCGCAGGATCGCCGGGTCGATCATGTCCTCGCGGTTGGAGGCGCCGATGACGATGACGTTCTCCAGGCCCTCCACCCCGTCGATCTCGGCGAGCAGCTGCGGGACGATGGTGTTCTCCACGTCCGAGCTGACACCGGATCCGCGGGTGCGGAACAGCGACTCCATCTCGTCGAAGAAGACGATGACCGGGGTGCCCTCGCTGGCCTTCTCACGAGCGCGCTGGAAGACCAGGCGGATCTGCCGCTCGGTCTCGCCGACGTACTTGTTGAGCAGCTCGGGGCCCTTGATGTTGAGGAAGTAGCTCTTCCCCTGGGGCTGTCCGGTGACCTCCGCCACCTTCTTGGCCAGGGAGTTCGCGACCGCCTTGGCGATCAGGGTCTTACCGCATCCGGGCGGGCCGTAGAGCAGGACGCCCTTGGGCGGGCGCAGCTCGTACTCCTTGAAGAGCTCGGCGTGCAGGTAGGGCAGTTCGACCGCGTCCCGGATCATTTCGATCTGGCTGCCCAGACCGCCGATCCGGTCGTAGTCGATGTCCGGGACCTCTTCGAGGACCAGGTCCTCGACCTCGCTCTTGGGCACCACTTCGTAGACGTATCCCGAGCGGGGCTCCAGCAGCAGGGCGTCGCCGGAGCGCAGCTTGACGCCGAGCAGCGGTTCGGCGAGCCGGACCACCCGCTCCTCGTCGGTGTGCCCGGTGACCAGGGCCCGTTCGCCGTCCTCGAGGACTTCCTTGAGGGTGACGATGTCGCCGATGCTCTCGAACTCCATCGCGTCGACGATGTTGAGGGCCTCGTTGAGCATGACTTCCTGGCCGCGCGTGAGCTCGTCCAGGGCGAGGCTGGGGGTGACGTTCACCCTCAGCTTCCGGCCGCCGGTGAAGATGTCGGCGGTGCCGTCCTCGTTGGCGGTCAGGAACGTGCCGAAGCCGGCCGGCGGCTGGGCGAGCCGGTCCACCTCCTCCTTGAGGGCCACGATCTGGTCGCGGGCCTCCCTCAGGGTGGAGGCCAGCCGCTCGTTCTGAGCGGTGACCCCGGCCAGGTTGGTCTGGAGTTCTACGACCCGCTCTTCGAGGATCCTCGCGTGACGCGGAGACTCTGCGATCTTGCGGCGCAGGACAGCGATCTCCTGCTCAAGAAAGGAAACCTGACTGAGGGCTTCCTCAGAACCCCGTGCGGGCCTGCCGCCGCGGGTGTAGTCGTCGTCGTGGGCTGCCACGGTCCTCACCTCCTCCGGGGAGCTGAACGTGACCCGACCCTACCCGCGCCGTGTCCCGTTGGAACCCCTAGATCAGAAAGTCGGAAGGGGTGTGTCTGATCTTCACCCTTGCGCACGTCCCCTCGTTACTGGGATACCCACTCGATGACGCCCGGAAGCGACCAGTTGTACAGTCGATCGGGTCAATAGTGATCGTGTTGACCGGGCAGGGCGTCGGCTCTGTACCGATGGCAGGAATAACGGGCCGCGCCCCCAGTGGCCCCGCTACCAGGAACGGCGGGCGGTATGTCCTCGCAGGACGAGCCTCTTGAGGTGTGGATCGACCAGGACCTGTGCACCGGGGACGGCATCTGCGTGCAGTACGCGCCCGAGGTGTTCGAGCTGGACATCGACGGCCTGGCGTACGTCCGGGGCGAGGGCGAGCAGCTGCTGGCCGAGCCGGGCGCCACGGTGCCGGTCCCGCTGACGCTGCTTCAGGACGTGGTGGATTCGGCCAAGGAGTGCCCCGGGGACTGCATCCACGTGCGCCGGAGCCGGGACCTGGTCGAGGTGTACGGCCCGGACGCCGACTGACCCGCAGCAGCAGCGTGTGATCAACATCACACTTGCGAGAGCGGCACTGTCACCGTACGTGAGTAGCCGTCAGGTCCCGGGGTCCAGGTGTACGTCTCGTGCAGATCGGGGCAGCAGCGGGGGGCGTCCGGCGAGGAGTAGCCGTCGACCGAGGCGTGGATCGCGCCGTCGGCGCGCAGGCCGAGCTTACGCACCGTCAGGTTCTGGCCGGGGCGGATCAGCGTGGCCGTGATCCGCGGCTTCCGGTCCGGGCCGGTGCCCAGGACGAAGAGGCCGTCCGGCGGGGTGCCGTTCTGCGCGTCGCAGTGCGCGGCCACCACGGTGACCACCGTGCCGTTGCCGGTGGTGTCGGCGCTGAACCGCAACGTGACCTTGGTCGGCAGCCCGGCGCAGTCCAGCGGGAGGGCGATCCCGGCCGGGTCGGGGGCGCCGGCGGCCGGGACGGCGTGCGGACCGTCGGCGACCGGGGCGGCGGCACCGGCCGGGGCCAGCGCGATCGCCCCGGCGACCACGGCGCCGAGCGCGGCGGCCGTGCCCAGCCAGTACCGGGGTCCGCTGCGGGTGTGAGGGAGGTCCATGGGTGGTGCCTTTCCGCCTGCGGCCCGGTGCCGGAGCATCCTCCCACAGCGGAAAACAGTGCCGCCCGCCCGGGGGTCCGGACGGGCGGCAGCGTCTGACGGCGGTTCAGTCCTGCGCGGGGTCCTGGTCGGTGACCTGGTCCTGGTCTGCCACCTGCTCCAGGTCGGCGCCGGCCTCGGCGAGCTTCAGGAAGCGGCCGGTCTTCGGCGGGACCGGGGCCTGCACGTCGCCGTAGGCGCCCTTGGCGGGACGGCGGCGGCGCAGCGGGGGCTCCACCCCGTCGGCGAGCCGGCGCGAGGTGAGCAGGAAGCCGGTGTGGCCGATCATGCGGTGGTCCGGGCGCACGGCCAGGCCCTCGACGTGCCAGTTGCGGACCATCGACTCCCAGGACTGCGGCTCGGTGAAGTTGCCGTGCTCGCGCAGGGCCTCCACGGTGCGCGACAGCTGGGTGGTGGTGGCCACGTAGCAGCAGATGACGCCGCCGGGGACGAGGGCCTTGGCGGCCACGTCCAGGCACTCCCAGGGGGCGAGCATGTCCAGCACCATGCGGTCGACCTCGGTCTCCACCAGGTTGTCCTGGAGGTCGCCGAGGGTGAGCTTCCAGGCCGGGTGCGGGCTGCCGAAGTAGCGCTCGACGTTGTTCTTCGCGATCTCGGCGAAGTCCTCGCGGCGCTCGTAGGAGGACAGCGAGCCGCTGTCGCCCACGGCGCGGAGCAGGGAGCAGCTGAGCGCGCCGGAGCCGACCCCGGCCTCGACCACGCGGGCGCCGGGGAAGATGTCGGCCATGGTGACGATCTGCCCCGCGTCCTTGGGGTAGACCACCGCGGCGCCGCGCGGCATGGAGAGGACGTAGTCGGAGAGCAGGGGGCGCAGCGCGAGGTAGGCGGTGTTCCCAGTGGTGCGCACCACGGAGCCCTCGGGGGCCCCGATCAGCTCGTCGTGCGGGAAGGCGCCCTTGTGGGTGTGGAACGCCTTGCCGGGCTCGAGGGTGATGGTGTGGTGGCGACCCTTGGGGTCGGTGAGCTGGACCTGGTCCCCGACCTGGAAGGGCCCACGGCGGCGGGCGGCGCCGGTCGGTTCTGACATGCGGATCAGTCTAGAGGAGCCCGAAGGGCCCGCCGACCACCCGCTCAGGCGCCGGACGCCGCGGGGATCGGCGGCTGCCCGGACATGGCCAGCGCGAAGGCCTGCTCCACGTCGACCGCGGCCAGCACGCCGAGGGTGGCCCCGTCCGGCTCCAGGACCAGGTACTCGGCGGCCGGGTTGGCCCTGAGCACGTCCAGCAGTTCCTCCCCGGCCAGGGCGGCGGCGATCCGCAGCCCCGGTTCCAGGGCCCGGGAGACCGCCCCGGTGGCGGTCCAGGGGCGGCGGTGCTCGGGGATGGTCCTGACCATGTGCTCGCGGACCAGGGCGGTCGGCACGCCCGCGCCGTCGACCACCACCAGGGCCCGTGCGCCCGCCTGTTCCAGCTGCCGCAGCGCCTCGGCGAGGGGGGTGTCGGCGGTGACCTCCACGGCCGGCCGGGCCAGGCCGCGGGCGCTGAGCTCGGGCAGCCGTTCGCGCAGCCGGGCGATCCGCAGGCTGCTGCCGGCCCCGTTCCAGATGATCGCGGCCAGCATCGCGCCGAGCACCGCGTCGATCAGGGTGGTGGTCGTGGTCTGCGCCGCGCCCTGGTAGGCGGCCCAGGTCGGCAGGCCGACCAGCACCGCCAGCGCCAGCACCCGGCCCGCCCAGGCGGCGGCCAGGGTGCCCGCCATGGGCCGCCCGGTGGCCTTCCAGACGGCGGCGCGGAGCATCCGGCCGCCGTCCAGCGGCATCCCCGGCAGCAGGTTGAAGGCGGCCACCACGAAGTTGCTGAGCATCAGCGCGGCCAGCAGCACCCCTGGCACCGTGGCGGACCGCACCAGCAGCAGCGCCAGCAGGAACACCCCGCCGAGCAGCGTGGACAGCAGCGGTCCTGCGAAGGCCAGCCAGAACTCCCGCCCGGGGGTCTCGGCGTCCTTCTCGATCTCGGAGACCCCGCCGAAGAACTGCAGCTGGATCCGGCGCACCGGCAGGCTCAGCCGCAGCGCGACCACGGTGTGGGCCAGCTCGTGCACCAGCACCGAGCCGTAGAAGGCCACCGCGAAGAACAGCGCCACCAGGTAGCGGGCCCGGCCGAGGCCGGGCAGCAGCACCTCGATCTGGCCGCCGAAGGTCCAGGTGATCAGCGCGGCGATGACGAACCAGGCCGGGGTGACGTACACCGGGACGCCGAACGGGCGGCCCATCAGCAGCGCCCCGGCCGGGCGGTCCCCCTTGCTGTCGCTCACTGCGGCTCCCTCTCGGCGCTGCGCCCGGACGGGCCTTGCGTCAGGCTACGCGGTCCCCGTGTCATTCCTACCCGCGGTGAGCGGCGGCTACCGGCGCGTTGCCGGTGCCCGGCCCGGTTGTCAGTGCCTGGGGCTAGGGTCGGCCCATGCACCCGACCGACACCGTCCGCCCGGCCGCCGCGCCGGTGGCGCTCTCGCCCTCCCGGGCGGGGGATTTCATGACCTGCCCGCTGCTCTACCGGCTGCGGGTGATCGACCGGATCCCGGAGCCGCCCAGCGCCGCCGCCACCCGCGGCACCGTGGTGCACGCCGTCCTGGAGCGGCTGTTCGACGCGCCGGCCGGGCAGCGCACCCCCGACGCGGCCAGGGCGCTGCTCCGCCCGGAGTGGCAGCGGCTGCTGGAGAAGCGCCCTGAGCTGTCCCAGCTGTTCCCGGACGACGCGGACGGGACCGAGCTGGCCGGGTGGCTGGCCGACGCCGAGACGCTGCTGGACAGCTGGTTCCGGCTGGAGGACCCGAACCGGCTGGAGCCGGCCGAGCGCGAGCTCTACGTGGAGACCGAGCTGGAGTCCGGGCTGAAGCTGCGCGGCTACGTGGACCGGGTGGACGTGGCGCCGACCGGCGAGGTCCGGGTGGTCGACTACAAGACCGGCAAGGCACCGGCCCGGGACTACGAGGGCAAGGCCATGTTCCAGATGAAGTTCTACGCCCTGGTGCTGTGGCGGCTGCGCGGGGTGGTGCCGCGGCGGCTGCAGCTGGTCTACCTGGGCGGCGGCGGCCAGGTCGTCTCCTACGACCCGGACCCGGCCGATCTCAAGGCGGTGGAGCAGAAGCTGCTGGCGCTGTGGGCGGCGATCCAGCGGGCGCTGGCCACCGGCGAGTGGCCGGCCAACCGCAACCGGCTCTGCGACTGGTGCTCGTACCAGGCCCTGTGCCCGGCCTTCGGCGGTACTCCCCCGGCATACCCTCTCCCTGTAGACCTCTGACGAGTGGAGCGAGTTGTGGCGATCCGAGTGCTGCTGGTCGACGACCAGCCGCTGCTCCGTACCGGTTTCCGGATGATCCTGGAGGCCGAGACGGACATCGCGGTGGTCGGCGAGGCCGGTGACGGCCAGCAGGCGCTGGACCAGGTCCGGGTGCTGCAGCCGGACGTGGTGCTGATGGACATCCGGATGCCGCGGATGGACGGGGTGGAGGCCACCCGGCAGATCGCCGGGCCCGGCCGCGACGGCCCGGCCAAGGTGCTGGTGCTGACCACCTTCGACCTGGACGAGTACGTGGTGGAGGCACTGCGCGCCGGGGCCAGCGGCTTCCTGCTGAAGGACGTCCCGGCGGAGGAGCTGGTGCAGGCGATCCGGGTGGTCGCCGACGGCGCGGCGATGCTCGCGCCCAGCGTCACCCGGCGGCTGCTGGACATGTACGCGGGGCGGCTGCCCTCCGGCGAGGAGGCCCCGCCGCCCTCGCTGGCGACGCTGACCGAGCGCGAGGTGGAGGTGCTGAAGCTGGTCGCCCGGGGCCTGTCCAACGCCGAGGTGGCCGGGGAGCTCTTCGTCAGCGAGACCACGGTGAAGACCCATGTCGGGCATGTGCTGACCAAGCTGGGGCTGCGGGACCGGGTGCAGGCGGCCGTGTTCGCCTACGAGAGCGGGCTGGTCCGCCCCGGCAACGGCTGACAGCGCGGGGGCGGGACGGAGCCGGTGCTCCGTCCCGCCCCCGCCGTTCCGCCGGGCTGCCGGTGGTCAGCTCTTGCCGATCATCCAGAAGCGCATGATCGCGGCCAGGTCCAGGGTCAGCGGGACCCCGGTGACATCGGACTGGGTCACGATGTACTGCTTGTTCTGCCACAGCGGGATGTACGCGGCGTCATAGGCGAACTGCTTCTGGATCGTCGCGAAGGTGTTCGCCGTGGAGTCGTCGGCGCGGTTGGGCTGCTTCAGGCTGAGCGGGGTCAGATCCTTCATGATCTTCGCCGGGGCGTAGCCGTTGCCGAAGGTGTTGTTGACGCCCAGGAACGGGGACACGTAGTCGTCCGGGTCCGGGTAGTCGGGCTGCCAGCCGGTCAGCGAGGCGGGCAGCTTGTGGCCGGCCCAGAGCGGGATCATCTTGCCCAGGGTGGCCACCGACGTCAGGTTGACCTTGAACAGGCCGCTGGCCTCCAGGGTCTTCTTGATCTGCGCGGCCTCGGCGTTGCCGCCGACCGAGTTGGCCGCGTAGGTCAGATTGAAGCTGATCGGGAGGCTGACCCCCTTGAGCGACTGCCGCACCACGGCCGCCTTCAGCGGCTTGACGTCGTACGGGCTGGCCTCGAACGGCGTGGTCTGGTCGCCGATGCCCTGCGGGATCACCGAGTAGAGCGGCGTGACCGTGTGCTGGTAGGTCGCGGCGATGGCGTCGCGGTCGATCAGCTTGGCGATGGCCTGGCGCACCGCCAGGTTGTCGAACGGGGCGAGCTTGGTGTTCAGGACCATCATCCGGGTGTTGCTGCCCGCACCCTCGACGACCTGGAGGCCCTTGCCCAGCTGCTGTGCGCCCTCGAGGCTGACGATGTCCTTGGAGGCGAGGTCGCTGTTGGCGTTCAGGTCGATCTTCCCGCTGTCCAGCGCCGCCCTGATGTCCGCCGGGGAGTCGTAGTAGGACAGCGTGACACCGGAGTTGGTCGGCTTGGTCTTGCTGTACGCGCCCTTGTAGTTCGGGTTGAGCGACAGCTTGACCGAGGTGGGGACCTCGGCGCCGGTGTCGTCCTTCTTGGTCTGCACCGAGTCGATCTTGTAGACGCCGGAGCCGACCACCGCGCCGGACACCCCCGGCAGCACCCGGGTCGCCGAGTACGCCTTGGGGTCCACGATCTCGCCGACGCCCGAGGCCAGCCGATCCGGGAAGGTGGCGTCCGCGGTCTTCAGGTGGAAGGTCACGTCGGTGCTGCCGTTGGCCTCGACCGACTTCAGGGTGCTGAGCAGGACGCTCACGCCGGAGCCGTTGTCGGCGGGCTGCTTGTCCGGCAGCGTCTCGGAGCCGATGGTGAGCACCCGGTCGATCGAGTACTTCACCGCGGCCGCGTCCAGCGGATCGCCGTTGGAGAAGGTCAGGCCCTTGATCAGCGAGCAGTGGTAGGTCATGTAGTCGGTGCCGACGAAGTTGCAGCTCTGGGCAGCGTCGGGGGTCGGGACCGTCGATCCCGGGAGGTAGGTCAGCAGACCCTGGTAGACGTTGTAGAACACCATCCAGGAGCCGGCGTCGTAGGCGCCGGCCGGGTCGAGACTGGTGTAGGCGCTGACCGTGCCCATGTTCATGGTGGTCTTGGGCACCCCGGCGACCCCGCCGGAGGCCGAGGAGCCGCAGGCGGCGGTCATCGCGAGCAGGCCGACGCTGCCGAGCGCCCCCAGTCGTTTCGCTGCAGACATGTCATCCTTCGTATCCTGGCCGGCACTGTGGGCACCGGAACCGGAGGTCGTACGACCGCGCCACCACCCCTGGACGGGGTCGACCGCGAGGCGGAGGCGGCGAGGCGTGAGGGTGCCGCGCACGCCAGCGGACACCACCGCGAGGGGTGTCGCACATTGCGCGCACGGGTTCGGTCGCCTGTAGCGTCCCATACGATTCCGCCGACTCACAGGCACCCCTGACGCAGGGTTCCGTGAAGATCGCAATATTGAAAGACAATATGGCGATATGACCGATTTGGCGTTAGCAGGTAGTTACCTTGACTGCCCGTCAGCCAGGGCCTCCGCGGCCGGCACCAGAGCCCGCAGAAGGGCCACGTCGAGCTGCTCCAACGAGGCCAGCACGGTCCGCCCGGGAGCCGGTCCGACGGGTGTGACGGACGGCACAACGACCATTCGGCAGCCCGCCGCCTCCCCCGACGCCACACCGGTCGGCGAGTCCTCGACCACCACGCAGCGCGCCGGGTCCACGCCCAGCCGGGCGGCGGCGACCAGGTACGGGTCCGGGTGCGGCTTGGTGCGCGCCACCTCGTCCCCGGCGACCGAGAAGGCGAAGCGGTGCGCGCCCAGCGTGGTCCGCAGCACCAGGTCGATGATCCGCCGGTGCGACGCGGTCACCAGCGCGGTCGGGATGCCCGCCGCCGCCAGCGCGTCCAGCAGCTCCAGGGCGCCGGGGCGGACCGGGACGCCGCGGCCGACCAGCTCGGCGAAGCGATCGTTGATCATCGGGCTGAACTCCGCCGCGGTCAGCGGAGCGCCGGTGACCGCGAGCAGGTGCGCCACCACCCGGCTCATCGGCCCGCCGACCACCACCTGCCGCTCGGCCGGGTCCAGCGGGTGGCCGAGGTCGGCCAGCAGGCCGGACTCGGCCTCCCACCAGAAGTCCTCGGTGTCCACCAGCGTGCCGTCCAGGTCCAGCAGCACGGCCTGCAGGCCGGTCGACTCGCGGTCGACGGCGGAGATGGTGGTGAGAGTCGTCACGGGCACACTGCTTTCCTGGGCGGGGCAGACCAGGATAAGCATGTCCCGCCCAGGATTACCGCAGGTTAACGCGCGTTGAAGTACTTGGCGTCCGGGTGGTGGATCACAATAGCGTCGGTGGACTGCTCCGGATGCAGCTGGAACTCCTCGGAGAGCTGGACGCCGATCCGCTCCGGACGGAGCAAGTCGGCGATCTTCGCCCGGTCCTCCAGCTCGGGGCAGGCCCCGTAGCCCAGCGAGAAGCGCGCGCCCCGGTACTTCAGTGCGAACATCTCCTTCATGTCCTTGGGGTCCTCGCCGGAGAAGCCCAGCTCGGCCCGGACCCGGGCGTGCCAGTACTCGGCCAGCGCCTCGGCCAGCTGCACCGAGAGGCCGTGCAGCTCCAGGTAGTCACGGTAGGAGTCGGCTTCGAACAGCTCCTTGGTGGCCGCGCCGATCCGGTTGCCCATGGTGACGATCTGCAGCGCCACCACGTCCTTCTCGCCCGACTCCTCGGGGCGGAAGAAGTCCGCCAGGCACAGCCGCCGCCCGCGGCGCTGCCGCGGGAAGGTGAACCGGGTCCGCTCCTCGCCGTCCTCGCCCAGCAGCACCAGGCTGTTGCCCTGGGAGACCGCCGGGTAGTAGCCGTAGACCACGGCCGCCTCCAGCAGCCCCTCGGTCTGCAGCCGGTCCATCCACATCCGCAGCCGGGGACGGCCCTCGGTCTCCACCAGCTCCTCGTAGCTCGGGCCCCCGGCCCGCGCCGCCTTCAGCCCCCACTGGCCCTTGAACAGGGCGTCCTCGTCCAGCCAGGAGGCGTAGTCGGCGAAGCCGATGCCCTTGACCACCCGGTCGCCCCAGAACGGCGGCGAGGGCACCGGGTTGTCCAGCGCCACGTCGGAGCGGGTGGTGCTCTCCTCCGGCTCCTCGACCTCCACCTTGGCGTGCCGGCGCTGCTTCAGCTCCGGCAGCACCGCGCCGGGGACCCCGCGCTTGACCCCGATCAGCGCGTCCATCAGCCGCAGCCCCTCGAAGGCGTCCCGGGCGTAGCGGACCTCGCCCGCGTAGATCTCGTGCAGGTCCTGCTCGACATAGGCCCGGGTCAGCGCCGCGCCGCCGAGGATGACCGGGAAGTCGGCGGCCATCCCGCGCTGGTTCAGCTCCTGCAGGTTCTCCTTCATGATCACCGTGGACTTCACCAGCAGCCCGGACATCCCGATCACGTCCGCGCGGTGCTCCTGCGCGGCGTCCAGGATCGCCGAGACCGGCTGCTTGATGCCCAGGTTGACCACGGTGTAGCCGTTGTTGGACAGGATGATGTCGACCAGGTTCTTGCCGATGTCGTGGACGTCGCCCTTGACCGTGGCCAGCACGATGGTGCCCTTGCCCTCGTCGTCGGACTTCTCCATGTGCGGCTCCAGGTAGGCCACCGCGCCCTTCATCACCTCGGCGCTCTGCAGCACGAACGGCAGCTGCATCTGGCCCGAGCCGAACAGCTCGCCGACCGTCTTCATGCCCTCCAGCAGCACGGTGTTGACGATGTCCAGGGCCGGCATCACCGCCAGCGCCTGGTCCAGGTCCGCCTCCAGGCCCTTGCGCTCGCCGTCCACGATCCGGCGCTGCAGCCGCTCCTCCAGCGGCAGCGCGGCCAGCTCCTCGGCCTTGCCGGCCCGCACCGAGGCGGCGCTGACCCCCTCGAACAGCTCCAGGAAGCGCTGCAGCGGGTCGTAGCCCTCGCGGCGGCGGTCGTGGACCAGGTCCAGGGCGACCTCGCGCTGCTCCTCCGGGATCCGAGCCATCGGCAGGATCTTCGCGGCGTGCACGATCGCCGAGTCCAGGCCGGCCTCCACGCACTCGTTCAGGAAGACCGAGTTGAGCACCATCCGGGCGGCCGGGTTGAGGCCGAAGGAGATGTTGGACAGGCCCAGCGTGGTCTGCACCGCCGGGTGGCGCCGCTTGAGCTCGCGGATCGCCTCGATGGTCTCGATGCCGTCCCTGCGCGACTCCTCCTGGCCGGTGCCCAGGGTGAAGGCCAGGCAGTCGACCAGGATCGAGGACTCCTCGATGCCGAACCGGGTCCACAGGTCGGAGATCAGCCGCTCGGCCACCTCGACCTTCTTCTCCCGGGTCCGGGCCTGGCCCTCCTCGTCGATGGTCAGCGCGATCAGCGCGGCGCCGTGCTCCCTGGCCAGCGCCGCGATCCGGCCGTAGCGGGAGTCGTCGGCGTCGCCGTCCTCGAAGTTCACCGAGTTGAGCACCGCCCGGCCGCCCAGCATCTCCAGGCCGGCCTGCAGCACCTGCGGCTCGGTGGAGTCCAGCACGATCGGCAGGGTGGACGCGGTCGCCAGCAGCGAGGCCAGCTTCTTCATGTCCTGCACGCCGTCCCGGCCGACGTAGTCCACGCAGAGGTCGAGCAGGTGGGCGCCCTCGCGGATCTGCTCGCGGGCGATCTCCACGCAGCCCTGCCAGTCCGCGGCCAGCATCGCGTCGCGGAACTTGCGCGAGCCGTTGGAGTTGGTGCGCTCGCCGATCGCCAGGTAGGTGGTGTCCTGACGGAACGGCACCGACTGGTAGAGCGAGGCGGCGGCGGCCTCCGGGTGCGGCTCGCGCGGGACCACCGGGTGGCCCTGCACCCGCTCCACCACCTGCCGCAGGTGCTCGGGGGTGGTGCCGCAGCAGCCGCCGACCAGCCCGATGCCGTACTCGCGGGTGAAGACCTCGTGCGCGTCGGCCAGTTCGACCGGGCTGAGCGGGTAGTGCGCCCCGTCCTTGCCGAGCACCGGCAGGCCGGCGTTGGGCATGCAGGACAGGCCCACCCGGGCGTTCTTCGCCAGGTAGCGCAGGTGCTCGCTCATCTCGGCGGGGCCGGTGGCGCAGTTCAGGCCGACCAGGTCGATCCCCAGCGGCTCCAGCGCGGTCAGCGCCGCGCCGATCTCCGAGCCCAGCAGCATGGTGCCGGTGGTCTCCACGGTCACCTGCACGATCACCGGCAGGTCCACCCCGGCCTCGCGCAGCGCCTGCTTGGCGCCAAGCGTGGCGGCCTTGGTCTGCAGCAGGTCCTGGCTGGTCTCCACCAGCAGCGCGTCCGCGCCGCCGGCGATCAGGCCGGCCGCGTTCAGCCGGAAGCCCTCCTTGACCTCCGCGTAGGGCAGGTGGCCCAGCGAGGGGAGCTTGGTGCCGGGGCCCATCGAGCCCAGCACCCAGCGCTGGCGGCCGTCCTCGGCCTGGTAGCCGTCGGCGACCTCGCGGGCGATCCTGGCCCCGGCCTCGGCCAGTTCGAAGATCCGGTCGGAGATGTCGTACTCGCCCAGCGCCGACAGGTTGGTCCCGAAGGTGTTGGTCTCCACGCAGTCGACGCCCACCGCGAAGTACGCCCGGTGCACCCCGCGGACGATGTCCGGGCGGGTGACGTTGAGGATCTCGTTGCAGCCCTCGAGCCCCTGGAAGTCGTCCATCGTCGGGTCCTGCGCCTGCAGCATGGTGCCCATGGCGCCATCGGCGACCACCACCCTGGTGGCCAGGGCCTCTCGGAGGGCTGTGGCACGGGACTGCTGGGTGGTCGTCATACTGCTGGCTCCCTGGGTGCGACGGCTGTCGACGGTGCGCGAGTGGCGCGTCGCCTAGCTTAGACCGACCCGCTCACCGGAGCGGGGAACCGATCGGCGCCGGGCCGAGTCCGGAAGGTGGACAGGGGAGGGATGTGCATGAGGGTGCGGCAGTGGCGGTTGTGGCGCAGGTGGACCGTGCGGGTGCTGTGCGTCCTGCTGCTCACCGCCACCGGTTCGGCGCTCGGGCTGGGCGGCGGACTGCTGCTGGACTCGACCGGGACCCCGCGCGCGGACGCGGTGAGCCGCGGCGGTGACGCCCTGTGGCTCGGCCACGCCTGGGTGGACGGGCGGAAGACCCAGGCCGACGTGGACGCGCTGGCGGAGCAGCTGGGCGGCGGCGGGATCCGCGACCTCTACGTGCACACCGGACCGCTGGCCTTCGACGGCTCGCTCGACCCGGCCCTCTACCCTCGGGCGCACTGGCTGATCGGGGCGCTGCACCAGGCGATGCCGCAGGTCAGGGTGCAGGCCTGGCTGGGCCAGATCCTGGACGGCGAGGGTCCCGGGCTGAATCTGGCGGCCTCGACCGACCGGATCACGGCCTCCTTCGCCCAGGTCCTGGACGCCGGGTTCGACGGCGTGCACGTCGACCTGGAGCCGCTGCACACCGGCGATCCGCACTTCCTCGACCTGCTCTCCCGGGCCCACGCGCTGACCAACGCGCGCCACCGGGTGCTCTCGGTCTCGGTCCCGCAGACCGACCCGGTCCCGGGGGCGCACCTGGTCGGGACGCTGGTCGGAAATCACCCGAAATGGCTGTCCCCCGGCTATCTGACCGAGGTGGCCGACCGGGTCGACCAAGTCGCGGTGATGGCCTACGACAGCGGAATGCCGACGAAGGCCCTGTTCACCGGTTACATCGAGGAGCAGACCCGGCTGGCGCTGCAGGCCGTGCCCCCGTCGGTGGACCTGCTGATCGGGCTGCCCGCCTACACCGAGTCGACCATGGACCACCACGGCTCGGCCGAGACCGTGGCCGCCGCGATCCGCGGGGTGCGGCTGGCCGACGAGGGCCGGCCCAAGTTCGGCGTGGCCATGTACGTGGACTTCACCGCCACCCCGGCGGACTGGGCGGCCTACCACCGCGACTGGGCGAACCCGTAAAAGAGCCGGTACGGGCATGGTTCGCCGTAGGCTTGGGCACTTACAGTCCGTGGAACTCGCTGTTCCACGGCAGGCGTGGAGGGAGGCCCTGGGTGATCGAGCTCGAGGACATGCCCGAGCTCATCGACCCGGTCATGGTGGCCGCGTTCGAGGGCTGGAACGACGCCGGGGACGCTGCGTCGTCCGCGGTGGCACATCTGGACGAGATCTGGGAGGGCAAGGTCTTCGCGGCGCTCGACGCCGAGGACTACTACGACTTCCAGGTCAACCGTCCGACCGTGTGGATGGACGAGGGGGTACGGCGGATCACCTGGCCGACGACCAGGCTGTCGGTGGTGCGGGTGACCGAGCCGAAGACGCGCGACATCGTGCTGATCCGGGGGATCGAGCCCAGCATGCGCTGGCGCTCGTTCTGCCAGGAGCTGCTGGGCTTCGCCCATGAGCTGGGCGTGGAGATGGTGGTGATCCTGGGCGCGCTGCTCGGGGACACCCCGCACACCCGTCCGGTGCCGGTCAGCGGGGTGACCTCGGACGGGGACCTGGCGACCACGCTGGACCTGGAGGAGAGCAAGTACGAGGGCCCGACCGGGATCGTCGGGGTGCTGCAGGAGGCCTGCGCGCACGCCGGCATCCCCGCGGTGACCTTCTGGGCGGCGGTGCCGCACTACGTGGCGCAGCCGCCGAACCCCAAGGCGACCCTGGCGCTGCTGAACAAGGTCGAGGACCTGCTGGACGTGCGGATCCCGCTGGGCGAGCTGCCGGACGACTCACGGGCCTGGCAGCTCGGGGTGGACCAGCTCGCCGCCGAGGACAGCGAGGTCGCCGAGTACGTCCAGCAGTTGGAGGAGGCCAAGGACACGGCCGAGCTGCCGGAGGCCTCGGGCGAGGCGATCGCCAGGGAGTTCGAGCGCTACCTCAAGCGCCGCGACAACCAGCCGCCCCGGCACGAGACCGGACCGGGCAAGGCCAGCGAGGGCGACTCCGGGGAGTAGCCGGTACGGCGGGCGCGGGCCCTCGGCGCGCGCCCGCCGGTTCGGGTGAATGAGACCGGCCCCGGCCTGCCTCGAGCCACCCGGAGGCGGAACTTCCGTTCTATTAACGTTGCGTGAAGATGGTGTATGAGCTGTTGACGCGTCAGTGGTGTGATCTGACCGTTTTTCATACTTTCGACCGGTTGGTCGATCCAGGCCCGCTGAGAACACACGAACTACCTTCCGTTCCGGTCTCCTCAGCAGGCACATTGTGGGCTTACCGTATGCGTCATGACCTCCCCTCGCGCCTACGACGGAGTCGGCTACTACGCCCCGTCCTTCGCTTCGGACACGCCGATCTACGACAGCCTGGTGGCTGAGCGGGGCGTCCCGCAGATCGCCCCGATCAACGTGCCGGCGGCGCTGCCCCCGGCCTACGACTCCGGGTTCTCCTACAACCCCGGCTACAGCGCCCCGGCCATGCCGGTGCAGCGGCTGGCGCTCGGCCCCGGGCCGAGCAGCCCCAGCTTCGGGCAGCCGCCGCAGCAGTCGCAGCCCCAGTACGCGCAGTACGCGCCGCAGCCCTTCCCGCAGGCGTTCCCGCAGCAGGGCGGGGTCCCGCCGCAGCGCTACCCGGAGCAGTACGGGACGCCGCCGCAGCCCAACCCGGCATACCAGAACTTCGGCGCCCAGCGCCCGGTCGCCCCCGTCGCGCCGCTGCGCCCGGTGCAGCGTCCGGTGCCGCCGCAGGAGCAGTACCCGCAGCAGCCGCAGCGAGGTGGCTACCAGGGGTTCTGAGCAGGTTCAGGACCACTCGGGGGGAAGTCGAGCAGGTCAGGGGGGCCGGTCAGCCAGGTGCTGACCGGCCCCCGCTTTTTGTTCGAAAGCCGGCCTGGCACCATGGGCGGATGCTGCTCACCGATCTTCGGATCCACCCGGTGAAGTCCCTGGCCCCGGTTCCGCTGGCCCGGGTCCGGGTCGAGCCCTGGGGCCTGGCGGGCGACCGGCGCTGGATGCTGGTGGACGCCGCCGGGAAGATGGTGTCGCAGCGGGAGGATCCGCGGCTGGGGCAGATATCCCCCTCGCTCCCCCGTCCCGGCACGCTGCTGGTCACCGCGCCCGGCGCGGGGACGCTGACGGTCGCCGAGCCGCAGGCCGGGCCACAGCAGGACCGGCTGCTGCCGGTCACCCTGTTCGGCGTCGGCTTTGAGGCCGTGCACGCCGGGGAGGAGGCCGCCGCCTGGTTCAGCCGGCTGCTCGGGGCCGAGCTCCGGCTGGTGTTCCAGGACCGGGCCGAGCGGCGTCCGATGCCGGTGCCGACCAGCCTCGCCGACGGCTATCCGCTGCTGCTCACCAGCACCGCCTCGCTGGACGCCCTCAACGCCCACATCGCCGCCGACCACCCGGACGACCCGGTCAAGGGCGCCCCGCTGCCGATGGGCCGGTTCCGCGCCAACCTGGTGGTCGAGGGCGCCGAACCCTGGGCCGAGACCGGCTGGAAGCGGATCAGGATCGGCGGCACCGAGTTCCGGGTCGAGCAGCAGTGCGGACGCTGCGTGATCACCACCCTGGACCCGGAGACCGGCGAGAGGCGCGGCCCGGAACCGCTGCGGGCGCTGGCCCGGCACCGGCGGTTCGGCGACTCGCTGGCCTTCGGCATGCAGATGACCCCGCTCGGCCCGGCGGACGAACTGGGCGAACTCCGGGTCGGCGATCCGGTCACCGTGCTGGAGTCCGGGCCGCTCCCGGAACCCCGCTCCAGGCTCGTTCCCGCGTCCGAGTGACGGGAGGGGGCGATGGCTCGTTGGGAAGGGAGAGGTGCGCGCCGGGGTGCCGCAGGCAGTAGCGTGGGCGGCGCACCGGGCGGGGCATCACAAGGAAGCTGGGGGCAGCGAATCACCATGGGAGCAGGCGTGGTTAGGGTGACGCTGGACGGAGCTTCCCGATGGCGGCGGCGCTCCGGCGAGTACACGACGATGGGCGAGGCCCTGGCGGCGGCCGAGGCCGGGGACACGGTGACCATAGGCCCCGGGGTGTTCCGGGAGAACGTGGTCGTCGACAAACCGCTCACCGTCCGGGCCGCCGAGGGCCCGGGATCCGTACGGATCGAACCGGCCGCGGGCAGCGCGCTGACCCTGCTGGCGCCGGCCGCGGTGCACGGCCTGGTCCTGGAGGGCCAGGACGGCTCGGCCCCCGCGGTGCTGATCGACGCGGGCGCCGGGGCGGGCGAGTTGACGGACTGTCGGATCGTCACCCGGTCCTCGGTGGGCATCGAGGTGCGCGGCGGCGCGGGCCCCTTCGCGGTCCGGCGCTGCACCGTGGACAACCCCGGCGGCCTCGGCATCAGGGTCGCCGACGGCTCGGCGGCGCTGTTCGAGGAGTGCGAGGTGATCGCCGCCGGCCAGACCGGGGTGGTGGTCCGCAGCGGCGCCACCGCGCGGCTGGAGCGCTGCCGGGTGCACCACGCCACCGGCGCCGGACTGGTGCTGACCGGCGAGGGCAGCGCGGTGGACGCGCTCGGCTGCGAGTTCTACGAGATCAACGGCAACGGCATCCAGGCCGAGGACCGCTCCAACGGGCGGCTGACCGACTGCGCGGTGCACCGGGTCACCGACAACGGCCTGGCCCTGGACAGCGAGGCCCGGCTGGAACTGCTCGACAGCCGGATCCACGACGTCCCGGAGAACGGCGCCGACCTGCGCGGACGCTCCACCCTGCTGCTGGAGCGGACGGTGCTGCGCTCCTTCGGCAAGAACGGCCTGTCGGTGTGGGACACCGGCTCGGCGGCGGAGGCGGTGGACTGCGAGATCCGGGACAGCACCGGCGACTACCCGGCGGTCTGGGTGATCGACGGCGCCCGGGTGAAACTGACGGACTGTCGGATCCACGACGTCCCCGACGCCCTGTTCGTACTGGACCGGGGCTCGGCCGCGGAAGCTGTCGGCTGCTCCTTCGCCCAGGTCAGGAAGACCGCGGTGTCGGTCAGCGGCGGCGCGTCGCTGCGGATGGACCGGGGCCGGATCCAGGACGCCAACGTCGGCCTGTGGTTCCGCGACCACGACAGCGGCGGCCTGCTGACCGGCTGCGAGATCGCGGACGTGGCGACCGGGGCGATCGTCACCAAGGGCGCCGACCCGGTGCTCCGCGACTGCGGGGTGCGCGGCAGCAGCGAGGCCGCGTTCTACGTGTCGACCAGCGGGCGCGGCACCTTCGAGGACTGCACGGCGGTCCAGGGCAAGGGCTTCGGCTTCCATGTGATCGACGGCTGCCGCACCGTGCTCACCCGCTGCCGGGCCGAGCAGAACGCCCGCGGCGGCTTCGAGTTCTCCGAGCCGGGACCGGTGGTCGACAACTGCGTCTCCGACGACGTGAAGCCGCCGGCCCCGGCCGAGCCGCTGCGGGCCACCGCGAGCAGCACCGCGTCCGCCTGGCGCGACGCCGCCCCGGCGCATCCGACCGCGAACGCGAACGCCGGACAGGCCCCGGCCCGGGTGCCCGAACCGCGCTCCGCCACCATCGCGCCGCTGCCGGACTGCCGTCCGGCCGAGGAGTCGCTGGCCGAGCTGGACACGCTGATCGGCCTGGACACCGTCAAGCAGGAGGTGCGCACCCTGATCGACCTGATCTCGGTGGGCCGCAGGCGGCAGCAGGCCGGCCTCAAGGCCCCCTCGCTGCGGCGGCACCTGGTCTTCACCGGCTCCCCCGGCACCGGCAAGACCACGGTGGCCCGGCTCTACGGCGAGATCCTGGCGGCGCTCGGTGTGCTGCAGCGCGGGCACCTGGTCGAGGTGGCCCGGCTCGACCTGGTCGGCGAGCACGTCGGCTCCACCGCGCAGCGCACCTCCGAGGTGTTCCAGCGCTCGCTGGGCGGGGTGCTGTTCATCGACGAGGCCTACGCGCTGGCCCCGGAGGACGGCGGCCGGGACTTCGGCCGGGAGGCCATCGACACCCTGGTCAAGCTGATGGAGGACCACCGCGACGAGGTGGTGGTCATCGTGGCCGGCTACACCGCCGAGATGGAGCGCTTCCTGGCCTCCAACCCCGGTGTGGCGTCCCGGTTCTCACGCACCGTCACCTTCCCCGACTACTCCGCCGCCGAGCTGCTGGAGATCACCCGGCGGCAGGCCCAGGAGCACGAGTACGAGCTGTCCGAGGAGACCGCGGCGGCGCTGCTGCGGCACTACGCGTCACTGCCCCGGGGGCCCTCCTTCGGCAACGGCCGCACCGCCCGCCAGGTCTTCGAGACCATGGTGGAGCGGCACGCGGTCCGGCTGGCGCAGATCGCCGAACTGACCACGGAGCAGCTGCAGCTGCTGCTGCCCGAGGACCTCCCGGCCGGGGCCGCCGCGGATGCGGTCAGAGCTGACTCAGCAGCACATCCCGCTCCATGAGGAAGCGCGGGTCGGCGCGGTAGTCGGAGTGGGCGTTGATCGGGACCGGCAGCGGGTGCCGCTCGTCCCGGTCGTAGACCAGCGGGTCGGTCAGCGCCGGAGCGTCCACCGGCTGGTCGCCGGGCGGCACGGCGACCCGGACCGGACCGCCGATCGGGTCGGTCACCCGGAACAGGTTGCGCCAGTACGGGGCGTCCGTATGCAGCCGGACCAGGTCCTCCGGGCCCATGAACCCGGGGAAGAAGCGCCCGTAGAGGCGGCGCAGCGGGCAGCCGTAGGTGAGCAGCGCGACCCGCTCGCGGGTGGCCGGGTCCAGCTGCCAGACCGCCGCCGCGGCGAGGACGGTGCCCTGGGAGTGCCCGGAGAGCACCAGCCGCCGGTCCGGGTCCTCGTGCAGCCAGGTCCGGATCCGCCAGTGCAGGTCGGGCACGGCGCGTTCGGCGTAGCAGGGGGGCGCGAAGGGGTGTGCCGCGCGCGGCCAGAAGGTGCCGATGTCCCAGAACACGCCGACCGTGCGCCGGGTCGCGATCTGCTTGTAGGCGGACCGGCCGACTGCCACCAGCACCACCACGAACATCCCGACCAGCCAGCTGCCGACGGACTGCAGCGTGGTCGCCGCATAGCTGACCAGGGTGGGTTCGCCGGCCGCGGCCAGGGCCGGGGTGCGGCCACCGGCCAGCGCCCCGACCAGGGAGACGGCGGCGAGCAGGAAGGCGAGCGCGGCGAGCGTCCCGATCACGACCGGGCCCGAGTCGGTCAGCCCGGCCTTGGCCAGGGCCCCGGCGATCTCCCCGGTCCGGGTCGGCGAGGTGTGCCCGCCGGTCCGGTAGGCGGCGTTCACCTGGGCCTTCAGCGCCTGCTTGTGCAGCATCATCCGCACCGCCAGCCAGACCAGCGGCAGGAGCAGCAGCACGGCCAGCACCGGGACCCCGCTGCTGTGCCAGATCAGCAGCAGCGGCGGCCCGGGCAGGGTGACGCCGAGGGTGCCCTTGCCCATCAGCCACTGGGCCGCCCAGACGGTGGCGCCGGCCGTGAAGAGGTTGCCCAGGCCGACCCCGAGCATGGCGGTGGCCGGTCCGGCCAGGCCGAGCAGAGCGGGGCCGTCGGGGCCGCCGAAGGCAGTGTCCGTCGGCGCGGCAGCGGCGTTCGCAGTGCCGCCGTCCGCGTCGCCGCCGTCCGCGCCGCGCGGGCTCGGGACCACCACCGGGGTCTCCGGTGCGGGCTTGAGCCCGGCCGTCGGGCCCGCCCCCGCGGCCTTTCCGGCGGCGCGCAGCAGCAGCGCCGCGACCACGAGCAGCAGCACCAGCGCGAGCTGCAGCAGGCAGAGCGTGGCGAAGACCCCGCCCGCGCCGGGGAGCCTGCCGCCGGACTGCCAATCGGAGCGGGCCCAGCCCGCGTACACCGCGGTCGGCAGCAGCAGGGCCAGCGAGGCCCAGTGCAGGCCGCGCATGGCGAGCGAGTCGGGCCGGTTGTCCTGCTTCGTCTCCCGGCGGCTGCTGCGGGCCAGCGCGGCCACGGCCCCGACCGCGAGTACGGCGGCAACCCCGACCAGGATCCAGCCCAGCACCGCCAGCGGGCCGTGCGTCGTCCGGTCGTAGTGCAGCGTCGGCATCAGCAGGGCCAGCACGATGGTGAGCACGGCGACCGCGACATGGACCATCCGCAGCCGGCGCACCAGCCGCATCCCGTACCAGAAGCCGGGCATCTCCATCGGCGGCACGTCGTCCCTGCTGCTGTCCGGCGGGTCCGCCGGGCGCTGCGCCTCGTAGCTGGTCCAGGTCATGTGGGAGAGCCACCAGAGCGCCCCGACCAGGGCCAGCGGCACCACCGCGGCGAGGGTCAGCCGACGTCCCGGCTCGCTCCACCACTCGCCCCTGGTGACCGAGAGGAAGCCCAGCCAGCTGTGGTGCGCCGCGCAGGCCCCGGTGCCGGCGCACTGCCAGGCGGTGAGGTCGAGCGCGGCCTCGCAGGCGGCCGCGGTGAGCAGCACGGTCAGACTGGCGGCGATGACCCGCACCACGATGTCGTAGAGGCCCTGGGCCCGCGCGGTACGCGGCGCCGGGGGACGCATCCAGTGGGCCAGGTTGGCGAACATGAAGGGCAGCAGCAGCAGCCAGAGCGCCCGGCCCGCCGATCCCGAGGTGAGCCCGGCCCAGGAGTACGCCTCCTCGACCGCGCCGTCCCGGTAGCGCTCGGGGTTGTCCTCGGCATCGCGGTCGGGCCAGCGGCGATAGGTTCCGGCCACGGAGTCGCCGGTCAGCTGGACCAGGTGCGGATCGGCCAGCATGTCCTGCGGCGTGGTCCCGCCGACACCGTGCACCAGCAGTTCGAGGGCCAGGCCGGAGGCCGCCTCCGGTGCCTCGGCCGCCCGGTCGCCGTCCTGCTGCTGGACCTGGCCCCGGCTCTGTTCCTGCATCGCCCGTCCCCCTGTGCTCGACACCTCTGTCACATCGCTACCCACAACTGCGGTACCGGCAACGGAGGCATGGTCTCGCGTTCCGGTCCGGTGCGCAGCAGGATGCACAGCTTCGATGCGCATGGTCCGGGCCGGACCGGCGTGCGAGGATGGCCCCGAAACAGCGGCGTGGAAAGGCAGCACACGGGTGGCCGAGAACAGCAATCTCCTGGCGGAGCAGCGGCGCGCCCTGATCCTGGACGAGGTCCGGCGGCGCGGGGGCGTGCGGGTCAACGAACTGACCCGGCGGCTCAACGTCTCCGACATGACGGTCCGTCGGGATCTGGACGCACTGGCCCGGCAGGGCATGGTGGAGAAGGTCCACGGCGGGGCCGTGCCGGTCCTGGAGGCCAGCACCCACGAGCCGGGCTTCGAGGCGAAGTCGGCGCTGGAGCTGACCGCCAAGGAGGACATCGCCAGGGAGGCGGCCAGGCTGGTCACCCCCGGCAGCGCGCTGGCCCTCTCCGGCGGGACCACGACCTTCGCCCTGGCGCACCACCTGCTCCAGGTGGAGGGGCTGACCATCGTGACCAACTCGGTCCGGGTCGCCGACGTCTTCGAGAACGCACTGCGGCACGGCACCGCGCCCGCGCAGGCCGCCACCGTGGTGCTGACCGGCGGGGTGCGCACCCCCTCCGACTCGCTGGTCGGGCCGATCGCGGACCGGGCGATCCGCTCGCTGCACTTCGACCTGCTGTTCCTGGGCTCGCACGGGATCTCGCTGGAGGCCGGCCTGTCCACCCCGAACCTGGCCGAGGCCGAGACCAACCGCAGCTTCGTCGCCTCCGCGCGGCGGGTGGTCGCGGTCGCCGACCACACCAAGTGGGGCACGGTCGGCCTGTCCACCTTCGCCTCGCTGAACGAGGTCGACACCCTGGTCACCGATGTCGGGCTGCCGCTGGAGATCCGCTCCGCGGTGTCGGAGCAGGTCCGCGAGGTGATCATCGCCGGGACCGTGCCCGGGGTGCCCCTGTCCGACTGATCCGGCGTCAATTAGACTGCACGACACTACTGTTGCCCCAGCTTTTGTCCCGACTTTCGTCCCAGCGCACGGGGTGTCCATGGCGAAGCGACTGCGTCCGGTGACCGCCGAGTTCCTGGAGCTGGCGCCGACCCGGCTGGTCTTTGTGTCCCAGCTCCGGGCCAAGCCGGACCAGGTGTTCCGCGAGCTGACCGAGGACGCCTCGACCTGGCCGCTCTGGTTCACCGCGGTCCGCTCCGCCGCCTACACCGGCCCGCCGCCGTACGGGCCGGGCGCCGGGCGGGCGGTGACGCTGCGCGGCGGCAGCCGCTTCGTCGAGAGCGTGGTCATCTGGGACGCCCCGCACCGGTTCGTCTACCGGGTGGAGCAGTCGAACGTCCCCGGACTGCTGGCCTGGATGGAGGAGTGGCTGCTCGCCCCCTCCGCCGACGGCGGCACCGTGCTGCGCTTCACCATGGCGATCGACGCCGCCCTCACCGTCCGCGCCGCGGTCCGGCTGGCCCGCCCCGGCATCGCCCGCTCGGTCCGCGCCGCCGCGACCCGCCTCGACGCCCGCTGCACCGGCCCCTAGGCGGTGCGGCGGCGGAGGGTGGCGGCGCCGAGGGCCAGCGCCAGCAGCACGCAGCCGACCACGACGCCGAGGTCGGCCAGGATCGCGCCACCGACCCCGGACTCGCTGGTGAGCCTGTTCATCGCGTCCACCGCATAGGACATCGGCAGCACGTCGGAGACGGCGTGCAGCACGCTGTTCATCGAGTCGCGGGGAGCGAAAAGACCGCACAGCAGCAGCTGCGGGAGCAGGAAGGCGGGGAGGAACTGGACCGCCTGGAACTCGGTGGCGGCGAACGCGGAGAGGAACAGGCCGAGGGCGGTGCCGAGCAGGCCGTCCGCGAGGGCCACTGTGAAGAGCAGCCAGGACGGCCCGGCGATGTGCAGGCCGAGCAGGCCGATGGTCAGCCCGAACACGGCCGCCGCCTGGACCAGGGCGACCAGGCCGAAGGCGAGGGCATAGCCGAGCAGCAGGTCTGCCTTGCCGAGCGGCATGGTGAGCAGCCGCTCCAGCGTGCCGGTGGTGCGCTCGCGCAGGGTGGCGACCGAGGCGACCAGGAACATCACGATCATCGGGAAGATCCCCAGCAGCGGTGCGCCGATCCGGTCGAACACCTGGGGCTCGCCGTCGAAGACGTACTTGAGCAGGACCAGCAGGATGCAGGGGACGACCAGCAGCAGCGCCAAGGTCCGCGGGTCGTGCCGCAGTTGGGCGAGCACCCGGCGGGCGGTGGCGAGGGTACGGCGGAGGCTCATCGGGCGGTCCCGTCGTTGTCAGCGGTGGCAGTAAGGGCAGTCGCGCCGACCAGGTGCAGGAAGGCCGCCTCGACGTCGGCGGCCCCGGTCGCGGCGAGCAGCGCCGCGGGCGTGTCGTCGGCCAGCAGCCGGCCCTCCCGCATCAGCAGCAACCGGGTGCAACGGGTGGCCTCGTCCATGACATGACTGCTGATCAGCAGGGTGGTGCCGGTGGCGGCCAACTGGTGGAAGAGGTCCCAGAGGTCACGTCGCAGCACCGGGTCGAGACCGACCGTGGGCTCGTCCAGGATCAGCAGTTCCGGCGCGCCGAGCAGGGCCGCGGCGAGCGAGACCCGGGCCCGCTGGCCGCCGGAGAGGCTGCCCACCGCCTGCTCCAGCCGGTCGCCGAGCCCGACCTGTTCGGCGACCCGGGCCGGGTCGGTCCTGGGCGCGCCCAGGACCTCGGCGAAGTAGCGGAGGTTCTCGCCGACGGTGAGGTCGGTGTAGACGGAGGGCGCCTGGGTCACATAACCGACCCGCGAGCGCAGCCCGGTGCTGCCGGCCGGCTGCCCGAGCACGGTCACCGCACCGGCGGAGATCCGCTGCACCCCGACCACCGAGCGCAGCAGCGTGGTCTTGCCGCAGCCGCTGGGGCCCAGCAGACCGGTGACCGACCCGGCCGGGACCGTCAGATCGAGCTCGTGCAGCACCGGACGGCCGCCGCGGACCACCCGCAGACCGCGGACGGCGACGGCCGGCGGGTGGTCCGCCTGATCCGCCTGAGCTGCCTTAGCTGCCTTAGCCGCCTTAGAATTCATCATGCGATGAGTTTTGTGGCGGGAGGATGCCACTGTCAAGGACGAACAGCCTCGGACGGGGTGTCAGTCGCCGATCAGGTAGCGCTGGAGCGTGGGGCCGAGCAGCGGGACCAGTTCGTCGGCCGGGGCGGAGGCGACCGGCTCCACCGCGATCACATAGCGGGCCATCGCCAGGCCGATGATCTGCGACAGCGCCAGCTCCACCCGCAGTTCCGGCTGCGGCAGCTCCAGGCCCTCGGCGATCCGGGCCACCAGTTCCCCGGCCACGAAGCCGCGCAGCATCGCCGCGATCTCCTCGCTGCCGGCCGCGCCGCGCAGCACCGCGAGCAGCCGGTCGCGGACCCCCGGGTCATCCCACAGGGTCAGCACGAAGCGGGCGATCCGCTCCCCCACCTGGCTCCGCTCCCCCGCGACGATCTGCCCGACCACGGCCCTCGGGTCCAGCGGGAAGTCCAGCACCGCCAGGAACAGCCGGTCCTTGCTGCCGAAGTAGTGGTGCAGCAGGGCCGGATCCACCCCGGCCGCACGGGCGATCCCGCGCATGCTGGCCTTCTGGTACCCGTGCGCCGCGAACTCCGCACGGGCTGCCGCCAGCACCGTCCCCCGGGTGTCGGCTCCGCCGGGGCGGCGTCCGACCCTGCGGGAGTGGGTGCGGGGTTCGGGTTCGGGTGGGTCCGGGGCTGGGGTCACCGGGTCATTATCCGTTCCAGGCGCCGGTGGCCAGGAAGTCGTCGATGACGGCGGCGTGGGGCGCGATGTCCAGACCCTGCGCGGCCAGCCAGTCGTCGGAGTAGTACTTGTCCAGGTAGCGGTCGCCCGGGTCGCAGATCAGGCCGACCACGCTGCCGTGCTCACCCGCGGCCAGCATCTCCGAGATGATCTTGAAGGCGCTCCACAGGCCGGTCCCGGTGGAGCCACCGGGCTTGCGGCCCATCGCCGCCGCCAGCGCGCGGACCGAGGCGATCGAGGCGGCGTCCGGGACCTTCATCATCCGGTCGATCGCGCCAGGGACGAAGCTGGGCTCCATCCTGGGCCGCCCGATGCCCTCGATCCGGGAGCCCCGGTCGCAGGTCACCCCCGCGTCGCCGGAGACCCAGCCGTCGAAGAAGCAGGAGTTCTCCGGGTCCGCGACGCAGATCCTGGTGTCGACCTGGGTGTAGTGGACGTAGCGGGCCAGCGTGGCCGAGGTGCCGCCGGTGCCGGCCGTGGCCACGATCCAGGTCGGGACGGGATAGCGCTCCAGCCGCAGCTGGGCGTAGATCGACTCGGCGATGTTGTTGTTGCCGCGCCAGTCGGTGGCCCGCTCGGCATAGGTGAACTGGTCCATGTAGTGGCCGCCGGACTCCTCGGCCAGCCGGGCCGACTCCGCGTACAGCGTCCGAGTGTCGTCCACCAGGTGGCAGCTGCCGCCCTGGGCCTCGATCAGGCTGATCTTCTCGCAGCTGGTGGTCCGCGGCATGACCGCGACGAAGGGGACCCCGATCAGCTTCGCGAAGTACGCCTCGGAGACGGCAGTGGACCCGCTGGACGCCTCCACCACCGGCTTTCCGGGCCGCACCCAGCCGTTGCACAGCGCGTAGAGGAACAGCGAACGGGCCAGCCGGTGCTTGAGGCTCCCGGTGGGATGGGTGGACTCGTCCTTGAGGTACAGGTCGATCCCCCACTCCTCCGGCAGCGGGAAGCGCAGCAGATGGGTGTCGGCGGAGCGGTTCGCGTCCGCCTGCACCTTGCGTACGGCCTCCTTGAGCCAGTTCCGGTAGTCGGCGTCGCTACGGTCCACATCGATGGTTCTCATGGCTGCTGTCTGCCTTATTCCTGTATTTCCGTGCCAAAGGCGTATCCCGGCGCATCGTAACCGCCCTCCATTCCCTAGAAATCTTTGGAATATGCCATACGGCGGCGCATGTTCCGCTACTCACCGCGCCCGCATGGTTACGCTGGGGCCATGGAGCGAGCAGCATGGACCCCGACAACCGGCTGGGCCGCCCACGCGTTGCGGATGTGCCGCGTGCGGGCGACCCTGTAGGTATCTCGGAACGTAGCCACGTGGTAACTCCGCGCAGTTCCCAGAGTTGGCGCGGAGTCGGTCTCCAGCGAAGGCGGAGGAGTCGACGCGTGAATGAGCATGACCGGCAATACGAACTGCACCTCACCGCGGAACCCCGGCGACTGACCGTGGTCCGCCGGATAGTCGCCGCGCATCTACGGCACTGGAATCTCAGCGAGTTGAGCGACCTCACCGAACTCGGGGTCACCGAACTGCTCTCCAATGTGCACCGGCACGTCGGACCGGGCGCGGACTGCGTACTGCGGCTCGCCTACTCCGACGGATGCCTGCGCTGCGAGGTGCACGACGGCGGGGCGGCACTCCCCCGGCTGCTGCGCCCCGACGACGACGAGATCAGCGGGCGCGGGCTCGCGCTGGTCGCCGCGATCAGCAAGGAGTGGGGCGCGGAGGCGGAGCAGACCGGCAAGGTGGTGTGGTTCGCGCTGCGGGCCGTGCCGGCGCCGGAGCCGGCGGTGGCAGTGGAGCCCGCCGAGCCCGCTGTGGTGGCTGCCGAGCCTGCGGCGGTGCCCGTGGGCGGGGCCGCCGACCCTGAACGCCCGTTGCGGCTGGCCTGGTCGGCGGACCCGGTGAAACTGAAGGAAGTTGAGGTACTCGAGCCGGCGGCGGGTTAACGCCCGCCGGACTCCGGCCCGGCGGCGGTGCGTGAGGCGGTGACGCCATCGGTGACGCCGCCGGTGACGCTGCTGAGCAGGTCGTAGCGTTCGCGGTACTCGAGTTCGTCGATCACACCGTCCGCGTAGCGGCGGTTGAGGGTGTCGATCGGCGAAGGCGCCGGGGCCTGCCGTCCGTAACCGGCGGCGGCAGCCCAGGGGCCGCGGGCCTGGCCCGGGCCGGGGCCGTGGTCGGCGTCCCAGTGGCGGCCCCAGCCGCGTCCCCGGAAGACGACCTTGCGGACGAACACCGCGACGGCGATCCAGAACAGCGGCACCAGCAGGATCCACGGCCCGGGGCCGCCGTGCCAGCCGTCCGCCAGCAGGGTTGTGTGCATGATGCGCTCCTCGATGAATCGTTGATGACTCGTTGGTGACTCGTTGGTGATGACTGCCTGGTATCGAGAATCCCCTCTGCGCGGCCTGCGGTCGTCGTGCCCGGGCGGGCTTCCGGCCTGCTCCCACGGGGGTATGCGGGGGCAGGTGGGTGTACTTCCCAGTGGTGTGCCGGGGGTGCGCGCCGGGGTGTGCGCCGGGGGTGTGCGCTGATTGCGCGCGGGCCCCGAAATCGTGTTGTTGATTCCGGAAGTCCGGTGGTGGGATGGCGCCAATGGACAAGAACGAAGTACGCGAGATCTTTGACCGTGTGATGCGCGAGAACGCGCGGCCCGACGGCCCCGGGGCGCTGGTCGAACGGGTGGGCGGGGTGGTCCGGCAGAGCGGTTCGGCGGACCACTGGAACGGGGTGGTCTGGTCGGACCTGAATCAGGACACGGCGGACGCGGCGATCGCGGAGCAGGTACGGCACTTCGGGCTGATGGGACGTGAGTTCGAGTGGAAACTGTATGCGCATGACCTGCCGGTCGATCTGCCGGAACGGCTGAAGGCCGCCGGCTTCGTCCCTGAGCCGACGGAGGCGCTGATGGTCGCCGAGGTGCGGGAGCAGCTGGCCCACGCGGTGGAGCTGCCGGAGGGGGTACGGCTGGTGCCGGTGACCGACGCCGCCGGGGTGGACCTGGTGGCGCGGGCGCACACGCTGGCGTTCGGCCGGGAGATGGGCGGGTCGAAGAACCGGCTGGTGGCCCAGCTCGCCGAGACCCCCGACCAGGTGGTCGTGGTCGTCGCCATGGCCGGGGACGAACCGGTGTCCGGGGCGCGGATGGAACTCCACCCCGGCACCGGCTTCGCCGGCTTGTGGGGCGGCGGGACCGCGCCGGGGTGGCGCGGCCGGGGCATCTACCGCGCGCTGGTCGCCCACCGGGCCGCGATCGCCGCGGAGCGCGGCTACCGGTACCTGCAGGTCGACGCCTCGGACCAGAGCCGACCGATTCTGGAGCGGCTGGGCTTCTCGGTGTTGAGCACGACCACGCCGTATGTGCGCGGGGCGGGGGTGTAGGGGCGGGGGCGTAGGGCCGGGGGCGTAGGGGCGGGGGCGTAGGGGCGGGGCCCCAGGTTGGTGGGGTTATGGCGAGGTGAGCGCGGTGAGGGGGTCGGCGAGGACCGGGGTCCAGGCCAGTTCGGCAGCGCCGGCCAGCTCGGAGCGGTCGAGTTCGGCGGCGGCGATCGGGACCCGGCCGCTGCGCCCCCAGTAGGAGCGCTCGGCCACGACCCGGGTCAGCCGGTCGGGCGCGGCGGCGAGCAGCGAGCTGTGGAACGCGCCGAGGACCACCCGGTCCGGGTTGAGGATGTTGATCACCGCGGCGATGCCGAGGCCGAGCCGGTCGGTGACGTGCTCGACCGCGGCCCGGGCCCGGGTGCGTCCGGCGGCGGCCTCCGCCAGGACCTCGCAGGCCTGGTCCAGCAGCGGGCGCGCGGGGTCGGGTTCGCGCCCCGCGGCAGCGAGCAGCGCGGGCGGGTCCGCCTCCACGTCCAGGCAGCCGCGGTTGCCGCAGGGGCAGCGGCGTCCGTCCGGATCGACCGTCACCTGGCCCACCTCCAGGGCGAGTCCGGCGCTGCCGGTGTGCAGTCGGCCGTCCACGACCAGGGCGCCGCCGACGCCGGCGTGGCCCGAGGTCACATACAGCAGGTGCTTGGCGCCTCGGCCGGCGCCGTGGCGGTGCTCGGCGAGGGCGGCCAGGTTGGCGTCATTGGCGACGTCGACCGGGAGGTGCAGGCCCGCGGCGGCGGACTCCTGTTCCAGCAGCTCGCCGACCGGGGTGCCGGAGGGCCAGTCCAGGTACATCGCGGCGACCGCGATCCGCTCGGGCAGCGCCACGGGCGTCGGCACGGCCAGGCCGAGGCCGACGCAGCGGCGCGGGTCGGCGGCGATCCGGCGGGCCGCCTCGGCGACGACCGCGCGCAGCACGTGCTCCGGCGTGGCGGGGTCGGGCAGCGGGAAGTCCTCCGGACCGTCGAGCACGCCGCCGAGGGTGGCCAGGGCGATGCTGAAGCCGTCCGCGTGGATCTGCGCGGCCAGGACGACCGGGCCCGACGGGTCGACGGCGAGGCGGTGCGAGGGCCTGCCCCTGGTGCCGCCGGCGGGTCTCGCGTCCACGGTGATCAGGCGGAGCGCCTGGAGCTCGCCGGTGATGGCCCCGGCGGTGGCGCGGGTGACGCCGAGGGCGCCGGTGAGCACCGAGCGGGTGGGCGCGGCGCCGGTGTGGACCAGGGAGAGGGCCGGGCCTAGGGCGGCGCGGCCCCGATCGGGACTTGTGTGGGTTGGCTGCACGCTTCTATTATGATTTTGTGCCGCAAATAAACAAAACTGATGTGGGTGTGGGGTCTTCTTCTTCTAGGAGTGGAGCGGCGGCGGGGACCGGGGTTTCGAGTTGGAGCACTGCTCGGGTGGCGCTCACCGCGTTCTTCGCGCTGGACGGGTTTCTGTTCGCCGGGTGGGTCGTCCGGATCCCGGCGGTCAAGGCGGAGGTGCATGCCTCGGCCGGGCAGTTGGGGCTGGCACTGCTGTGCGTCTCGGCGGGTGCGGTGGTGGTCATGGGTCCGGTCGGACGGCTCTGCCTGCGCTACGGCAACCACCCGGTGATCGCGGTCTCGGCAGTGGTGCTGTGCTCGGCGGTGGCGCTGCCGGCGCAGGTGCACTCCGTGGTCGGGCTGGGCGGTGTGCTGCTGCTGTTCGGGGCCGGGTACGGGGCAATGAACGTCGGCATCAACAGTGCGGCGGTCGACCTGGTGGCGGCGATTCGACGTCCCGTCATGCCGGCGTTCCACGCGGCCTACAGCATGGGCGGGTTGATCGGGGCGAGCCTGGGCGGGCTACTGGCCGGGCAGTTGACGGCGGCTCAGCATCTGGGGCTGCTGGCAGTGTTCGGGCTTGTGGTGTCGGTGGCGGCGGGGGTTCCGCTGCTGCGGGAGCGGGTTCCTCGGGCGGAGGCCGGGGGTTCCGGGGCGGCGGGGGTGGAGGCCGGCGCGGTGGTCGGGGGTTCTGTTGTGCTGGTGCTGCTGCTCGGGTTGGTTGCGCTGTGTGACGCCTACGGGGAGGGCGCGCTCGCCGACTGGGGGACGTTGCACCTGAGCGCGGACCTGCATGCCACGGCCTCGGTCGCGGCGGCGGGCTTCGCGGCGTACTCGCTGGCGATGACCGCGGGACGGCTCAGCGGCACCAAGCTGGTGGAGCGGTTCGGACCCACCCGGGTGCTGGTCACCGGTGCCGGGATCGCCTGCGGCGGGATGCTGGTCGCGGCGCTCAGCCCGTGGCTGCCGCTGGCCCTGGGCGGGTTCCTGCTGGTGGGGCTGGGGCTGGCCAACATCTTCCCGCTCGCGATCGACCAGGCGGGTGCACTGAACGGCCCCAAGGGCGTGGCCACGGCGTCCATGCTCGGGTACGGGGGGATGGTGCTGGGGCCGCCGATCATCGGGTTCCTGGCGCAGGGGATGGGGCTGCCGCGGGCGCTGCTGTCGGTGGCGCTGCTGGCCGGGCTCGCCGGGGTCGCGGCGTTGGCCGTGCGGCGGCGTAGTCGTCTTTAGGCGATGGGGTCTGCCTCTTGGGTCGGGGTCTTGGGGATGCGGAGGTCCCAGCCGATCAGGGCGACCAGTTCCTCGTGGGTGATGCCCTCGGGGATCGGCTTCGGTGCGACCGTGCGGATCGGCGGCTGCCAGCCCTCGTCCGGGGTGTAGCGGCGGACGACGCGCGCGGGCGCGCCGGCGACGATGCTGTGGTCCGGGACGGTGCCGCGGACCACGGCATTGGCGGCGACGACGACGTTCCGTCCGAGGGTGGCGCCCGGCAGGATCACCGCCCCGGTGCCGATCCAGCTGCCCGGGCCGATGCAGACCGGCTCATTGCGGGGCCACTGCTTGCCGATGGGCAGGTCGGGGTCGTCGTAGGAGTGGTTCTCGTCGGTGATGTAGACCCCGGGGCCGGTCCAGACGTCGTCGCCGATGGTGATCGAATGGTGGCCGACGATGTGGCTGTCCTTGCCGATGACGCAACCGCTGCCGATGCGGATGATCGGCGACGGGCCGAGGTCGATGCCCGGGAGGAAGCCAGCGGAGAGGGAGACGCCCTGGCCGATGATGCAGTGGGTGCCCAGGTGGATCCAGCGCTCGTTGAAGACCGAGCCGAGGGGGAAGGTCAGCCGGGTGTGCTCCCCGATGGCCCCGAACCGGTAGCTGCCGGGGCGGGCGGCGCTGACCGAGCCGGTCTCCTGGAGCCAGCGCCAGCCGCGGTGGACCAGCGAGGTCGTGGCGCGGTGGGTGGCTGCGCGGAGCTTCTCGGCGAGGGTGGGCATGGGTAGACGGTAACCGGAGCCTTGATCTTTTGGACAGGTGGGGTTCGTGGTCTGTGCGGGGTTTCGGTTTGCCTGCGGCGCGGGGCGCTGCGCTGTGCGGGGTTCAGGTTTGCCTGCGGCGCGGGTGGGTGCGCGGGGTCGGGGGCGTGCCGGGTCGGGGTAGTCGCTCTGGGGCCTGCTGCGAAACGGATGGCGTGGAGTCGAGGTGCCCTTGCTACGCCGCTACATCCGTTTCTCGCTTTGACGGCCCCTGCCGCGACCACCCCGCCCCGTCCCACCCCCTCCCGTGCAGGGGTGGGAAAAAGCGAGGGCGAGTTCGCCGTAGCGTGAATCCCACTGCTCCGCGCCCTCGCGACCACGGCCGTCCCGGACTCGGGACGTGCGTTCCGCCCCCACTACAGTGCAGGGCGAATGTTATGCGGACGGGGAGTGATGGCGTGAACCAGGAAGAGGCGCTTCGGGTCGCCGTTGCCCTGCTTCGAGAGAGCCGGCGCGGCAACGAACCCGAACTGGCCGTAGACGCCTCCAGGGTGCGGATCAAGCATGGCCTGCTGATCGCTCCCTACAACTCCGTGAGATACCTGGCCTCACGGAACGTTCAGGACCGGCTTCTCGACTGCTGGCCGATCCTCGTTGACCTCACTACGGGCCAGGCCCGCTTCGGTCGACTCCACGAACGCCATCTGTGGAGAGACGACGGGGCGTAGACGCGCCGCCTTCATTGCGGGACAGCCCTTGGCTGCTGCCTTTGATCAATGCGCAGACTCCCGGCCGAGCCCCGTTTGGCCACCGCCCGCACCGTGCGCACCAGATCCAGGCGTGCCAGCGCGGTGGTGTCGTAGAGCCGGTAGCCAGTCGGCTTCGGTCGGTCGACGGCACGATCCCGATGTCGGAGTAAACCGTATGGTCTTGACCGTCAGCCCGCTCCTACCGGCCTGAGCCCCGATCATGAAGAGCCCGTCGCCGTCCATGCCCCCACCCCACGGGACCGAGGCAACTGCCTCATCCACAGGTCTTGACAATTGCTCATGCCTGACTGCCCCGAGCCCTACCGGGCTGAGTGCGTGGCGGTGAACCGGTCCGTAGCTCGATGGCCAGCAGCTTTCGAGTGGCTATGGAGTCGGGGTGGCCGGTCGCAGGCGGCCTGCGTAGGGAGCGTTGGCCTGGTCGGGGAGGTGCGGGTGCCGTCGGTGATCGCGTTGCTGGAGGTCCGGGAGGCGCGGGCTCGGAGGGATCTGGATTCCTGGCTGGAGATGCTGCGGGAGGCCGAAGTGCCGGCGGAAGCGGCCCGGTAGTGGCTGGGGTGTGCGCGGATCGCCCGCCAGGAGGTGGCTCGTATGTTCGCTGAAGGAGCGTTTCTGGGCCGGATAGGTGAGGAAGTGTCACCTGCTTCGGTCATGCTGGAGGAGCCCGTGCGTGTGGGCGAGGCGGTGCCTGCGGGTCCGGTGCTGCGGGAAGGCTATGACGCTCGGCCGCCGGAGTGGCAAGCCGGGCTGGACGCCGACGCGTTGAGTGGCGCGTATCGGCAGGTGTTCGAGACGGTGCTGGCCGCGTCGGAGCTGGTGACGGTGAAGGAGCTGACCCTGGCGCTTGGCAGGGATGCGGCTCGGTTGAACGACAAGGTGCGTCACCATGCCTATGCGCTCCAGGCGGGCGGGGGGTTGCTGCGTGAGCGGGGCATCAGGCCAGCCGCGGGTCCAGGCGCTGCGGCCGGAACTCCGGCCAGTGCAGGCGCTCTTTCGCCAGCTTCCGCGTCAGGGTGATCAGGCCGGCCCACCACACGATCTGTGTGTGGTGGTCGGGTCGGCGCTCGTGGTCGCGGTTCAGTCGCCGGGCCCGCGAGAGCCACCAGTGTGCGCTCGACCGCCCGCCTGCGCGCCAACACGACGAACCCGTCGGTCCCGTCCGGTCGCCTGACCACCTCGGCCCACACCCCGTGCGCGGCGAACGCCTCGGCCAGTACCGGGCCCTGGTAGGCACTGTCCGCCCAGACGAGTTTCAGCAGGCGCCCGGGCTCGGCCATGAACGCCTCGATGAGTTCCGGGGCGGCCACCGAGTCGTGGACGTTCGTCGCAGTGACGGTGACCTCCAGCAGCAGACCGCCGGTGTCGGTCAGGACTTGGCGCTTGCGTCCGTCGCGCAGTTTGTTGCCGTCCCTCCTACAGGTGGCAGCGGGGCAGGTCTCCGAGCTGTCCACCGACTGCGCGCCATGATGCCCGCGCCCGGCTCGGCGGCCCGCCCCTGGCGCATCCGCTCCAGATGCCGCAGGCGCTGGTAGAACTCGCGCACATAGCCGTGGCGTGACCAGCGGCGGAAGAAGTCGTAAACCGCCCGCCAGTACGGATAGTCGACAGGCAGGGCCCGCCACTTACCCCCGTTGTCGACGGTGCAGCGCACGGCGCCGACTATCTCGCGGTGGTAATGGGACTCCGGACGCTCGCCCCGGCCCTCCTGCCAAGCTGGCACCGGCATCGACGCCCTGACCTGGGACCACTCCGCGTCCGTCATGTCGGACGGGTAGTGCGGCGCACGCCGTCCCGCCGCGGTTGCACCGTACTGGTGAACGTAGCAGTCACACGCCAGAGAGGCCGAAGTGACGCCGACTGGCTCGCAGGTGGTCAACTGGTAGGGCAACGGGGGCCAGAGGATTGGTCTCGACAACCGCGCTCCTACCAAGGTGCTCGTTCGTCTTTGCCCAGCCAATGGCCAGCACGAACGTTCGATGTCTTCTCGGATAAATGATCCTGCAAAACGGCCTGTCGCCGTGGACGCCGTCACACCCCTGGCGGGATGGCGAACGGGTCGTACTCCTCGGGCATGAAGCAGCCGTAGTCCTGCAGTGGTTGCGGATCGTTGAGCACGATGTGCCTGCGCTCGCCGGCGGGTGAGAGTCCGTCTGGGCGGTCCAGAATCCGTTGGCCGGGGAGTCCGGTTGACGTCGGCGTGTCGGCTGTGAGTCGACCGAAGCGATCCAGCAGAGCCCACACAGCATCGTAGACATCGCGGATGTCCTCGGCCGCCCTCTCCTCGGTGATTTCAGGGAAGGTTTCGCGGTACGCCGCGCGGGCTGAAGCGACAAAACGCTTCGGATCGACGACCACTACGTCCTGGCGCATCCGAACGCTGATCGTCATACCCGTCATCGGGGCTGGCAGCTCATCCACCAGCCCACGGTACTGCGTCGGAAGCGCGATCGACCGGGCGCGTGTCGGGTTGGGGCCTCGCCTTGCTGCATGGCCGACGAGTCCCCCGAGACACCCCTTGAGCAGGGTACTGAGGCTGATTCGTCTGACGCCCCTGTGGCAGTCCGGCTCTTGGGGTCATCCGTATCTGGCAAGACCACCTACTTGGCCGCCCTGGAGAGTCTGGCCGCCGCTGCCCCTTCGCCACGGCCGCCGACATCGTAGTCAAAGCGAAGATCACGAAGTCCGCTGACGTTCGTAAGGCGGAGATCGAGGCCGAGACCGAACGGCAGCGGATTGCCGCGGGAGAGCGTCAGGCGGAGCGGCACGAGAGTGCGGAGATCATCCGCGAGTCGATTCGGGCGCAGACAACGCCGCCGACTGTCCCGCCGGGACCGCCGGCCTAGGTTCTGTGTCCGCGCTCGGGACAGTTGACCGAAGGGCCAGCGGAGTGACTATCCGTCCGCCATGCCGATTCTCATGGATCAGTCCTGGGCAATCTTGGTGGGCCTGGCCGGGGGCATAGGGGCGACTGGGATTGGCGGGTTCCTGACGCGCGGCACGATGCACAAGCAGGTTCGGGGACAAGCTGTCATCGAGCATGAGCACTGGTTGGCGACACTGCGGCTGGAAGCACACAGCACCTACCTGCAGGAGGTGGACAGGGCATTGCGCGAGGGGAGGCGGCTGTGGAAGCGCATGGTCGAACTGAAGGCTGCAAACGACGCGAACCAGTCGGAGAGGGACCTGGCAGACGCCGCAAACGAGATGTGTGGCCAGATCCATGCGGTCGTGAGTGCTGTAACTCCGAACGCCGAAAGAGTGAAGCTGCTCGGTCCAGCCAAGATTCTGCCAGTGGTGGACAGCCTTCAAGAGGCGCTCACTGCCTTCGATATTGAGTCCGGAACCGCCTTCCGTGCGCAAGGCGCACCGGGCTGGCTTGTCCATTTTCGGGGAGCTACATACAAGATTCGCCAGCATCAAAGGGAATTCTTCGAACTGTCGTCGGCCGTCATCCAGCAGGCACCCGACCCCAGACACAAGCCACAGGCATGAACCAGCCCTGCCGGGATCGGTGGCTTCATCTTGAGCTGCTCAGAGTTTCGTGAAGTCCGGTGGTGTTGGTTCAGGCGGACTGCTGGACGGCTCACTGGCGGTGATGCCACTCGCGTCATCCGCGAGGCGCGCCGCCGCAGGCCGTCCCGCCGGGACTGGCACCCTGACGGAAACCTTGTGTGTCAGTGACCGACTGTCAACACCCCACTTCCCCCTCACCTGCAAGAACTGCGTGAAGTAGTGACATAGTTCGGCGAACAGGTACCGGCCTGCGTGGCAGATACGGCTCTGGCCTATTGAACCGGCTGTTTGGATCCCTTCAGCTGATCGTCCGGGTCGGTTGACCCCGTCACCAACGTGGGGCGGTGGCCGTCGTGGAGACGAGGTCGGCGAAGACGACCAGGTTGCTGAGGTAGGTCTGCGTGACGCGGTCGTAGGTGCCGCCGCAGGTGATGAGCCGTAGTTGGGCGTTGGCTGTGCGGCCGTACACCTCTGCGGTCGGGAAGCGGGACTTGGGGAGGACGTCGAGACGGCGTACCTGGAAGACGGCCGTGCTGCCGTCGGTGTGCTGGACCAGCACATTGTCACCTGGCTTGAGCATGGACAGTCCGGCGAACACAGCCGGTCCGGTCCGGGAGTCCAAGTGACCCACGATCACGGCGGCCCCGACGGCGCCGGGCGAGGGGCTCCCGGGCCACCAGCCGGCGTTGGTGTCACTGGGCGGTGGCTTCAGTGCTCCAGCCGGGTTGATCGTGACAGTGCCCACGCTCGCGTCCACACCGATGGCGGGGATCCGCAACCGGACGGGTGCAGCGATCGCTGCGGCACTTCGTGCAGGCCCAGGGACGGCGGCGAAGGCCCCTTCCGGGATCTGCGGCGCTACCAGTCGGTGCGGCAATCCCGCCGTGGTGGTGAGAGTGCCCGAGATGGTGCTCACCGAAATGAGCCCCCACGCGACGCAGGCCGCCGCCACGGCGAACCAGAATCCCGGACGAACGCAGAGCCGGAGAACGGCTCTCAGAAGTGGTGGTTGCCGTCCCACACGCCAACCGGCCGGACTGCAACCACCACTGCTCATGCTGGTGGACATTCAGCGCCGGTCAGCCGCGCGGCGCTTGCGCACGGCGAGCACGCCACCGAGGCCAGCCGCGAGCGCACCTGCCGCAAGACCGGCGGGCAGCGCGGGGCCACTGTCCTGGGTGGGGGCAGCCTGCCGGTCCGCGGCCAGGGCCAGCCCGCCTCCGCCTGCGGCGATCCCGCCGAGCGGAACGGCCGCCGTCGTCCCGCTCGTGGACGTGCTGCTCTGCCCGGTCGTGGTGCTCCCGGTTCCCGTGGCAGTGGTCGAGCTGCCGCCGAGCCAGCGGTGGTACTGGCCGTCCTGCACACAACTGATCGCCTCGCCGTCGGCCGCCGTGGTCGACTGGCCCAACTCGGCCTTGCTGCAGAACTCACCCGCTGAGTAGCAATCGCCGGAAGGAGTGGTGATCGAGCACACGGCCGCGACTGCTCGAACGGGTCCGGCAGCGTGGGAGACCGGAGCGAACGCAAGAGTGCTCAGCCCGGCGGCAAGCACCGCGACCGCCGTAGGTATGAAACGACGCACGAAAACCTCCATGGATACGTTGAGTGACCACTGCTGCACAAAACGTATGGGCGGAGATCATCTCTCGCGAGCCAGGAGATCCGAACAGGGGCGGGCTCCCTTGGACGGGTCACGCCAGGAGGGTGGCGTGGAGGGGGAGCCAGGTGGCGGTGGGGGTGGGTAGGGGGGTGTCGAACCAGGCGGCTTGGGTGCATTCGGAGGTGGGGTGGGGAGTTGTGTCCTCGCCCCGGGTGGGGAGGCGGAGGGTGTAGAAGGCCATGAAGGCGTGGGTGGGGTAGGTGTAGGTGGGGGGTGGGTCCTCCAGCAGGGTGATCTGCAGGCCGCCCAGGGGGGTGAGGGACGGGGGTGGCGTGTGGAGGCCGGTTTCCTCGGCGAGTTCCCGGACGGCGGCGTCCAGGGGGGATTCGCCGGGGTCGAGGTGGCCGCCGGGGACTTCCCAGCCGCGGTCGGGGCGGTCGACGTGGGTGAGCAGGGTGCGGTTGTCGGCGTCGAGGGCGAGGACGAAGGCGGTGGTGACGGTGTAGCCCTCGGGGATCCGCGGGGTCAGCACCACGTCCATGCGGTGCCGCACCGGGATCCAGGGGACCGTGACGGTCTGCAGTATCAACTGGCCCACCGCGGCGGCCGGCGTTCCAGGAAGGCGAGCATGCCCTCGCGGGCCTCGTCGGAGCCGAAGAGCAGGGCCGACTGGGCCACCATGGACTCGCCGTCGCGCTCGAAGGTGCGCAGGACTTCGGCGGTGACCAGGCGTTTGGTCTCGGCGAGGCCCTGCGGGGAGGCCAGTCGGAGGGCGTCGAGGAGGGGGGCGAGGGCCTCGGCGGTGTCCGGGGGCGCCTGGGTGAGCAGGCCGATCTGCTGGGCTTCGGCGGGGTCGAAGACCGAGCCGGTGAGGTACCAGCGGGCGGCGCCGCGGGGGTCGAGGCGGGGCAGCAGGGCGAGGGAGATCGCGGCGGGGGCGAGGCCGAGGCGGACCTCGGTGAAGGCGAAGGTCGAGCTGGGTCCGGCCAGGGCCAGGTCGCAGGCGCCGAGCAGGCCCAGGCCGCCGGCCCGGACGTGGCCGTCCACCTGGGCGATGACGGGCTTGGGCAGTTCGATCACGGCGCGCATCACGGCGACCAGGCGGCGGGGGTTGGCGGTGGGGTCGCCGGTGGTGGCCTCGGAGAGGTCCGCGCCCGCGCAGAAGGTGCCGCCGGTGTGGGTGAGCACCACGGCGCGGACGGAGGGGTCCTTGGCGGCGTCGGCCAGGCCCTGTTCGAGTTGGGCGACGAGGGTGGAGGAGAGCGCGTTGCGGTTGCGCGGGGAGTCCAGGGTGAGGGTGGCCACCGCCCGGTCGACCTCGTAACGGACAAGGGGGTCGTCGGTCATCGCGGGCTCCTCGGGTTCGGCTCCATGCGCGTGAGATTACCGCGTCGCAAAGTGAGGTCAGGTCAGGTCGCGGCGTTGGAGGGCGGTGAGGCCGGTGAGGGTGAGGGCGGCGGTCAGGGCGGTGAGCCAGAGCAGGGGTTCGGCCCGGACCGAGAAGGCGGGGACGTGGGTGAACGGGGAGAGGTCGAGCAGCCACTGGCCGGCGTTCAGGGCCGGGCCGACGAAGGAAATCAGCAGGGCGGCGCCGAGCAGGCCCCAGGCCAGTGGGGTGCGGGTGGGGGCCAGGCCGATCAGGGCGAGGGCCACGGCTGCCGCCAGCCAGGCCGCGGGGGCCTGGGCCAGGGTTCCGCCGAGCAGGTGCGCGGTGCGCGGGACGCCGCTGAGGGCCGCGCCGGCGGAGAGGCCGAGGCCCCCGGCCAGCAGCAGCGCGAGGGAGCCGAGCGAGGGGTGGAGGAGGTGGCCGGCCGCCCAGCGGAGGCGGGAGACCGGGGTGGCGAGCAGGGGTTCGGCGCGGCCTTCGGCCTCCTCGCTGCGGAGCCGGAGCACCGCCTGGACGGCGTAGACCGCTGCGGCCATGCCCAGCAGGCCGGCCATGGTGGCCAGGTAGGAGTCGGTGACGCCCGGCCGGCCGCCGAGGCGCTGCATCACCTGCAGCATCTGGGTGCTGCCGCCGACCAGGCTCCGCACGCCGCCGGCCAGGCCGCCGAAGACGGTTCCGGCGGTGAGGAAGCCGAGGGACCAGCCGAGCAGGGTCCCGCGCTGCAGCCGCCAGGCCAGTGCGGCGGGGCTGCGCAGCCGGTCGGCGGCCCGGGCCGGGCCGGGGCGCTGCGGGAGCAGGCCGGCGCCGAGGTCGCGCCGGGCCACCAGGGCGGACGCCAGGGCGAGTTGGGCGGTCGCGGCGGCGAGGGGCGGGGCCAGGGTCCACCAGCGGTCGCCGCCGTAGGCGTGGACTTCTTCGATCCAGCCGAGCGGTGACAGGCTCGGATCTGCGGCGCGGAGCAGGAAGGCGAGGCCGAGCAGGGCTCCGCAGGTGCCGTTGGCGGCTCGGCCGGTCTCGAAGACCTGGGCCGCGACCGCGGCGGTGCCGGTGAACACCAGCCCACAGCAGGCCACGGCCAGGCCGAAGGCGAAGGAGCCCGCTGCGGGCTCGCCGAGGGAGATCAGGACCAGCGGCATCAGCAGGCCCACCAGGGTGTTGCCGAGGAGGGCGGTGGAGACGGCCGCGGCCGGCGGCGCTGTGCGGCCCGTCGCGCCCGCGCCGAGCAGTTCCAGGCGTCCGGCCTCCTCCTCCGCGCGGCTGTGCCGGATCACCAGGAGGAAGCTCATCAGGGCGACGACGACTCCGCCGAGGGTGCCCATCCGCCAGGCGGTGAGGCCGCCGATGCTGCCGCTGTGGACGGATCCGTAGACGGCGCGGAGCGAGTCGGTGGCGTTGACGGTGGCGGCGAACTCCTGCTGCGAGGCCGGGGTGGGGTAGAGCCTGCGGAAGCTGACGGCGGTGGCGGCCAGGGAGCCCACCGAGGCGTAGAGCCAGACCGGGAGCATCACCCGGTCGCGGCGGAGGGCCAGCCGGAGCAGGGTGGCGGTGCCGGTGAGCCGGCTCATGGTCGCTCCGGGGTCGGGTAGTGACGCAGGAACAGCTCTTCCAGGGTCGGCGGACGACTCGTCAGCGACCGTACGCCCACCGCGAGCAGGGCCCTGAGCAGGCCGTCCAGCTGCTCGGCGTCGACCTGGCAGCGCAGCCGGGTGCCCTCGACGGACAGGTCGTGCAGGCCGGGCAGGGTGTCCAGCCCACGGGGTTCCGCGGCCAGTTCGGCCTCGACCGAGGTACGGGTCAGATGGCGCAGGTCGGCCAGCGTTCCGGTCTCCACGGTGCGTCCCGCTCTGATGATGCTGACCCGGTCGCAGAGCGCCTCGACCTCGTCGAGGAGGTGGCTGGAGAGCAGGACGGTCCGGCCGCGGTCGCGTTCCTCGGCGACGCAGGTCCGGAAGACCTCCTCCATCAGCGGGTCGAGTCCGGAGGTGGGCTCGTCCAGGATCAGCAGTTCGACGTCGGAGCAGAAGGCGGCGACCAGGGCGACCTTCTGGCGGTTCCCCTTGGAGTAGGCGCGGCCCTTCTTGGTGGGGTCGAGCTCGAAGCGTTCCAGCAAATCGGCGCGGCGGCGGGGGTCGGTGCCGCCGCGCAGTCGGCCGAGCAGGTCGATCACCTCGCCGCCGGTGAGGTTGCGCCACAGGGTGACGTCGCCGGGGACGTAGGCGAGGCGGCGGTGCAGGGCCACCGAGTCGCGCCAGGGGTCGCCGCCGAGCAGGGTGGCCCGGCCGGAGTCCACCCGGATCAGGCCGAGCAGGGCCCGCAGGGTGGTGGACTTCCCTGCGCCGTTGGGCCCGAGGAAGCCGTGCACCTCGCCCTGGGCGACCGTGAGGTCGAGCCGGTCCAGGGCCCGGGTCCGGCCGAAGGTCTTCACCAGGCCCGTTGTGGAGATGGCCGTCGTCATGGCGCTGACGCTACACCTTTTTCACAAATCCATGAAGGTTATGAAGTTGATGATGACGGATAGACTCTCGGCATGGCATCCGACCCGGAGGCTCTGCGCGCCTTCATCGACCGCTTCGCCACCGTGCTCTGCGACTCGGGCTTCCCGCCGATGCCGGCCCGGGTCTTCGTCGGCCTGCTCTCGGCCGACAGCGGGCGGCTCACCGCGGCCGAGCTCGGGGAACTGCTGCGGGTCAGCCCGGCCGCGGTGTCGGGGGCGGTGCGCTATCTGGCCCAGCTGAACCTGGTCGGACGGGAGCGCGAGCCGGGGTCCCGGCGGGAGCGCTACCGGGTCTACGACGACATCTGGTACGAGGCTGCGCTGCGCCGGGACCAGGTGCTGGCGCGCTGGGAGAGCAGCCTCAACGAGGGCATGGAGGTGCTCGGGGCGGACACCCCGGCGGGCCACCGGCTCGGGGAGTCGCTGGCCTTCTTCGCCTTCCTCAGGCAGGAGATGCCGGTGCTGCTTGAGCGCTGGCACCAGGTGCGGGCCGCCCTGCCGTCAGCCCAGCCAGCCGGGGCGGACCAGGCCTGACTCATAGGCCAGCACCACGAGTTGGGCCCGGTCGCGGGCGCCGAGCTTGACCATGGCCCGGCTGACGTGGGTCTTCGCGGTGAGCGGGCTGACCACCAGCCGTCCGGCGATCTCGTGGTTGGAGAGTCCCAGGCCGACCAGGGCGACCACCTCGCGTTCACGGTCCGTCAGCGGGGCCAGCGGCGTGGACTGTTCGGGCTGCTTGGAGCGGGCGGCGAACTCGGCGATCAGACGGCGGGTCACCCCCGGCGAGAGCAGCCCGTCGCCGTTGTGGACCGCCCGGACCGCGCGGACCAGCTCGGCCGGTTCGGTGTCCTTGACCAGGAATCCGGCGGCGCCGCAGCGCAGCGCCTCGAAGACGTACTCGTCCAGTTCGAAGGTGGTGAGGACGACCACCTTGGTGGCGGAGAGGTCGGGGTCGGCGGAGATCAGGCGGGTGGCCGACAGGCCGTCGAGGTCCGGCATCCGGATGTCCATCAGGACCACGTCGGGCCGCAGTTCCCGGGTGAGGCGGACGGCCGACTGTCCTTCGTCGGCCTCGGCCACCACCTCGATGTCGGGCTGGGCGTCGAGCAGCGAGCGGAAGCCGGCCCGGACCAGGAGTTGGTCGTCGGCGAGCAGGACGCGGATCATCAGGGCTCCTGGGTGGTGAGGGGCAGCTCGGCGTGGACGTGGAAGCCCGCGCCGTCCGGCGCGGCGGTGACGCTGCCGCCGAGGGCGGCGACGCGTTCGCGCATCCCGGTCAGGCCGCTGCCGGAGCCGCCCGCGCGCGGGCCGCCGGCGGCCGAGAGCGGGCCGGGGTCGCGGATGTCCAGGGTGAGCGCGGAACCGTAGTGGATGTCGACCTCGGCGGTGCGGGCCGAGGAGTGCCGGATGACATTGGTGAGCGCCTCCTGGACGATCCGGAAGGCGGCCAGTTCCACACCCGGGGGCAGCGGGCGGGCTGCGCGGTGGGTGCGCAGGGTGACGGTGAGTCCGGCGGTGCGGGCCTGGGTGACGAGTTCGCCCAGCCGGTCCAGGGTGGGGGCCGGCACCCGGGGCGCGGGGGTGCGCAGGGTGCCGAGCACCTGGCGGACCTCGCCGAGGGCCTCCTTGCTGGTCTGCTTGATGGTGGTGAGCGCGCTGCGGGCCTGCTCCGGGTCACCGTCCAGCAGTTCCAGGGCCACCCCGGCCTGGATGTTGATCAGCGAGATGCTGTGGGCCAGCACGTCGTGCAGCTCGCGGGCGATGGCCATCCGCTGCTCGTCGGCGATCCGCTGCTCGCGTTCGGCCCGGACCTGGCGGCGCTGTTCCCGCTGCTCGGACTTGTTCCGGACCACCTCGGCTGCCAGTACCAGGAGCAGCAGCCAGGCCAGCAGGCCGAGTTCCTGCCAGCCGCGGAAGGTGCCGGTGGCCAGGGCCAGCACCAGGTGGACCAGGTAGAGGCCGGACAGCGAGAGCCAGGCGCCCTTGCGGTGGCCGGACAGCACCGCGCCCACGAAGCCGACCACCACGCTGAGCAGGATCGGGCCGTAGGCGAAGTCCGCGAGCAGGTAGACCACGCCGACCGCGGTGGTGCCCAGGCAGACCGCCAGCGGGAACCGGTGGCGGAGCAGCAGCAGCGCCGGACCGAGCAGCAGCAGGACGTAGCCGAACGCGTCCAGTTGGTGCCGGTCCGGCTGGCCGTGCTGGGCCGCGCGGGTGCCGACCAGCTGGATCAGGGCGACGCCGACGACGACCGGCACCAGCCTGCGGTGGGCTCGGGGGTGGTCCATCCCTGCACGGTAGGTCATCGGGACCGCAGGGGGCGTCCGCCGGGCGGGGTCGGCGCGGGTACTCCCCCGGGAGTACCCGCTACCGGCGGGTGAGCAGGTCGACGGTCTGCCGGCCGAGCCCGTGCTCGCGGGTGAGCCCGGCGAAGGTGGTGTGGCCCTGGACCACCCGGGCGAAGGCCTTCCAGGCCGGGCGCAGGCCCACGGCGGCGACGTGGAAGGCCTGCGGGCGGTGCTCGAAGGCGGTCATCAGCTTGCGGCCGGTGCGCATCTCCACGCCGAGGCCCGCCTTGATGGCGAAGGCGTAGTTGAGGGCCTGCCGGCGGACGTCGGTCGGGTCGGCGGCCTCGGCGAGCTTCGCCGCCCACTCCCCCGCGAGCCGCCCGGAGCGCAGCGCGTAGGAGATGCCCTCGCGGGTCCACGGCTCCAGCAGCCCGGCGGCGTCGCCGGCCACCAGCACCCGGCCCTTGGCGAGCGGGGAGTCCTCGGAGCGGCAGCGGGTGAGGTGGCCCGACTCGATCGAGGGGGTGAACCCGGACAGGCCGAGCCTGCGGATGAACTCCTTGAGGTAGGCGCGGGTCTCCGCGCCCTGGCCGCGGCCGGCGATGACGCCGACGGTCAGGCTGTCGCCCTTGGGGAACACCCAGCCGTAGGAGCCGGGGATCTTCCCGCCCCAGTCCAGCAGCACCCGTCCGGACCAGGCGGCGGCCACGGCGGGCGGCACCGGGATCTCGGCCTCGAGGCCCAGGTCCACCTGGTCGAAGCTGACGCCGACATGGGCGCCGACGCGTCCGGCGCTGCCGTCCGCGCCGACCACGGCCAGGGCGGTGACGGTGCGGCCGTCCTGCAGGGTGAGCACGGCGGAGGCGTCGGTGTTCTCCTGGACGCCGGTGACGGTGACGCCGGTGGCCAGCACCGCGCCGGCCTTCTCCGCGCACTGGACCAGCTGCTGGTCGAACTCGTCCCGGTTGACCAGGCCGAACAGCATCCGCTTGGAGCGGCGGGTGCGCTGCAGCCGGCCGTCGAGGGAGAAGGTGATGGCGTGCACCCGGTCCCTGAGCGGCAGGACGAAGCCGGGCGGCAGCGCGTCCCGGGACGGGCCGATGATGCCGCCGCCGCAGGTCTTGTAGCGGGGCGGGGCGGCCTTGTCGAGCAGCAGCACCCGGGGCGCGCGTCCGGCGGCGGTGATGGCGGAGGCGGCGGCGAGGGCGGCGGAGGCCCCGGCCGGTCCCGCGCCGACGACCACCACGTCCCACATGCCGCTCAGCTCGTGTGTCAACTCATGGCTGGTCAGCTCGTCCTCGGACGGGGGCTGGTCGGCGCTGGGGCCCTGGTTCTGCGTCACGCTTCCCCATCTTAGGGGGACGTTCCGGGATGGACCGTTCCGCGGGCCTGCGACGGTCCGTCAAACGGGTGCCGGCCGCGTAGAGGGCGGCCCCGGCCAGGGCCCCGGCGCCGCCGCCGAAGGAGGCCACGGCGACCAGGGCGGACGCGCCGGGACGGCCGGACAGGTCGCGCAGGCTGCGGTGCACCGCGCCGGCCGCGGCGCTCGCGGCGAGCAGGCCGACGGCCCGGCGCCTGGTCCTGGACGGGAGGGCGGGCCGGGGTTCGACCTGCTCGGGGGCGCGCAGGGCGCGGGCCGCCGCGGCGGCGAGCACGGCCAGGCCGACGGCGGAGGTGCTCCACTGCAGCGCGAGGTAGCCGGGCATACCGCCGACCTCGCGGTTCAGCACCGGGAACCGGCGGACTCCGGCCCGGCCGTGGTGGGTGAAGGAGTCCCAGCCCAGGTGGCTGGCCGCGCCGATCGCGGCGGAGGCGGCGAACCAGGCGGCGTCCGACCGGCCGTAGTGCTTGCGCCGCGGGGCGGTGAGCGCGTCGGCCCGGTCGGCCCAGGGGGCCGGCAGCAGCGCCGTCAGCGGTTCGCGCAGCAGGCCGTGCCAGCTCGCGGCCAGCCCGGCGGCGATGGCCACGTCCACGGTGGGGACCGCCCAGAGCCGGTGCGTGGTCCCGCCGAGGGCATAGCTGCCGGGGAGCAGGCTGTCCGCGAAGAACGGCAGGTCGGGCGCGAGCGACCCGGCGACCAGCGCGGACGCGATCAGCGGTCCGCGGCCCCGGCCGCCGGAGAGCAGGGGGAGCACGGCGGCAGGGTGGCTGAAGGTGAAGGGCACAAGGTCATCCTGCCGGTTCCGTGACGGGGTGGCATTGTGGCTTACTAATGTATAGCTGCTTATGGAGCTGCAGCAGATAACATGGTGCTCATGGCACAGGAATGCAGTGGCGCGGGAGAAGCACTGACGCGTGTCTTCGCGCTGCTGGGCAAGCGGTGGACCGGACTGGTCCTGGCCGTGCTGATGCAGGGCGAGGCCAGGTTCGCCGAGTTGCGGCGCTCCATCCCCGGCATCAGCGAGCGGATGCTGTCCGACCGGCTGACCGAGCTGGCGGCGGCCGGCCTGCTGGTGCGCGAGGTCGTGCCGGGGCCGCCGCTGGGCGTCAACTACCGGCTGACGGCGGCGGGCGAGGCCCTCGGCCCGGCCCTCGGGGCGCTCGGCAGCTGGGCCGAGTCCCACCTGGACGTCCTGCCGACCGACCGTCAGAACGGGTCCGAGGCACCGGCTTCGAGGTAGTGCTGCTCCCCCGCCGCGCGGGCCCGCAGGGCGGCGGCCAGCCGTTTGCACTTGTTGAGCGGCAGCAGCTCGGCCGACTCGGCCTCGCTGACGAAGCGCCAGGCCCGCAGTTCGGCGTCCGGCAGGATCAGGTCCGCCCGCTGACGATCCGTCAGCCGACCGCCGTCGAAGACGAGCCGCAGACCGCCCGAGCGCGGGCCCCGGTGCGGCTCCCAGTCGGTGACCAGCAGCCGCAGCCGGGCCGGGTCGAGCCGGAAGCCCAGTTCCTCGGCGACCTCGCGGACCGCGGCGGCGGTCGGGGCCTCCCCCTCCTCTACCACGCCGCCGGGGAACTCCCAGCCCGGCTTGTAGACCGGGTCGACCAGCAGCACCCGGTCCTGGTCGTCGAAGAAGAGCACCGCCGCGGCCAGGGTGTCCCGGGTGGAGACCGGGTCCTGGACGATACGGCAGCGGGCCGTGCCGGAGCGGACCACCTCGAGGATCCGCGCGGCGGCCTGAGCCGGCGTCAGCTCGGCGGTGTCCACGGCCACGGCGTCCTGCGCCAGCCAGCCCCGGGCCCGCCGGTAGGCGTCGATGTGGTCGAGCCGCCACTGGGCCGCCCGGCCCTCCGCGTCGTCGCCCTCGATGCGTTTGCGCAGGATCGTTTCCTCAAGGTGCAGCAGCAGATGGTGCACCCCGATCCTGCGGGCGGCCAGCGCCCCGAAGATCTCGTCCCGGTAGTCCTCGCGCAGCAGCGTCATCGGGACGATCAGCGTGCCGGGCAGCTGGGCCAGCAGCGCCGCCGCGGTCTCCGGGACGAGTCGGCGCCAGGCCACCAGGTCCTGGAAGTCCGCGACCGCGGCGAACTCCTCCGGCGGCAGCAGATGGGCCAGGTAGGCCCCGACCGACTCCGGGTCGAACACCGTGCTCCCGGGGATCAGCGCCTGCAACTCCCTTGCTGTGCTGGTCTTCCCCGCGCCGAACGCGCCATTGACCCAGACGATCGCACTGCCTTGTGACACGCCGCCCCCATGTTCGCCGACTACTCGCAGCATCGTACGCAGAGGGGGCGGCAGGCCGTCGAGGGTGCCTCCCGGTCAGAACCACCCGTCGAGACGCAGCCACTGGGCTGCTGCGGCGGCGGCTCCGACCAGGCCCGCATCGGTCCCGAGCTGGGCCGGACGCAGTTCCAGGTCGCGGACGAAGGGCAGCGTCGCATAACCCCTGAGGGACTCGCGCAGCGGGGCGAAGAGGAGTTCGCCGGACTTGGCGACACCGCCACCGATGACCACCACGTCCAGCTCGACCAGGGCCGCGGTCCCGGCGATGCCCGCCGCGAGGGCCTGGGCGGCGCGGGCGAACGAGGCCAGCGCGACCGGGTCGCCCCGGCGTGCGGCCTCGGCCACCGCGCCCGCGCTGGTGTCCCCCGAGGCGTCCGGCCGCCAGCCCTGGCGCAGCGCCCGCCGGGCGATGGCCGGGCCCGCGGCCATCACCTCGACGCAGCCGCGGGAGCCGCAGGGACAGGGGTCACCGTCCAGTTCCACGCTGATGTGGCCGATGTGGCCGGCGTTCCCGCTCGGCCCCGGGTAGAGCGCGCCGTCCAGCACCAGGCCACCGCCGACCCCGGTGGACACCACCATGCACAGGGCGTTGCGGAAGCCCCGGGCCGCGCCCTGCCAGTGCTCGGCCGCGGTCATCGCCGGGCCGTCGCCGGTCAGCAGCACCGGCAGCCGGTCGCCGCCGAGGTGCTCGCGGACCGAGTCCACCAGCGGGAAATCGCGCCAGGCCGGGATGTTGACCGGGCTGACCGCGCCCTTGGACACATCGACAGGACCCGCGCTGCCGATGCCCACGCCGCGCACCCCGGCCCAGCCCGGCGCCTCGGCCAGCCGGTCCAGCACCTCGGTCACCACCTGGAGCACGCTCTCGGCGTCCGCCTCGGCCGGGGTGGGCCGCTGGCACTGGGCGGTGAGCCGCCCGCGCCGGTCGACCAGTGCGCCCGCGATCTTCGTTCCGCCGATGTCGACGGCAGCCACCATCTCGTCCATGCCGGGAAGTCTCGGCCGCGACGGCGGCATCTGTCCAGTTCAGCACTGCTGCAGCAGCAGCTGCTTGAGCACCTTCCCCATCGCGTTGCGCGGCAGCTCCGGCACCAGTACCACCCGGCGGGGGCGCTTGTGGACCGAGAGGCGCTCGGCGACGAAGGCCGTCAGCTGCTCCCCGGTGACCGGTCCGCGGGGGACCACGAAGGCCACGACCACCTGGCCCAGGTCGGTGTCCGGGGCGCCGACCACGGCCGCGTCCAGCACCGCCGGGTGGTCCCGCAGGGCGGCCTCGACCTCGCCCGCGCCGATCCGGAAACCGCCGCTCTTGATCAGGTCGACCGAGGCGCGGCCGACGATCCGGTGGAAGCCGTCCGGTCCGACCACCGCGATGTCCCCGGTGCGGAACCAGCCGTCGGCGGTCCTGGTCCCGGTGTCGGCGTCCGGGCGGCCCAGATAGCCGTCGCTCAGGGTCGGGCCGCTGACCTGCAGCTCGCCCAGGCTCTCGGCGTCGTGCGGGACGGTCTCGCCGTTCTCGGCGACCAGCCGGGTGCGGACACCCGGCAGCGGCAGGCCGACGCTGCCGGGGCGGCGCTCGCCGTCGGCGCGGGTGCTGAGGGTGATCAGGGTCTCGGTCATGCCGTAGCGCTCGATCGGGGCCTGACCGGTCAGCTCGCGCAGCCGCTGGAACACCGGCACCGGCAGCGGCGCGCTCCCGGACACCAGCAGCCGGGCCGAGGCCAGCGCCTTGGCCGCGGGCTCGTCTGCGGCGATCCGGGACCAGACGGTGGGCACACCGAAGTAGAGGCTGCCCCCGGCCGCCGCGTAGCCCTGCGGAGTGGGACGGCCGGTGTGCAGCAGCCGCCCGCCGACCCGCAGCGGTCCGAGCACGCCCAGGATCAGGCCGTGCACATGGAACAGCGGCAGGCCGTGGACCAGGGTGTCCTCCGGCGTCCAGGCCCAGGCCTCGGCCAGCCCGTCCAGCCCGGCGGCGATCGCCCGGCGGCTGAGCACAACGCCCTTGGGCGCACCGGTGGTCCCCGAGGTGTAGAGCACGAAGGCGGTGCCGCTGTCGTCGGACGGCTCGGCCGGGGCCTGGCCGCGCTCGCTCGGATCAACCGTCAGCAGCTGGGCCCCGTACGCCTCCGCGTCCCGGTCGGCGGCGGACACGGCGAGCAGCGGGGCGCCGGAGTCGCGCAGGATGTGCGCCCGCTCGCCGGGCCCGGCGTCCGGCGGCACCGGCACCACCGGCACCCCGGCCAGCAGCCCGGCGACCGTGGCCACCACGGTCTCGACCGTCGGCCGGGCCAGCACCGCGAGCGCGGAAGCCCCCGCGATCCGCCCGGCCACCGCCCCGGCGGCGCCGAGCAGCCGCTCCCGCGACAGCCCCGCCCCGTCGACGACCACCGCCTCCGCACTGTCTCCCGCACCGTCAAACGCCTTGAGCAGCAAAGCCGTTCACCTTCCGCAAAGCGCAACCGGGCACCACCAAAAGGGGCGCGGGGAACTGCGCGACCAACCACGCACCCACGTGCACAGTCAACCCCGCGGTTCCCCGCGCCCACCTCACCGCGCTTACCCCTTGCGGGACTTGACCTCCGCGGTCAGCTGCGGAAGGACGTTGAACAGGTCGCCGACCACACCGAAGTCGGCCAGCTCGAAGATCGGCGCCTCGGCGTCCTTGTTGACCGCGACGATGGTCTTCGAGGTCTGCATCCCGGCCCGGTGCTGGATCGCACCGGAGATCCCGTTGGCGACATACAGCTGCGGCGAGACCTGCTTGCCGGTCTGGCCGACCTGGTTGCTGTGCGGGTACCACCCGGCGTCGACCGCCGCGCGGCTCGCACCGACCGCCGCGCCGAGCGAGTCGGCCAGCTCCTCGACCACGCCGAAGCCCTCGGCCGCACCGACGCCGCGGCCACCGGAGACCACGATCGCGGCCTCGGTCAGCTCCGGGCGGCCGGTGGAGACCCGCGCGGTGCGCGAGGTGACCTTGGTGCCGGTCGCCGCCGCTCCGAAGGCCACCGTGACGGTCTCGACCGCACCGGCGGCGGGCGCGGCCTCGGGGCCGGTCGCGTTCGGCTTGACCGTGATCACCGGCACGCCGCGGGAGACCCGCGAGGTGGTGGTGAAGGAGGCGGCGAAGGCGGCCTGGGTGGCCACCGGGCCGCTGTCGCCGGCGTTGACGTCCACCGCGTCGGTGATCACGCCGGAGCCGAGGCGCAGCGCCAGCCGGGCGGCGATCTCCTTGCCCTCGCCGGAGGAGGTGACCAGCACGGCGGCCGGGGTGCCGGCGGCCTTGGCGATCTGCTCCAGCGCGTCCACCTTGGGGACGACCAGGTAGTCGGCGAACTCGGCGGCGTCGGCGGCGTAGACCTTGGCGGCGCCGTACTCGCCGAGCTTGGCGGCCAGGTCGGCGACGGCGGAACCGGCGCCGAGGAGGACCGCCGAGGGCTCGCCGATCCGGCGGGCCAGCGTCAGCAGTTCAAGGGTCGGCTTGCGGACGGCACCGTCCACGTGGTCGACCAGGACGAGGACTTCACCCATTGCTCAGCTCTCCAGAGTCATTCGTGGTCATCAAGGATGGGGGTGAGCACGAGGCTCTAGATGAACTTCTGCGACGCGAGGAACTCGGCCAGGGCCTTGCCGCCCTCGCCCTCGTCCTTGACGATCGTGCCCGCGGTGCGGGCCGGGCGGGCGGTGGCGCTGTCGACCGTGGTCCAGGAGCCGCCGAGGCCGACCTCGTCCGCCTCGATGCCCAGGTCGTCCAGGTCCAGCGACTGCACCGGCTTCTTCTTGGCGGCCATGATGCCCTTGAAGGAGGGGTAGCGGGCCTCGCCGGACTGGTCGGTCACCGAGACCACGGCCGGGAGCGAGGCCTCCAGCAGCTCGGTGGCGGTGTCGCCGTCGCGGCGGCCCTTCACCGTGCCGCCCTCGACGCTGACCTCGGACAGCAGGGTGACCTGCGGCACGCCCAGCCGCTCGGCGAGCAGCGCCGGGACCACGCCCATGGTGCCGTCGGTCGAGGCCATCCCGCAGACCACCAGGTCGTAGCCGGTGTTCTCGATCGCCTTGGCCAGAATCGCCGAGGTGCCGATCACATCGGTGCCGTGGATGTCGTCGTCGTTCACATGGACGGCCTTGTCGGCGCCCATCGACAGCGCCTTGCGCAGCGCGTCCTTGGCGTCGTCGGGGCCCACGGTCAGCACGGTCACCTCGGCGTCGCCCGAAGCCTCGGCGATCTTCAGGGCCTGCTCCACGCCGTACTCGTCCAGCTCCGACAGGAGCCCGTCGACGGAATCCCGATCGGTCGTGTTGTCGTCGGCGAAGCGACGGTCACCGGTCGCATCGGGCACGTACTTCACACAGACAACGATCCTCAAGCTCACGGCCTGTCTCCTGTACTGGTCACGTCCGGCAACTGTCGCGTTGGGCGCCGGAACCTCCGGAAGCATAAACACAGGCAGCCGCGTTCTTGCTACCCGTCAGTAGCTTACGCCCCGCCGGAGCCTCCGCCGTCGCCCCATACTCCCTTACGCAAGGGCATCGTGAAGCACACCGCAACTCCGAGTCACTGTGACGTTGCACCTATTGACCGGCCCTGACGGCAGCGGGCTCAGGCGACGGCCTCGCCCAGGGCGGCGATCACGTCGGCGCGGCGCGGCTGGCCCACGGCGCGGCGCACCAGGCCGCCGTCCGCGTCCAGCACCAGCACGGTGGGTGTGCGCAGGATGTCGAGCCTGCGCACCAGTTCCAGCTGGGACTCGGCGTCGATCTCGACATGGGCCACCCCCTCGACCATGCCGGCCACCTCGCCCAGCACCCGCTTGGTGGCCCGGCAGGGCTGGCAGAAGGCCGAGGAGAACTGCACCAGGGTGGCCCGCTCCCCCAGCGGCACGCCCAGATCCTGCGCGCTGAGCCGTACCCCGCCGTCACGCCCGCGCACCCGCAACCTCCCACCGCGCTGTGCCCGCAGCAGTCCGTAGCCGCCCGAGAGCGCCAGCACCGCCAAGCACACGATCAGTCCTGTCATGCCATCAAGCATGCTCCCTCCCGGCGGCGAAGCGCGCGTACCATTCGCCGCATGGACTCCTTCGGAGGCGGCCCCCGTGCCGTGCTCACCCGGCGCCTGGTCATCGACCTGTGCCGCGCCGTGGCCTCGCGCTGTCGCTGACCCGCCGCCGCCGCACCGCCGAAGCCTCCCCCTTTTCCCTTTGGAGTCCCCCATGCCCTCCCCTGCCCCCGGCACCCTGGACCCGCGCGGCCCGCGCTTCGCCGCGACCCTGACCAGCATCGTCCTGGCCGTCGTACTGATCACCGGCAGCGGCTGGCTGCTCGCCGCGCAGACCGTGGTGTTCGCCCTCGGCGCCGCCGCCGGGCTCGGCCGCTCGCCCTACGGATGGCTCTACCGGACCCTCGTCCGGCCCCGGCTGCAGCCGCCGACCGAGCTGGAGGCCGCGGCGCCGCCGCGGTTCGCCCAGGGGGTCGGCTTCGGCTTCGCCCTGATCGGCACGCTCGGTTACCTGACCGGGACGACCTGGCTCGGCATCGCCGCGACCGGCCTGGCGCTGGCGGCGGCCTTCCTCAACGCGGCCTTCGGCTACTGCCTCGGCTGCGAGGTCTACCTAATGCTCCGGCTGGGGGAGGACCGGGTGCGTCCGGCCGGGCGGTAGGTCCGCTCAGGTCCGAACAGTAGGGTGGGCCCCGGCGATGTGATCGCAGCCCCTCGAATGCTGGTGCTACCCGGAGTGACACGGCACCGTGGGCGAGGGACGATACATCGACATACCGTCGGAGCGGGCGACAGCCCTGGGAAGTAGGACTGATCGTGGCCGATCTCGTGTACCCGCCCATCATCGGGACCGCGCGAACGCTTTTCCGCGCCCTGGACCTGAAGATCGAGATCATTGGCGCGGACAACGTCCCGCGCACCGGCGGTGCCGTGCTGGTCAGCAACCACGTCAGCTACCTGGACTTCATCTTCGCCGGCTGGGGCGCGCTCAAGGCGGGCAAGCGGAAGACCCGCTTCATGGCCAAGGACGACGTCTTCAAGCACCGGATCTCCGGACCGCTGATGCGCGGCATGAAGCACATCCCGGTGGACCGCTCGGACGGCCAGCCCGCCTACGAGACCGCGGTCGCGGCGCTCCGGGCCGGCGAGGTGGTCGGCGTCTTCCCCGAGGCCACGATCAGCCGCTCCTTCGTCCTGAAGAAGTTCAAGACCGGCGCCGCCCGGATGGCCGCGGACGCCGGGGTCCCGCTGCTGCCGATGGCGGTGTGGGGCACCCAGCGGCTCTGGACCAAGGGCCGCCCCAAGACGCTGACCCGGCGTCACACCCCGATCACCATCATCATCGGCGAACCGATTCGGCTCACCCCCGAGGACCGGCCGGTGATGGTCACCCGGCGGCTGCGGGCGGCGATGACCGAGCTGCTCGACCGCGCCCAGACCACCTACCCGGACTCCCCCAGCGGCCCGGACGACGCCTGGTGGCAGCCCGCGCACCTGGGCGGCACCGCGCCGACCCTGGAGGTCGCCGAGGCCGAGGACGAGCGGGAGGCCGGCGAGAAGGCCGCCCGCCGGGCGGCCAAGGCCGAGGCCGCACAGGGCTGACCGCAGGGGGCCGACCGCGCGGTGGAGGGTCACGCCAGCAGCCGGGCCGCGTGTCGGCGGCTGGCGTGCTCCACCAGGGTGACCAGGACTTTCTTCCCCGACTCCCGGTCCCTGGCGTCGCAGAGCAGCACCGGTGTCCCCGGGTCGAGGTCCAGCGCCCGGGCCACCTTCTCCACCGCGTGGCGGCGCGAGCCGTGGAAGCAGTTGACCGCGACCACGAACGGGATCGAGCGCCGCTCGAAGTAGTCCACCGAGGGGAAGCAGTCCTCCAGCCTGCGGGTGTCGGCCAGCACCACCGCGCCGAGCGCCCCGTACGCCAACTCGTCCCAGAGGAACCAGAAGCGGTCCTGCCCGGGTGTGCCGAACAGGTAGAGCGACAGGTCCTCCCTGATGGTGATCCGGCCGAAGTCCATGGCGACCGTGGTCGTGGTCTTGCGCTCCACACCCCCGGTGTCGTCCACCCCGCGGCCGGCCTCGGTGAGGCGCTCCTCGGTGCGCAGCGGACGTATCTCGCTCACCGAGCCGACCAGGGTGGTCTTGCCGACGCCGAAGCCGCCCGCCACCAGGATCTTCAGGGTCAGTCCGGGCCCGGAGCCGCGGTCGGCGTGCCGGTCGGAATGCTGGTCGGTGTGCTGGTCAGAGTGCTTGAAGGCCATGGATCACTTCTCGGAGGAGGCGCTCGTTCGGGAGCATGGCGGGCAGGACCGGGCGGCCGACCTGGATCAGGCCGGCGTCGAACAGGTCGCCGAGCAGCACCCGGACCACCCCGACCGGCAGGTCGCAGTCCGCGGCGACCTCCGCGACGGTCAGCGGCCGGGGACGGCAGAGGTCGAGGATGGCGACCGCCTCGGGGGCGAGCCCGGCCGCGGAGGTGAACGGGCCGTCCGCCCGGTGGGAGGCCTCGGTATCGCCCGGGGCGACCGCGGAGATCAGGGCGATCAGGTCGAAGAGCTCGCCGCTGCCCCTGGTCCTGCCCCTGGTCAGGGCGAAGAGCCGGACCATCGGCCCGGCGTCGTCGTCGTACCAGTGGGGGTCGGAGCCGTGCTGCACCGGGTCACTCCTCCTTCGGGTCGGCGGCGGGCTCCGCGCCGGGCCGCCCCGGCCCGGTCCGGGGCGGGCTGGAGAGGTGCTCGCCGACCTGCCGGACCAGTCGCGCCATCTCGTAGGCGACCAGGCCCACATCGGCCTCCACCTCGCTGAACACGGTCAGGCAGCTGCCGTCCCCGGCGGCGACCACGAAGAGGAAGCCCTCGTCGAGTTCCACCATGGTCTGCCGGACCCGGCCCGCGTCGAAGTAGCGGCCGGTGCCCCTGGCCAGGCTGTGGAAGCCGGAGGCGACGGCGGCGAGGTGCTCGCCGTCCTCGCGGCTGAGCGACTCGGAGGCGCCCAGCGGGAGGCCGTCGGCGGAGAGCACCACCGCGTGCCTCACGCCGGTGACGCCGGAGACGAACTCGTCCAGCAGCCAGTTGAGTCCGCCGGTCCGATGGGTTGCGGTGACCATGGGCTGTGTTCCCTTCACTCGAGGTCGTCGGTACGGCCGCGGGACCAGCCGTCGGCCATCGCGGACATGGTGGCGCGGGCGCTCTCCGGGCTGCGGACGCGGTCGCGGCCCCGCCCGCCGGGGCGGGGTTCGGGCGCCGGGGCCTCGCGCAGCGGGGCGGCCAGGCTGGCCTGCCGGATCCGGCGCGGGAGCTCGTCCGCGTCGGCCGTCCGGACCGCGGCGGGGTGCGGCTGTGGTTCCGGCTGTGGTCGCGGATCCGGCTCGGGCCGTGCTGCGGGCCGTGGTGCGGGCTGCGGCTCGGCCGCCCGTTCGGGCTCGTGCTCGGCCGCGCGTTCGAGCTTTGGGACGTCCCGCCGTCCGGCGTCCGGCACGGACCGGGGCGCGGCCTGCCGGGGGACGGAGCGCGGGGCGGACCAGGGCGCCGCAGCGGGCGCGGTCCGGTCCGGCTCCTCGACCGTCAGCACCGACATCGGCAGCAGCAGCACCGCCGTCGTCCCCCCGTACGGGGAGGTGCGCAGCGACACCCGGACGCCGTGCCTGCGGGCCAGCCGGCTCACCACGAACAGGCCCAGCTGGTTGCTGTCGAACAGGTCCGCCTGCTGGCCCTCGGCGATCCTCCGGTTGGCCTCCGCGACCGCCCCGCTGCTCATGCCGAGGCCCCGGTCCTCGATGTCCAGCGCATAACCGACGCCCACCCGCTCCCCGCTGACCAGCACCTTGGTGTGCGGCGGGGAGAAGCTGGTGGCGTTCTCGACCAGCTCGGCGACCAGGTGGACCAGGTCCGCGACGGCCGTGCCGACCACCGACACCCGGGGCAGCGGGCGGACCTCCACCCGGGAGAACTCCTCGACCTCGGCCACCGCCGAGCGCACCACGTCAAGCAGCGGGACGGAGCGGCGCCAGGCCCGGCCCGGAGCCGCCCCGGAGAGGATGATCAGGCCCTCGGCGTGGCGGCGCATCCGGGTGGTGAGGTGGTCAAGCCGGAACAGGTCCTCCAGCTCGGCCGGGTCCTCGGTGCGGCGCTCCATCGTGTCGAGCAGCGCGAGCTGACGGTGCACCAGGACCTGGCTGCGCCGGGCCAGGTTGACGAACACCCCGGAGATCCCGGACAGCACCTCGGCCCGTTCCACCGCCGCCTGCAGGGCCGCCCGCTGCACCGTGTGCAGGGCCGCGCCCACCTGGCCGAGCTCGTCCACGCCCGGGTCCCGGTCCGGCGCCTCGGCGTCGATGTCCACGTCCTCCCCCGCGCGCAGCCGGCGGATGGACTCGGGGAGCCGGCGGTCGGCGAGGTCGAGCGCGGAGTTGCGCAGCTCGGCCAGTTCGACCACCAGGCGGCGGCCGATCCGTACCGAGATCAGCAGCGAGAGCAGTACCGCCAGCAGGCCCAGCAGCACCGCGGCGCCGTTCCTGGTGAACACCGCGAGCCGGTAGGGGTCCGCGCCGGCCGCGGCTCCGGCACCCGCCGCCGACTCCACGGCGGCGTACCGGTGTTCCAGGCTCGCGGCGGTGTCGGCCCAGAGCCCGGCGGGCACCGTGCGCCCGAGCTCCTGGCCGGGTCCCGACCGCCGTACCGCCCGTTCCAGGGCCAGCAGGGTCGTGGCCGCGCTGCTCCGCCCGACGGCCAGGTAGCCGTCCCGGTCCGCCGGGCGGAGGTCGGGCACCGCCGCCGCGGTGAGCACCTGGCGGCCGTAGGCGGCACCGGTGAACTCCTGGTCCTGACCCGCCGTCATCCGCCCGGCCGCCAGCGCCGACTGCACCGCCGCGTCCTCCCGGCCCAGCAGGTCACGGGCCCGGGCCAGCTCCAGCAGCACCCGCGGGTCGGAGCCGACGGAGCTGTCGCGGACCCCGCCAAGCGCACCGTCGACCCCGAACGCCGCCGACACGACGCCGCCGTAGCCCGCCATGACCTCCGGCCAGCCGGCCGTGCCCGCGGCGGTCCTGGCCCGCAGCGCCGGCAGTCCGGCGGCGGCGGTCCGCAGCGCGGCCAACCGGCCCGGGAGCGTGCTGCCGAGGCCGCTGATCTCCGCAGCACCGACGGCGACGTCGTGGTCCAGGGTGGCCAGGGCCGCGTCGGTGGCGCGCCCGCGGTCCCGCAGCGCGGCCGTACGGTCGGCCCGGGGCGCGGCGGCGGCCACCGCCGCGGCGGTCCGCTCGGCCTGCGTCGCGGTGACGACGCCGTCCACCGGGGTCAGCAGCAGGGCGTTGACCTGGCGCAGCCGGATCAGCGCGGCGACGTCCTGCGCGCTGGTGACGGTGGCGAACCCCCAGAGCGCCATCAGCGACACCACCGGCACCATGAGCAGGGCGACCACCCTGGCCCGGACCGTGCGGGGGCGCAGCCGCACCCTCAGCGGGCGGACCGGTCCGGCGCCGGCGGCCGGGGGTCGGCCCGCCTGCAGCGCGGCGAACTCGTCGGCGGGCGGGCCCGCGTGGGCGGGGCGCGGACGCGGAGGGCTGTCCGGGCCGGTGGGGGCGGGGTCCCCGGGTGAACGCATCACGACCTCGTTCGCTGCTGGGAGTCTGCGGGACTGGGGGGCTGGGAGCCTGCGGGGCTGCGGATCAGCGCGCCGAGGCGGGCTGCTGCGGGGCGCGACGCGCCGTGGGCGGCTGCGTGGTGGGCGACAGGGCGACGAAGGCCGAGGTGAGGAAGAGGGCCGAGCCGAGCCCCACCGCGAGCGGGAAGATGAACTGGATCGCCGTCACGCCCGGCAGCGGGTCCTGCCCCGGGTGCACGGTGATGACGACCGCCGCCATCCCGGTGTAGTGCATGGAGCTGACGGCGAGTCCCATCACCACCGACGCGGCTCCGGCCGCCAGCGGGCCGCGGATGTTCAGTCCGGCCCAGAGCGCGGCGGTGGCCGCCACGATCGCGATCACCGCGGAGACCGCGACGGTCGCCGGGCGGTAGCCGACCGTGCCGTGCAGCCGCAGCGCGGCCATGCCGAGGTAGTGCATCGCGGTGATGCCGAGCCCGGTGGTGACGCCGCCGAGCAGCAGCGAGCGGTTGCGGTGCCTGCCGTACCCCACGGCGAACGCGCCGACGCCGACGAAGAGCACCGCCACCAGCAGGCTGAGCAGCGTCAGCGGCACGTCGTAGCGGATGTCGGTGCCGGTGACGGTGAAGCCGAGCATCGCGATGAAGTGCATGGTCCAGATGCCGGCGCCGATCGCGGCGGCACCGGTGAGCAGCCAGTTCCGCCGGGAGCGGCCGTCCGCGGCGATGGCGCGGACCATGCAGCGCAGGCCGAGGGCGGAACCGAGGACGGCCATGGTCCAGGAGAGTCCCGGGGTGAGCCAGCCATAACCGAGCTCATTCGTGCCGCCCATGCCAGTCATTCCGACCATTGCTCCGCGCCGCCTGTCCCGTCACCGGACCGGTGGGGCAGGAGTGCACCCACCGGGCGCAGCGGACGCTACCCAGCGCGTTCACCCGATTACGCGAGGATGCGCGATTTCCACCCATGGAGGCAGCAACTGTGCTCCACTGAATGTGAGTTCTGCCCTGCACCGGTGCCGCTACTGCAGCACGTTGACCGCGCGGGCGACCACCAGCACCAGGGTGAGCAGGGAGACCACCGACTGCATGGTCATCAGCAGCTTGGCCCAGCGCGACAGCGGCATGGTGTCGGTGGGGCTGAAGGCAGTCGCGTTGGTGAAGGCGACATAGAGGTAGTCCGGGTACAGCGGCTCCCAGTCCGGGGGCGCCACGCCCTGCTGCTGCATCTGCGGGAACAACAGGTCCGGGTAGGTGTGGGTGCCCAGGGCCCGGGCGACCGGGCCGCCGCGGTCCCACTCCCAGTACCAGAGGCTGAAGGCGATGACGTTCGTCAGCCAGACCCCCGCCCCGGCGGTCAGCAGCGCGGTGGCGGTGATCCCGGAGCCGCCCTGCACCAGGTCGCGCACCAGCAGCACCGCCGAGCCGCCGTTGGCGACGCTGACCGCACCGGCCAGCAGCAGGCCGAGGGTGCGCAGCAGCGGGGTGTGCCGCTCCATCCGCAGATGCGGGTTGGCCACCAGCAGCGCGGCCATCAGCAGCAGTTCCAGCGCGGGCAGCATCCAGTGCGGGCTGAGGGTGAGCCGGGCCGGCAGCGCCAGTTGGACGCAGATGGCGACCAGCAGCGCGCAGGTCACCGACCAGCGGCGCTCACCCCTGGTGCGGCGGCGCCAGGCCGGGGGCTCCAGCCGCCGCAGCTCGCCGGCCCAGCCTTCGGGGACGTTCGGTTCGTCGGTCACGCGGTCATTGTGTCCGGTGTCAGGGAGCGTCGACCCGGAAGGGGTCGTGTTCGGCGAGCAGCTTGTCAAGACGGGCCTGGTCCACCCGGGAGACCACCTGGTTCTCGTCCTGGCGGTCCCTGATGACCTTGGCGAGGGTGAAGGCGGAGGTGACCACGTAGAGGAGGCCGAGCCCGAGGAAGGCCCGGATCCAGGAGTCGGCGGACAGGTAGGCGATGCCGATCCCCATGGCGAGCACGGCGATGGCGAAGGAGAGGATTGCCTGGGTGTAGTAGGCGGCGGTGGTGCTGTGTCTGACAGGATTGGCCATGTCCGTAGGATCCGCCCCGGGCGCGGCGGCGGCATGAGTACAGGTACTCAACCGCGTCCGCTTCTCCGCGCCCCGTACTCAGGCGGCTAGGCTCGCTCGGGTGAGCGAAACCACTGCCCCTGGACCCGCCTCCGGGCCCCGGCGTCCCGCGCGCGAGTTCCGTACCGAGGACCTGGCCAGGGAGGCCGGCATCCCGGTGCGGACCCTGCGCTTCTACCGCGAGCGCCGGCTGCTGCCCGCGCCCCGGCGGGAGGGGCGGATCGCCTGGTACTCCGAGGACCACCTGGCCCGGCTGCGGATCATCGCCGACCTGCTGGAACGCGGGCACACCCTGGGCGGCATCGCCGAACTGCTCAGCGCCTGGGAGGACGGCCGGGACGTCGCCGAACTGCTGGGCCTGGAGGGCGCGATCGCGGCCCCCTGGTCCGACGAGGCCCCGGTGCCGATGACCCTGTCCGAGCTGGACGCGGCGTACGCGGGTCAGGCCGACGCGTCGAACCTGGAGACCGCGAGGGCCCTGGGCTACGTCCGGGTCGAGGGCGAGGTCGTCAGCCATGTCAGCCGCCGGCTGCTGGACGCCTCGGCCGCGCTGGTCGCCGAGGGGATCCCGCTGGCCGCCGTACTGGAGACCGCGCTCGGGGTGCGGGCCAGCGCGGACGCGCTGGCCGACCTCTTCGTCGAGCTGATCAACAAGCAGCTGCTGGGGCGGCTGGAGTCGCGGTTGACCTCCGGCGAGACCGCGCGGCTGGCCGAGACCCTGGCCCGGCTCCGGCCGGTGGCCAGGACCGTGGTGGACGTGGAGTTCGCGCTGGCGATGGACCGCAGGGTGCACGGCGAGATCGGCGACGTGCTGGCCCAGCTGGCCCCGTCCCGGCGCGGGGCCGCGCCGGAGCCGGAGCAGCCCCCGCCTCCGCGGAGCTAATACTTATGGACCTCAACCTTTAACTTGACGACATAAACCTTCTGGGCTTACGGTTCCCCTATTGCTTGATGCCATAAAGTATCCAGCGCATGAACCTTCCGAAGGACCGCTGACCCCATGAGCCACGCCCTGACCACGCCCGCCGCGTCCGCACGACGCGGCAGCACTCCCCTGATCCTCGCCCTCGGCCTCGCCGCCATGGTCGTCGCCATGGCGCAGACCCAGGTCGTGCCGATCCTGTCGCTGCTCGGCACCGACCTGCACACCGGCGCGGCGGGCGTCAGCTGGGTCACCACCGCCACCCTGCTCTCCGCCGCCGTGTTCACCCCGCTGCTGGGCCGGGTCGGCGACCAGTACGGCAAGAAGCGCACGCTGCTCGCGGTGCTGGTGGTCATGATCATCGGTTCGGTGCTGGCCGCGAGCACCACCTCGCTCGGCCTGCTGATCGTCGGCCGGGTGCTGCAGGGCTCCGCCACCGCGATCTTCCCGCTGGCCCTGTCGGTGATCCGGGACGAGGTGCCGCCGCAGAAGCTGCACGGCGCGATGGCCCTGGTCAGCAGCACCCTCGCCTTCGGCAGCGGGCTCTCGCTGGTTGTCACCGGGCTGCTGACGCAGGGTCAGCACCCGGACTACCACTCGGTGTTCTGGTTCTCCACCGCCGTCTCCGCGCTGGCCCTGCTGGCCGTGGCCTTCCTGGTCCCGGACAGCGGCAAGCGCACCGGCGGACGGATCGACTTCCTCGGCGCGAGCACACTGGCCGTCTTCCTGGTCCTGCTGCTGCTCGGCATCTCCCAGGGCCACACCTGGGGCTGGTCCTCGGACCGCATCATCGGCTGCTTCGTCGGCGCGGTGGTCATGGCCGCGGTGTGGGTGCTGGTCGAGCTGAGGGTCAAGAACCCGCTGGTCGACATGCGGATGTTCACCCACCGCCAGGTCGCCTTCACCAATGTCGCCGGACTGTTCGTCGGCTTCGCCTCCTTCGCCCAGTTCATCGGCATCTCCTACCTGGTGCAGATGCCGGAGCGGCTGGCCGGGTACGGCTTCACCGCGTCGGTGCTGCGGGCCTCGGTGGAGTACCTGCTGCCCAGCGCGCTGGTCTCGCTGGTGGCCGCGCCGGTCGGCGGCATCCTGGTGCGCCGGATCGGCGCCCGCTACACCCTCGCCATCGGCGCCCTGGTCGGCGTGGCCGGCTTCGCCTGGCTGGCCTGGGGCCACGGCAGCACCCCGAACGTGATCATCGCCGGGATGCTGGCCGGTATCGCCATCGCCTTCGGCTACGCCTCCATGCCCGCGCTGATCGCGGCGAGCGTGCCGCTGGAGCAGACCGGCATCGCCAACGGCATCAACTCCATCTCCCGGTCGGTCGGCAGCTCCATCGCCTCCGCCGTGGTGACCTCGCTGCTGGCCTCCAAGCTGATCGCGGGCCTGCCGGCGGGCGTCCCGCCGCTGCCCGCCGAGAGCCAGTTCACCGCCAGCTTCGCCATCGCGGCCGGCGCGCTGCTGCTGACCGTGGCGGTCGCCCTGTTCGGCCTCACCCGGCTGCGGCGCCCGGCGATCGTCGCCGCCGCGTCGGCGGTGAAGGCCGAGGCGGAGGCGGAGGCCGCGGTGGACGCGGCGGTCGAGTGGGACGCCAAGGTCTGACCCACCCCCGATGCCGGCGCCGCCGGTCCTGCCACCCCCCGGGCAGGACAGGCGGCGCCTTCGGTTCAGCCCCGGGCGCTCCACTCGTCCCGGGTGAGCGCGTACTCGACGTCGCCGTGCTCGGCGCCCTCGATCGGGTCCGGCCACTCCTCGAAGAAGGTGCGGACCAGCCGCAGCCCGGCCCGCTCCAGCACCCGGCGGGACCCGGTGTTGACCGTCATCGTGGTCGCCACCAGCCGCTCGACCCCCAGCTCGGCGAAGGCCCGCCGGACCAGGGCCCTGGCCCCCTCGGTCGCGTAGCCGCGGCCCCAGACGGCTCGGCGCAGCCGGTAGCCCAGCTCGATGCCGCCGTCCGGCCCGGTCCGCAGGCCGAGGCTGGCCGCCGGGCGCAGCGAGAACCAGCCGAGGAAGGCGCCGCCCCGCGTCTCCTCCGCCGCCCAGCAGCCCATTCCCTCGGGCAGCCGGTCGTACTCGGCCAGCAGCCCGGGCAGGGTCTCCCGCGCCACCCGCTCGCGCGGCACCGGCCGTCCGTCGTCGATGAACCGCATCACGGCGGCGTCGCCGTGCAGCGCGGCGAGTTGGTCCAGGTCGGCGGGGGTGAGGCGGCGCAGCAGCAGGCGCTCGGTGGGCAGCCCGACGGAGTCAGCCAAGGGTCAACCAGGTGAGACCCAGCCGGTCGACCGTGGCCGACTCCTCGGCGCTGAGCGGGAGGCGTCCGGTGGCCTTGGCGAGGAAGGCCGACCGGTCCCAGCCGAGGGCGGCCAGATGCGCCGGGTCTCCCTCCGGGCCGAGCAGCAGCGCCTCGACCAGGGCCGGGCCGCCCGGGTGCTGCTGCGCGGCGGCGATCCGCAGCGCGTTGACCTCCGGCGAGAAGCGGGCGTCCGGCCGGTAGTAGTCCGCGGCGGACACCTCCGCCCGCTCCGGGGGCTGCTCGGCGAGCATCCCCGGCAGCCGGTCGACCGCCCCGCTGGTGTGCGCGAACAGATCCGCCACCGACCACGGCGCACACCCCGTCGGCCGCCCCCACTGCTCCCCGGTCAGCCCCGCGACCGCCCGCCCCAGCGCCCGCGCCTCAGCCCGGAAGCCGTCCATCACCCCGTCGAGTCCCATGGGCGTCAACCGTAGAGCTCCCGGAGCCCCAGCAGAAGCACATCCCCCCGCTCGGCCCGGGCGCGCAGGGCGTCGCTGAAGCCCGCGGCGCTGAAGCAGGCGAGTGCGCAGCCGCCGGTGTCCATACCGCGTTCGGTCAGCAGGTCACGGGCCCGGGCCAGCCGCTCCAGGTGGTTGAGGCCCATCACGGTGCCCCACTTCGCCTCCCCGAGCAGCGCCACCGACGCCCGGCCGCCGCCCGATCCGCCCTCGACGACGGCCGCGTCGATCTGGATCTGCTTCCGCGCCGCGGGGTCGACCACGATGCCGCTGCCCACCCGACCCAAGGAGCCGCCGAGCAGCGCGCCGCCGGGGCCGAGCAGGTACTCCCGGCAGACCGCCTCGAAGTGCGGGCCCGCCACCTGCGCGGCGAAGCGCTCCGCGGACTGCGCCCAGACCTCACGGGCCTGCCCGATCTCCAGGCGGGCCCAGGCCGGGCGCATCACCGCCTCGTAGAAGTTGATCAGGGGCTCGGTGATCCGGTAGTGCGACTTGCCCGCCCGGAACACGTCCGCCTCCCGCTCCAGCAGACGGCTGTCCTCCAGGACGTTGAGGGGGTGTGAGATGTCCACGGCCTTGCGTCCGATGTAGCCGGCGATCCCGCCCCGGGTGGCGTTGCCTTCGGCGACCGCGGCCAGGACCGAGTGGTACAGCGCCGTGTCCCGGATGTCGGCCTCCTCGGCGAGCAGGTAGCGCGCCTCACGGAAGAGCGGGCTCAGCGGGGAGAGGACGGTCCGGCAGAGCCAGTCGTCGAAGTCGTCCAGGCTCTCCGGCACGTCCTCGGCCAGGAACTGCCGCCGGTAGGCGGGTGTGCCGCCGAGCACGGCATGCAGCCGGGCCGCGAGCTCGGGACTGTCGGCGACCCCCCAGAACTCGGCCGCGGAACGATAGCCGAACGGTTGGACGATCAGTTCCAGCTGCGCCCGTCCCCGCAGCGGCGCCGTACTCGCCAGCAGGCCGCCCATGACGGACATCGCCGATCCGCAGAGCAGCAGCCGCATCCGGCTCGGCTCGGCCTGGTAGCGGTCCATCTCCCGCTGAATCAGCGAGGGCAGTTCCGGTGCTGCCTTCGCCAGGTAGGGGAACTCGTCGAGCACCACCAGCAGCGGAGCGCCGCCCCGGTCGGGTGCGGCCAGGTCGAACAGGTAGGAGACCGCATCGTCCCAGGTCGCGAAGGAGAAGGGCACCCGGGAGCCGGCGTGCCCGGCCAGTGCCGCGCCCAGTTGCCGGAGCGACTCCCCCTCGGTGGCCGCGGTGGCGCCGAAGTAGAACCCGCCCAGTTGCTCGCAGAGCGCCCGGAGCAGGTAGGTCTTGCCCATCCGCCGCCTGCCGCTGACCACCCCGAGCATCGCCCGGGGCACCGCCCGGACCGCGAACGAGGCGAGCCCGGCCCATTCGGCCCCGCGGTCGAAGACATGGTCCGGCTTCACCACCCGCTGTCCTTGCCCGGCCATCCGCACCGCTCCGATCTCTTAGGACTACACCCCTTAGGACTGTACTCCTAAGAAAGCGTTCCGGTCCGCCGTGTCAGTGGTCGTTGTTACTGTCGGGGGCTATGCGACTACTGCACACCTCCGACTGGCATCTGGGGCGGAGCCTCCATCGGGAGGACCTGCTGCCGGCCCAGCGTGCCTTCCTGGACCATCTGGTCGACACCGTGCGGGTCGAGCGGGTGGACGCGGTGCTGGTGGCCGGGGATGTGTACGACCGGGCGATCCCCGGTCTGGGCGCGGTGGAGCTGTTCGACCGGATACTGCACCGGCTCGCCGAGCTGGGGGTGCCGGTGGTGCTGATCGCCGGGAACCACGACTCGGCCCGGCGGCTGGGGATCGCCGCCCGGCTGATCGAGCGGGCCGGGGTGCATCTGCGGACCGAGGTGGCCCGCTGCGCCGAGCCGGTGCTGCTCGCGGACGAGCACGGCCCGGTCGCGGTCTACGGAGTGCCGTACCTGGAGCCAGTCCTGGCGGGCGGGGAGCTCGGGGCCGCGGCGGTGAGCCATGCGGCGGTGCTGGGCGCGGCGATGGAGCGGGTCCGGGCGGATCTGGCGACCCGCCCGGAGGGCACCCGGTCGGTGGTGCTGGCGCATGCGTTCGTGGTCGGCGGCGAGGTCAGCGACAGCGAGCGGGACATCGCCGTGGGCGGGGTGCCGAGCGTCCCGGCGGCGGTGTTCGACGGGGTGGACTACGCGGCGCTCGGCCATCTGCACGGCAGTCAGATCGTCCATGAGCGGCTGCGCTACAGCGGTTCGCCGCTGGCGTACTCCTTCTCCGAGGCGAACCACCGGAAGAGCATGTGGCTGGTCGACCTGGGCCCGGCCGGGGAGTTGACGACCCGTCGGATCGACTGCCCGGTGCCGAGGCGGCTGGCCCGGATCCGCGGGACGCTGGAATCGCTGCTGCGGGATCCGGCGCTGGAGCAGCACGAGACGGCCTGGGTGCAGGCCACGCTCACCGACAACCGCCGCCCGGAGCGGGCGATGGAGCAGCTCAGGGTCCGCTTTCCGCACACCCTGCAGCTGGCCTTCGAGCCGGAGGGCGGCAGCGGGGACGGGCTTCCCTCCTACGCGGCGCGGACCAGGGGCCGGGGCGACGCCGAGATCGCCCTCGGCTTCGTCCGGCACGTGCGCGGCAGCGACCCGGACCGGGCGGAGCAGGAGCTGCTGCGTGAGGCGGTCGAGGCCGCGGGCGTGGGCGCAAGCGCGGAAGCGGGCGTGGGCGCGGGCGTCGCCGGGGGTGTCGGCTGATGCGGTTGCACTCGCTCACCATGACCGCGTTCGGGCCGTTCGCCGGGACCCAGTCGGTGGATTTCGACGCGCTCGCGTCCGGCGGGCTGTTCCTGCTGCGGGGCGCGACCGGGGCCGGCAAGAGCAGTGTGCTGGACGCGGTCTGCTACGCGCTCTACGGCGCGGTCCCGGGCCAGCGGCCCCGGACCAGGCTGCGCAGCGACCATGCGTCGGCCGAGGTCAGGACCGAGGTGCGGTTGGAGCTGACGCTCGGCGGGCGCCGCCTGGAGCTCACCCGCAGCCCCGAGCAGACCCGGGCCAAGAAGCGCGGCAGCGGCAGCACCGTGGAGAAGGCGCAGACCCTGCTGCGGGAGTGGTCCGCCGAGCCGGGCGGCGAGCCCGGGTGGCGGCCGAGCAGCAAGTCGCACCAGGAGGTGGGGGCCGAGGTCCAGCAGCTGCTGGGGATGAGCCGGGAGCAGTTCTGCCAGGTGGTGCTGCTCCCCCAGGGCGAGTTCGCCCGGTTCCTGCACGCCAGCGCGCCCGACCGGGCCGATCTGCTCGGGCGGCTGTTCGACACGGCGCGGTTCGGCGCGGTCGAGGCCTGGCTGACGGAGCGTCGGCAGCAGACCGAGAAGGCCTGCCAGGCGGTACTGGGCGAGGTCGGCGCCCGGCTGGAGCGGCTGCGGCAGGCGGCCGGGACGGACAGCCCGCCCCCCGCCGCGCCGGAGCAGGACGCCCTGGGCTGGGCCGCCCAGCTGCGGGTGCGGGCCCGTGAGGAGCAGGCCGTGGCCGAGTGCCGGCAGCAGGGGGCCGAGCAGCGCCGGGCGCTGGCCGAGGCCAGGGCCCGCGAGGTGGAGGTGATCGCCGACCGGCAGCGGCGGCACCGCCGGGCGGTGCAGCGCGCGGGTGATCTCGACCAGCGGGCCGAACAGCAGCGCGCGGCCACGGTACGGCTGGAGCGGGCGCAGCGCGCCGAGGCGGTGGTGCCGCTGCTGCGGCTGCACCGGGAGGCCGCGCAGGCGCAGGCCCGGTTCGCGGAGCAGGAACGCCGCAGCCGCGCCGCGCTGCCCGCCGTCCACGCCGCGGCCGGTCTGGACGAGCTGGTGGCGGCCGAGCGGCAGCGCCGGGAGGAGCTCGGCGGGCTGCGCACCCTGCTCGCCGCCGAGCAGCAGCACCGCGGCAACGAGCGGATGCGGTGGCAGCTGGAGGCGGAGCGCGAGGACGCCGAGACGGAACGGGCCGAGGCCGAGCAGTGGTTGGCCGTCGACTGGCCCGACCAGCGGGAACGCACGGCGGCGGCGCTGGACCAGGCGGTGCAGGCCGCCGTCCGGGCGGACCAGCTGGACGAGCAGCAGCGCGAGGCCCGGCGGCGCGGCGCCGCCGCCGAGCAGGCGGAGGCGCTGCAGGCGCGGCTGGCCGACTCCCGGCAGCGCGAGCTGCGGCTCCGCGAGGCGGCTGCCGCAGCCCACGAGGACTGGCTCGACCTGCGCGAACGTCGACTGCAGGGGATGGCGGCCGAGCTGGCCGAGGGGCTGGCGGACGGCCGGGCCTGCCCGGTCTGCGGTTCGGGCGAGCATCCTGCCCCGGCCCGGCCCGGTCCCGGCCGGGTGACCGTGGAGCAGGAGCAGCGCGCCGAGCAGGGCTACCGCCAGGCGGCCCTGCGCACCGAGCAGGCGGCGGCCGAGCTGGGGCAGTTGGAGCAGGAGGCCGCCGCCCTGGCCGCCGTCGCCGGGGACGGCGGCGCCGCCGAGCTGCGGGCCTTGGTGCAGCGGCTGGAGGCGGAGCACCAGCAGGCCCGCCGGGTGGCCGCGCAGGCGATCGGCGCCCGGGAGCAGCTGGACCGGCTGGAGCACGAGCAGGGCCTGCGGACGGCGGCGGCCGGGCAGGCGGCCGAGCTGGTCGCGGCCCGTACCGCGCGGCTGGAGGCGCTGGCCCTGGAGCAGGGCAGGCTGGCCGAGGAGTTGGAGCGCGGCCGGTCCGGGGCCGCCTCGGTGGCGGACCGGGTCGGCCAGCTGACCCCGCTCACCGAGCGGTTGGGCGAGGCCGTGGCCGCCGTACGGGAGGCCGCGGCGGGGGCCGAGGCGCTGGCCCGGGCCGCCCGGGAGCTCCGCGAGGCGGCCGAGCGGGAGGGCTTCGGTGATGCCGAGCAGGCCGCGCGGGCGGCGCTGCCGCCGCACGAGACGGCCTCGCTGCGCGCGGAGGTGCAGCGCCATCGGGACGAACTGGCCCAGGTCGGCGCGGAGTTGGCCGACCCGGACCTGCTGGCCGCGGTGCGGCTGCCGCCCGCCGATCCGGCCGCCGACCGGGCCGTGCTCGCCGGCGCCGACGCGGCGCTGCGCTCCGCCTACGCCGCGGTCCAGGGCGCACGGGAGCGCTGCGCCGCGCTGGACCGGCTCAGCGCGGGCCTGCACGCCGAGCTGCGCCGGCTGGCGCCGCTGGCCGCGGACCACCGCCGGGTCTCCGAGCTGGCCTTCCTCGCCTCGGGCACCAGCAGCAGCAACAGCCTGCGGATGTCGCTGGAGACCTATGTGCTGGCCGCGCGGCTGGAACAGGTCGCCGAGGCGGCCGGGGCCCGGCTCCAGGTGATGTCCCAGGGCCGCTACACCCTGGCCCACAACGACGCCAGGAGCCGCGGGGCCGGCCGCTCCGGCCTCGGGCTGAGCGTGCTGGACGGCTGGACCGGCCGCAGCCGGGACACCTCGACCCTCTCCGGCGGGGAGAGCTTCTTCGCCTCGCTGGCGCTGGCGCTGGGCCTGGCCGACGTGGTCACCGACGAGGCCGGGGGCATGCCGCTGGACACCCTGTTCATCGACGAGGGCTTCGGCTCACTGGACGAGGACACCCTGGAGGACGTGCTCGACGTACTGGACCGGCTGCGCGAGCGGGACCGGGCGGTGGGCATCGTCAGCCATGTCGGGGACCTGCGCGGACGGATCCCGGTCCAGTTGGAGGTCCGCAAGGGACGCGACGGATCGACGTTGCACCAGCACGGCACTGGGTAGGGCGTGGGTGGGGGCCCGGCGACCAGGGCCCCCGAACAGTGAAGCGGAGGACAGCATGACGGAATCCCAGCCCTGGTGGCGCGGCGCGGCCCTGTACCAGGTGTACCCGCGCAGCTTCGCCGACGGCAACGGCGACGGCACCGGCGACATCGCCGGGATCCGCAGCCGCCTGCCCTACCTGGTGGAGCTGGGCGTGGACGCGCTGTGGATCTCCCCCTGGTACGTCTCCCCGCTGGCCGACGGCGGCTACGACATCGCCGACTACCGGGACATCGACCCGCGCTTCGGCACCCTGGCCGAGGCCGAGCAGCTGATCGCCGAGTGCCACGCGGCCGGGCTGCGGCTGATCGTCGACCTGGTCCCGAACCACTGCTCGGACCAGCACCCCTGGTTCCGGGCGGCGCTGGCGGCGGCCCCCGGCTCGCCGGAGCGGGCGCTGTTCCACTTCCGTCCCGGCCTCGGCGAGGACGGCCGACTGCCGCCCAACGACTGGCGTTCGCACTTCGGCGGGCCCGCCTGGCAGCGCACCGAAGGCCCCGACGGCGAGTGGTACCTGCACATGTTCGCGCCCGAGCAGCCCGACTGGAACTGGGACAACCCGGCCGTCCGCGCCGAGTTCGAGTCGATCCTGCGGTTCTGGCTGGACCTCGGCGCGGACGGCTTCCGGATCGACGTCACCGACCACCTGGTGAAGGAGGACGGGCTGCCGGACTCCGCCGGGCACCACGGGAAGCCCGACCCCTGGCGGGACCAGGAGGGCGTCCATGAGATCTACCGCAGCTGGCGGGCCCTGGCCGACTCCTACCCGGGCGAGCGGTTGTTCGTGGCCGAGCTGTGGGAGAACGACCCGCTCCGCTTCGCCCGCTACCTGCGCCCGGACGAGCTGCAGACCGCCTTCAACTTCGCCTTCCTGAAGTCGGCCTGGGCCGCGGCGGAGCTGCGCGGGGTGATCGACGACACCCTGGCCTCGCACGCCCCGGTGGGCGCCCCGCCGACCTGGGTGCTGTCCAACCACGACACCACCCGCCATGTCACCCGCTACGGCGGGGTCGACACCACCTACGGCTTCGACCGCGCCAGCCGCTTCGGCCAGCCGGTGGACCTGGAGCTCGGCACCCGCCGGGCCCGCGCCGCCGCGCTGCTCACCTGCGCGCTGCCCGGCGGGGTGTACGTCTACCAGGGCGACGAGCTGGGCCTCTGGGAGGTCGAGGACATCCCGGACGAGCTGCGCCAGGACCCGACCTGGCTCCGCTCCGGCGGCGTCGACCGCGGCCGGGACGGCTGCCGGGTGCCGATCCCGTGGAGCGGCACCCGCCCGCCGTTCGGCTTCGGCGCCGAGCAGGCCCCGCCCTGGCTGGACGTCCAGCCGACCGCCTGGAAGGACTTCACCGCCGCCGCCGAGTCCGGCGCGTACGGGTCGCACCTGGAGCTGTACCGGGAGGTCCTGCGGCTGCGGCGGGCAGAGCCCGGGCTCGGCGACGGCCCGATGAGCTGGCTGCCGTCGGCCGAGGAGGTACTGGACTTCACCCGCCCGGGCGGCTTCCGCTGCGTGGTGAACCTGGGCCCGACACCGGTGGCCCTGCCGTCCGGGGCCGGCGTGCTGCTCGCCAGCGGCCCGCTGGACGGGACGCTGCTCCCGACGGACACCGCGGTGTGGCTGCGCTGGGGCTGATACGCCGTTGAAATGGACAGGAAGCCCCTTCCGCACGGGGGAGCGGGCGGGGCTTCCTGAGATCATCGTACGAGCGCCGAACCGGCCGACCAGGCCAATGGCGCGCCAGGATGCACTGTGCCATCAACCAATGGCACAGTGCCTGTTCAGCGGGTCAGACCGGCCCTGCGCAGCGCGTCCGCCATCGCGCTGTTGGAGTTCCCGGAGCTGCCCGAACCGCCCGAACCGCCGCCGCCGGCCGGCTTCTCGTTGCGCGGCCGGGGCGTGCGCTGCTGCGGCTGGCGCGGCCCGCGCTCGCGCGGCTGCTTCGGCTGGGCCTCGTCGTCCAGACGGAGCGTCAGCGAGATCCGCTTGCGCGGGATGTCCACCTCCAGCACCTTCACCCGGACGATGTCGCCGGACTTCACCACCTCGCGCGGGTCCTTGACGAAGGTCCGCGACAGGGCCGAGACATGGACCAGGCCATCCTGGTGCACGCCGATGTCGACGAAGGCGCCGAAGGCCGCGACATTGGTGACGGTGCCCTCAAGCAGCATCCCCGGCTCCAGGTCGGAGAGCTTCTCCACGCCCTCCTTGAACGCCGCCGTGCGGAAGGCGGGGCGCGGGTCGCGGCCCGGCTTCTCCAGCTCGCGCAGGATGTCGGTGACGGTCGGCACACCGAACTGCTCGTCCGCGAAGTCGGTCGGGCGCAGCCCGCGCAGCACCGAGCCGTTGCCGATCAGCGTCTTCAGCTCGCCGCCGGTGGCCGCGATGATCCGGCGGACCACCGGATAGGCCTCGGGGTGGACGCTGGAGGCGTCCAGCGGGTCGTCGCCGCCGGGGATCCGCAGGAAGCCCGCGCACTGCTCGAACGCCTTGGGGCCGAGCCTGGCCACGTCCTTGATCGCCCGGCGGCTGCGGAACGGGCCGTTGGCGTCGCGGTGCGCCACGATGTTCTCGGCCAGGGTGGCGCCGATGCCGGACACCCTGGTCAGCAGCGGTGCGGAGGCGGTGTTCACGTCCACGCCGACGCCGTTGACGCAGTCCTCGACCACCGCGTCCAGCGAACGGGACAGCTTGGCCTCGGACAGGTCGTGCTGGTACTGGCCGACGCCGATCGACTTGGGGTCGATCTTGACCAGCTCGGCCAGCGGGTCCTGCAGCCGGCGGGCGATGGAGACCGCGCCGCGGATCGAGACATTGAGGTCCGGCAGCTCCTGCGAGGCGAAGGCGGAGGCGGAGTAGACCGAGGCGCCGGCCTCGGAGACCACGGCCTTGGTCAGCTTGAGCTCCGGGTGACGCTTGATCAGGTCCCCGGCCAGCTTGTCGGTCTCCCGGGAGGCGGTGCCGTTGCCGATGGCGATCAGGTCGACCCGGTGCGCGGCGCAGAGCTTGGCGAGGGTGGCGATCGACTCGTCCCAGCGGTTGGCCGGGACGTGCGGGTGGATGGTGTCGTGGGCGACCACCTTGCCGGTCGCGTCCACCACCGCCACCTTGACGCCGGTCCGGAAGCCGGGGTCCAGGCCGAGCGTGGCGCGGGTCCCGGCCGGGGCGGCGAGCAGCAGGTCGCGCAGGTTGGCGGCGAACACCCGGACCGCCTCGTCCTCGGCCTCGGTGCGCAGCCGCAGCCGCAGGTCGATGCCCAGGTGCACCAGCAGCCGGGTGCGCCAGGCCCAGCGGACGGTGTCCAGCAGCCAGCGGTCCCCGGCCCGGCCGCGGTCGGCGATCTCGAACTTCTGCGCGATCCGGGACTCGTAGCCGCCGGGGGCCTCGGCATCGGCCTCGTCGGCGTAGGGCTCCAGGGTGAGGTCGAGGACGTCCTCCTTCTCACCGCGCAGCATCGCCAGGATCCGGTGCGAGGGCAGCTTGGTGAAGGGCTCGGCGAAGTCGAAGTAGTCGGAGAACTTCGCCCCGGCCTCCTCCTTGCCGTCGCGGACCTTGGCGGAGAGCCGGCCCCTCCCCCACATCCGCTCGCGCAGCTCGCCGAGCAGGTCGGCGTCCTCGCCGAAGCGCTCGACCAGGATCGCCCGGGCGCCCTCCAGCGCGGCGGCGGCGTCGGGGACGTTCTCACCCAGGTAGCCGGCCGCCTCGGCCTGCGGGTCCCGGGCCGGGTCCGCCAGCAGCAGGTCGGCCAGCGGCTGCAGGCCGTTCTCCCGGGCGATCTGGGCCTTGGTCCGGCGCTTGGGCTTGTAGGGGAGGTAGATGTCCTCCAGCCGGGCCTTGGAGTCGGCGGCCCGGATCTGCGCCTCCAGCGCCTCGTCCAGCTTGCCCTGGCTGCGGATCGACTCCAGGATCGCGTCCCGGCGCTCCTCCAGCTCCCGCAGATAGCGCAGCCGCTCCTCCAGGTTGCGCAGCTGGGTGTCGTCCAGCTCGCCGGTGGCCTCCTTGCGGTAGCGGGCGATGAAGGGCACGGTCGCCCCGCCGTCGAGCAGTTCCACCGCCGCCTGGACCTGCCCGGCCCGGACGCCGAGCTCCTCGGCGATGGTCTGCTGGATGGACGCGCTGTGGCTGGACGCAGTCTGAGGGGTCACGCTGAGTTACCGCCTTCTCGCAGGGATACCGCTGTGCATTGTGCCGCTACCCGCCCGCCCGGGAAAACCTCCACCCCCGGCGGGTCGCGCACAGCGCACAGCGCGCAGCGGTAGAGCCGGCTCGGCGGTCAGCCGGTGCGCGGCACCGCGGCGAGTTGGCGGGACTGGGCGACCAGGCGGCCGGACTCGTCCCAGACCTCGGCGTCCTCCTCCAGGAAGCCGCCGGCCAGGTTGCGGGTGGAGTGCACCACCCGGAGCCAGCCGGGCACCGGACGGGCCCGGACGTGGGCGGTGAGCTCCAGGGTGGGGGTCCAGCCCATCAGGCCGAGGTCGAAGGTGACCGGCGGCAGCGCGTCCACGGCGAGCAGCAGCATCAGCGGGTCCGGCTCGCGGCCGTCGGCGAGCCGCAGCCAGCCCTGGATCCGGCCGATGCCGGACGGCTCGCCCAGCGCCCAGCCGACGCAGGCCGGGTCGAGCCGCAGGTCCAGCCGACGCAGCAGGTCCGCCTGGGTGAGGAAGTCCGGAGGTGCGTGCTCGGTGCTGATGCACTGGTCCGGCGGGGGCATCTCCGGCGGGACGGCGCTGGTCCGGACGTCGCCCTCGGCGGCGGAGAGGTCGCCGTAGGAGGCGAGCACCCGCAGCCGCTCGACGGGGCTGCCGTCCTCGGCGGTCTGCAGCAGCGAGGCTGCGCCGGTGCTGACGCTGCGCCCGCGGCGGACCGTCTCGGTACGGATCTCGGCCGGGCCAGGACGCCCGGCGGAGAGGTAGTAGGCGCTCACCGACAGCGGGTCGGCGTGGCCGCCGTCCCGGCCCAGCTCCGCCCGCAGCGCGTTGCCGACCAGGGCGAGCAGCAGCCCGCCGTTGATGCCCCCGCCGATCCGCCAGCCGCCGTCGAGCTCCGCGTCGTAGACCGACGCCCGGCCCTCGCGGGCCCGCACCGCCGTCCCGCGGTCGAACTCCGACGCCTGCACTGGTTCTGCCGCTGTGGTCACGGCGGGCCGCCCCTCGATAAGTTACTTGTCAGTACGAAACTGTACTACCGCTTCCCCCTTCAAGGTCATCCTGGTAGCCCTTGATTCCATGACGAGCCAAGCAGATCCGTTCGACCTCTCCGGACGCGTCGCCGTGGTCACCGGCGCTGGCAGCGGCATCGGCCGGGCCACCGCCCAGCAGCTCGCCGCCGCGGGCGCCTATGTGGTCTGCGCCGACATCGACGGGGCCGCCGCGACCGCCACCGCGGACGGCATCGGCAAGGCCGCGAGCGCCGCCGCGCTGGACGTGACCGACCGGGCGGCCGTGTTCGCCCTGATCGGCAGCACCGCGGACGAGCAGGGCCGGCTCGACATCCTCTGCAACGTCGCCGGGATCATCCGCACCGGCCGGGTGGTGGACGTGGAGGTCGCCGACCTGGACGCGGTGCTGGACGTCAACTTCAGGGGCACCTTCCACGGCTGCCAGGCCGCTGCCCGGATCATGAGCGCGGCCGGCGGCGGCAGCATCGTCAACACCGCCTCGGGGGCGGTGGACACCGCGCAGCCGGAGATCATGAGCTACTCGGTGTCCAAGGCCGCCGTGGTTCAGCTGACCAGGAACCTCGCCGCCGAGGTCGGCCGGTTCGGGGTGCGGGTCAACGCGGTGGCACCCGGCCTGGTCCGCACCGCGATGACCGCGCGCCACTACCTGCTGCCCGACGGCAGCGTGGACGAGGCCGCCCGGGCCGCCGCCGAGCGTCCGCTGCGCCGGATGTCCCCACTGGGGATGATCGGCGAGCCGGAGGACATCGCCCACGCCGTCCGCTACCTGGTCAGCGACGCCGCCCGGTTTGTCACCGGGCAGATCATCAGGCCCAACGGCGGCGTGGCGATGCCCTGGTGACACGGCATCACTTGATAGAGGGTCAGCGCCCGCGCAGGGTCCGGTAGCGGCCGGCCAGCGCGGCGGTGGACGAGTCCAGCGCGTCCAGGCCTTCGCCGTCGACCAGCACCGGCTCGATCTTCTTGGCCAGCACCTTGCCGAGCTCCACGCCCCACTGGTCGAAGGAGTCGATGTTCCAGATCGCGCCCTGGACGAACACCTTGTGCTCGTAGAGGGCGATCAGCTGGCCCAGCACCGAGGGGGTGAGCTCCTCGGCCAGGATGGTCGTGGTCGGGTGGTTGCCCTTGAAGGTCTTGTGCGGCACCAGCTCGGCCGGGGCGCCCTCGGCCGCGACCTCCTCCGGGGTCTTGCCGAAGGCCAGCGCCTGGCCCTGGGCGAACAGGTTGGCCATCAGCAGATCGTGCTGGGCGACCAGGCCCGGCTGCAGGTCGGCGACCGGCTTGGCGAAGCCCAGCAGGTCGGCCGGGATCACCTTGGTGCCCTGGTGGATCAGCTGGTAGTAGGCGTGCTGGCCGTTGGTGCCGGGGGTGCCCCAGACCACCGGGCCGGTCTGCCAGCGCACCGGCTGCCCCTCCCGGTCCACCGACTTGCCGTTGGACTCCATGTCCAGCTGCTGCAGATAGGCGGTGAACTTGGACAGGTAGTGCGAGTACGGCAGCACCGCGTGCGACTGGGCGTCGAAGAACGCCCCGTACCAGACGCCCAGCAGGCCCAGCAGCAGCGGGACGTTGTCCTCAGGGGCCGCGGTGCGGAAGTGTTCGTCGACCAGGTGGAAGCCGGCCAGCATCTCCCGGAACGCGTCCGGGCCGATGGCCAGCATCAGCGACAGGCCGATCGCGGAGTCGTAGGAGTAGCGGCCACCCACCCAGTCCCAGAACTCGAACATGTTGGCGACGTCGATGCCGAAGTCGGAGACCCCGGGTCCATTGGTCGACAGGGCGACGAAGTGCTTGGCGACCGCGTCCTTGTCCGCGTGCAGCTCGGTGAGCAGCCAGTTGCGGGCCGAGGTGGCGTTGGTGATGGTCTCGATGGTGGTGAAGGTCTTGGAGGCGACGATGAACAGGGTCTCCGCGGCGTCCAGGTCGCGGACCGCCTCGTGCAGGTCCGCGCCGTCCACGTTGGAGACGAAACGGACGGTCAGCTCGCGGTCGGTGAAGGAGCGCAGCGCCTCGTAGGCCATCGCCGGGCCCAGGTCCGAGCCGCCGATACCGATGTTGACGATGTTCCGGATCCGCTTGCCGGTGTGCCCGGTCCACTCGCCCGAGCGGACCCGGTCGGCGAAGGCCGCCATCTTGTCCAGCACCGCGTGCACGGCCGGAACGACGTTCTCACCGTCGACCTCGATCACCGCACCGCGCGGCGCGCGCAGCGCGGTGTGCAGCACGGCGCGGTGCTCGGTGATGTTGATCTTCTCGCCCCGGAACATCGCGTCCCGCAGCTCGGCCACCCCGCGTGCGGCGGCCAGCTGCCGCAGCAGCGCCAGCGTCTCGTCGGTCACCAGGTGCTTGGAGTAGTCCAGGTAGAGATCGCCCACCTGCAGCGAGTAGCGCTCGCCGCGCCGCGGGTCGGCGGCGAACAGCTCACGCAGGTGCACCTCCCCCAGCTGTGCCCGGTGCTTCCCCAGCTCGGCCCACTCCGGCGAGCGGTCGAGCGGCAGCCGGTCGGAACGGGTTCCCTCGGAGGACATCGCGTTGACTCCATTCCACATCACTGCAGATACGCCATCACTGCAGATACGTCAGGACAAAAGCGAGCCTATCCCGCAGACCTGCCCTCGGGCGGGGCGGCCACCGGGAGGCTCAGCAGGACGCCGAAGCCGCCGTCGGCGGTCGGACCGGTCATCAGCGTGCCGCCGAGCAGGGCGGCCCGCTCGCGCAGGCCGACGATGCCGTGCCCGCCGCCGGGCAGGTCGGAGAGGTCCTTCCAGGAGCGGACCTCGCGCGGCGGCGGCCCGTTGGTCACCGAGACCAGCAGCCGGTCGCCCTCGGCCCGCAGCGCCACCTCGGTCCTCGCCCCCGGGGCGTGCTTGCGGACATTGGTCAGCGCCTCCTGCACCGTCCGGTACGCGGCCCGCTCCACCGGCTCGGGGAGCGCCTCCGCGGAGCCCGGCTCCGGCATCCGCAGCACCGCGGCCACCTCGGACTCCGCCACCAGCCGGGCCAGGTCGCTGAGCCTGGGCTGCGGGGCCAGCTCGGTCGGCCCGGCGCCGGCGGCGCGCAGCACCAGGATCATGCTGCGCAGTTCCTCCAGGGTCGCCACCGCCAGCCCGCGCAGCGTCGCCGCGGTCGCCCTGACCTCGGGGTCGACCGCGGTCACCTGCAGCGCCCCGGCCTGGACCGCGATCAGCCCGGCCTGGTGCGAGACCACGTCGTGCATCTCCCTGGCGATCCTGGCCCGCTCCCTGGCCAGCACGGTCTCGGCATGCAGCTCGCGCTCCTGGTCGCGCAGCACGGCCAGCTCGGCGACCCGCTCCGACAGCGCCTCCCGGGTCCGGGCGAGCAGGCCGAGGGCGGCGGGCCCGGCCGCCAGCATCACCGCGTAGATCAGGTTCTGGGCCTGGTCGCTGGCGCTCTCCTTGGGGAAGTCGCCGAGCGGCCAGGGGATGAACATCCCGGTCCCGACCAGCGCGGTCGCCCCCCACACCTGCCAGGTCGGACGGCGGGTGCGGGCCACCGAGTAGAGCGCGGCCATCGCGGCGACCGCGGCGGTGCCCGCGTAGAGGCCGGGCAGGACGATCAGCAGGGCCGTCCGGGGCAGGCGGCGGCGCAGCAGCAGGGCGGCCGTGGCGACGATCGAGACGGTGAAGGTCCAGTCGCGCGGGGGCGGGAAGTTGAGTAGGGCGTCCACCGTGGACGCGGCGACCAGCAGCAGGGTGACCGCGCCCCGGCGCAGCCACAGCGGCAGCTCGGCGACGGCGGCCCGGGGGTTCAGGCGTGGGTTCCAGCCGGAACGCGGGCGGCTCATTCGATCAGCCCGGCGCGCTCGGCCAGGACCGCGGCCTGGATCCGGTTGGCCACCCCGAGCTTGGTCAGGACCGCGCTGACGTAGTCCTTCACGGTGGCCGCGCCCAGGTGCATCCTGGCGCCGATCTCGATGTTGGAGAGCCCGTGACCGAGGAAGCCGAGCACCTGCCGTTCCCGCTCGGAGAGCGCCCCGATCGCCTCGTCGCCGCCCCGGCCGGCCTTCGGCGCGCTCTCGCGCAGCCGGCGCAGCACCGGCGCGGACAGGCAGCCCGCCCCGGTGGCGACCGCGCGCACCGAGCGGGCCAGCAGTTCCGGCTCGGTGTCCTTGAGCAGGAACCCGCCGGCCCCGAGGCCGATCGCCCGGTCCAGGTACTCGTCGGTGTCGAAGGTGGTCAGCATGGCGACATAGGGGCCGTCCGGCAGCGCGCGGATCCGGCGCAGCAGGGTGAGCCCGTCCACGTCCGGCATCCTGATGTCCAGCAGCACCACCTGCGGGCGGTCCCGCTGGATCACCGCCAGCGCCTCCAGGCCCGAGCAGGTGGCGACGACCTCGATGTCGGGGGCGGTGTTGAGGATCATCGCGAGCCCGGACCGGATCAGCGCCTCGTCGTCGACCACCACCACCCGGATCAGGGCCGGCACGGCCTCCCGGGCAGCCTCGTGCACCGCCGGGACCTGCGCGGGTTCCTGCACTGGGGGTGGAGCCACGGGATGTCCTGACGTCGTCCAGGGAGTTCCGCGTGACCGTACCCCAGCGCGAATGCCCGGGCGAATCCAGACAGGCGCCCAGGTCACCCCCGGTCGGTGGTGCGGTGACCACCGGACGGGGGTGGTGGGGCCGTTCGAGCACAACCAGAATGAGCCCCTGGTGCGCGCCCGCGTGCGCCGAGCGGCGGGCACTACGGGGGGGTGCCCGTCCGCCGCGGCTTCGGCGGGCCCGCTCGGGCGGACCCGCCGCGCCGGGCCCCGCTCAGCCGCCCACGAGCGGCGAGCCGACCTCCAGCCACACCGTCTTGTCGGCCTCCCGGACGACCGTGCCCCATTCCAGGGCCAGCCGGGACACGATGTGCAGACCGTGTCCGCCCGGACGGGTCGCCTCGTGCGGGGTCCGCGGGACCGGCGGGACCGTGCTGTGGTCGGAGACCTCCACCCGGAGCCGCTCGTCGGTGCAGTGCAGCGTCAGCTGGCTGGGGCCGCCCGCGTGCAGGCAGGCGTTGGTGACCAGCTCGGAGACCAGCAGCAGCACGTCCTCGGCCACCGCCTCCTGCTCGTCGTTGCGGGCCGGGAGCCAGTTCCAGTCGTGCAGGGCCGTCCGGGTGAAGTCACGGCAGCGGCCGACCACACCTCGGGTCCCGGCCAGCGCGAGCCGCCTGGTCTGGCCGCCCGGGGGCAGCCCCGGACGCACCGGAGCGCCCTCCGGTCCCTGGGGACGGGTCGTACTCATGGCGTCTCACCCCGCTGTACCTCGCGTGCCGGCCTACCCGCTGCGACTGTGCCTCTGCTGTCCTCCTGCCCCGGGGCCAGGGCTGAACACCTGCTCGGGAGCCCGGTCAAGAGGCCGCCAGGGCCGCGTCCAGTGAGGCATGGACGGTGAACACCGTCGACGCCCCGGTGATGTCGAACATCCGGGCCACCGCGGAACGCAGCCCGGCCAGCTCGATGATCCTGTTCTCGGACTCCGCCCGCAGCCGCGCACCGAGCAGCACGTTCAGACCGGTCGAGTCGCAGAACTCCAACTCCGCGCAGTCGACCACGATCCGCCCGGGGCCGGCGTCCAACGCCTGGTCCAGCAGCGCACGGAGAGGAGGCGCGGTGTCCTGGTCCAGCTCCCCGTGCAGGGTGAGCACGGCGACACCGTCCAGCGTCCGCAGTCCTACGGTGAACCGGTCGCCGCTGCTGACCGGAACGGTCGGCCGACTCCCGGAGTCGGACGCTCCGACGCCTCCATGGTCCATCTGTCCTCTTTCGTCCTCGGCCGGTCTGCGCACTGATCCACAGCTTCCCCACCGTAGCCGAAACCCGACGGGGCACGAAGTCGTCCACCGGAATCCTGCAGCAGAACCCGGGCCGACGGAAGACGGCGCAGGCGTGTCCGACGGCGGATCACGGGTAGGCGCGGGTTCCGGCATACGGAGAGATGCGACGGTTCGAAGAGGAGTCTGGGACATGGGTATTGGAGGATGCATCGGCGTCTTCGCCATAGGCGCGATTCTGACGTTCGGTGTCAACTGGCATGTGTCGGGGATGAACCTCACCGTCGTCGGGGTGATCCTGATGGCCGCCGGACTGCTCGGCGTCGTCACCATCGCCGGCATGTACCGGCGCCGCCGTCCGCCGACGGGCATCGGCCTCGGCGACAGCGAGGAGATCATCCGCGAGCGCCGCTACTACGACTGACGGTCCGGCAGGACGAAGGCGGGGGCCCCGATCGATCTGGGCCCCCGCCTTCGTCCTGCCGTCAGATGTCCTCAGACAGCGAGCAGTTGGTTGAGCACCCGGCGGTACTCCTGCAGCGCGGTACGCAGGTCCTCGGTCGCGACGCCGTCGTCGTGCGCGGCGCTGACGCTTCCGCCGTCCTTGCTCCAACGGCTGTGCAGTTCGCTGCGGCGGGCCGCTATCGCCTCGGTCAGCTGCGTGGAGACCTGCTCGACCAGCGACTCGGCCTGCTCCACGGCGTTGCGCGGGTCGTCGACGAAGTCGATCTGGATGGTCTGCCAGCGGTCGTGCAGCTTCTCCGAAACCGAGTCCTCGAAGAACCGGCCGGCGGAGTCGTCGGCGTCGGTGGTGCCGGCGGTGCCGGCGGTGCTGCCGAAGGAGCCCGCGGCGCTGCCGGCGGTGCCGGTGCTGCCCAGGGTTCCGTCGGTGGCCTGCTCACTGACCGGGCCGCCCACCAGGACGGCGTCGTCGTCGGCGTCGGTCCGCTCCGCCAGCGCGTCACGGTCGACGTCGTCGTCGTAGCTCCCGGCCTCGTCGGCCTCGTCGACCCGGTCGAGCGGGGTGCCGGCCGCCTCCGTCACCGCGGGGGCGCGGGGGTCGTCCTCGGCGTTCAGCTCGGGCTCGTCGTCCTCGCGCAGCGTGCGGCTCTGGAGGTCCTCGTCGTTCTCGGCAAACCTGGGGTCACTCATCAGTTCGTCCTCTCGGTGGTCTCAGCGGTCTCTGTCGTCCCGTTGACCGGCTCATTGACCGGCTCGTCCGTACGCGCGGCAGCGGTGGCGTGCACGGGGCTGCCGCCGTCACCGTCACGGACCAGTTCGTCGAAGGTCTCGCGGGCCCGTACGAAGGCGTCCCTGAGCTCCTCGGTGGTCGCGTCGCCCTTCTCCGCCCGCTCGGCGGCACCGCGCGAGACCCGGTAGCCCTCCAGGGCCCGGGCGTGGTGCACCGACAGCGCGGCGTACTGGTCCTGGCCGTCGTCCGGGTAGCCGCGGTCCCGCAGCACCTCGGTGAGCAGGTGGTCGGCGTCGATGACGGCCTTGGCCGGGGCGTCGACGAACTGCTCCTGCAGCGTGGTCCAGTGGGCCAGGTAGCGCTCCTGCGCGGCGGCGTCCAGGGGGCGGAGGTCCAGCTTGCGGGTCCTGCTGACCCGCTCCGAGAGCTCCTGCTCCGCTTCCTTGGTATTGCCGCTGTGCTCGGAGACCGCTCGTTGGTACTCGGACCCGAACTGCTGCTGAAGCCGGCGGCTGCGCTGCTGCGGCATCACGACCGCTACCCCGATCAGGGCGACCACGACGACGGCCACCACCACGATCACAATGATCAATCCTGTGGACATGCCGTTCCTTTCCTGCGTGTTGCAGCACGTGTTCTGCAACGTGCTGTCTTGACAGGCGACTTACCGGATTCACCGGAATCATGTCGGGACGGCGCGACGAAGGGCCCGGTACCAGGAGCGGTACCGGGCCCTTCGACTACGTGAGTTGTCCGAGCGTCAGGTCGGGTCAGGCCGCACGGGTGGGACGCGCGCCACCCGACGCCGGGCGGCGCGGACGACGGCCGCGGCTGCCGCCGTTGCCACCCCCGTTGCCGCCACCGCCGCCGCGCGGGCCACGCGGGCTCTGGGTGGGAACCGCCGGGGCCGGTGCGGCGATGACCACGGGCACGCCGCTGGGCTTGCGGGCGCCGGTGATCCGGGCCAGCTCGGCGTCGCCGCCGGAGGAGACCCGGTCGTTGTTCGGGGTGATCCCGGCGTCGGCCATCAGCCGCGCCATCTCCCGGCGCTGGTTGGACAGCACCAGGGTGACCACGGTGCCGGACTCGCCGGCCCGGGCGGTACGGCCGCCGCGGTGCAGGTAGTCCTTGTGGTCGGTCGGCGGGTCGATGTTGACGACCAGGTCGAGGTTGTCCACGTGGATGCCGCGGGCCGCCACGTTGGTCGCGACCAGCGCGGTGATGTGGCCCTCCTTGAACTGCTCGAGGACCCGGTTGCGCTGGGGCTGCGACTTGCCACCGTGCAGCGAGGCGGCGCGCACGCCGTTGGCGAGCAGCTCCTTCGCCAGCTTGTCGGTGGCGTGCTTGGTGTCCATGAACATGATCACGCGGCCGTCACGGGCGCCGATCTCGACGGCGACGGCACGCTTGTCGGCGTCCGAGACGTAGAGCACGTGGTGCTCCATGGTGGTGATGGTGCCGGCCGACGGGTCCACCGAGTGGGTGACCGGGTCGGTCAGGAAGCGGCGGACCAGGCGGTCCACATTGCGGTCCAGGGTGGCCGAGAACAGCATCGTCTGGCCGTTCGGGATGACCTGCTCCAGCAGCGCCGTGACCTGGGGCAGGAAGCCCATGTCGGCCATCTGGTCGGCCTCGTCCAGGACGGTGATGCCGACCCGGTCGAGCCGGGCGTCGCCGCGGTCGATCAGGTCCTTGAGCCGGCCGGGGGTGGCGATCAGCACCTCGGCGCCGCGGCGCAGCGCGCCGGCCTGGCGGCCGATGGACATGCCGCCGACGACCGTGGTGATCCGCAGGTTCACCGCGGTGGCGTAGGGGGTGAGCGCGTCGGTGACCTGCTGGGCCAGCTCGCGGGTCGGGACCAGCACCAGCGCCAGCGGGCACTTGGGCTCGGCCCGGCGGCCCGCGGTGCGGGCCAGCAGCGCCAGGCCGAAGGCCAGCGTCTTGCCGGAGCCGGTCCGGCCGCGGCCGAGCACGTCGCGTCCGGCCAGGGTGTTGGGGAGGGTCGCGCCCTGGATCGGGAACGGCTCGGTGACACCCTCGCGGGTCAGCGTGGAGAGCAGGGCGTTGGGCATGTCCAGCTCGGCGAAGCTGGTCACCGCGGGCAGCGCCGGGGTGATGCTGACCGGCATCTCGAACTCGCCCTGCGGGGCGGTGTTGGTACGGCGGCGCGGCGCGCCCTGGGCCGGACGGCCCCGGAACTGGCCGCCGGCGCTGCTTCCGGCTCCGCTGCGGGGGCTCGTCCCGGCGGGACGGCCGAAGCGGGTACCGGAGCGCTGGTCGTTTGAACGGCTGGTGCGATGGTTCACGGAGAACCTTTCCTCGTAGCGGCACGCTTCGAGGAGAGCTCCGCAGCGCTGGGCGCGGAGGATCGCAAGAACGAGCCAGGGGGCGGCGGAGAGTCTTCTCCGCAGGGGGTGAGCGGACTCACACGCAAAACTCTGCAGGCCCAGCGAGAACGCCGGGCCTACAGAGTTCAAGTAGCGGGGACAGGATTTGAACCTGCGACCTCTGGGTTATGAGCCCAGCGAGCTACCGAGCTGCTCCACCCCGCGTCGGTTCCTCAACTGTAGCAGAGCCCGGTGATCAGCCCGCATCCATTAATCCCCGGGAACCCCCAGGTCAGTCCCCGGCCCGGAATTCCCGCCCCTTTCCTGCCCGGCCTTCGCCAGGGTCCGGCGGGTGTTCTCCCTCGACGAACCTCCCCTGTTCACCCGGCTGCGGGACGCCCGCCGCATCCTCGTCGCCGGGGCCGGCGGAGGCTTCGACGTCTACGCGGGCCTGCCGCTGGCCCTCGCCCTGCGCGAGCGCTCGCCGGCCCGTCTCGGCGGGGTGGACGCGATCGTGCTGGTGGACGGCGGCACCGACATCCTGATGCGCGGCGACGAGTCCGGCCTCGGCACCGCGGGAGCGAACTGTTCATCAATCCGTTGATGGCGGTGTACCTCACGGTCGACGCGGTGGGGCTGGCCGAGCGCAACCTCTACCTCCACCTGCTGGAACACACCGAGCTGACGCGGCAGGTCAGTTCGGTGATCGCGGCGTTCCGGGACGAACTGCCGGCCTGGCGTCCGCCCCGGATGTTTCCGCACTGACCCCGGTGGGCACATATGTAGGCCCCGTCCGACTAGACTGGCTGTGACTGAGACGCCAGTTGGTGTCCCGAGTGGTCGCGGCAGCAAGGAGGTGAGAGCGGTGAAGAGCAGTAGTCCGGGTCGAAGTCGGACCCGCCCCCGGCCCCCACTCTCTCCTTCCGGTCACCGGTTCCCGTACCGCTGCGCGCCCCTGCCCCGCCTCGCTCGACGCTGATCGCCCCTGGCTGATCGCGGACGCGGAGCCGGTCGGCGCCGCACGCGTCCGACGGGTTTCCAGGGGGTGACCGGACAACCCCTGGAGGTATCCAGTCATGTCCGAATGGCGTGTACGTGCTGTCCGTGCCAGCAAGCGGCCGTTCACCAGGCCAGTGGCAGATCCCGCCGCCCCGGCCGCCGCCCCGGCCCCCGAGCACTCGATGGACCCCAAGCAGGAGCACCGCTCCGAGCCGGTCTCGCTGGAGCGCTCCATCGTCGACGCCGCGGTCTACCGGGACGGCGTCCGGATCGCCACCCCGACCAGCCTCTCGGACATCTACCAGCAGGTCCCGGGCAAGCCCGGCAGCCTGGCCTGGATCGGCCTGTTCCGCCCGGCCGCCGCGCAGCTGCTGCAGGCCGCCGAGCGCTTCGGCCTGCACGAACTGGCCGTCGAGGACGCCATCGTCGCCCACCAGCGGCCCAAGCTGGAACGTTACGGCGACACCCTGTTCGTGGTGCTGCGCGCCGCCCGCTACCTGGACGACGTGGAGGAGGTCGACTTCGGCGAGATCCACCTCTTCGTCGGCCCCGACTTCGTGATCACCGTCCGGCACTCGCAGTCCCCCGACCTGTCCGCCGTCCGGCGGCGGCTGGAGGCCGACCCGGAGCTGCTGGCGCTCGGCCCCGAGGCGGTGCTGTACGCGGTGCTGGACGCGGTCGTGGACGGCTACGCCCCGGTGATCGCCGGCCTGCAGCACGACATCGACGAGATCGAGACCGAGGTGTTCCGCGGCGACAAGCAGGTGTCCCGGCGCATCTACGAGCTCTCCCGCGAGGTCATCGAGTTCCAGCGGGCCACCCGGCCGCTGCTGGAGATCATGAAGAACCTGGAGGCCGGCTTCCTGAAGTACGGCACCAACGAGGAACTCCAGCGCTACCTGCGCGACGTCGCCGACCACGCCACCACCGCGGCCGAACGGGTCGACGGCTTCCGGCAGATGCTGCAGAACATCCTCACCGTGAACGCGACCCTGGTCTCCCAGGCGCAGAACGAGGAGATGAAGCTGCTGGCCGAGGCCGGCCACGCCCAGAACGACGAGATCAAGAAGATCTCCTCCTGGGCCGCCATCCTCTTCGCCCCGACCCTGATCGGCACCGTCTACGGCATGAACTTCACCAAGATGCCGGAGCTGAAGTGGGCCTTCGGCTACCCCTTCGCCATCGGCCTGATGGCCGCGGTGTGCGGCGCGCTCTACCTGGTCTTCAGACGCCGCGACTGGCTCTGACGGGGTCCCGGCGGCCGTCAACGGCGTTTCTTCGAGGACTTGCCCTTCTTCCCGCCTGCGGGCTTGCGCGGAGCCAGCAGCTTCTGGGCTTCGAACGGCTGGCCTGAAGCGATCAGCGCGTGTGCGAGGTCCTCGGTGACGCCCTTGGTGCGAGGGTGGTCGTCGCCGAGAGAGCGACGCATACGGGTGCGGGCGTCCTTGAGGAGCTGCGCTGCCGCCCTGTGCTTCCCGAGGCTCCCCAAGGTGATCGCCAGGCCATGGACGCTGTCGAGCGTGTCGGGGTGGTCCTCACCCAGGACGCGGCGGCGCCGGGCCAACGTGTCCTCAGCCATACGGCGGGCCTCGGCATGGTCGCCAAGCCTGTGCACGGTGGCGGCCAGGCCGTGGGCGGATCGGAGCGTGTCGGGGTGGTCCTCACCCAGGACCCGGCGGAGCCGGGCCAACGTGTCCTCAGCCATACGGCGGGCCCCCGCATGGTCGCCAAGGCTGTGCACGGTGGAAGCCAGGCCGTGGGCGGATCGGAGCGTGTCGGGGTGGTCCTCACCCAGGACCCGGCGGCGCCGGGCCAACGTGTCCTCGTCCATGCGGCGGGCCTCCGCATAGTCGCCAAGGCTGTGCACGGTGGAAGCCAGGCCGTGGGCGGATCGGAGCGTGTCGGGGTGGTCCACGCCCAGGACCCGGCGGCGCCGGGCCAACGTGTCCTCGTGAATGCGGTAGACCTCCGCGTACAAGCCAAGGCTATACATGGTGGAGGCCAAGTTGTAGGCGGAGTGGAGGGTGTCAGGGTGGTCCTCACCCAGAACCCGGCGGCGCCGGGCCAACGTGTCCTCGTCCATGCGGCGGGCCTCCGCATACCCGCCAATGCTGTGCACGGCGCTGGCCAGGCCATAGGCGGAGTGGAGGGTGTCGGGATGGTCCACACCCAGGATTCGGCGGCGCCGGGCCAAGGTCTCCTCGTGCATGCGGCGGCGACCCTCGGCGTTTGTGCCGAGTTGGCTCAGGATGACCGCCAGGTCGTTGGCGGAGTGGAGCGTGTCGGGGTGGTCCACACCCAGGACGCGACAGCGGCGCTCAAAGGTGTCCTCGATGACGGCGTGGGCGCTGGTGAAGTCGCCGAGGTCGGAGGTGGCGTGGCCGATGTACTGCGCGGCTGTGAGGGCGTCGGGGTCGTCCGTTCCCGCAGTTCCTGACCAGGCGCGGTGGAGCGCGTCGGCGAGATCGTGTGCGGCCTGCGGTTGGCCGCTGTGGATCAGGTAACGGACGGTATTGAGCAGGGTCCCGCGCAGTGCCGACGTTTCAGCGGCGACAGGGCCCTGCGCTGCGAGATGGGCGTTGAGGGCGGCCCAAGCGGGCCAGCTGGCAGGCAGTTTGGGGTCTTCCGGCTGCACGGTCTCCAGGAGGGCGAGGGCGTCTGCCTGGATCGCCGCTGCGTCGTCCGCATTGGTCTGATCGCTGAGGACCGCCTGGGTGAGGCGGTGGATCTGGAAGGCGGTGTGGTCGACTCGGGCCAGGCCGTAGCGGGCCAGCGGCTGTAGGGCGGCATGCGGCCACATCAGGTCGTCGGGGTCGCCCGGGATGGTGGACAACTGCGGGCGGGCGGCTTCCAGCCAAGCGGTGGGAATGGGTTCGGGGCCGAGAAAGGCACCGAGCCGCAGCAAGGCAAGCGCGCCGGGGTTCTCGTCGGTCAGACGGGCGGTGGCGATGTCGACGGAGGCGCCCAGCGGGGCCGGGTAGCCCTGGGCACTGCCCAAAGCCAGGATCTGACCGGTCTTGGTGGTGAGCAGATGTTGGTAACGCTCGGCGCTCATCCCGCTGTTGAGTACACCGGCGGCCTGGGCAAGGGCGAGCGGGAGGTCCCCGAGGCTCTCGGCGAGTGCGTCGGCCTGGCCGGGGGCGAGGGTGGGCAGGCAGGTGGTGAGGTAGGCCAGGGACTCGGCGCGGGTGAAGACGTCCAGGCCGATGCTGGGCACGAGGGTGCCCCAGGCGGGGTTGCGGGAGGTGATCAGCACATGGCCAGGTCCACCAGGGAGCCAGGGCTCGATCGTCTCCGGGTTCTCGGCGTTGTCGAGGATGATCAGCCAGCGCTCGCGGGTCCGTAGGTGCCCGAGCAGCATGCGCGCGTTCTGGTCGGCCCCGGCCTCGGGCTTGTCGATCTCCAGGCGGGCGGCCAGTTCGGTGTAGTGGACCGGGAGTTGGTCGGCCTGCTCGGCGTCGATCCACCACACCAGGTCGTACTGGCTGGCGAACCGGTGGGCGTACTCCACCGCGATCTGGCTCTTGCCGATCCCGCCCAGCCCGTGCCACGCCTGGACGTGTCCCCCGCCCAGCAGGCCGTCACGGATGTGGGTGACCGTCTCCTCCCGCCCGGTGAAACGGGGGTTGCGGAGCCGCACGTTCCATACCTCGGGTGTGCCGGTGCTGCTCGGGAACCGGGGCCGCGCGCCGCCGGATCCCGCAGACGGCGTCGTAGTGCCCGGGAAGGCGGGTGCCGTGGCGGGTGCAGCAGGGCCGCGGACGGCGCGCAGCAGTTCGGCCGCAGCGGCGGGCTCGTCCAGCCCGTAGAGGCTGGGGGCCAGCAGCGCGCGCAGCAGCGGAGGGGTGGCCGCCGGGCTGACGGCGTCGATGCGAACGGGGACCATCTTCTGCTTCGCGGCCAGGACGGCGGCCCACTCCTCGGTCGTGAAGCGGGTCCGTTCGAAGTAGGCGGGGGAGAACAGGGCCACCATCCGCGCATCGCCGGCCAGGGCGTCGTTCATCTTCAGGATGAAGTTGTCGCCGGCCGCCCAGTCCCAGAAGTCGAGCTCGACCTGGTAGCCGGCCTCGCGCAACTGCCAGGCCACCCACTCCGCCCAGGCCCGGTCCGCCCCCGCATGACTGACGAAAAAATCCACCCGCCCCGCCCCACCACTCGCATCAGTACACCAACCGTCCGGTAGACGACATTAGAACCTCCGTCACTCCCCCACCTGCGAAAAGCCGAACAATCAGGCGGAAGCACCCAGCAGCGGCAGGCAGGGGGCCAGGCCGTCGATCGTCACCTCGGCATGCTGGGGCCCGGTCTCCCACTGGTCGCGGGTCAGTCGGAGCCGGTGCTCGGTGACGGGGGCGCCGCGGACGACCAGGCGGTGGATCCCGTCCGGTCGGTAGCCGAGCCCGCGGGAGACGGCGAGCGAGGCCGGGTTGTCGGAGAAGGCCCCTGACCTGGCCTGTTCCGCGCCCAGTCCGGCGAAGGCGAGGTGCAGCACCGCTGCCCTCATCTCAGTGCCGATGCCCTGGCCGTGGTGTTCCAGGCCGAGCCAGGAGCCGGTGCGGACCTCGCGCAGGGTGGCGAAGTCCTTGGCGCAGACCTCCTGCAGGCCGACGATCGTGCCGTCCCGGAACACGCCCAGCAGCAGGGACCAGTCCTCGGCCGTCCACCTGCCCAGGCTCAGCCAGAAGTACTGGAGTACGGAGCGGGCCCGCTCCGCCGGGGGCAGGTCGGTCCAGGGGTGGTTGAAGGGCATCCGGGCCGGGTCGTGGACGCCGCGGGCGGCGAGGTCGCCCAGCTCGGCGAGCTCCTCGGCGTCGGGGAGGCGCAGCTCCAGCCGGGGTGTGCGGACGTGGAGGCCGAAGAGCGGCCAGTGGTGGTTGAGCATGGACCATTGTTACGGGCACGAATTGGTTGCGGCATCCGGTTTTCCCTCGCGCCGCGGAGAGGACTGCGCCAGCATTCCCGGCATGACCAGAGACCGCTATGTCGACTTCCTGCGCGCCCTGGCGATCTGCCTGGTGGTGCTGGGCCACTGGCTGATCACCGGGCTGGTGCGGCGGGCCGACGGAACCCTGGACGCACCCGAGCTGCTGGCCACCGTCCACTGGACGCAGTGGCTGACCCTGGGCTTCCAGATCATGCCGCTGTTCTTCCTGGCCGGCGGCGCGGCGGCCGGCGGTTCCTGGGCCCGGCAGCTGTCCGCCGGGGGCGCGGCGCTGCCGTGGATCCGGGGGCGCGCGGTCCGGCTGCTGCTGCCGACCGCGGTGTACTCGGGGCTGGTGCTGCTCGCGGTGGTGGTCTGCTCGGGCGTGGGTGTCGACCCGGGGACGCTGTCGATGGTGGGCTGGGCGATGGGGATGCAGTTCTGGTTCCTGCCGGTGTATCTGCTGCTCAGCGCGATGACACCGGTGCTGCACTCGGCCCATCGACGATGGGGGCTGCGGGTGCCGCTCGCCCTCGGGGCCGTCGCCGTGCTGATCGATGTGCTGGTGCTGGCCGCGCACGCCCCGGTCGTCGGGCTGCTGGACTACGTGCTGGTCTGGGGCGTGGCCTACCAGTTGGGGTTCTGCTGGCAGGACGGGCTGCTGACCCGGGGCCGGGCACTGCCCGCCGCGATGGCGGCGGTGGGCGCGGCCGGGTTCGCGGGCCTGGTCGGCTTCGGGCCCTTCCCGTTGAGCCTGATCCTGGTCAGCGACGAGACCGTCAGCAATACCAATCCCCCGTCAGTGGCGATGCTGTCCTGGGCGGTGGCGCAGATCGGCGTGTGCCTGCTGCTGGCGGCCCCCGTACGGCGGTGGCTGGCCCGCGAGCGGGTGTGGCGGACCGTCAGGCCGGTCGGCGGGGCCAGCATGACCCTCTACCTCTGGCACATGCTGCCGGTGCTGGTGGTCGCGGCGGTGTTCTACCTGACCGGCCTCGCGCCCGAGCCGGGGTACGGCTCGGGCTCCTGGTGGGCGCTCCGGCTGCCCTGGCTGCTGCTGCTCACGGCGGTCCTGCTCGGCCTCGTGGCGCTGCTGCAGCCGCTGGAACGGCTGCTGGTCAGGGTCGGCGTTCGGTCTCGTCCGGACCAGGAGGTGCGCCAGCCGCTGCTGCTCTGGCTGGGCCTGGCGGCGAGTGTCGCGGCGCTGGCCCGGTTCGCGGTGCAGGGCTTCGCCCATGACGGACGGTTCCCGGCGCTGCCCGCGCTGGGGCTGGCGCTGGGGGCGGCGCTGGTGCTGCTGCCCTCGCGCAGCGCGCCGGGCACCGAGTTGCCGAAGGAACGGGACGAGCAGGCGGCGGGTGCCGAACCCTCGTCCGTGCCCGGCTGAGCAGGAGACCGTCAGTGCGGGTCCGGGAAGGGGTCGCGCCCCGGGTGGGCCAGGAAGTCGAAGTCGCAGCCCTCGTCGGCCTGGGTGACATGCTCGGCGTAGAGCGATCCGTATCCGCGCCGGAAGACCGGCGGCGGGGGCGTCCAGGCCCTCCGTCGGCGCTCCAACTCGGCTGGTTCGACCTCCAGTTGGAGCAGCCTCCGGCCCACGTCCAGGGTGATCGGGTCTCCGCTGCGGACCAGTGCCAGCGGGCCGCCCGCGTGCGACTCGGGGGCGATGTGCAGTACGCAGGTGCCGTAGCTGGTGCCGCTCATCCTGGCGTCGGAGATCCGGACCAGGTCGGTGACCCCCGCCTCCAGCAGGTACGCGGGGATCGGCAGCATCCCGTACTCCGGCATGCCGGGGCCGCCGAGCGGGCCGGCGCCGCGCAGCACCAGCACGCTGTCCGCGGTGATGCCGAGCGCCGGGTCGTCGATGCCCGCGCGCAGTTCGGCGTAGGAGTCGAAGACCACGGCGGGTCCGGTGTGGCACAGCAGCGCCGGGCTGGAGGCCAGGTGCTTGATCACCGCGCCGCCGGGGGCGAGGTTGCCGTGCAGCACCGCGACGCCGCCCTCCTCGGCGACCGGCTTGCCGGGCGTGCGGATCGCGGGCCCGGTCGTCTCCGCATCGGCGTAGTAGGTGCCGAACGGGCGGCCGGCCACGGTCGGACGGTCCGGGTGCAGCGCGCCCGGCACGGTGCTCAACTGCCGTAGCAGGGCCGGGAGTCCACCGGCGTAGTAGAAGTCCTCCAGCAGGTACTCCCCCACCGGGCGGACGTCGGCGAGCACCGGGACCCGGCGGCCGAGGGCGTCGAAGTCCTCCAGCGAGAGCGGGACGCCGACCCGTCCGGCCATGGCGATCAGGTGGATCAGGGCGTTGGTGGAGCCGCCGAGCGCGAGCACGGTCGCGGCGGCGTCCTCGAAGGCCTCGCGGGTCATCACCACCGCCGGGGTGGTGTCCTCGCGGACCAGCTCGACGATCCGGAGTCCGCTCGCGGCGGCCATCCGGTGGTGCGCCGAGTCGACGGCGGGGATCGCGGACGAACCCGGCAGCGCCATGCCGAGGGCCTCGGCGGCCGCGGTCATGGTGGAGGCGGTGCCCATGGTCATGCAGTGGCCCGGGGAGCGGGCCAGGCCGCAGGAGAGCTGGGACATCTCGCACTCGTCGATCCGCCCGGCCCGGTACTCGTCCCAGTAGGCCCACAGGTCGGTGCCGCTGCCGAGGGTGCGCCCCCGGTGGTGGCCGCGCAGCATCGGCCCGGACGGGACGACCAGGGCGGGCAGCCCGGCGCTGGCCGCGCCCATCAGCAGGGCGGGGACGGTCTTGTCGCAGCCGCCCATCAGCACCGCGCCGTCGACCGGGTAGGAGCGGAGCAGTTCCTCGGTCTCCATGGCGAGGAGGTTGCGGTAGAGCATGGGGGTGGGCTTCTGGAAGGTCTCGGAGAGGGTGGAGACCGGGAACTCCAGCGGGAAGCCTCCGGCCTGCCAGACTCCGCGCTTGACCTGCTCGGCGCGTTCGCGCAGGTGCATGTGGCAGGGGTTGATGTCGGACCAGGGGTTGAGGATCGCGATGACCGGCTTGCCGAGGTGCTCCTCGGGGAGGTAGCCGAGCTGGCGCATCCGCGAGCGGTGGCTGAAGGCGCGCAGGCCGCCGCCGGTCCCGGATCCGCCACCACCCTCGGCGCCGCCGTCGCTGTCGCCGAACCAGGCCGCGCTGCGCAGGGGCTTGCCGCTCACAGCCACCCCTCCTTCTGCCAGTCGGCGAGGGACTCGGCGATCCGGGCCCTGACCGGGCCGGGCAGCAGCCGCGAGGGCGGCCGTACCGCGCGGTCGCAGAGCCCGAGTTGGGCCAGCGCCTCCTTGACCACGCTGACGTTGTCGGCGGCGGCGTCGGCGGCCCGCAGTTCCTCGAAGCCGCGGGCGGACTCCCAGATCCGCATCGCCTCGGGGTAGTCGCCGTCCCTGAGCGCGAAGAGCAGGGCCAGTGAGAGTTCGGGCACCACATTGACCAGGCCCGAGGTGAAGCCGGTCGCACCGGCGGCCCAGTACCCGGGGGCGGAGAGCTCGGCCAGCCCGGCCACCCAGCCGAGCCGGTCCGACCGGGTGTCCCGGGCGACCGAGGCGAAGCGGACCGGGTCCGGGACGGCGTACTTCACCCCGATCAGGTTGGGGCAGCGGTCGGCGAGGGCCCGGATTTCCGCGCCGCCGATCCGCTCGTCCCTGACGTAGAGGACCACGCCCAGGCCGGGGGCCGCGTCGGCGATGGCGCGGTGGTAGTCGATCCAGCCCTCGGCGGACCGGTAGGGGTGCACCGGTTGATGGATCATCAGCGCCCCCGCGCCCGCCCCGGCGGCGTGCCGGGCCGCGGCCGTCGCGCCCGGCAGGTCCAGACCGACGCCGACCACAACCTCCGCCCCGCCGCCGGCCGCCGCCACGGCCGCCACCGCGGACTCGACCGCGCGGCGGGCCTCGGACGGGGTGAGGGCGTAGAACTCGCCGGTGTTGCCGTTGACGGTGACGGTGCTGATGCCGTGGGCCACCAGACGGCCGATCAGGGCGGCGTGGGCGTCCCAGTCGACCCCGCCGTCCGGGGCGAACGGCGTGACGGGTATCGCGACCACGGTGTCGAGCATCAGACATCCCCCTCGGTGAACGAACGGGCCACGAAGGAACTGATATGACGGTGCGTCAATTCCCGTACCAGCTCCGGGTCGCCGGCCTCGGCCGCGGCCAGGATGGCCCGGTGCTCGCGGGCCTCGTCCGCCCAGGACGGCACCGTCGCCCAGGTCGCACCGGCCACCAGCGCGGTCTGGTCCCGGAGTTCGTCCAGCGACTTCACCAGCAGCGGGTTGCCGCAGCCCGAGTAGAGCGCCCGGTGGAAGTCCCGGTTGGCCAGGGAGCGGTCGGCGGCGTCGGCCGCGAGGTCGGCCCGGTCCAGCGCCGCTCCGGCCGCCTCCCACCTGCGGCTCCCCTCGGCGGAGGCCGCGGCGGCGGTGGTACGGGCGGCGGCGTCGGGTTCGAGCAGCAGCCGCATGTCGTAGACGCAGCGGGCCAGCCCCTGGTCCAACTCCCGGACGGCGGCCCCCTTGTAGGGGCTCATGGCGACGAGCCCGGATCCGGCCAGGGTCTTCAGCGCCTCCCGCACCGGGGTCTTCGACACACCGAGCCGGGCCGCCAACTCGGTCTCGACCAGGGCCTGTCCCGGCTTCAGCTCGCCGGTCAGGATCGCGTGCCGGATCGCGTCGAGCACCGCCTCGGTACGGGACGGCAGCGAGCCGGGACGGGGCAGGGTGTCGGACACGCGGAGGGCTCCCGGGATCGTCGCAGGGCTGCTGATATCAGATGTCTCATATATGATGTGCGACAAGCCAGCCCAGGCGCAAGGGGCCCACCCCGACGCAAGGGGCCCGCCCCGTCCTCTCAGACGGCCAGCACGCCCCGCACCAGCGCGTTCTGGAACTTGCCCGCCGGATCCAGCTCGGCCGCCAGCTTCCGGAAGTCCGCGATGCGCTCGTACCGCGCCGCCACCTCGCCGACACCCGCCGTGAACAGCTTTCCCCAGTGCGGGCGCGCGCCCAGCGGGGCGAGCGCGGCCTCCACCGCCGCCAGCACCGGGGCCACCACCGTCTCGTCCGGGACCCAGGTGAAGTGGAAGGCCACCGAGTCGCGGCCGTAGGCGGGGCTGAGCCAGAGCCGGTCCGCCGCGACCGTGCGCATCTCCGAGATCTGCAGCACCGGCGCGATCCGGTCGCCGAGGCCGCGCAGGGCGGTGATGGCCGCCGCGGCGGCCGTCCTCGGCAGCAGGAACTCGGACTGCAGCTCCGCGCCCGCGCTCGGGGTGAAATCGGGCCGGAAGTGCGGAAGCCGCTCGTGCCAGGGGCCGGGGACGCCGAGCTGGGCGGTGCAGTGGGTGGCCGGGACGCCGGGGACGGGGTGGTGCGGACGGTCGGCCGGGACGGCGCCCAGCGGCGGCTCCGGCACGGCCGAGCCACCGTCACCGCCGACGCCACCGTCACCGTCGCCGCGGAGCTTGAGCCAGAGCCGGGCCTCCGGTGCGTGCCAGTCGGTGAAGACGCTGACGCTGTAGCCCGCGCCGGTCGCCGCCGCCGGGTCCGCGGCGAGGGCGTCCAGGCTCAGGCCGGTGTAGACGTACTGGGACACCTGGTAGGTCGGCTCCACGTCCAGGGTCACCGCGGTGACCACGCCCAGTGCGCCGAGGTGGACCGGGGCGCCGTCGAAGCCTTCCGCGCCGCGGGCGATCCGGACCAGGTCGCCGTCCGGGCCGACCAGTTCCAGCGCGGCCACGGCCGAGGCGAGGCCCTGGTTGCCGTCACCCGAGCCGTGGGTGCCGGTGGCGACGGCTCCGGCGACCGAGATGTGCGGCAGCGAGGCCAGGTTGGCCAGGGCGAGCCCGTCCGCCTGGAGCAGTTCCGCGACCTGGGCGTGGCGCATTCCGGCCGCGACGGTGACGGTGGAGCGCTCGGCGTCGACCTCGTACCGGGGCGGCAGGCCGGCCAGCGAGAGCAGGGTGCCGCCGGCGTCGGTGTCGGCGACGCGGTTGAAGGAGTGGCCGGTCCCGAGCACCCGGACCGACCGGGCCGCGGCCACCGTGCGGCGCAGTTCGTCCAGGTCAGCGGGACGCTGCAGCCGGTCCGCGGTGAAAGTGATGTTCCCGGCCCAGTTGGTCACGCCGTTGCTGCTCGCCATGCGTCCGCTCCCCTGCCGAGATCCACACCTGTGATCGCCACCCTAACCGCCGCACGTTGCCGAACGTTCACCCCGCCGACTGTTCCAGCTCGTGGACTAGACCACTTTGGTCTAGACCACTAGGTTACGGTCGCCGCATGACCGTGCATCATCTTCCTTCTCCTCCTGACGATCAGGAGCTGTACTGGTACTTCGGACCGCAGCGCCGCTGGGTCCTGCTGTGCACCTCACTGGCCTTCACCCTCACCGCGGCGAGCATGTTCGCCTTCGCGCTGCGCACCCCCGCCCTCTGGGCCTTCCTCGGCGTGCTCGGGCTCAACCTGGTCGCGCTGTGCCTCTCCTCGGCCAACAGCCTGCGGCAGCGCCGGCTCACCCTGCGCTCGCACCAGGTCCTGGTCCGGGCCTGGCAGCCGGCCGACCACCCCTCCGTCGACCTCTACCTCCCCACCTGCGGCGAACCGCTGGACGTGCTGGCCAACGCCTACCGCGCCGCCGCGCTGGTCGAGTGGCCCGGGCAGCTGACGGTCTGGGTGCTGGACGACGCCGACCGGGCCGAGGTGGCCGAGCTGGCCGCCGAGCACGGCTTCCGCTACGTGGTCCGCCCGGACCGCGGCCATCTGAAGAAGGCCGGGAACCTCAACCACGCGCTGACCCTCAGTCAGGGCGAGTACGTGGCCATCCTGGACGCCGACTTCGCCCCGCGCCCGGACGCCCTGCGCCATCTGCTCCCCTACTTCGCCGACCCCGAGGTCGGCATCGTGCAGAGCCCGCAGTGCTTCGACACCACCGCCGAGATGGGCTGGATCCAGCGCGCCGCCGGATCCGCGCAGGAGTGGTTCTTCCGCTGGATCCAGCCCTCCAGGGACGCCAGCGACGCCGCGATCTGCTGCGGCAGCAACGCCGTCTACCGGCGCACGGCCCTGGACGCCGCCGGCGGCTTCGCCCGGCTGGACCACAGCGAGGACTTGTACACCGGGCTCGGCCTGTACGGGCAGGGCTACCGCACCCTCTACGTCCCGGTGCTGGTCGCCAAGGGCACCTCGCCGGACAGCCTGGCCTCGTTCGTGAACCAGCAGTACCGCTGGGCGATGGGCAATCTGCACCTGCTGCGCGGCCGTGACCTGCACCGGGCCGGCGCGCCCTGGCGGATGCGGCTGTGCTTCTACGAGGGTGTGGTCGGTTATCTGGCCATGGTGGTCAACACCTTCGCCGCGCCGCTCCCGCCGCTGGTGATGATGTTCTGGTACCCGGAGCAGATCCGGCCCTGGCACGTGCTGCCGATGCTGGCCCCGCTGTGGCTCTGGCATGTGCTGCTGCCCCGGGTCAGCCGGACCCGCTGGCGGCTCGAGGTGATCCGGGCCAACCTGCTGATGAGCATCGCGGCGGGCGCCGCCTTCTGGCACGTGCTGCGCGGACGCAGCGCCGCCTGGGTGCCGACCGGGGCCGGGAAGGCCCGGCCGGGCGGGCTGGCCCGACGGGTGGTGATCGTCTCCGCGGTCTGGGTGGCCGCCTCCAACGGGGCCGCGGCGGCCGGGATCGCCTGGGACGTGGCGCGCTACGGCTGGCAGCCCAACTGGGGCCTCGGGCTCTACCTGCTGGTGCAGTGTCAGCTCGGCCTGCCGCTGCTGCGCGACCTGCTCAAGGAGCTGTGGCCGCAGCGTGCGCCCCGGCTGCGCGCCGCGCGGCTGCGCCCGGTCGAGCGCCGCGCGGGTGTGCTGCCGCGGCGCTGGCCCGAGGCGCTGGCGTTCAGCGCCTCGCTCGTCCTGATCGCTGTGCTGGCCTCCGGCCAGGTCAACCCGATGCTGCCCTGACCGGGGCAGAAAGGTCACTCTCTCGTGTCTCCCACCGCGGCCCCGCCCACGCCCACGCGGACCAGCATCTCCCCGCCCACGCCCCCGTCCCCGGAGCGGCCCGGCCGGGCCGGGTTCCGGCCTGACATCGAGGGCCTGCGCGCCGTCGCGCTGCTCGCCGTCCTCGGCTTCCACGCCTCGGTTCCGCACCTGGCCGGCGGTTATGTCGGGGTGGATGTCTTCTTCGTCATCTCCGGCTACCTGATCACCTCGCTGCTGCTGCGCGAGGCGCTCGGCACCGGGCGGATCGCGCTGGGCGAGTTCTTCGCCCGCCGAGCCCGGCGGCTGCTGCCGTCGGCCGCCCTGGTCCTGGTCGCGGTGGTGCCGCTGGGGCTGTGGCTGGTCGCCCCGCTGCGGCGGGCGGACCTCTGCCACGACGTCCTGGCCGCCGCGCTCAGCGTCTCCAACTGGCGCTTCATCAACGAGCAGACCGACTACCTGGCGGCCGGACGCGATCCCAGCCCGCTGCTGCACTTCTGGTCGCTGGCCGTGGAGGAGCAGTTCTACCTGGTCTGGGCCCCGCTGGTGGCGCTGCTTGTGCTGGTCGCCGCCCGAAGGCCGCGCCCGGCCCGGCTGGTGCTGCTGGCCGCGACCACGGCCGCGACGGCCGGCTCGTTCCTGCTCTGCCTGCGCTGGAGCAGCGGCTCGGTGTCCCTGGCCTACCTCGGCACCCCGTCCCGGGCCTGGCAGTTCGGCGTGGGCGCGCTGCTGGCGCTGCTGCCCTGGCGCCGGCTGAAGGGCCCGCGCCCGCTGCGGGCGGTCTGCGGCTGGGCGGGCGCGGCGGCGATCCTCTACGCCTGCGTGCGCTACGACGCGGCGACCCCGTACCCGGGTACGGCGGCGCTGCTGCCCACGCTCGGCGCGGCGGCGGTGATCCTGGCCGGGGCCCCCGACCGGGACGGCGAGGCGCAGGGCGCTCCGCGCTACGGGGTGGGACGGCTGCTGGCGCTGCGCGGGCCGCGGGCGGTCGGCCGGATCTCCTACAACCTCTACCTCTGGCACTGGCCGGTCCTGGTGCTGGCGCAGGCCCGGTTCGGCCCGCTGGGCTGGCCGGTGAAGGCCGCGCTGACGCTGGCCGCCGTGCTGCCCGCGGCCGCGGCCATGCGCTGGGTCGAACGTCCGCTGCGGCGCTCGGCCGTGGTGTCGGAGCTGCCCCGGCGCGGGCTCTCGCTGGGTCTGGCCGCCGTCGTGATCCCGGTGGTGCTGGCCCTGGTGGCCGGCAGCGGCACCCTGCGGCTGCTGGGCAACGGCACCCCGGTGGACCTGGCCGGGCTCCCGCCCGGCGCGGCCTCGGGCAGTTCGCTGCTGGAGCACAGCACCGGCGGCTCGGTCACCGGCCCGGTGGTGCCGAACCCGATCCAGGCCAGGAACAGCTTCCCGCCGGACCGGGACTGCGAGGTCGCCCCCGCCGCCACCGTCAGCCCGGCGCACTGCGTGTTCGGCGACACCGGCAGCACCCACCGGATCGTGCTGCTCGGCGACTCCCACGCGGGCCAGTGGTTCTCCACCCTGCTCGGGGTCGCGGCCGAACGGCACTGGGCGCTGGAAGAGTTGGTCAAGCAGGGCTGCCCACTGCCCCGACTGACCGTCAGCAACCCCCAGCTGGGCCGTACTTACACCGAGTGCGACACCTGGCGGGCCGGAACCCTGGACCGGCTGCGGGCCGAGCCCCGGCCCGATCTGATCGTCATCGCCTCGCTCAACCGCTACACCGCCGACGCCAAGGCGCTGGCCGCCGGCTGGGAGCAGACACTGACGCCGCTGCGGGCGCTCGGCGTGCCGATCGTCTACCTCAAGGACACCCCCGTGCCGGGCACGGACATCCCCGCCTGCGTGTCCGGGCACCGCAGCGACCCCGGTGACTGCGACTTCCCCCGCGCCCAGGCGCTGCTGCCCGACCCGCTGGCGGACGCCGTCGCGGCCGGGCGGGAGCCGGGGGTGCGGGTGCTGGACCTCAACCCGGTGCTCTGCCCCGGCACCGGCCAGGACTGCCCGGCGGTACGGGACCGGATCCTGCTCTACCGCGACAGCGCGCACCTCACCGATGTCGCGGCGGTGGTGCTGACCGCGCGGATGGCCGCGCTGCTCGCGCCGGTGCCGGCGGGCAGCGGCAGCACCGGTACGGGGTGGACGCCGCTGTTCCGGGACGACTTCAACGGTCCGGCCGGCGCCAGGCCGTCAGGCGCGCTGTGGAAGGCCGACCTCGGCACCTGCTACCCGGGCTGCCCGGCGGCGGCCTGGGGCACCGGCGAGGTGGAGACCATGACCGACTCCACCGCCAACGTCCGGCTGGACGGCAGGGGCGCGCTGGAGATCCTGCCGACCAGGACCGCCGACGGCGGCTGGGCCTCGGGCCGGATCGAGTCGCGCCGGGCCGACCTGGCGGCGCCGCCCGGCGGTCTGCTGCGGATCGAGGCGTCGATCCAGCTGCCCGACGTCAGCGGCGCCGCGGCGGCCGGCTACTGGCCCGCGTTCTGGGCCCTCGGCGGCGCGCTGCGGAACGGTTGGACCGGCTGGCCGGGGGTCGGCGAGTGGGACGTGATGGAGTCGGTGGACGGACGGCCCTCGGTCTTCGGCACGCTGCACTGCGGGACCGTCGCGGGCGGCCCGTGCCGGGAGCCGCAGGGCCTCGGCTCGGGCGAGCAGCCGTGCCCGGCCTGCGGCACCGGCTTCCACCGCTACGCCGTGGAGGTGGACCGCTCGGCCAGCCCGGAGCAGGTGCGCTGGTACCTGGACGGCCGCGAGTACCACCGGGTGTCGGCCGCCGGGATCGACCCGGCGGTCTGGAGCCGGGCCGTGGACCACGGGATGTTCCTGATCCTGGACCTGGCGATCGGCGGCGGCCTGCCCGCCGCCCTCGGCGGGCAGCCCGGGCCGGCCACCCAGCCGGGCCATCCGCTGCGCATCGACTCGGTGACGGCGGAGGTGCGCAGGGGTTGACGGTCGGTCAAGCCGCTTGTCCGTCAGCCCTGCTGGGCGCCCGCCTCGGCCACGGCCTGCTCCACCGGGACGTCCCCGGCGATGAGTTCCAGGGTGAGCCCGCTGGTCGCCGGGGCGGCCAGCAGCGCGGCGATCACCGCGGCCACGTCCGCCCGGGTGACGCTGCCGCGTCCGGTCCGCCCGGCCAGCAGCACCCTGCCGGTGGGCGGGTCGTCGGTGAGGCGGCCGGGGCGCAGGATCGTCCAGTCCAGGGCCTGCCGGGCGGCCAGGTCGGCGTCGGCCGCGCCCTTGGCACGCAGATACGCGGCGAAGACCGGGTCGGTGCCGGGCGGGGGCTCGCGGTCGGCGCCCATCGAGGAGAGCAGCACGAAGCGCCGCACGCCGGCCCGTTCGGCCGCGTCGGCGAACAGCACGGCGGCGGCCCGGTCCACCGTGTCCTTGCGGTCGGCGCCGCTGCCGGCCCCCGCGCCCGCGGCGAACACCGCCGCGTCGGCCCCGGCGAGCACCGCGGCGACCTGCTCCACCGTGGCGTTCTCCAGATCGCAGACCACCGGCTCGGCGCCGGCCGCGCGGAGGTCGGCCTCCTGCTGCCCGCTGCCGCGGATCAGGCCGACCGGTGTGTCGCCGCGCGCGGCGAGCAGGCTTTCCAGGTGCAGGGCGATCTGGCCGTGTCCTCCGGCGATGACTGTGCGCATGCCTGCGATGCTACGAGCGAACCGCCCGGAATCAGCGGACCTGCAGGCCCAGCGCCGTGGCGATCTGCGCGGCCTGCTCCAGGCCGATGATCGCGCCGCGGATCTCCGCGGTCAGCGGGTCCAGCGCGGACAGGTCGCTGCCGCGCAGGTCCGCGCCGCCGAGCTTGGCGCCGTGCAGCGTCGCCCCGGACAGGTCGCAGCCGATCAGCACGGCCTTCTCCAGCCGGGCGCCGCCGAGGTCGCACTCGCGCATCCGGACGTCCTCGAAGCTCGCCTGCCGCAGGTCCGCGCCGGGCAGGCCGGTGAAGGACCAGTCCCCGCCGCTGACCTGGAACAGGGTGAAGCTGCAGCGCTGGAACTGACTGCCGACCAGCTTGCAGTCGGAGAACCGGGTGTCGAAGAAGGCGCAGCCGCGGAAGGTGCAGTTGGTGAACGCCGCGCCGGTGTGCCGGGAGGCGTTGAAGCTCACCCCGGCGAAGGTGCACTCGTTGAAGACCGCGCCCTGGGTGCTGACCTCGGTCCAGTCGGTGTCCAGGAAGCTGTACCCGGTGTAGGTGTCGCCTGCGAGCTCGCGCCCGTACCAGTCCTCGGCCCGGACGACCGTGGAGTCGTCCGGGTTGCTGTGCGCGCGGGTGGGTCGGATGGCCATGCCGACATTGAACACCGGGGGTCCGACAATCCCGCTAGCACTGGGTGAACGCCCTGCGGTAGTCCATCGGGGTGACCCCGACCGCCCGGCGGAAGTGGTGCCGCAGCAGCGCGGCGGTCCCGAAGCCGCAGGAGCGGGCGATCTCGTCCACCCCCAGCGTCGACTCCTCCAGCAGCCGCCGGGCCTGCGCCACCCGCTGCGAGGCGAGCCAGCGCTGCGGGGTGGTGCCGGTCTCGGCGGCGAAGCGCCGGGCCAGCGTCCGGGTGGACAGCTGCGCCCTGCGGGCCAGCGAGGCGACGGTGTGCTCGGTGTCCAGGGTCTCCAGCATCCATTCGAGCAGCGGTTCCAGGCTGTCGGCGTCCCGCTCCGGGATCGGGACGGCGATGTACTGCCGCTGGCCGCCGTCCCGCTGCGGGGGGACGACCATCCGCCGGGCGATCACCGTGGCCGGGCCCGAGCCGAGCTCGCGCCGGACCAGGTGCAGGCAGGCGTCGATCCCGGCGGCGGTGCCGGCGCTGGTGATGATGCTGCCCTCGTCCACGAACAGCACGTCGGGGTCGAGCTTCGCCTCGGGGAAGCGCTTGGCGAACTCGTCGGCGTGGCGCCAGTGGGTGGTGCAGCGGCGGCCGTCCAGCAGCCCGGCCGCGCCGAGCAGGAAGGCGCCGCTGCACACGGTCAGGATGGTCGCGCCGCGCGCGGCGGCGGCCCGTACCGCGTCCAGCACCGCGGGCGGGTACTCGCCGCGGATCACCGCGGCCGGGATGGCCACCAGGTCGGCGTCCAGCAGGCCGTCCAGGCCGTGCCCGGGGACGATCTGCGCGCCGACGCTCAGCTGCAGCGGCTCCCCGGGCCGCTCGCCGCAGACCCGGAAGTCGAACGAGGGCACCCCGTCCTCGGTGCGGTCGATCCCGAACACCTCGCAGACCACACCGAACTCGAACGGCGCGGTCAGGTCGATGAGCACCACGGCAACGGTCTTCAGCATGCCGCCAGGATAGCTGGCAGGATTTAGTGGAGATAGGGCTCTACTGCCACTTCTGGCAGGATCGAGACGAGAGAACAATTACTGCCATGACCACAGCAGCGATAGCCCTCGTCCTCCTCTTCGTCCTCGCCTACGCCCTGGAGCGCAACCACCGGCGCCAGTCCGGCCCGCGCCCGCCGCAGACCGGCAGCAGCGACCTCCCCGACCGCGACACCCAGCGGGTCCTCGCCGAACTCGCCGCCCGACGCAACTAGTCTTCTCGGCGACGAAACCTGCCGGTAACCGCCGGCCACACGGCCGCCCTACCCTCGAAGGACCAGGAGGAGGTGCGCTGTTGGAACTGCGCCACCACGTGGTCCACGGCCACCGCAGGGCCTACCGGATCGCCGGGTCGGGCCCGGCCGTGCTGCTGATCCACGGGATCGGCGACTCCTCCGCCACCTGGGCCGGGCTGATCCCCGGACTGGCCGAGAAGCACACCGTGATCGCCCCCGACCTGCTCGGCCACGGCGCCTCCGACAAGCCCAGGGCCGACTACTCGGTGGCCGCGTACGCCAACGGCATGCGCGACCTGCTCGGGGTGCTGGGCATCGAACGGGCCACCCTGATCGGCCACTCGCTCGGCGGCGGGGTGGCGATGCAGTTCGCGTACCAGTTCCCCGAGCGCACCGAGCGGCTGGTGCTGGTCAGCACCGGCGGGGTGGGGCGCGAGGTCAACCCGGTGCTGCGGGCGGTGTCGCTGCCCGGCGCGGACCTGATGCTGTCCTCGCTCAAGCTGCCCGGCGCGCGGCTGCAGACCCACCTCTTCATCCAGCTGATGCGGCTGCTCAACACCGATCTCGGCCAGGACGCCCCGGACCTGCTCAACCTGGTGGACGCGCTGCCCGACGCCACCGCCCGCAGCGCGTTCATCCGCACCCTGCGCGCGGTGGTGGACTGGCGCGGCCAGGTGGTCACCATGCTCGACCGCTGCTACCTGGTCCGCGGTCTGCCGACGATGCTGCTCTGGGGGTCGCGCGACAGCGTCGTCCCGGTGCGGCACGCCTACCACGCCCATGCCGCGATGCCGGGCAGCCGGCTGGAGATCTTCGAAGGCGCGGGCCACTTCCCGTTCCACAGCGATCCGCGCCGATTCCTGGAGGTGGTCGAGGACTTCATCAGCACCACCCACCCGGGCGACTGGAGCGTCGAGCAGTGGCGCGACCTGCTGCGGGACGGCCGCCGCGACACCGAAGGCACCGGCGTCCCACCATCCGGACGAAGCATGGCTAAAAGGGCACGGTTTAAGCCGAGTTGACCATACTGTTGCCTGCTCACCGTAGCCAGGCGAACGCATATCCGATACCTTTCCCGGCAGCAGTCGTGGTTCCGAAGTCTCATGTGCCCGCGGTCCTTGGCCGTGGGCGTTGTGCTGTGCACCAGTCGGAGGACCAGGGCGATCACCTCAACCCTGAGGGCGGGCATCAGGCACGCCCCCAACTCCTGACAGGGAGCAGCATGGCAACCGGCACCGTGAAGTGGTTCAACTCGGAGAAGGGCTTCGGCTTCATCGCCCAGGACGGCGGCGGCGCCGACGTCTTCGCCCACTACTCCAACATCAACGCCCAGGGCTACCGCGAGCTGCTCGAGGGCCAGCAGGTCGAGTTCGAGATCGCGCAGGGCCAGAAGGGCCCGCAGGCCGAGAACATCCGCGTCATCTGACCCGGAGCACACCGGCAGCACCCGCTGCGCCCCGTACCGGCCCCGTCCGGTGCGGGGCGCGGCTGGCTCCGCGGCAACACGGGTAATAGCGTGGCCGCATGGTCCACGAAGAGCAGTTGTCCCAGGCGGTCACCGAGCTGCGGGTGCTGACCGGTCAGCTGATGCGCCGGATGCGCGCCGCGCACGAGTGGGCCGCGCTGACGCTGTCCCAGGCCGCCGTGCTGCACCGGCTGGCGACCGAGGGCCCGGACACCCCGGCCGCACTGGCCCGGGCCGAGCGGGTGCGCCCGCAGTCGATGGGGGCCACCCTCGGCGCACTGGAGCAGCAGGGGCTGGTCGACCGCCGCCCGCACCCCACCGACGGCCGCCAGGTGGTGATGGCCGCGACCGAGAACGGGCTGGCCCTGCTCGCCGAGATCAGGACCGCCAAGGAGAACTGGCTGCTTCAGGCCGTCCGCAGCCACCTCGACCCGGAGGAGCAGCGGACCCTGATCGACTCGGTGGCGCTGCTGCGCCGCCTGGTGGAGTCATAACGGGAAACACCCGCGAAGATTCAACCGTTTGACGCGCCGTCAGTCTGTCGGAAACCAGCCATCGCGCCCTACCATCCGGCCATGGCGGCGCGTCAACGCGCTCCAGGTCCGACCGTGAAAGGCCCGGGAATCCTGAGATGAGCACACCCCCCACCGCACCGCCCTCCGGCTCCTCCGCTGCCTCCTCCTCCGCTCCGAGCGGCTCCGGCTCGGGCGAGAAGGGCCTCAAGGGCAACGCCCTCGGCCTCTTCTCCTCGATCGCCATCGGACTGGCCTCCACCGCCCCGGCCTACAGCCTGGCGGCGACCCTCGGCTTCATCGTGGCGGTGGTCGGGCTGCAGGCGCCGATCATCACCATCCTGGCCTTCATCCCGATGCTGCTGATCGCCTACGCCTACAAGGAGCTCAACCAGGTCGACCCCGACTGCGGCACCACCTTCACCTGGGCCGCCCGCGCCTTCGGGCCCCGCACCGGCTGGATGGGCGGCTGGGGCATCATCATCGCGGACGTCATCGTGATGGCGAACCTGGCCCAGATCGCCGGCTCCTACGGCTTCCAGCTGATCGGCTTCCCCGGGCTGGCGAGCAGCACCACCTGGACCACGGTGGCCGGCGTGGTGTGGATCGCGGTGATGACGGCCATCTGCTACGTCGGCATCGAGATCTCGGCGGCGCTGCAGCGCTGGCTGCTCGGGGTCGAGGTGCTGATGCTGGCCATCTTCTCGGTGACCGCCCTGGTCAAGGCCTACTCGAGCAATGCGCCGGCCGGTTCGCTGCATGTCGCGTGGTCCTGGTTCAACCCCTTCAACGTGCCCACCGCGAGCGCCCTCACCTCCGGCATCCTGCTGGCCGTGTTCATCTACTGGGGCTGGGACACCGCCGTCTCGGTCAACGAGGAGACCGCCGACAAGGAGCGCACACCGGGACGCGCGGCGGTGATCTCCACCGTGCTGCTGCTGGTCATCTACGCGCTGGTGTCCACCTCGGCGCAGTCCTTCGCGGGCGTCGGGACCAAGGGGGTCGGCCTGGGCAACCCGGACAACGCCGGGGACGTGCTGTCCGGGCTGGGCAACGCGGTCTTCGGCGACAAGGGCCTCGGCTGGTTCATGGCCAAGCTGCTGATCTTCATGGTGCTGACCTCCTCGGCCGCGTCCACCCAGACCACGATCCTGCCGACCGCGCGCACCAGCTTCTCGATGGCCGCCCACAAGGCGATCCCCTCGCAGTTCGCCCGGGTGCACCGCAGGTTCCAGACCCCCACCTGGTCCACCCTGGGGATGGGCCTGGCCTCGATCGCCTTCTATGTGCTGCTGGTGCTGATCAGCGGCAATGTGCTCTCCGACTCGATCTCCTCGGTCGGCCTCGGCATCGCCTTCTACTACGGCCTCACCGGCTTCGCCTGCGTCTGGTACTTCCGCAAGGTGCTCACCCGCAGCGTCGGCAACTTCGTGTTCAAGGGCCTGCTGCCGGGCCTCGGCGGCCTGCTGCTGCTGTACTTCTTCTGCTACGCGGCCTTCGACGTCTATGCCGACCCGAACTACGGCGAGACCTCGATCAACCTGCCGCTGTTCGGCGAGACCGGCGGGGTGACCGTGATCGGTATCGGTTCGCTGCTGCTCGGCGTGGTGCTGATGCTGATCCAGTGGGCGGTGCAGGGGTCCTGGTTCCGCGACCCGGACGTGCCGGTGGGCGCGGCGGGCAGCGACGCTCCGCCGATCAACGTGGTCACGTGAGGCCGGACACAACCACACCAAACCTATGAATATCCTACGTATGCTTTACACAACGCCAGAAAGCGGACTAATTGGCGCATACCTCACCCGATCATTCGGAGACGTCGCGGAATGGCCCACGAGCAACTGCCCGCCGCCCACACCCCGCCACTCGCCGCAGCGGCCCACGCCGCCCGCGCAGGTGCCTTTGAGTGGAATCTGATCAGCGGAGAGGTCCTCTGGGACGACGCCGTCTGCCGGATGCTGGGCACGGCCCCCGAGGACGTCGAGGGCCGTGCCGCCGCCTTCCTGGAGGCCCTGCACCCGGACGACTCGGCGCGGATGCCCGCCGCGGTCGCCGAGGTGATCGAGCGCGGCGGCCGGTACCGCTACGGCTACCAGGTGGTGCACCCCGACGGCAGCGTCCGGCGGCTGGAGGAGCGCGGCGAGGTGCTGCTCGGCCCGGACGGACGCCCGCAGCGGGTCCTCGGCCTGATGTTCGACCGCACCGACGAGGGCGCCGAGGCCGGCCGGCCGGACCGCTCCGAAGGAACCGCCGCGCCCTCCGAAGCCCCGGAGCCCGCCGCCGGCCCGGCCGACGCCTTCCTGCTCACCCTCACCCGCGCGCTGGCCCGGGCCGCCAGCGTCGACGATGTGACCCGGGTGATGACCGACATCGCCAGGCCCGCGCTCAACGCCGAGAACCTGCTGATCGAGGCGGAGCCGGACGCGCTGCTGCGCGAGGCCGCAGGGGAGGCGATGCGGCGCGCGATACAGGAGGAGCAGCCGCTCTTCCTGGAGGGCCTCCAGCTGCCGGCCTCCTCGGCCACCCGCTCCTGGGCGGTACTGCCGCTGTCCGGCTCCGACGGCTGGCGCGGCGCCTGCCTCTTCGGCTTCGCCGGCACCAAGTCCTTCGACGACGCCCAGCGCACCCTGTTCACCGCCGTGGCCGGCATCCTGGCCCACTCGCTGTCCCGGGCCCGGCTCTACGACACCGAGCACCAGTGGGCCGCCGAGCTGCAGCGGGCCATGCTGCCGCGCCGGCTGCCGGCCGTCCCGGACCACAGCACCGCGGTGCGCTACCTCCCCGGCACCACCGGGATGGCCGTCGGCGGGGACTGGTACGACCTGCTGCAACTGCCGGACGGACGGGTCGGCCTGGTGGTCGGCGACGTCCAGGGGCACAGCATCGAGGCCTCGGCGGTGATGGGCCAGCTGCGGATCGCCCTGCGCGCCTACGCCGCCGAGGGGCACTCCCCCGGCGTGGTGCTGGCCAGGACCGGACGCCTGCTGGCCGAGCTGGACACCGACCTCTTCGCCACCTGCTGCTACCTCTCGCTCGACCCCGCCACCGGCGCGGTCAGCGCGGCCCGGGCGGGCCACCCGCAGCCGGCCAGGATCCACGCGGGGCAGGGCACCGCCGTCGAGCTGGGCCTGCCCGGCGGCCCGCCGCTCGGGGTGGACCCGGCCGCGTACTACCCGGAGTCGGAGACCGTGCTGGCGCCCGGCGAGACCCTGCTGCTCTACACCGACGGGCTGATCGAGACCCGGCACGAGGACATCGACACCTCGCTGGAACGGCTGCTGGCCACGGTCAGGGAGTGGGTCGGCAGCGCGCCGGGCCCCGACCCGGCCGCGGGCACCACCGCAGGATGGCTGGGACGGCTGGCCGACCACCTGGTCGGCCCGAGCCACGCCAAGTCGCCGCGGGCGGACGACGTGGCAGTCTTCCTGATCCAGCACGATCTGCTGCCGGAAGCCCTGGCACGCCGTCCGCTGCTGACCGCCTGAGCGCGGGCGGGCTCAGCTCGCCGTGCAGCTCAGGCTGGGGACGCCGTTGCTGCCGCTCCAACTGCCCTGGACGCCGAAGGTGGTGCTGGCGCCCGGCGCGACGGCGCCGTTGTAGGACAGATTGGTCGCGGTGACCGCGCTGCCCGACTGGCTCACCGCCGCGTTCCAGGCGCTGGTCTCCTGCTGGCCGTTGGGCCAGGTCCAGGTCACCGTCCAGCCGTGGGTGGCGCTGGTGCCCCGGTTGGTCACGGTGACGGTGTCGGTGAAGCCGGGGTTCCACTGGTTGGTGACCGCCAGCGAGGCCGCGCAGCCGCTGCCGGAACCGCCGCCCCCGGAGCCCGCCTGGGTGGTCGCGGTGACGCTGTTGGACGCGGCGGAGAGGTTGCCGGCCGCGTCGACCGCCTTGACCGTGTAGCTGTAGCCGGTGGAGGCGCTCAGCCCGGTGTCGGTGTAACTGGTGCCGGTGGCCGTGCCGACCAGCGTGCCGCCCCGGTAGACGTTGTAGCCGGTGACGCCGACATTGTCGGTGGAGCCGGTCCAGCTGAGCGCGGCCGAGGAGCTGGTGGTGCCGCTGACCGCCAGGTTGGACGGCGCGGTCGGCGGCTGGGTGTCGCCGCCTCCCCCGCCGCCGGTGCCGCTGGTGGCGTTGAAGGAGAAGCTGCTGGTGGCCAGCCCCTGGCCGCCCTGCCAGATCTCGAAGCCGGCCTCGGCGTCGATCAGGTAGTGCGCGGGGTTGACCGAGCCGCGCGAGACGGCGTCGTTGATCAGCGCCTTGACGTCCAGGTTGCTGAACGAGGTGCCGCCGCCCTGGAGCACATAGGAGATGATCTTCCAGGAGGTCTGCTGCCCGGTCCACACGTTCCAGCTGTGGCCGGCCGCGCTGGAGGTCCCGGTCTGCGACCCGAAGGGCTGGACCCCGCCCCGGCTGTTCAGCCAGATCATGATCTCGGTGCCGTCCGGCTGGCCGGCGGTGGTCGGGGTGGAGTTGATCCACAGGTCGTAGGCGACGTCGTACGCCCCGGAGGCCGGTTGGACCGTGCTCCAGGAACTGGTGGCGCTGCCGAGGCTGCTGATCTGGATCGGGAGGTTGCTGCCGGTGGTGCAGGCCCCCCAGTGGCAGCCCTTGTAGAGGGACGGATAGGTGGCGGGGGCGCCGCTGGTGCCGAGGTTGAAGTTCGCGGTGCTGACCGACCAGGCGGTGCCGCCGCTGGAGGTGACGCACTGCTGGAGGCTGGAGTTCCACTCATTGGCCTGCAGGGTGTACTCGCCGTTGTTGACCGGCAGGGTCCCCTGCGGGGCGCAGGTCGTCGTATCGGCGGCCTGCGCCCCACCGGCTCCCGCGAACGGGATCAGCAGGGCGGCCAGCAGGGCGGCGACAGCGGTCGCGGCCTTGAATTTTGGGAGCGCTACCATGAAAACGAGCACCAAACCTTTCAGCGGGTGGGCCGAATCGTTCACAGGACATGAAGTCAGCGGGCTGACACGCCGTCAAGAGGGGCTGCTGCGTTCAATTATTGAAGTAACTCACGGGAGCGCTCCCAGCAGCCGGGGAGCAGAGATCAGGGGCCGGGGGCGGACGCCCCCGGCCCCTTCGGATCAGTTCTCGCGCAGCGCCTCGCGGACGTCCGCCGCGGAGACCGGCTCGTCGCCGACCGCCGGGCTGGGGAACTCCTCGGGCTGGTCCGGCACCCCGGCCCGCACCGGCTTGATGCCGCCGGTCAGCGCCGAGGCCACCGCGGCGATCAGGCAGGCGCCCAGGGCGAACCAGAAGGCCACGGCCAGGCCGTCCTGGAACGGGCCGGTGATCAGGTGCGGGAAGAAGCTGCGGCCGGTCAGGTAGTCCGCCTTGCCCGACGGGAGGTTCTGCAGCACCTGCGGGCCGAGCAGCTGCTGCATCGGGTTGTAGCCCAGGAAGGCGGCGAACAGCACGGCCAGCGGCGGCAGTTGGGAGATCTGATGAGCCGTCGCATCGGGCACGCCCTGGGCGGCGAGACCGCTGTACATGGCGCTGGGCAGATGGGTCGACAGGCCGACCACGATCAGGCTGAAGAAGACGCCGATGGAGAGCACCATGGCGGAGTTCTGGAAGGTCGCCGTCATCCCGGCCCCGACCCCGCGCCGGTTGGCGGGCACCGAGTTCATGATCTCGGCGCGGTTGGGCGAGGCGAAGAGGCCGGCGCCCAGGCCGTTCAGCATCAGGATCACCGCGAAGACCGGGTAGGAGAAGTTCACCGGCAGCACCATCAGCAGGCCGAAGCTGAGCGCGTTGAGCAGCGCCCCGGCGACGGTGAACAGCCGGGAGCCGAAGCGGTCCGAGAGCAGCCCGGAGATCGGCGCGGCGATCAGCAGGCCGACCGTCATCGGGATCATATAGATGCCGGCCCAGAGCGGGGTCTTGCTGAAGCTGTAGCCGTGCAGCGGCAGCCAGATCCCCTGCAGCCAGATGATCAGGATGAACTGCAGCCCGCCCCGGCCGAGCGCGGTCAGCAGGCTGGCCAGGTTGCCCGCGACGAAGGCCCGGATCCGGAACAGCGAGAGGTTGAACAGCGGTTCGGCGACCCTGGTCTCGATGAAGCCGAAGAGGACCAGCACGATCACCCCGCCGGCCATGGAGCCGATCACCCAGGGGTTGCCCCAGCCGGTGCTGGCGCCGTGGTAGGGCTGGATGCCGTAGGTGATGCCGACCAGGATCGCGATCAGGCCGACGGCGAAGGTGAGGTTGCCCCACCAGTCCATCCTGGCCGGGTTGCGGTGGCCGGTGTCCTTGAGCTTGAGGTAGGCCCAGACGGTGCCGAAGATGCCGACCGGGACCGAGACCAGGAAGATCCAGCGCCAGCCGACCGGGCCGAGCACACCGCCGAGCATCAGGCCGATGAAGCCGCCGGATATACCGGCGATGACGTTGATGCCGAGCGCGGTGCCGCGCTGGTTGACCGGGAAGGCGTCGGTGATGATCGCGGTGGAGTTGGCGAAGATCAGCGCACCGCCGATGCCCTGGACCACGCGCCAGCCGATCAGCCACAGGGCGGCCTGGCTGCCGCTGCCCCAGGTGAGCGAGAGCAGGATGGAGCAGACCGTGAACAGGGCGAAGCCGAGGTTGTACATCCTGACCCGGCCGAACATGTCGCCCAACCGCCCGAAGGAGACCACCAGCACGGCGGTCACCACCATGAACCCCATCATCATCCACAGCAGGTAGCTGGTGTTGTGGGGGTCGAGCGGATTGAGCTTGATGCCCTTGAAGATGTCGGGCAGGGCGATCAGCACGATCGACTGATTGATCATCACCATCAGCATGCCGAGCGTGGTGTTGGACAGCGCGATCCACTTGTAGCGGGGACCGTGCTCGGCATGCGGATCAGCGGCTGGCAGGGAGGGCGCGGTATCGCCGGCCATGGGCTTGTCCTCGTTTCACTGGTTGCTGCCTACAACCTTCTCAAGATTAGATGCAATTGTCATCTATCCATCTCAGCGCACTGGTGCCCGCCCGGGGCGCACGGGAGCGCGGACCGCCGCCTCCGCCGAGAACTGCTCCCGAAGAACTACCGTCGGCGTGTAGAGAACCGGCGTGCGGCTCCGACTGATGGGCGAGGGCGCCGGAGCACCGGCGCACCCGAGACCAGGACCCGAGGAGCACGCCATGAAGTACATGCTGCTGATGCAGTTCAGCCAGGAGTCGGCCGGCTTCCCGCCCATCACCGACTGGACCAAGGACGAGCTCCAGGCGCACATCGCCTTCATGGGCGGCGTCGAGAAGCGGATCTCCGAGACCGGGCGGCTCATCGACGCCCAGGGCCTGGACATGCCGGACAAGGCCAGGATCGTCCGGGCCGGGAGCAGCGGCGAGCCGCTGGTCACCGACGGCCCGTTCTCCGAGACCAAGGAGTTCCTGGCCGGCTACTGGGTGGTCGACCTGCCGTCGCCCGAGTCGGTCTACGAACTCGCCGCCTACATCTCCACCGCCCCCGGCCCGGGCGGACGCCCGCTGAACATGCCGATCCATGTGCAGCCGGTGCTCGACGCGCCCGACCTGCCGGCCTGACCGGTCAGGCGGTCAGCGGCTCAGGCGGTCAGCGGCTCAGCCGGTCAGGTCCAGCACATAGGCCGCGACGGTGCCGTCCGCGGCGCGGCCGATCGCCTGCACCCCGTGCCGGGCAGCGGTGAGCAGCCCGACCAGGTCAGCGCCGGTGACGGGGTCGGCGAGGACCTGCCAGCCCTTGCGGAAGGCGCCGGGCAGCGGGGTGACCGCGGGCAGCCCGGCGGCCTCCGGACGGCGCCGGCCGCGCCGGGCGATCTCCGGGCGGGCCAGCGCCAGCAGGTGCTGCCGGGCGCGCGGATCGGCCGCGGCCGGGCCGAGGCAGAGCAGGTCCGATCGGATCGGGCAGTCCAGACCCCGGTCCGCGACCCAGCGCAGGGCCGGCTGCTCCCCGAACGGGACGACGGCCAGCACCACCACGGGGTCCCCCTGGGCGTCCGGCTCGACCCGGATCCACACCGGGTGCCGCCCGGTCGGCAGGCCGGACGCCGGGAACTCCGGCGACACCGGGAGGGCCGGGTCGGCCGGGAGCAGCACGCCGTCCGGCAGGACGACCTCCCCGGCGCGGAAGGCGGTGAACGGCTGCTCGCGGCGTTGCCCCACCGCGTCCAGGTAGCCGGCGAACAGCCCGCGCGGATCGCCGTTGTTCAGATCGATGTCGTCAGCAGCATCGAGTTCCATCACAACCCTGCCCTGCCTCTCCGTACTCCCCCTGCCCACCCCTGTAGCGTCGCACATGCTCCCACCTAACACCACGCCGCGTGGGGACAGTTGACGATCTATTACCCGGACGTGAATGTTCCGCACAAAAACCAGGCGCGGCAGCACTCACGATCGTTCAGACTGCCCGTATGGAGACAAGCGCGCAGCAGGCGCTGCGGCTGGGGGTCGAGCTGCTCGGCGCCGAGGACCCGGAGGACCGCGCGACCGGCTGCGACCTGCTCGGCGACGCCGGCAACCAGCACGCCGAGGTGCGCACCGAGGCGGCGACCGCGCTGGTGGCACTGGCCGGACGGGAGCAGGAGGGCTGCGTCCTGGCCCGGCTGGCCCGCGCCCTGGAGTACCTCGACGACCCGCGCTCGATCCCGGTCCTGGCCGAGCTGTCCTGGCACCCGGATCCGGAGGTGCGGGTCATGGTCCCCAACTCGTTCACCCCGCTGACCGGCCCCGAGCCGGACGGGGTCGCCGTCCGCACCTTGATCCGGCTGACCCGGGACGAGGACGACGAGGTCCGCAACTGGGCCGCCTTCGTCCTCGGCTTCCAACTGGAGGTGGACTCGGCGGAGATCCGGGCCGCGCTCTGGGAGCGGACCACGGACCCCTACGGCGAAGCCCGCGAGGAGGGCATCCGCGGACTGGCCCGGCGGCACGACCTGCGGGCGGTCCCGCTGGTGGCCGAACTGCTGCACGCGGACGAAGGAGCTCACTGGCACACCTTCGCGGCGGCGCAGTACCTGGGCGTATCCGAGCTGCTCCCCTACCTCGACGAGTACGAGCCGGACAGCTTCGGCGTGCCGGAGGCCGTCGCCGCCTGCGACCCGGCCCTGCGCGAGCGGCAGGACGCGGACGCCTGGGAGCTGCTGCACGCGGTGCACCGGCTCTGCCCGGAGTTCGACCCGGTCCTCTACCAGGACCGCTTCGAGCACGGGCTGAAGCTCGGCTCCGGCCTCCCGGCCGCCACCCTGCGCTACAGCACGGCCGCGCTGCTCGAACGGGCCGGCGGCGATCCGCAGCGGGCGGCCGAGCTGGTGGCCGCCGAGCTGGTCGCAGCCGACTGGCGGACGTGACGCCGGGTCAGTGCGCCGCCGGACGGCGGTTCTGCGGGGTGGTCGGGGTGATCATGACCGACGGGGTCCGCCGCGGCCCGGACCAGGCGGCCGGGACCGCGTCGATGTGATGGGCCAGTAGATAGGCCAGCGCCTCGTAGTTGACCCGCCAGCCGCGGAAGTCCGGCCAGGCCTGCTCCGGGGTGCGCTCCATCGGGAAGCCCTGCTGCCGCATCCGGGCCACGCCCGCGAGGAAGTCCTCGTAGCTGAGGTCCAGCGGGTCCTCGGGCGAGGGGTCCGCGTTGTAGCCGATGCCGCGGACCTCGGCCAGGTCGCGCAGGCAGACGAAGCCGGCCCGCAGCGCCATCCGCACCTGGGTCTGCGGGCTGGACGGATTGAACGCCAGCTGCAGCGCGCCCGCGTCCAGCACGGCCAGCAGCGACACCAGCCAGTTGCGGCTGGACCGGGCCGAGCGGAACAGGATCAGCACCGGGTAGGTGGTGTGGCTCTCGTTGACCTGCGCCGCCCAGCGCTCCCAGTTGCCGAACAGCCCCTGCAGCGAGTCCAGCAGTTCGGCCTGGGCGTAGCGGGCCAGGATCTCCGGGCCCCAGGGCGGGCTGCCGGCCCGCGACTGAAGCAGCGTCACCTCGGCCTCGCGGCTCGCGTAGGCGGCGTAGAGCGAGGGCAGATAGCCGATCTGCAGGGCGATCACGATCGGTCCGGTCGCCGCCGCGCAGAAGTCGACCGCGGTGAGGGCGCTGCGGTGGCTGCTCAGGAAGCCGAGCGTGAACAGCGAGGACCCGGCCTCGCCGATCGCCGCCTTGGCGTCGAGATCGCTGACCGCGGCCTCCAGCAGGGCGTAGCCGAGCATGAAGGCCGCCAGCCAGAGGACCAGCGTCAGCAGCAGCGACAGCGGCGCGGCCGGGGCGAGCACCTTGTCCTTGCGCTCGACGCTGCGGCAGCGGTCGGCGACCGCCTGGAACGGGATGTAGAGGGCGCCGCTGACCACCCGGGTGAAGCTGGAGCGGGAGGGCCGGGGGATCACCAGGGTCCGCACCACCGAGGAGAGCGTGCCGAGGACCACCAGCACACCGAGCAGTCCGAGCAGGGGCCGCACAGGACGTCCTTCCGATCGGCACGCGTATCGCCGCGGCCGGAGGAGCAGGCAGGACGATCACGATACGCGATGCCGGGGAAGCGGACCCGTCTCCGTCAGGTCAGCGAGACGCCGTGTCCGGCCAGCCAGGTCAGCGGGTTGATGTCGGAGCCGTACTTCTCGGTGGTGTCGACCTCGAAGTGCAGGTGCGGCCCGGTGACATTGCCGGTCGCGCCGGACAGGCCGAGGGTCGTCCCGGCCGAGACCTGCTCGCCCGCGTGGACGTCGAACTTGGAGAGGTGGGCGTAGAGGCTGTAGCGCCCGTCCTCGTGCCGGACCATCACCATCTTCCCGTAGTCGCCGCCCCACTCGGCCTTGACCACGGTGCCGGCGCCGACCGCGTGCACGGTGGTGCCGACCGGGACCGCGATGTCCACGCCGGTGTGGTGGCCGGCCTGCCAGGGGCCGGGCACGCCGTAGCCCTCGGAGATCCAGTAGTGGGCGCTGATCGGCTTGACGAAGGCGGCCGAGGCATGGGCCTTGGCCGGCGCCGCCTTGGGCTTGGCCTTGGCCTTGGCCACGGCGGGCTTCGCCGGGGCGGCCTTGGCCCCGGTCCTGACCGGGGCGGTCCTGACCGGGGCGGGGCTGTGCCAGGTCAGGTGCTCGCCGGGGAGGATCAGGTTCGGGTTCGGGCCGACGATGGGGCGATTGGCGGCGTAGAGCGGCTCCCAGCCGCCGGGGATCCGCAGCGCCTCGGCGATGCCCGAGAGGGTGTCGCCGTGGCGGACGGTGTGCTCCACGGCGTGGCCCTTGGCCGGAGCCTCGGCCTTCACCGGAGCCTTCACCGGGGCCTTGGCCTTCAGCGGAGCCTTGGCCGGGGCCTTGGCCTTCGTCGACTTGGCGACTGCCGGCTTCGCCGCCGCCGCGCCGTTGCTGCGGGTGAGCCCGGCCCGTACCGAGCACACCGGCCAGGCGCCGGCGCCCTGCCCCTTCAGCACCTTCTGGGCGATGGTGATCTGCTCGGCCTGGGTGGCCCGGTCGGCGGTGTCCGCGTAGTGGGTGCCCCCGTAGGCCGCCCAGGTGGACGCGGAGAACTGCAGCCCGCCGTAGTAGCCGTTGCCGGTGTTGACGTGCCAGTCGCCGCTGGACTCGCAGGCGGCGACCTTGTCCCAGACCGAGGAGGACGCGGCATGCGCCTGGCCCGAGGCCAGCACCGGCAGCGCGGCGGCGCCGACGGCGGTCGCGCCCGCGGCTCTGGCCAGGGTGGTCCCTGCGGCACCGGGGGGTTGCGGTCGGCGGTGGCGTCCGTTGGCGAGGGTCATCTCGATAGCTCCTTCTGCCTTCTGACTGACAGTCAGTGTCTGCTGCGGCGGCTTGAGATCATGCTGAACAGCTGGAGGGTCTCCGGTTCGTAGTCGAGGCAGCCCAGGGCGTCGTTGACCTGGGCCAGCCGGGTGATGGACGCGGCGACATGGTCGCGGTACCCGGCGGTGCTGTAGAGGCGGATCAGTCCCCGGTGCAGGATCTCGGCCTCGGGGACGGCGGCCAGGCCCCGGTGCAGGGCGGCCTCGCAGCCGGGCAGGTCGCCCGCCGCGAAGCAGCGCTTCGCCAGCTCGTGCGAGGCGTCGATGACGGCCGAGATCATGTCCTGGCGGAACGGCTCGGCCCAGGGGTAGAGCTGGTGGGCCCCGAGGAACGGGCCGCCGCGGACCAGGTCGAGGGCCCGCCGCAGGGCCGCGTCCTCGGCCGGGCCCCGGGCGTTCATGCCGAGCCGGTAGAGCTCCTGGAAGTCGGTCCAGTCGCAGCTGACCGCGTGGTGCAGCCGCCAGGCGGTCTCGGAGAGCCACGGGGTGCCGTCAGGGCCCGCGCCCAGCCACGTGCGGAGCCGGTCCATCGCCGCGATCCGGACCCGGGGCGCGCTGCGGGCGGCCATCAGCCGGTCGGTGGCATAGGGGACGGGGTCGAGGACCGCGTCCAGCAGCCGGGGGTCGGGCTCGGGGTGGGTGATCAGCAGCGCGGCCACCGCGGTGAGCCGGCTGGTCTCGGCGGCGTCGGCCGGGGTCGGCCCGGCCGCGCCGATCACCCGGACCGGACCGAGCATCAGGATCCGCGGCGGGAACGCGGCCTCGGCGCTCCCCGACCTGAACCCGGCGGCCTCGGCCGCACGACGGCCGGCGCCGAGGACCGGCAGCAGACTGCCGCCGTGCTTCCCCGGCCCGGCGCTGCCGCGCTCTCCGCCGCCACCGCCGGGCAGGTCCGCGGCCAGCAGCGGGACCGAGGTCGCCGACGCGGCGGGGGCGCCGCCGGTGGCGCGGGAGTGGGAGGCGAGGACCGGGATGACAAAGGGATCGCCGTCCGGGTCGGGCTCCGGCTCCCGCTCGTCCGGGCGGTGGTCGGTCCAGGCCGGTTCCGGCAGGTCGGAGGGCTGCTGGGCGGCCGAGAGGACGGCGATGGCCGCCGCGAACTCCTCCTCGCCGAGCCGCTGCAGCTCCACCGCGAAGGGGAGTCCGGCGGCGACCGGGTGGTGGCCGGGCCGGGCGTCCAGGTGCCAGCCGGGCGCCCCCGCCACAGCGGGGGTGACGGCGGCGACGCAGCGGTGCTCGGGACCGGCCAGTACCCGGTCCAGCGCCAGTAGTTGACTGTGTGTCACCATCTGGTCGGTGCAGAGCAGGGCCGGGGCCCAGGCATCGACGGCGACGCCCTGGGAGCGGGCCGCGCGCGGGTGCTCGGTTCCGCAGTCGGTCAGGGTCTTCTCGACCAGGCCGCGATGTCTCTCCAGATCGGCCAGCGCCTGCTCCGGACCGGCGCAGGTCACCAGCCGTTCGCCGTCCGTGCCGTGGACCAGGCGGCCGACCAGGGCGGCGGCGCTGCCGAGGGTGATCAGCTTCATCCGTCCGGCCAGCGGGCTGGCCGCCAGCTCGGCGACCAGGGCCCGGCTCACCGCGGCGACCTCGTCGGGGGAGCCGTCCAGGTGCAGGTGCCGGACGGTCTCCAGGTCGGCCAGGATGTGCACCCCGTCGACGGTGCGGCCGAGGGTGACCAGGGCCGGGTAGGGCGCCGGAACGTCACGGGCCCGCTCGGCGGAGAGCAGCGCGGCGTCGGGGGCGTGGCAGCGCCACAGCCGGCCGTCGGCCGAGCCGACGAAGGGGGCGATCGCGGGCGCGGGGTCGACCAGGTGCAGGTCGACGCTCCCACCGGGACGCAGCGCGACGGCGGCCAGCACGGGCAGTTCGGCGTCGGTGTCCAGGCAGGCCATACCGAGGGTGCGCAGGGTCCGGTCGAGCAGGTCGAGCCCGGCGGGGTCGGCCATGGCCCGGAGGAAGGTCTCGTACAGCTGCTCCTCGACACCGGGCATGGAGACCCGGCGTCTGGGCGGGCGGCGGCGCTGCTGCAGCACCCGACTGCGGGTCAGCTGGGCGACCAGGCCGGCCGCCAGCAGCGCGCCCGCGCCGATGGCGGCGGGCAGCAGCACCGGGTCGGACGCCTCGGCGCGCGGGCCGGAAGCAGCGTGCGCGGGGGTGGGTAAGGGGACCGGGGTGAGCGCATCCGGCAGCAGTTGCTGCGGCACGGACGGCACGGGCTCGGCAGGCACCGGCTCGGCCGGGGCGACGGTCCTGGCCGGGGACGGTACGGCGACCGCGCCCGGCAGCCGCAGGCGCTCGCCCGGCTGGATCACGTCCGGGTCCGCCCCGATCACCTTCCGGTTGGCGGTGTACACCGACTCCCAGCCGCCGTGCACATGATGCGCGGCGGCGATGCCGCTCAAGGTGTCGCCGCGGTGGACGGTGACCGTCTCCGCTCCCCCGGCCGACGCCGGCAGCAGCAGTTTCCAGCCGGGGGCGAGGGCCGTGTCCGGGTGGAACACGGTGCCCCTGGCGTCCATCACCCGGCCCTGGTTGAGCGCGGCGATGTCGTTCCAGCGTGCGCCGCTGCCGAGCTGCTGCTCGGCGATGGTCCACAGGGTCTCGGCCGGCCGGGCCGCCCGCACGGTGTAGCTGGGGTGGGCCACCGCCGCCTCGGCGGTGGTCGCAGCCGAGGGGGCGGAGGCCGGCGCGGTGATCCCCGGGGGCGGGGCGACCGAGGGCGCCGCGAACGCGCCCGCGGCGGGCAGCAGCGCGAACACCGCGCCCAGCAGCAGCGCGGCGGCGCGCTGGGACCAGCCGAGGGCGGGCAGCCGCCGCGCGGCCCCGCCGCGCAGCCGGGCCCCGAGCTCGACCAGCACGCTCAGCGCGAACATCGCCCAGGCCAGCCAGCCGATCGCGGCCAGCACCCAGACCACCAGCTGGCCCTGGTCCGGCCCGCTGAGCAGGCCGGACAGGCTGGCCGAAAGGTGCAGCCCGCCCGGCCCCGCCAGCGCGAGCGTCCCGTACAGCAGGGTGATGGGCAGGGCAAGGAGCAGCAGTGCCAGCAGGACCAGGCTGGCGAGCGCCCGTAGCAGCGTGACGGCCGTACGCGGCCTCCGGCCCATGGGCGCTCCCCCTCCTCATGTGTGCTCAACGTGTGCCCGCATGTGCGTCTGGTGAACAGCGTGACGGTTTGTTTCACAGATCGGTAGAGGACATGGCAAAAATGCGATGGCTGAAAACCTCGGGCGATCAGTTCACGGGCGCGGACAAGTGTCCGAGGTACGGTCATAGCGGCGGGCGGCAGGCCCTTTCTGCTAAATTGGTCTATACCACGATGTGCTGATCAGACGCACCTCAGAACGAATGGGTCCAGCATGGAAATTGTGATCGTTCCCGACGCCGCCGCAGGCGGCGAGCTCATCGCGGCGGCGATCGCCGACCTGCTGACCCGCAAGCCGGACGCGCTGCTCGGCGTGGCCACCGGATCCACTCCGCTGCCGATCTACCAGGCCCTGGCCGCCCGGGCCCGCGACACCGCCCTGGACGTCACCCGCGCCCGGATCTGCCAGCTGGACGAGTACGTCGGCCTGCCGCAGGGCCACCCCGAGTCCTACCGCTCGGTGGTGCTGCGCGAGGTGGTCGAGCCGCTCGGCCTGACCGAGTCCTCGTTCATGGGCCCGGACGGCAGCGCCGAGGACATCGCCGCCGCCTGCCTCGCCTACGACCGGGCGCTGGCCGAGGCCGGCGGCGTGGACCTGCAGCTGCTCGGCATCGGCACTGACGGCCACATCGGCTTCAACGAGCCCTGCTCCTCGCTGGCCTCCCGGACCCGGATCAAGACCCTGACCCAGCAGACCCGGGTCGACAACGCCCGGTTCTTCAACAACCTGGACGAGGTCCCGCACCACGTCATCACCCAGGGCATCGGCACCATCCTGGACGCCCGGCACCTGGTCCTGCTGGCCACCGGCGAGGCCAAGGCCGACGCCGTGGCGGCGACGGTCGAGGGCCCGCTCTCCGCCCTGGTCCCCGCCTCCGCGCTGCAACTGCACCCGCACGCGACCGTAGTCGTCGACGAGGCCGCGGCGTCCGGGCTGAAGCTGGCCGACTACTTCCGCGCGACCTACGCGGCGAAGCCGGACTGGCAGTTGATCTGATCCTGCGTCAGTGCGGGCGACGGCTCCAACGGGAGCCGCCGCCCGCACTGCTGTCTAGACGCAGTGGTAGAGCTTGGTACCGGCCACTCCCCCGCCGTAGGCGCTCGGCGGCACCGGCTGGCAGCTGCCGCTGACCCAGGCGGTGGCCCGTGCGGCAGCCGTGGTCGCGGAGCCACCGGCCGGGCGCCCGCCGAAGAGGCCCGACGTCCCGTCACCGAGCAGGACGTAGCGCAGCGCCCCCGCCCCGACCTCGCGCTGCAGCGCGCCCAGGGTGGGCGACGGGGCCTGGTTGGTGAAGCCGCCGATGGGGAGCACCGGATCCCCGGTCGCCAGGATGTAAGGGGAGGCGAGGGCCCAGTTGGTGGTGGCGAAGAGGTAGCGGGCCCCGTCCCGGTGCGCCCGGGTGTAGGCGAGCAGCGCTTCCTGACTGTCCGTCAGAGTGCCGGACGCGCGCATCGCGGAGGCGAAGGCGTTGACTGCGGCCGGCGTGCGGGCGGCCCCCTGACGTCCCGTCGCCGCCGTCGCCGAGGTCGCCGACGTCGGCAGAAAGCCCATCAGGTGCCGGGCCGGCGGGCCGACCGCGCCCATCGCCGAGTGCCCGTAGGCCGGGTCGAGCACGGACGCGGTCCAGGCCGCCGGGGCGACCAGCATCGCCGCGAGGCCCACCGCCAGTCCGGCCCGGGCGCCGCCCATGCCCCTGCCGCGCAGCAGCGGCAGGCCCAGCAGGACCACCGAGGCCAGCCCGAGCAGCAGCGCCGCGGGCGCCAGCAGCGGCAGGAAGGCCGGGTAGCCCGCGGCCAGCGAGGCGCCCCAGCCCGCCGTCACCGCGACGGTGGCCGGCAGCACCCAGGCGGTCCGTCCGCCGGAGCGGTAGGCGCGCCAGAGCAGGACCGTCCCGGCGCCGCCGAGCGCCGCCAGCGGGGCGGCGATGACACCCATGTAGTAGGTGTGGCCGCCGACGCTCCCGGCGCTCAGCACCAGGAAGAACACCGCGAACCAGCTGCCCCAGAGCAGCAGCCCGGCCCGCAGCGGATCGGTACGGGGCATCCGGCGGCGCTGGTAGAGCCCGAGGCCGAGGGCGGCCAGGGCCAGCGGGTAGAACCATCCGGCCTCGGCCGCCATCGGGCCGGCCACCAGCTTGGTCCAGCCGCCGTCGCTGCCGCCCCAGCCGCCCGCCCGCTGCGCCGTCCGCCCGTGCGCCTGGGCCCGGCCCGCGCTGTGTCCCTGGGCCACGCCGTGGGCTCCGCCGCCGCCCTGCACCGCCGACACGCTTCCGGTGTCGGCCGCGTCCATACCCACCGCCGAGAAGCGGTTCAGGAAGTTGTAGCCGACCACCATGCTCACGGCGGAGTTGTTGGTACTGCCGTCCACATAGGGACGGTCGGCCGCCGGGGTCAGCGTGACCAGCAGCATCCAGGAGGCGGACACCGCCAGGGTCACCGCCCCCGCCAGCGCGAGGTGGACGGTCCTGCGCCGCAGCGCGGTCGGCGCGGACACCAGGTACACCAGCGCCAGCGCGGGCAGCACCGCGAAGGCCTCCAGCATCTTCGCCTGGAAGGCCAGCCCGACCCAGACGCCGGCCATCAGCAGGGTCCGCAGCCGCGCCTCGCGGGCGGCCCGCTGGGTGGCGTCGGCGGCGAGCAGCAGGAGCAGCAGGAACGCCGGGTCCTCGACCGAGGTCCGGAACAGCCCGGCGACCACCGGCGTCAGCGCCAGGAACCCGGCCGCGAGCAGCCCCGCGTCCACCCCGGCCCAGCGCCGCACCGCGCGGTACAGCACCAGGACGCTGAGCACGCCCTCGACCACCTGAGGCAGCGTCAGCGCCCAGGCGTGGAAGCCGAACAGGCGCGCGGACAGCGCCTGCGGCCAGAGGAAGCCCGGCAGCTTGTCCAGGGTGATGGTGTTCCCCGGGTCGAACGACCCGTAGGCGAACGCCTTCCAACTGCCCGCCATGCTGCGCACCGCGTCGGCGTAGAAGGGGTGGTACTGGCTCTGCCCGATGTCCCAGGCGAACAGCAGCGCCGCGACGGCGGTGATCAGTATCAGTGCGGGCCGGGCGTAGCGGGGCTCGGTACGGGTGCGCGGACGGGTGACTTCGGGGATGAGGGTCGCGGTTGTCGCCATGCTCCGAGCCTGCGGGGAGGGGATAGCTCTGACTGGGAGCGAAACGCCCGAGGAGGTTAATTGTGGGACAAATCTGGCCAAGCCTTGGGCTGAGCGAAAGCTCCCGTTTGCCCAATTCACAGGAATCCCCGCTCACCCGGGTGTGGAAGACTCCCCTCCCATGACTTCAGAAACGATCACCGCGGCGGCGTCCGGCACCTGGCGGCTCGGGGACCTGACGGTCCATCGGATCGGCTTCGGCGCGATGCGGCTGACCGGCAGCGGGGCCTTCGACGTCGGCACGCCCAGCGACCGCGAACGGGTGATCGGCGTGCTGCGCCGGGCGGTCGAGCTCGGGGTGAACCACATCGACACCGCCTCGTTCTACTTCTCGTCGCTGCGCTCCGCCAATGAGCTGATCAACCGGGCCCTCGGCCCGTACCCGGACGGGCTGGTGATCACCACCAAGGTCGGCCCAGGCCGGGACCCGTCCGGGGCGTGGTATTGGGCCACGCCGGACCAGCTGCGCGGACAGGTCGAGGAGAACCTGCGGCAGCTCGGCCGGGACCACCTCGACGTGGTGAACCTGCGGCTCAAGGGCCCCGGCCCGATCGCCGAGCACTTCGGCGCGCTGGCCGAACTGCGCGAGGCCGGGCTGATCCGCCACCTCGGCATCTCCAACGCCAGGCCCGAGCACCTGGCCGAGGCCCAGGCCGTCGCGCCGGTGGTCTGCGTGCAGAACCGCTACAGCATCGACTCGCGGCGGCCCGAGGCCGACGCGTTCCTGCGCACCTGCGGCGAGCAGGGCGTCGCCTTCGTACCGTTCTTCGCCATCGCCGGCGCCGGCCGCGAGGACGGCGCGAGCGCCGCCGAGCATCCGGAGATCCTCGCCGTCGCCGAGGCCCACGGCGCGACCCCGGCCCAGGTCCGGCTGGCCTGGACGCTGCAGCGCGGCCCGCACGTCCTGGCCATCCCCGGCACCGGCAACCCGGACCACCTCACCGCCAACCTCGCCGCAGCCGCCCTCCAGCTCACCCCGCCCGAACTCACCACCCTCGACACCCTCGCCCCCGCGTAGGGCCTGTTGACGGAGATCGGCGAGTTGCAGGAGGTATGGATGGGTAGGAGGCTTTTACTGGCCGTTGTCTGCTTCCGGAACTCGAAGAGGACCTCCATGTCGCGACCGAAGTGGGTGCCCGCGGGAACGGATCTCGACAAGCCGAACGCGGCACGGGTGTACGACTACTACCTGGGCGGGTCGCACAACTTCGCGGTGGACCGGGAGATGGCCCGCAAGGCGATGGAGCTCTGGCCGGAGCTGCCGATGATCATGCGGGCCAACCGGGCCTTCCTGCGCCGCGCCGTGCAGTACGTCGCCGAGCAGGGCGTCACCCGGTTCCTGGACATCGGCTCGGGCATCCCGACCTTCGGCGCCGTGCACGAGATCGCCCGGGAGATCGCCCCCGAGGCCCGGGTCGTGTACGTGGACCGCGACCCGGTCGCGGTCGCGCACAGCCGGCTGCTGCTCAAGGACGATCCGCTGAGCGAGGTGGTGCAGGCGGACATGCGGGACACCGAGGACCTGCTCGCCCACCCGACCGTGGCCGCACTGATGGGGGCGGGCGAGCCGGTGGCGGTGCTGCTGGTCGCGGTGCTGCACTTCATCTCGGACGCCGAGGACCCGGAGCGGATCATCCGGCTGCTGCGCGCCGCCATGCCGCCGGGCAGCATCCTGGTGCTCTCGCACGCGGGCCTGGAGGGCCGCCCGGACCAGGCCGGCCCGCACCAGGACCTCTACGCGCGGACCCCGACCCCGCTGACGATGCGCAGCAAGGAGCGGATCACCGGGATGTTCGACGGCTTCGACCTGGTCGATCCCGGGGTGGTCTACTTCGGCCAGTGGCACCCGGAGAACCCGGACGCGGTGGAGCCGCACCCGGAGCGGATGGCGGGACTGGTGGGCGTGGGGCGCCGCCCGTGAACGCCTCCCCGCCCACGGAGGCCGGCGCCGCCGACCGCTTCTGCCGGGCGTGGACCGAACTCCTGCACAGCGGCCACGGCGGCACGCTCACCACCGGCACCAGGCGGCGGCTGGCGGCCAGGACCACGGCGCTGCTGAACCGGGCCAGGAACGACGACCCCTTCGACCCGGCCCCGGCCGAGGAGGCCGGGGCGGTGCTGGTGCACGCCCACTACACCGACCCGGCCATGTTCGCCCGGCTGGTGGCCGTCGTGCAGGAGCCGCCGCTGGGCGACGGCCGCGGGCCGGCCCTGGCCGGGGCCTTCGCGGCCGGCTGGGCCGGGGCGCTGCGCGAGCAGACCCTGCACGAGCAGGAGAGCATCAGGCTGGCCGCCGACACCGCCAGGGAGAGCGCGGAGCGGGCGCTGCACGCCTCGGAGGCCCGGTTCCGGGCCCTGTTCGAGAGCGCCGCCATCGGCATCGGCATCGGTGACATCGACGGCCGGATCCTGGAGGTCAACCCGTCCCTGGTGGAGCTGTTCGGCGCGCGCCCCGAGGACCTGGAGGGGCGCCGGGTGGACGACCTGGTGCACCCGGAGGACACCCCGGGGGTGTGGGAGGCGTACGGGGAGCTGATCAGCGGCAAGCGGGACCGGTTCCAGTTCGACAAGCCCTACTACCGGGCCGACGGCGAGGTGGTCTGGACCCACCTCACCGTCTCGCTGATCAGGGACGAGGACGGCGCGCCCAAGTACCAGGTGGCGATGCTGGAGGACATCACCGACCGCTACCGGCTGCAGGAGCGGCTGCGGCACCAGGCCACCCACGACCCGCTGACCGGCCTGCCCAACCGGGCCGCGTTCTTCGAGCGGCTGGAGGCGCTCTTCGAGGACCCGTCCCCGGGCGCCAGGATCGGGCTCTGCTACGTGGACCTGGACGGGTTCAAGGTGGTCAACGACAGCCTCGGCCACGAGGCCGGGGACCAGCTGCTGGCCGCGGTGGCCGAGCGGCTGGCCGCGGCGCTCGCGCCGATGGGCCATCTGCTGGCGCGGCTCGGCGGCGACGAGTTCGTGGTGCTGCTGGAGAACTCCAGCGGGGAGCAGCAGGCGGTGGCGGTCGCCAGGACGGTGCTGGACGCCCTGACCAAACCCGTGCTGGTCGGCGACCACCAGCTCTCGGTCGGCGCCAGCGTCGGCGTGCTGGAGCGGACGGTGGCCACCACCACCCCGATGGCCGCGGTGCGCGCCGCGGACCTGACGCTCTACCGGGCGAAGGAGGAGGGGCGCGGGCGCTGGACCCTGTTCGACCCGGGCCGCAACGCCCGTGCCGTCAACCGCTACGCGGTGTCGGTGCGGATGCCGACGGCGCTGGACCGGGGCGAGTTCTTCATCGACTACCAGCCGCTCTGCGCGCTGCCGGACGGCTCGCTGGTCGCGGTCGAGGCGCTGGTCCGCTGGCGGCACCCGCAGCTGGGGGTGCTGGGCCCGGACGAGTTCGTGGCCACCGCGGAGGAGACCGGCGTGATCATGCCGCTGGGCCGCTGGGTGCTGGAGCAGGCCTGCGGCCAGGCGGCGGAGTGGGCCCGCAGGTTCGGCCCGGCCGCGCCGCAGATGAACGTCAACCTGGCGGTCCGGCAGACCCGCAACGCCGGCCTGGTGCCCGATGTCGCCCGGATCCTGCACAGCACCGGCCTTGACCCGCGGCTGCTGCAGCTGGAGATCACCGAGAGCGCCGTGGTGGGCCGCGAGGACGAGTCGCTGCACACCCTGCACTCGCTGGTCGACATGGGGGTCTCCCTCGCCGTCGACGACTTCGGCACCGGCTGGTCCAACCTCTCCTACCTGCGGGACCTGCCGGTGTCCGGGCTGAAGATCGCCGGCTCCTTCGTGGCGGACCTGCACGACCCGACCCTGGACGAGGCGCTGGGCTGGCGGATCGTCGGCGCCGTGGTCTCGCTGGCGCACACGCTCGGACTGACGGTCACCGCCGAGGAGGTGGAGACCGCGGCCCATGCGGAGCGGCTGCGGGCGATGGGCTGCGACTGGGCGCAGGGCTGGTACTACGGCCGCCCGGTGCGGCCGGAGGAGATCTCCCGCCGGATCGCCGCCGACGGCTACCCTCGGTAGCAATCCGTAGCTGGAATGAGGCATTTCATCACATAAGTAGGAAATTTCCATGAAAACTTGACTCTGCGTGAGCATCCGCCGATGATGAATTCCTGGCACCGCACATTTGCCAGTACCCAGTTGGCGCTTCGGCGTCCGAGATCGAGCGGCGTCCCTGACGTCCGTGGCAGACCGCCCCTCCGGGGCCCGCTGCCCCAGTCGGTCGTTCAACTTTCCTCCCGAGGGAGTGGTCCGCGCTGCGCCCTCGCCCCGCGCGGCGCGCCCGTGGCACCGGACGCTCCCGTCACCTCCGGAGAGGTCGTTCGCCATGAGCTCCACCCTGCCCCGAATCGAACGCAGAATCGGCACCGACAGCACCCGCCGGGGCCCGGACGCCCCGGGCGGCCGCCGCAGCACCGACCGCGGCCCCGATCGCGGCCCCGACGCGCATCCGCTGCGCCGCGAGGACGACCGGGTGCGCACCCGACCCACCGTCAGCCTGGTGGTGCCGGCCCACAACGAGGCCCGCAACATCCCCTGGGTCTTCGAGCAGATCCCCCGCTGCGTGGACGAGGTGATCCTGGTCGACGGCGACTCCAGCGACGCCACCCTGCGGATGGCCGCGCACTGCCTGCCGACCGTGCGCAGCGTCCCGCAGCGCGGGCCGGGCAAGGGCAGCGCGCTGCGGACCGGCTTCGGCGCGGCGACCGGCGAGTACGTGGTCATGCTGGACGCCGACGGCAGCATGTGGCCCGGCGAGATCCCGCACTACCTGCACTTCCTCGACAACGGCTACGACTTCGTCAAGGGCTCCCGGTTCGTGGCCGGCGGCGGCTCGCTCGACCTCACCCGGATCCGCTCGCTGGGCAACCGGGCCCTGCTGACCGTGGTCAACCGGCTCTACGACACCATGCTGACCGACCTCTGCTACGGGTACTGCGCCTTCCGCCGCAGCTTCCTGGACGAACTCGACCTGCGCTCCACCGGGTTCGAGATCGAGGCCGAGATGGTGGCCCACGCCCTGCGCTCGGGACTGCGGATCGCCGAGGTCCCGAGCCTCGAACTCCCCCGCCGCAACGGGCGCTCGCACCTGCACGCCGTCTCCGACGGCCGCCGGGTGCTGCGGACCCTGCTCGCCGAGCGCCCCGGCGCCCGGTCCGCGGCGCCTGCTGCCGCGGCGGAGCGATGAACGGCTACGACCGGCGCACCGAACCGGCCTGCCCCCGCCTCGTCGCCCGCGAATCGCCTTACACCGCCGTCCGGGTGGTCGACCTGGACCTGGACGAACCGGGTGAGCTGCGCTCCCCCGGGGGTCCGGGGCCGATCGAGCCGGACGGGCGCGTGCTGGCGTTGGCGCGACTGCACGGGCACCCGCTAGGAGTGGTCACCGTGACCGGCCGACCCGGCGACGCCGCCGGATTGCGCCAGGCGCTGGTCGACGCCGTGCACCGCGAACTGGCCGGCGCCGTGGCCGGGCACCGCGCCGCCGACGCCCGCGAGCTGGCCGCCCGTGAGCTCGCCGACGGCGAACTGCCCGGCGGCGACGCGGCCGGGGCCCGCCCGTGCCGGCTGCCCCGGGCCCGGGTGCTGCGCGACCCGCCCGCGATCAGCGTGGTGGTCGCCACCCGGAACCGGGCCGGAGCGCTGCGGCACTGCCTGGACTCGCTGCTGCGCACCGGCTATCCGCACCTGGAGGTGCTGGTGGTGGACAACGCCCCGGCCGACGACAGCGCCGAGGCGCTGGTCCGCGGCCGCTACCAGGGGCGGGTGCGCTATCTGCGCGAGCCGGTGGCCGGCCTGGCCCGGGCGCACAACCGCGCGCTGGCCGAGGCCACCGGGCGGATCATCGCCTTCACCGACGACGACACCCTGGTCGACCCGGAGTGGCCGGCCGCGATCGCCGAGGCGTTCGCCGCCTCCGACCGGATCGGCTGCGTCACCGGGCTGATCCTGCCCGCCGAGCTGGAGACCCGGGGCCAGGCCGACCTGCAGCGGCACGGCGGCTACGACAAGGGCTTCACCGCCCGCGCCTGGTCGCTGGCGGACCCGCCCTGCGACCCGCTGTTCCCGTTCAACGCGGGCCGGTTCGGCTCCGGGGCCAATATGGCGTTCAGGACCGCCCTGCTGCGCCGGATCGGCGGCTTCGACCCGGCCACCGGCACCGGCACCGCCGCCCGCGGCGGCGACGACCTGCTCGGCTTCTTCCGGACCCTGGTCGCCGGGGCCACCCTGGCCTACCAGCCGGACGCGATCGTCTGGCACCGTCCCAGCCGCAGCCGGGGCGCGCTGCCCGCGCAGGCGTTCGGGTACGGCGCCGGCTTCGGCGCCTTCCTGGCCGCCGCGGTCGCCAACGAGCCGGGCATGCTGCCGGCGCTGGCCCGCCGGCTGCCCCGGGGCGTGCACTACGCCGCCACCCGGCGCCGTGGAGCGGCTGGCCCGGACGGCGGCTGGTCCGGACGGCTCACCCTGCTCGAAGTCCAGGGGCTGCTGTACGGGCCGCTCGGCTATCTGCGCAGCCGGTACCGCACCCACCGTCCCCCGGACGGGAGTTGAGTACGGATGACCACACGGGTGGAGGCACCGGCCGGGCCGTTCCGGACGCGCGGCCACGGCGCCCTGCTCCGGGCCAGGGCGGCCCTGGACGCCGGGCCGCTGTTGCGCAACGGCCATGTGCTGACCCTGAGTTCGCTGCTCGCGGCGACCCTCGGCGCGGCCTTCTGGGTGCTCGCCACCCACTGGTACGACACCGCGACGGTGGGCCGCAGCTACGCCGCGCTCTCGGCGGTGATGCTGCTGTCCGGGGTCGGGCAGCTCAATCTGGCCGATGTGCTGGTGCGCTTCGTCCCGGCGGCCGGACGGCACGCCGGGCGGCTGGCACTGCGCTGCTACGCCGCCAGCGCCCTGTGCAGCACCGTGGTGGCGGTGGCCTTCCTGCTGCTGGTGCCGGCGGTCGCGCCCGGCCTCGGCTATCTGCGCGAACCGGTGCCCGCGGTCTGCTTCGTGGCCGGGGCGGTCGGCTACTCGATCTTCGTACTGCAGGACGGAGCCCTGACCGGGCTGCGCCGCACCGGCTGGGTGCTGGGCGAGAACGCGCTCTTCGCCGCGGTGAAGGCCGGGCTGCTGGCCCTCTGCGGCATCCTCGCGCTCGGCGCCGGCATCCTGGCCTCCTGGGTCGGGGCGCTGCTGGTGGCCCTGGTGGTCACCAATGTCTTCCTGTTCCGGCACGCCGTGCCGGAACACCGGCGGGACCGGTGCGACGCCGCCGGACCGCAGCGGCTGCTCGGCTACGCGGCGGCCGACTACGTCGGCGCGCTGTTCCGGCTCGCCGCGTACAACGTGGTGCCGCTGCTGGTGCTGAACCAGCTCGGCGACGAGGGCAGCGCGTACTTCTCGCTGGCCTGGGTGATCGCCTACACGCTCTTCCTGGTCGCCTACAACATGGGCAGTTCGCTGATCGTCGAGGCCGCCCGGGCGCCGGAGCGGCTGGAGGAGCACGCACGCAAGGTGCTGCGCCACAACACCGTGCTGCTGGCCGCCGCAGCGCTGCTGCTGGTGGTGTCGGCCCCCTGGCTGCTGGCCCTGTTCGGCCCGCAGTACGCCGAGCACGGCACCGCGCTGCTGCGGCTGCTGGCCCTGTCCGCGCTGCCCAACCTGCTGCTGGGGGTGGCCATCGACGTGGCCAGGGCCCGCCGCAGGCTGGCCTGGGTGGTGGCGCTGCAGGCCGCGCTGTGCGTGCTGGTGCTCGGCCTGAGCGGCTGGCTGCTGCCGCTGCTCGGGGTCACCGGGGTCGGCGTCGCCTGGCTGGCCGCCGAGTGCCTGCTCGGCCTGCCGCTGCTGCTGACGCTGCCGCGCTGGCTGCCCCGGGAGAGGAGTACGCGATGAACCCGGAACCCACGCTCTCCGTGGTCGTCTGCGCCTACACCGTGGACCGCTGGGAGGACCTGTCGGCCGCCATCGCCTCGGTCCGGGCCCAGCGCCGGCCGGTGCACGAGCTGCTGCTGGTGGTGGACCACTGCCCGGAACTCGCCGCCCGGGCCCGGCTGCGCCTGCCCGGCGTCCGGGTGCTCGGCAACCGGGAGCGCCGGGGGCTCTCCGGCGCCCGCAACACCGGGGTCGCCGCCGCCCGGGGCGAGCTGGTCGCCTTCCTGGACGACGACGCCGCCGCCGAGCCGGACTGGAGCGGCCGACTGCTCGACGGCTACCGCGACCCGGCGGTGCTCGGGGTCGGCGGCCTGGTGCTGCCCCGCTGGGAGTCCGGCCGACCCGGCTGGTTCCCGGCGGAGTTCGACTGGGTGGTCGGCTGCTGCTACCGGGGCATGCCCGAACAGCGGTCCCCGGTACGCAACTTCATCGGCGCCAATATGTCCTTCCGCCGGGCCGAACTGCTGGCCGCCGGCGGGTTCCGCACCGATCTCGGCCGGGTCGGCAGCCGCCCGCTCGGCTGCGAGGAGACCGAGCTGTGCCTGCGGATCGCGGCCCGCAGGCCGGACGGCGTACTGCTCTACGAACCGGCCGCGGTGGTCCGCCACCACGTCCCGCCGGCCCGCACCCGCTGGGCCTACTTCCGTTCCCGCTGCTACGCCGAGGGCCTCTCCAAGGCCGCGGTGGCCCGGCACGCCGGCTCAGGACCGGCGCTGGCCAGCGAGCGCGGCTACCTGCGCTCGACCCTGCCGCGGGCGCTGCTGCGCGGGCTGCGGCCGGGCTCGGGCACCGCCGCCGGCACCGTGCCCGCGCTGGTCACCGGGGCCGGCACCACCCTGGTCGGCTACGCCGCCGGGCGGCTCCGCGGCGCCGCCGGAGGCGGGCCGTGAACCCGGTACCGGTCTTTCTGTACCACTCGGTGGTGGAGGACCCACCGGGCTGGATCGCGCCGTTCACGGTGACGCCGCGGGTCTTCACCGAGCAGCTGGACCGGATCGCCGACGCCGGGCTCACCGTGGTGCCGCTGCGCCGCCTGGTCGCCGCGCTGCGCGGCGGCCCGGCGCTGCCGCCGCGCTCCGCCGTGCTCACCTTCGACGACGGATTCGCCGACTTCTACTGGACCGTGGCCCCCGCCCTGGCCGACCGCGACCTGCCGGCCACCCTCTACGTCACCACCGGCGCCGTGCACGCCCCGGGCGGCACCCCCCGGGGCAGCCTGCTGCCCCCGGCCGCGATGCTGAACTGGCGTCAGATCGCCACCCTGGACGCCTGCGGGATCGAGATCGGCGGCCATACCCGCACCCATCCGCAGCTGGACACCCAGTCCGGCCGACGGCTCTGCGACGAGGTGGCGGGCTGCAAGCAGGACCTGGAGCAGCTGCTGTCCCACCCGGTGGAGGCGTTCGCCTACCCGCACGGCTACTCCAGCCCCTCGGTGCGCCGCAAGGTGCAGAAGGCCGGCTGGTCCTCGGCCTGCGGGGTCGGCTACGCCTTCAGCTCGCCGAACGACCACGCGCTGCGGATCTCCCGGCTGATGGTCAGGGCCGACACCCCGCCGGAGCTGTTCCGGGCCTGGACCGAGGGCCGGGGCGCCCCGGTGGCGCCGCTCCCGGAGCAGCTGCGGACCAGGGGCTGGCGCGCCTACCGCCGGCTCCGGGCCCGCCTGGGACGGCCGGTCGGCGGCCCGCCCACGGACTGACCTGGCCGGTCGGACCCGTATGTGGGGCGCGGCTGCTCTTGGGCCTCAGCGCTGCCAGACCCGTACCCAGTCGACCTTCATCACGGCCGAGTCCATCGAGGCGGGCGGCGCTTCCGGGTAACCCACGGCGAGGTCGAGCAGGACCTCCATCGGCACCTTCGGCACGTGCGCGGTGGTCGTGAACCGGGCCACCCCGTCGACGTACCAGGTCAGCGAGTCCGGCTCCCAGTCCAGCGCGAGGACGTGGTAGCCGGCCGGGAAGTCCACAGGACCGTAGCGCTTGCTCAGGTGGGCGTCCCTGCCGCCGGCCCCGGCCCAGTGCACCGTCATCAGGACCGACTGCGCGCCCCGGGTGAACTCGGCGATGTCGAGTTCGGGCGGGGCGGAGCGGGTCTGCGGCATCATCCAGAACGCCGGGAACAGGCCCATGCCCGCGGGCACCTGGATCGACGCCGCGAAGTAGCCGTAGGTGAAGGTGTGACGGGGCGTCGCGTCCCAGGAGTCCCGGCCGGTGGAGACCATCCCCGAGGTCCACGGGTAGCTGTGGCCGTCGGACCCGGCGGTGGTCCGGCGCTGCGCGGTCAGGCTGAGCCGACCGCCGCCGACGGTCACCTGGCCGGGCTGGTACCACTCCAGCTCGTGGTTCCCGCCGTTGGTGCAGCCGCGCAGATTCCAGTCGTAGCAGGTGGTCCAGGCCGTCGAATCCAGGGCGGTGCCATTGAAGTCGTCCTGGAACACCGTGTGCCACGGCCCCGGCGCAGCCGGCGCCGACGCCAGCGCCAGCGCCGACGCGGCGGAGGATCTCGACGAACCGGACGACGGGCCGGACGACGCCGGGGCGCCCTGCCCTCCGCAGGCAGCAGCGGTCACCAACAACGCCAACCCAGCCACCCCCCGCCCGACCCGCCCCACCCCGAAGCGCGGCCCCAGCCCTCGCCTGGTCTGCCCGGCCTGCCGCCGCCCCAGCCCGGGGTGCGACCCGGGGCCAGCCTGGGGCCCTGGTCCGGCGCCAAGCGCCAGCCCCCACCCAGGCCACCCGGCCCGGGGGACCCCGGGGTGCCACCCCCACCTGGCCTGCCCGGCCGGGCCCGGCTCGGCGGGCCAGCCGGACCCTGCTCCCGCCGCGGAGGCTCCGCTCTCGGCGGTGGGGGCCGACCCCGGGCGTCGGCTCCGGCCCGGGCTCCGGGGCCGGTGGTGACCGAGCAGTGCCAGCGCCGTCGTGACCGCGGCGAGCGTGCCGACCACCCGCGCCGAGCTGAAGCCGTGGGCCAGCGAGAAGCCTTCGGCGACCACCGCGCTGATCGAGAGGCTGAGTGCCACGGTGAGCACCGCGGCCTCCAGCCGCTCCCACCCCCGCCCCCTGCGGTCCGGGGCGCGGGCCGCCGCCCGTACCGCTGCCCCTCCCGGCCCGGCCACCAGGAAGCAGGCGACGACCAGCACCCGGAGCCACCCGAGCACCGCCGGTGAGGCGGGCAGCGCGGTCGCGGCCAGCGCGACCCACCCGGACAGCCCGAGCCCGACCCCGATCCGCCACTGCCGCCACTGCCCGTTCATCGGGCACCGTCCGCCGAGGGGACGAACCGGTAGACCACCGCGTCCGGGTTCCGGTAGACCTCGGCGAAGCCGGGGGTCGCCTGGACCTCGGTCTGCAGCCGCGCCATGGTGTCCGCCGGAAGCACCCCGGTGAGGTAGCACTCGGCCTGCTGCCCCCGGCTGAGGATCAGATACGCGGGCACCCCCGGGCCCGTCTGATCCACCGCCAGCCGCAGGCCCGCCAGCGGATCGCGGACCAGCAGCGCGGTGTCCTGGGGTGCCTCCTGGCTCAGCTGGACCAGCACATGCTGGTCGTAGTGCTGGTAGAAGCCGGGGACGTTGGCGGTGAGTGCGACGATCACCGACCCCGGCGGCGCGCTGTCGGTGACGTAGCGGGCGGCGTCGACCTCGGCGGTGGTGAAGTGGTTCATCTTCTCCTTCCCGTAGTAGCCGAAGAACAGCCCGCAGAGCAGGGTCAGCACCAATCCGAGGGCGCCGAGCGCCCGAAGCCTCGGCCGGGGGCCGGGCTGCAGGGCCAGGGCGGCGATCAGAAAGGCGGTGGCCGGCAGCGCGAACAGATAGACCCGGAAGATCATCTCCCCGCCGTAGCTGTTGGCGGCGAGCAGCGGCAGCGGTGCGAACATGGCCAGCGGAAGGCCGGTGCGCCGTACCCACGGCCGTCGGACCAGGCAGAGCAGGGCCAGCAGGAAGACGGTGGCGGACAGGCCGCGGTCGATCCAGGCCAGCAGGACCTGGCCGGGCGCGGCGGCCCCGAGCCCGGCCAGCCCGGAGACCGCGTTGCCGTCCGGGGTGAGCAGCGCCGTGCCGAAGCTGCTCAGATTGGCCGTGATGTAGGGACGGGCCGCGGTGAGGTCCCAGAGCAGCATCAGCGCCACCGCGCCGGCCAGCGGCGGCAGGGTGACCCGCCGGTTGCGGCGCGGCAGCGACAGCACCAGGAGCACGCTGACCAGCATCAGCGGGGTGAGCTGGTGCGAGGAGGCGATCGCCGCCTCCAGCACCAGGACCAGCAGCAGCCGGGTCGGCGCCCAGCCCCGCTCCGGGGACTCCGGCCGAACCGACAGCTGCCGGAACACCAGGGCCAGCACCACCACGTAGAGCAGGAAGGCGAAGGCCTGGGGCGAGAAGTAGTCCTGTCCCACCCAGGAGCAGGCGTAGAAGATCCAGGCCGCGCCCCAGACCAGCTTCCGGTCCCGGGTGACCGACCGGTACAGCAGCAGCAGCGGGCCCAGCAGCAGGGCGTTGACCAGGGCCGGGGTCCAGGACGCCAGGCCGAGCAGCGAGTGCAGCCCGGCGGCCCGCTGCAGCAGCCCGTTCAGCATGAAGAAGCCCGGCCACTGGTTGTAGATGTCCAGCACCCCGGCGTGCGGCACCGAGCCGTCGTGCCGCAGCATCGCGTCGATCACCGCGAGGTGCTTCCAGGCCCAGGCGTAGCGGAGGGTGGGGTAGAGCAGGGCCGGGGTGGCGTGGATGACCGCGACCAGTCCCAGTACGTAGCCGGCCAGCCAGCCCGGGGCCACCCGGCGGTCGTACAGGGCAAGGCCGAAGCCGACGGTGAGCAGCAGTACGGCCACCCAGTACAGCGGCGGCAGCACCTGGAGCAGGCCGAGGTCCCCCATCCGGTCCAGCGGGGCCACCAGCCGCAGCGAGAGCAGCCACAGCAGCAGGGCCAGCGGCAGCGCGGTGCGCGCGGCGAGCGGGTACCAGCGGTCCCGTGCCGCGGACCGGGTCGCGACCGCGGGCGCCGACGCTACGGTCATCCGCGCGCCGCCACGGCCCGGCTGAGCCGTCCGGCGGCGAAGCCGGTCCCGCAGACGAAGCGCAGCACCGGGCCGAAGGTGGCCGCGGCCGGGAGGCCGGTGAAGTACAGGCCGGACACCGAGGACTCGAACCCGGCGGAGAGGTGCGGGGCCCGGCCGCTGCGCCACAGCCCGCCGCGCAGGCCGGGGGCGAGCAGCTCCATCCGGTCCAGGTCGACCCGGTAGCCGGTGGCGGAGAGGACGTGGTCCGCCTCCAGCACCGCGGTGCCGCCGTCCCGGTCCGCCAGCGTCAGCCGCGCGCCCCCGCCGGCGGGCACCGCGGAGCGCACCGAGCGGCCGGTGAGCACGTCCACCCGGCCGTGCACCCGGTCCCGCAGCCACCAGGCGCCGGAGGGGCCGAGCACGGTGCGCAGGAAGTGCTCCCGGGCCGGCGCCGGCAGGTGCCGGTAGCTGCCGGGTATGCCGCTGAACGCCCGCAGCGACCAGCCGGGGCCCAGCGGCGAGGCGGGTTTGACCAGGCGTCGGGAGAGCGGGCGCTCGGCCGGGAGGTCGCTGCTCGGGGGTGTGCCGAACAGCAGTTCCTGGGTCCTGGCCAGCACCGTGGGCACGGCGCCTGCCTCGTGCAGCAGGGCGGCGCTCTCCAGGGCGGACTGGCCGGCCCCGACCACCGCCACCCGCTGTCCGGCGAAGCGGCCCAGGTCGGCGTGCTCCGCCGGGTGCGAGGCCAGGCCCTCCCGGGCCAGGTCGGCCAGCTCCGGCGGGATGTGGGCGAAGGGGCCGAGGCCGGTGGCCAGCACCACCGAGCGGCTGATGTAGTCCTCGCCCGACTCCAGGGTGACCTGGAACTGCCCGGCCCTGGCCTCGATCCGGCGCACCACGGTCCGTTCCAGGTCAGGGACGCACTGCTGCTGGAACCACAGTCCGTAGCGGACGAACTCGTCCAGCGGGACCGGGTGCAGGTCGCCCTGGGAGCGGCGTCCCTCGGCGGCCCGGAACCGGTCCAGGGAGCAGGCGCCGGAGGGGTCGGAGATGCTGGAGGCCGAGGGCGTGGACTTGAGGAACATCCCGGCGGGCATCCGCGAGCGCCAACTGTCCATCGGCTCACCGAAGACCCGGTGCGGCACCCCGCGGGCCCGCAGGTGCGCGGCGGTGGCCAGACCGTACGGCCCGGCGCCGATCACAGTGACCGGTACTGCCTGGGAGCGGGTCGCGGCCATCAGCGGTCCTCCTCGACGCGGGTCTTCCCCCTACGCACACCATGTTCCAGGATAATAAGGACATTAGCTCGCCTATCGGGGCAAAAAACGAGGTCGCCATGCGTGGATCCGGTCCCGGCCTGGACCGTACGGTTCCGGCCCTGCTGGTCAAGGTCGGCCGCTACCCGCAGCACGCCGGCGGGGTCGGAGTGCTGCGGACGCTGGGCCGGCTCGGGGTGCCCGTGCACGCGATGGTGGAGGACCGGCTCACCCCGGCCGCGGTGTCCCGCTACACGGCCGGGCGCTTCGTCCACCCCACCACCGGGCTGGAACAGCCCGAGGAGCTGGTGCGGCTGCTGCTTGCGATCGGCCGGTCCATCGGCCGCCGCAGCGTCCCGGTCCCCACCGACGACGAGGCCGCGCTGCTGCTGGCCGAGCACGCGGACCGGCTGGCCGAGCACTTCCTGCTGCCGCCGGTACCGACCGGGCTGCCGCGGCGGCTGGCCGACAAGGCGGCACTGCACCGGCTCTGCCTGGAGCACGGCGTGCCGACGCCGCGCTCCCGGGCCCCGGGCGACCACGAGGCGCTGGTGGCGATCGGCCGGGACTGGGGCTATCCGCTGGTGCTGAAGAACCTGGCGGCCTGGACCAGGCTGCGGTCCCCCGCCGTGGGGCACACCACGGTGGTCCACGACGAGCGCGAGCTGCTGGCGGCCTGTCCGCCGGGCAGCGCGCCCTCGGTCCTGGTGCAGGAGTGCATCCCGGCCGGGCAGGCCGAGGACTGGATCACCCACCTCTACTGCGCGGCGGACGGCGGCCCCCCGATCGTCCTCACCGGGCTCAAGATCCGCTCCTGGCCGCCGAACGCCGGGGTGACCACCCGGGCCCGGGCGCTGGCCAACCCCGTCCTCGCCGAGCAGGCGGCGGAGTTCTGCCGCCGGGTCGGCTACCGCGGCGTCGCCGACCTGGACTGGCGGCTCGACCGGCGCGACGGGCAGTACAAACTGGTCGACTTCAACCCCAGGACCGGGGCGCAGTTCCGGCTGATGGAGACCGTCGACGGACTGGACGTGGTGCGCGCCCTGCACCTGGACCTGACCGGCCGTCCGGTGCCGCGCACGGCGCAGCGGCTGGCCCGGGGCTTCGCGCTGGGCCAGCTCGACCTGCCCTCGGCCGCGGTCTGGGCCTGGCAGCAGCGGCGTCGGCCGTCCGACCTGCTGCCGCGGCGCGGCACCGAGCGGGCCTGGCTCTGCCGGGACGACCCGGCCCCGGCGCTGGCCGAGGCCGTGCGCTTCGGCGGCACCGTCGCCCGCTGGGCCGCCCCGGCGGGCGCCCGCGCCTGGCACCGGCTCGGCGGGGCCTGAGGCACGGGCCTGAGGCACGGGCCTGAGCGGGATCCGGGTGGGGCGATGTCACACTCCGCGGGTCTGCTTCGCTCTCACGGGGTGAAGGCGGCGGAACAGGCCGACGACCGACCACGGAGGCGAGCAGGGGATGTCGGACGCGACAGCGAGCGGGAGCGTGAGCGGCGAGGTCGCCGGGGACGCGGGGGACGCCGGGACGGCGGTGTTCCTGGCGCAGCGGGAACTGCTGTTCTCGATCGTCTACAACATGGTCGGCAGCGTCGCCGACGCCGAGGACGTGCTGCAGGAGACCTGGCTGGCCTGGGCCGCGCGCCTCGGGACGCCCGGCGCCGAGGAGATCGTCAACCCGCGCGCGTACCTGGTGCGGATCGCGGTCAACCGGGCGCTGGCCCGGCAGGAGGCGATCCGGCGGCGGCGCGAGGACTACGTCGGACCGTGGCTGCCGGAGCCGCTGGCCACCCCGCTCGAACCGGATCCCGCAGTACGGGCCGAGGCGGTGTCGCTGGCGATGCTGGTGGTACTGGAGACGCTCACCCCGCTGGAGCGGGTGGTGTTCGTGCTCAACGAGGTGTTCGGCTACCCGCACACCGAGATCGCCGAGATCCTCGACCGCAGCCCGGCCGCCGTACGGCAGCTCGCACACCGGGCGCGGCAGCACGTCCAGGCCCGCCGGCCGCGCTACCGGGCCGACCCGGGAGTGCGCCAGCAGGTCACCGAGCGCTTCCTCGCGGCGGTCTTCGGCGGCGACATGGACGCGCTGCTGCGGCTGCTGGCCCCCGACGTCACCGCCTGGGTCGACGGCGGGGGCAAGGCACCGGCCGCCGGGCCGCGGCCGGTGCACGGGCGCGAGCTGGTCGCCCGGCTGCTGTCGCGCCGGGCGGCACGCCGTCCCGGCGGCATGGACGTCCGCTACCGGCAGGTCAACGGCGACCCGTCGGCGGTGCTGTTCAGCGAGGACTCACCGGTCGCGGCCATGGTCCTGGAACTGACCCCGGACGGGGAGCAGATCAGCGGCATCTACGCCGTGACCAACCCCGACAAGCTGTCCAACCTGACCCGGGAGGCGTGAGGCCCGGGCTCTCCTACCGCACCGAGGACTGCAGCGCGCCGGCGAGGATCGCGCTGCCGGTCATGTCCAGGGCCTCCTCGCTGGTCTGCCAGGAGCGGACGTCGTCCACGTACTCGCTGCCGTGGCCGGTGAAGGCGGTGAAGGCGTCCTGCTCGCACTTCCGGGTGCCGTCCTGGAGGTCGCCCAGGCCGTCGCTGAAGATGTCGGTGCTGTTGGGGCCGTTGACCACGGCGCCGACGTCCAGCGGGGCCTTGCCGTTCAGCGAGCCGGAGAGGTTGGGGATCTGCGAGCCGGTGCAGTTCGGGAAGGTGGTGCCGGCGCCGACCATGAAGCTGGTGCCCCAGGCGTTGCCGCCGAGCAGCCAGGCCCGCTGCTCCCCGGCGAACGCCTGGTAGCTGCGGTCGCCGCTGGCCTTGCGGTAGAGGGCCTCGGTGGAGATGAAGCCGAAGCTGTGCGAGTCGACGTCGAAGTTGGTGTAGTCGCCGCCGGCGCGGAAGATGTCGGCGCTGGAGGTCTTGGCCGCCGAGGCGACCTGGGCCTTGAGGTCGCCGACCAGGTCGGCGCGGGTGACCGCGAGCCCGGACGGGCGGCCGGCCCGGCCGATCGCGGTGGCCAGGTCGGCGTGGGCGAGCGCGCTGACGTCGTAGAGGTTGAGCGTGTCCTTGCCGGAGTCGGTGGCGAGGTAGTCCTTGGCCCAGGTCGCGGCCTGGGTCAGATAGGTCCGGTACTCGGCGCGGGGCCGGTGCAGGCCCTGCTCGGCCAGCGTGATCTCGGTCGCGCCCAGCTCCATCGCGTCGTGCCAGATGGACTCGGGGTAGTAGCTGCTGGGCGCGGCGGAGACCAGGTCGCCCTTGGGGTGGGTGTCCGCCTGGGCGTAGAGGGAGGTGGCGTCGGCCAGTTCGGTCCTGGCCTTGGCCGTACGTCCGGCCGCGGCGTCGGCCTGGGAGGCCAGGGCGAAGGAGGCGGCGACCCGGCCCGCGATGGCCGGGGAGATCTTCGCCCCGGGCGCCGCGGCCTCGAAGACCGGGCGGTTCTTCGCCGCGTAGCGGTCGGCGGCGGCGTTGTCGGTGTCGTCGGCCTGCGGCAGCCGCCACAGGTCGTGGTCGCCGAAGAAGGTGCCGGCGGCGTTGCCGCTGCCGATGCCGACCTGCAGGTAGAGGGTCTTGGTGGCCGGGTTCCACATCTTGTTCAGCCAGTCGTTGCCGAACTGCGCCTCGGCGCTCAGCGACGCGGGCGCGTTCCGGCCCAGCGCCCGGGCGGAGGCGAACAGCAGGTCGTCGGCGTAGGCGGTGGTGAAGGTGAACTTGAGGTAGTCGCCGGCGTCGAACCAGCCGCCGGTGACGTCCACCGGGCTGCTCCCGGCGACCTTCGTCAGCCCGGAGCCCTTGATGATGTCGCCGTTGTCGCTGTTCTCGTCGAAGGCAGGCAGCTTGTAGACGGTGGCGTGGGCGTCGTTGAGGTGGGACGGCTTGCGGTTCAGCGGGCCCTTGAGGACGTGGGCGCCGTCGCGCTGGTTCTGGTAGAAGTTCACCCCGTCGGCGACCAGGGTGCCGTAGAGCGCGGAGCCCGACTCCACCTTGAAGGTGTCCGAACTGGTCTTCACCGGACCACTGGTGACGATCCGATAGGTTCCGGTCCGGGTCACCCGGGAGAAGTCGACCGGGTAGACGTCCGGGTAGGCGGCGTTCCAGGAGCCGCGGCTGACCTTGCCGACCCGGCCCTTCGCGGCGGTCCTGCCGTGGGAGTCCAGCACCCGGTAGGTCTCGCCGGACACCGCCGCGCCGGTCATCAGGTAGGCGATCTTGGTGTCATGGTTGGCGTAGCCGACCTGGTCGGTCCGCAGCTCGCCCCTGACCGCCGCGGCCTGGGCGCTGGTGAGCGGTATGACGGCGGCGGCGAGCCCGGCGCTCACGGCCACGGCTGTCGCTGCTCGGCGAGCCGACGATCCCATGCAGGTCTCCTCAGGGGCCGCCCGACCCGGGCCGAACGGCTGGTTAACATTCTTTACTTGATTAATCGAGGACGGTAGTGACCAGGGCGGGGAACGGTCAAGAGCCAGGGAACATACCGCTCGGGTATCGGCGGTATCGATTTGACCTCCACGCCCGCCCCGACCCGGGCGGTCGCCTTCGACCCGAACGCCCTGGGCGGCCTGATGGGCGGGATCAACAGCCGGCTGAACGATTCCGTCCTTTCGACGAACCCCCTCAACTGACGGCTATGTGTTTGAGGTGACGCTCGATCACTTCGCGTAGGGTCCGTTCACCCGGGGCGTCCCAGACGTCCTGGTTGAACAGCTCCACCTCGATCCAGCCGGTGTACCCGGCGGCGGCCACAGCGCGGCTGAGCGGCGGGAAGTCGATCACACCGTCGCCGACATGGCCGCGTCCGAGCAGGGCGTCGGCCGGCAGCGGCAGCGTCCAGTCGCAGACCTGGTAGGCGGCGATCCGGGCACCGGCCCGGGCGATCTGCGCGTACAACTCCGGGTCCCACCACACGTGGTAGCTGTCGACGACAACGCCGACCTGCTCCACCGGGAACTCCTCGGCCAGGTCCAGGACCTGGCCGAGGGTGGAGACCACCGCCCGATCGGCGCAGAACATGGGGTGCAGCGGTTCGACCGCCAGCCGCACCCCGTGCGCGCCCGCGAACGGGGCCAGCTCGGCGAGCGCGTCGCGGACCCGCTCGCGCGCGGCGGGGAGGTCCCGGCTGCCCTCGGGCAGCCCGCCGCAGACCAGCACCAGGGTGTCCGTGCCGAGGACGGCGGCCTCCTCGATCGCACTCCGGTTGTCGTCCAGGGCGGCGGTGCGGGCCCTGCTGCCGAGCGGCGCGGTGAAGAAGCCGCCCCGGCAGAGGCTGCTGACCACCAGCCCGGCGTCACGCACCAACTCGGCCGCGCGGGCGGCGCCCCCGGCCTCGGCGACCTTGTCCCGCCAGAGGCCGATGGCCGGGATGCCGGCGTCGGCACAGCCCCGGGCGGCCTCGGCCAGGGTCCAGCCGCGGGTGGTGATCTGGTTCAGCGAGAGCCGCTGGATTCCGCTCATACCGTCACCCCGGTCACGGCGGAGAATTGGCGCAGCCTGGCGGCGGCGAGGTCCTCGTCCTTGTCCTGAAGCACCCCTGCGGCCACGGCGAGCCGGTACAGCTCGACCAGGTGGGTCGCCGAGCGACCGCTCTGCGCGCCCGCGACCATGCTGAAGTGCTGCTGGTGCCCGGCCAGCCAGGCCAGGAACACGATGCCGGCTTTGTAGTGGAAGGTCGGCGCGGCAAAGAGGTGCCGGGCCAGCGGGACGGTGGGTGCGAGCAGCGCGTCATAGCGTTCGACATCGCCCGCGTCCAGGGCGCGCAACGCGGCGGCGGCCGGGACGGCGATCGGGTCGAACACACCGAGCAGGGCGTCGCTGTGGTGGCCGTCCGCGCCCCGGATGAGCTCCGGGTAGTGGAAGTCGTCGCCGGTGTAGAGCCGGACGCCCGGCGGCAGCGCGCGGCGCAGGGCGATCTCGCGGTCGGCGTCCAGCAGCGAGACTTTGATGCCGTCGATGCGGTCGGCGTGCTCCTTGATCAGCGTCAGCACGCTGTCCGCGGCGGCGTCCAGGTCGGACGATCCCCAGTATCCGGCGAGGGCGGGGTCGAACATGTCGCCGAGCCAGTGCAGGATGACCGGCTCGCGGGCCTGGCGCAGCAGCTCGCCGTAGACGCGGTGGTAGTCCTCCGGACCCCTTGCAGTGGCGGCGAGTTGGCGACTGGCCATCAGGATGACCCGGGCTCCGGCTGCCTCGACGGTCTCCAGCTGCTGCTCATAGGCATGCTGAATGTCCGTCAGGGTGGGTTTGAGTCCGGTGAGTTGGTCGGTACCGGCGCCGCAGGCCAGCAGGCCGCCGACCGACGCGGCCTCGGCCCCGCTGCGGGCGATCAACTCACTGGTGGCGGCCCAGTCCAGGCCCATGCCGCGCTGCGCGGTGTCCATCGCGTCGGCGACACCGAAGCCCAACGACCAGAGGTGGCGCCGGAAGGCGAGAGTGGCGTCCCAGTCGACGGCAGCCGGCGCGCCCGGCGCGTTGCCCCCGTCCGGGTCGGCGACGACATGGGCGGCGGCGTAGGCGGTGCGGGAGGTGAACGGCTGAGGGATCGTCATATCTCAGAGCTCCAGGGCCGGGACGTCCAGGCGGCGGCCCTCGCGGGCGGAGCGCAGGCCCAACTCGGCCAGCTGCACGCCCTTTGCGCCTTCGAGCAGGTCCCAGCGGTACGGGGAGCCGGTCACGACGTGGCGCAGGAACAGTTCCCACTGGGCCCGGAAGCCGTTGTCGAACTCGCCGTTGTCGGGCACCGGCTGCCACTGGGTGCGGAAGTCCTCGGTGGCCGGCAGGTCGGGGTTCCAGACCGGCTTGGGGGTGGCGGCCCGGTGCTGGAAGCGGCACTCGCGCAGCCCGGCGACGGCGCTGCCCTCGGTGCCGTCCACCTGGAACTCCACCAGCTCGTCCCGGTCGACCCGGACCGCCCAGGAGGAGTTGATCTGGGCGACGATCCCGCCGTCGAGCTCGAAGATCCCGTAGGCGGCGTCGTCGGCGGTGGCCCGGTACTCGGCGCCCTGCTCGTCGTGGCGGACCGGGATGTGGGTGGTGCTGTGCGCGTACACCGAGCGGACCGGGGCGATGATCTCGTCCAGGACGTAGCGCCAGTGCGGGAACATGTCGAGGATCATGCCGCCGCCGTCCTCGGCGCGGTAGTTCCAGGACGGCCGCTGGGCGGACTGCCAGTCGCCCTCGAACACCCAGTATCCGAACTCGCCGCGCACGGAGAGGATCCGGCCGAAGAAGCCGCTGTCGACAAGTCGCTTCAGCTTGAGCAGGCCGGGCAGGAACAGCTTGTCCTGGACCGCGCCGGTGCGGACCCCGGCGTCGCGGGCGAGCCGGGCCAGTTCGAGCGCGCCGTCGAGCGATTCGGCGGTGGGCTTCTCGGTGTAGACGTGCTTGCCGGCGGCGATGGCGGCGCGCAGCGCCTTCTCCCGCGCCGGGGTGACCTGGGCGTCGAAGTAGACCTCGGTGAGCGGGTCAGCGAGGGCGTCGTCCAGGGAAGTGGTCCAGCGCTCCAGTCCGTGCCGCTCGGCGATGGCGCGCACCCGGTGCTCGTCCCGTCCGACCAGGATCGGCTCCGGCCAGAGCACCTCGCCGCCGCCGAGGTCGATGCCGCCGTCGGCGCGGATCGCGAGGATCGAGCGCAGCAGGTGCTGGCGGTAGCCCATCCTCCCGGTGACGCCGTTCATCGCGATACCGATCGTCCTACGGGTCATCGGTGTGGTCCCTCCGGTAGAGTGGGCTGCTGATGGAAAGCGCTTTCCAGAGCGTGAACCTAGACGCTTCCAGCAGGTCGGTCAAGGGGGAGGCCGTGCGACGGCGCGATAACCTGCCCCGACGGTGGAGCGAGCCGGGCGGCGGTGCGGCAGCGTTGCGAAGCGGCGAAGCGGTAAAGCGGCGGAGCGGTAAAGCGGCCTAGCAGCAGAGCGACAAATCGGCAGAGTGACAGAGCAGGAGGTGGGGCGGCGATGGCAGTGACCCTGGGCGAAGTGGCACGCCATGCCGGGGTGTCCCTGGCCACGGCCTCCCGCGCGCTCAACGGCTCGGCCCGCACCGTCGGCGACGCGCTCGCCGGACGGGTCCGTGCCAGCGCCGAGGAGCTCGGCTACCTGCCCAACGCCCCGGCCCAGGCCCTCGCCCGCTCCAGCACCGCGACCGTGGGCGTGCTGCTGCACGACATCGCCGACCCGTACTTCGGCGCGCTGGCCAAGGGCGCCACGGACACGGCCGCCCAGGCCGGGCTGCTCACCATGGTGCTGAACACCGGCGGCGACCCGGCGACGGAGCTGCGCTGCATCCGGATGCTGCACGCCCAGCGGGTCCGGGCGATCGTCCTGGCCGGCTCCGGCTACACCGACCCGGCGGCCACCGCCGCGATCGACGCCGCGCTGGCGGCCTACCGCGCCGAAGGCGGCGTGGTCGCCGCGGTCACTGACCACGGCGACGGGTACGACACCGTCCTCCCGGACAACCGCGGCGGCGCGGCGGCGCTCACCCGCGAACTGCTCGCCGCCGGCTACCGCGACCTCGCGGTCGTCACCGGGCCCGCAAGGTTCCGGGTCTCCGCGGAACGACTCGCGGGAGTACGGGAAGCGCTCGCCGAGGAGGGGATCACGCTACGTCAGGAGCGGGTCGCCGAGGCCGAGTTCAGCCGCGATGGCGGGCGCCGGGCGGCGGGGGTACTGCTGGAGCGGGGGCCGGGGTCCGGGGCGGGTTCCGCGCGAGGGCGGGGTCGGGGGCCGGGGCCCGAGCGCCCGCAGGCGATCCTCGCGCTGTCCGACGTGTGCGCGGTGGGTGTGCTGGCCGAACTGCGGGAGCGCGGGATCAGCGTCCCCGATGAGATCGCCGTCGCCGGTTTCGACGACATCCCGCTGGCGGCGGACCTCGCCCCGGCTCTGACGACGGCCAGGATGCCGCTGGAACAGATGGGCGCAGCGGCCATCCGCCTCGCCATGGGCGAGCATCGGGACGCGGGCGGCGCGGGAGCGGCGGCGGGCGGCGCGGGAGCGGCGGCGGGCGGCGCGGGAGCGGCGGCGGGCGGCTCGGTTGCGGCGACTGGGGGCTCGGCAGGCGTGGCGTTCCAGGCAGGCACAGGAGTTCCGGCAGGCACGGCGGTCACTGCTGGCACCGGAATCGCGGCAGGCGCGGCGGGTCGCGCTGACGGCGCCGCGAACACGCCGCGCACGGCAGGCGCGGCGCGGCGCACGGAGCGCACCGCGGTGGCCGAGGGCGCCGGCGCCGCGAGCACCGCGGCGGGAGGACCCGACGTCGCGGAAGCAACCGCCGGCGCGGGCACCGCCGCTGCGGGAACCGCGACCGTGGGCATCGCAACCACCGCAACCACCGGGCACGGGGCCGTTCGTGTTCTGACTCTGCCGGTCGGCCTCGCGCTTCGGGCGAGCACCGGGCATACGGCCCGGTCTTGACCGGTCGGGCCGGCGCCACCTAGTCTCCCTTGGAGAGCGCTCTCCAAGCCACGGGACCTGTCATGCCACCCCTCCCCCGCGTCCTGCTCCACACCCGGACCGCAGGCTTCCGCCACGACTCCATCCCCGCCGGGATCGAGGCGCTGCGCCAACTCGCCACAGCCGCAGGGCTGGAGCTCACCGCGACCGAGGACCCCGACGCCTTCAGCGAGCAGAACCTCGCCGGATACCGCGCCGTGGTCTTCCTCTCCACCACCGGCGAGGTGCTCACCGACGACGGGCGCAAGGCGCTGGAGTCCTTCCACGCCACCGGTGGCGGCTTCCTCGGAATCCACTCCGCCGCCGGGACGGAGTACGACTGGCCCTACTACGGCACCCTCCTCGGCGCCCGCTTCCGCAGCCACCCCGCGCCGCAGCCCGCCGTGGTCACCGTCCTGGACCGTACCCACCCGGCCACCGCGCACCTGCCCGAGCAGTGGGCCTGGGACGACGAGTGGTACGACTTTCGCAGCAACCCGCGCGACGCGGGCGTGCGCGTCCTGGCGTCGGTGGACGAGAGCCGCTACCAGGGCGGGTTGATGGGTTCGGACCATCCACTGGTGTGGTGCCAGGAGCCGCGGGACGGCGGCCGGTCCTTCTACACCTCGCTGGGCCACCACATCGCCGCCTACGCGGACCCGGACTTCAGGCAGCACCTGGCCGGAGCCCTGCACTGGGTCTGCGAAACCGCTTCCTAGCCTGGACGCTTCTCCTGACGTGGACGCTCCCTAACGCGACCGTTCCTCGGCGGGACGCCGCGCACGGATGACGCCGCTGCTCCGTTCGGCTGCGCCGCTCCGTGTCGTCGCTCACTGCGCTCGTACCGATGGTTGGCTTCTCAACGCCCGCGTCCGCCGGACGAGCGAAAGAGGTGCTTCAGCACCGTGCGTCAGTTCCTCATCGACTACCCGTATGTGACGCTCTTCGGGGTGATCGCCCTCGGGTCACTGCTCGGGCTGGTGAAGTTCGGGCCGGTCAGGCTGGGGGCCGCCGGGGTCCTGTTCGCCGGACTGGCCGTGGGCGCGCTCGACAAGGGCGTCGGACCCGCCGTCCCCACCGCCCTGTCGGTGGAGGGGCTGGCCCTGTACGTCTACACGGTGGGCCTGGAGTCAGGGCCCGCCTTCTTCCGCGAGGTCGGACGGCAGTTGCCGGTGATGCTGGGCGCGATCGTCGCCCTGGTCGTCACCGCGCTGGCGGTGGGCTGGGGCGGCCACGCCCTGTTCGGGATCAGCGGACCCTTCCTGGCCGGCGGCTACGCCGGGATCGGGACGACCACACCCGGGCTGGCCGCCGCCCAGGCCGCATCCGACGATCCGACCCAACCGGCGGTGGGATACGCCATCGGCTACCCGCTGGCGATCATCGTGACCATCCTCTTCCTGTCCGTGCTGGCCAAGCGTCGCCCGTGGCCTGCCCGCAGGGACCCGGGCAACGGCCTGCCGGACCGGCTGGCGACCGTCACCGTGGTCGTCGAGCGGGGCGTGCGGCTGAGCCAGGTGCCGGGCGTGGCGGCCGGACGGCTGCTGGTCAGCGCCTACCAGCCGGTCGGCGGGCAGACGGCGGTCGCCCTCGACCTGGAGCTGCTGCACCCGGGTGAGCAGGTCGTCCTGGTCGGCGGCGAGGAGGACGTCGCCATCGGCGTCGCGTTCCTCGGCGCCCGCGCCGCGCACCACCTGCTGGACACCCGCGAACAGGTCGACTACCGCCGGATCCTGGTCACCAACCCGGCGCTGGCCGGGCACACCGTCGCGGAACTCGGCCTCGGCGAACGCTTCGGCGCGAAGGCGTCCCGGTTGCGGCGCGGGGACGTGGACCTGCTGGTGCACGACGACCTGGTGGTGCAGTTGGACGACCGGATCCGCGTGGTCGCTCCGCGCGGGGAGGCCGAGAAGATCAACCGCTACCTCGGCGACAGGGAGGGCTCGGCGAGCGAGGTGAGCGCGGTCAGCCTGGGGCTCGGGCTCTGCCTGGGCTTTCTGATCGGCATCCCCTCGATCACGGTCGGCTCGACCAAGCTCGCCCTCGGCGCGGCGGCCGGGCCGCTGCTGATGGGCATGTTCCTCGGCTGGCGCCGCCGCACCGGACCGCTGGTCTGGACGCTGCCCACCCGGGCCAACCTCACCCTGCGTCAGATCGGCCTGCTGCTGTTCCTCGCCATCGTGGGGCTGACCTCGGGTTATGCCTTCCGGGTGAATGCCTTCTCGCTGTTCGGACTGAAGCTGGTGGCCCTGCTGCTGGTCGGCGCGGTGCTCAGCTACTCGCTGCTGCTGGTCGTCTGCCGACTGCTCGGACAGAGCCGGGAGCGGGCCATGGGCCTGCTCGCCGGCTACGTCGGCAACCCGGCCCTGACGGCGCACGCCAACGCGCAGGTCCGCGACAGCCGGATCAACACCGGGTACTCGACGCTGTTCGCGCTGGCGATCCTGGTGAAGATCATCTGTATCCAGCTGATCGTGGGGCTGTGAGGGGCTGCAGCTGGGCCGGGACCCGGCCGGGGTTCGGGCGGCTGCGAGAATGGGGGACGTGACCAGCAGCCCCTTCGCCGACCGCGCGGCCGACCGTGACGCCGCACCCCAGTTCGTCCTGCCCCTGGTGGTACGGATCGAGCGCATCGACCCGCCCACGCACACCGACGCACTGGAGACGGCCGCCCGCGCCGTCCTCACCCTGCTCTCGGACGCGCGGACGACCGAGCCGGACGGGGAGTGGGCGGAGGCCGTGCACGCCTGGCAGGACGCCCGGATCCGCAAGGTCGTCCGCCGAGCCCGGGGCGGGGAGTGGCGCAGGGCCGGGGAACTGCCCGGCATCACCCTGACCGGGAAGTCCGCCGAGGTACGGGTCTTCCCGCCGGTGCCGCTGGACGGCTGGCCCAAGGAGCTGGCGAAGCTACAGGTCTCCGGCACCGAGTTGGACGACCCCGAGCCGCTGGCCGCGCCCGACCCGGGCGTCCCGGTGCTGTGGTTCAACCCGGAGGTGCCGATGTCCACCGGCAAGTCCATGGCCCAGGCCGGGCACGGCGCGCAGCTCGCCTGGTGGGCGCTCTCCCCCGACCAGCGGGACGCGTGGCGCGAGGCCGGCTTCCCACTCGCCGTCCGCACCGCGGACGCACAGCGGTGGGCGGCGCTGGCCGCCACGGACCTGCCGATGGTCCGCGACGCGGGCTTCACCGAGGTCGCCCCCGGCTCCTGCACCGTCGTGGCCGACCACCCGAGCCTCCGGCCGACCCCGTGAGGTAGGCGCGGTGAGATAGGCGCCGCGCCATCCGAGGGCGTTTCCTCCGGCAACGCAACGCGGGTGGGGTCGGCCTTCACCGTACAGGCGGCCCCGGCGCCGTCTCGCGGCTCCGCCGCACAGCAGCCAACTACGCGGAAGCCGTGCGGAGTCGGCCGTGGTCCCGTTCCCGTCACTTCGGCAGATCGGCGGACAGGAACGGGGCAAGGAGCGCGAACAACGCGTCGGGGCGGTCGAGGGGGATGATGTGGCCGCAGTCCTGGAGATGGTGTCCGATCAGGTCATCGGCTATGGGACGGAGTTGGCGTTCGAGCCCGGTGCCGACGGGGTGGGAGCCGACGGCCATGGTGGGCATGGTCAGCCGAGCCGTCGCGACGGCGTCCTGGATCTGCTGCGCGCTGGTGGGCAGGGCCCGGTAGTAGGAGAACGCACAGCGCAGGGCCTCGCTCCCGGTGTAGGCGTGAACGAAGGCTGCACGGATGTCGTCGGGCACTCCTCGCCCGAGCGTCCCCGAGTCGAGGAACCAGTCGATGTACGGGGCCTCGTTGCCGGCCAGGACGGTCTCGGCGAGGCCGGGGACGGCGTGGAAGCCGAACCACCACGGGGCGCCGCCCGCGACGACGTGTTCGGCTCCGGGCAAGCGGCCAAGCAGTGCCTCCATCACAACCAGGCGCCGGACCAGGCCGGGCCGACGCAGCGCCAGCAGGACGGCGGGGGCGGAGCCCGCGTCGATGCCGACCACCGCTGCCGAGGACTCGCCGAGTGCGTCGAGCAGCCCTTCGGCGTCGGCGGCCAGGGTGCCTGCGTCGTAACCCTCGACGGCACGCTCGCTGGCGCCGAAGCCTCGCAGGTCCGGGGCGATGACCCGGTACCGTCCGGCCAGTCGGCCCATGATGCCGCTCCAGAGTTGCCAGGTGTGCGGGAAGCCGTGCAAGAGGAGGACCGCAGGGCCGTCACCGGCGATTGCGACGTTGAGTTGGACGCCGTTCGTCGTGATGCGGCGCAGGTGGTGTGCGGTGGTGACGGGCATGACGGCTCCTCCGAGTGGTTACCATTGGTGACCACAGAACGATAGGTAACTGTCCGGCCGCTTCCTAGACGGCACTTTCAGGGAAGGTGGTGAGCCGCAGGTGACCACCCCAGGAGCCCGGGCCGCCGGTCGTGGGGCACGCGGCGATCTGTTCGATCCCCTCTGCCCGACGCGGCAGCTGCTGGACCGCATCGGTACGAAGTGGACGTCCATGGCCGTCAAAACGCTCGCCGATGCCGCACCGGACGAGGTGCGCTTCGCAGAGCTGAGACGCCGGATGCCCGGCGTGTCGCAGAAGATGCTGTCCGTGACGCTGCGAAGCCTGACCCGCGACGGGCTGGTGTCCCGTCGGGTCGAACCGACCGTGCCGCCGCGGGTCTTCTACCGACTCACCGGACTCGGACTGTCCTTGGAAGCCGCGCTTGCGGGGCTTCGGAACTGGGCGGAGGAGCACATGGCCGAGATCGACCGCGCCAACGAAGCCATCGACCAGGAGGTCGAGGAGGGATAGGAGGGATTAGGAGGGATAGGCAGGCCGGTTCCGCGCCCCCACTCCTCGCCGCACGGCTGCCAACTACCGTGATTGAGTGCGCAGTTGAGGCCTAGCGGTGAGTGCGGCGCGGGGCCGCCTCGTGGGGCGTCGGGGCTGGGCACACCCCCGGCGGGAGGGTAGCCAGTTCCGCGCCCTTGGCCGGACGCCGCCGGACCCTCCGGACTCCGCCGGATTCCGCCGTGACCGCATCAGCGTCGCCGCAGGTCATTAGCGCCCCGCCTGTGGGGTGCCGCAGGCACCGGGACACCGGGAGCCGCGACTGTCTTGACACGGTCCCTTCAGGAGAAGACCCTGACTGTCGTACGCGAGTTAGGAAACCTGCCTAACTTAATACGCACTCCCCACCCCCACAGACAAGGGAGCACCCGCGCACATGGCCAAGAGACTCACCCGGGCGATAGCCGGCGTCGCCGCCCTCGCCACTGCCACGCTTGGATTCGTCGCCATCGAGGGGCCGACCGCGAGCGCGGCTACGACAGCGTTTCCGTTCCCCACGCATGTGACGTATAAGGTCGGCGTTCTCCCCACCGCTTCGCAGGCGAGCAGGGACGCCGCCGTCGAGAAGGAGTACGACTCCTGGAAGGCGACGTACCTGGTCAAGGGCTGCGCCTCGAACGAGTACTACGTCTCGACCAAGGGTGACGGCGACTCACCCAACAACGGTCCGGTCTCCGAGGGCCAGGGCTACGGCATGAACATCGTGCCGCTGATGGCCGGTTACGACGCCGCCGCGCAGACCGAGTTCAACGGGCTGTGGCAGCTGGTGAAGGACCACGAGGACGCCGACGGCCTGATGCAGTGGACGTTGGACGGCAAGACCTGTAAGTACGCCGACAGCGGCACCCCCGACGCCGCCACCGACGGCGACCTCGACATCGGCTACGGGCTGATCCTGGCCGACAAGCAGTGGGGCGGCTACACCACCGACGCGAAGACCTGGCTGGCGAACTTCTACGCCCACGACGTCGCCTCGGACGGCCATCTCAAGACCGAGGACGACGACAGCTACGCCGACGACTCGCGTCCGTCCGACTACATGGTCGACCACCTGCGGGCCTTCGCCGCGTACGACACCGCGCACGACTGGAACAAGGTCGTCGACAAGACCGAGTCGCTGATCACCGAGTTCACCGCCGGGTACTCCGCCACCGGCGGGCTGATGTCGGACTTCATCCGCAACGCCAACACCACCAGCCCCAAGCCGGCCGCGGCCAACTTCCAGGAGGACCAGCCGGACAACATCGTCGGCTACAACTCCATCCGGGTGCCGTGGCACCTGGGCACCGACGCCCTGCTGTACGGGAGCAGCACCGCCTCCGCGTCGTACGCGACCGCGAAGAAGGAGTCGGCCTGCCTGAAGGGCGAGTCCGGCGGCAACCCGCAGAAGGTCTACCCGCACACCAAGCTGGACTGCACCCCCTACTCCACCAGCGACCAGGCGGAGGAGGCCGGCGACTCGGTCGGCCCGGCCGCGATGGCCGCGGGCGACCAGGCCTGGACCGACGCGATCTGGAACCAGCTCGCCACCAACCCGTTCGGCGACGGCTACTTCGGCGAGACCATCAAGACCCTGGTCTACATCGTGATGGCCGGCGACTACTGGAACCCGACCGACAGCTCGGCCCCGCCGACCACGACTCCCCCCACCACCACCCCGCCGACGACCACCCCGCCGACCACGGCTCCGCCCACGACCACCCCGCCGACCACCACGCCCCCGACCGGTGGCAATGTCTCCTACGAGGCTGAGGCGGCGACCCTGGCCGGCGGCACCACGATCACCAGCTGCGCCCACTGCAGCGGCGGCAAGAAGCTCAGCTACCTCGGCAACGGCGGCACCGCCACCTTCACCGGCATTACCGAACCCGCCGCCGGCAGCTACACCCTGACCATCTACTTCATGAGCGTCGGCCAGGCCCGCACCGCCACCGTCACCGCCAACGGCGTCAACCAGACCGTCAGCTTCCCCGAAACCCCCGACTACAACACCGTCGTCACCAAAACCATCACCGTCCAACTCAACGCCGGCAACACCAACACCATCGAATTCTCCAACCCCTCCGCCGGCGCCCCCAACCTCGACCGCATCGTCGTCTGACTCAACGTCACCTCAGCGCAACCGCAGTTCCGCGTCGGCCCGGCGGCCCTGTTCCCGCCGGGCCGACGTGCGTTGTTCTACCGTCGAAGCTCCGTGTCCCAGGCAGGTGAGATCGTTCACCTGACACCCGCCACGAACGGAGCAACTGATGAGCCGCCACCTCCAGGTCACCTTCGACGCCCGCGACCCACAGGCCCTGTCGACCTTCTGGCGCGACGTACTGGGCTACGTCCACCCCGGCCCGCCCGGAGTCGACCTGCCCGAGGGTGCCGACCCGCTGGCTGCGTGGGACGACTTCCTCGCCCGGATCGGCGTGCCGGAGGAGCAGCGCAACACTAGGTCGGCCATCGAGGACCCGGACGGACACGGCCCACGGCTGTTCTTCCAGCAGGTGCCGGAGGACAAGGTCGCCAAGAACCGCGTCCACCTCGACATCCGTGCGGCTCCCGGCCTGCAGGGAGAGGCCCGGATGGCCGCGCTGGAAGCCGAGTCCGCCCGCCTCGTCGCCCTGGGCGCCACCCGGGTACGTCGCGACGAGCCCGCTCCCCCGATGAGCGCGGGCCACATCGTGATGACCGACCCCGAAGGCAACGAGTTCTGCCTGGACTGAGACAGCTGTCACCGGGGGCGCCCGGCAGACCACCCGGGTCCCCCGATCACAAACGACCAGCCGCCAATCATGCCGAACCGCTTCCGGTTGATCGCCTCGGCGTCGTCGTATGCGCTGTTGAAGCTGTACCAGCGCTGTTCGGGGCCGATGAAGCCAGAAGCGTCCTGTTCTCCGTGCTCTACGCCCCACATCTGGGCCGCCCGGTCGAAGAACACGTGAGCGTGCTCAGTTACGACCGACGTCGTCATGCGCTCGCCCTCCGCCTGTCGTGCGTCCCGAGGTGCCCTCGAAGCATGACGTTGATGTCGGAGACAGCGCTCAGGTTGTGCGCGGCCCTCGCACTCGCCCTGCGGCCCGACAGGTCAGCACACATGGGGCAATCACCGACCGGCTGAGGGGCACGGGGCGCAAACCCGTAGTCGAAGTCCGGCGGAGAGTGGCTGTCCCCCTGCGGGTCTGCGCTCACGCCGGGTCCACCCTCTCCAACACGGCGGCAAGGGCCTCAGCCACGTCGGCGGAGCAGCCGCCCAGTTCCACCATCGGCGTGCTGACGGCCGGATGCCCACCCCGCAGCGAGGGAATCGCAAGGCCATGGACGGCGAGCGCCGCACGGAGCCGTTCGGCGGCAACAATAGCCAACCGATAGGGGTCGTTCTGGAGATCCTGCTGCGTCGTCATGGATATCGCTCTCCGTCAGCTTGCAATTCCTTCGGCTACTCCAAGGCTAGAAGCGAAATCGGGTGGCGAGCACAATAATTCCTGTGGTTGCATAAAGGATCACTCGCGATATGTACGCGCCCATTCACCGAGGGATTCGCGGGCAGCGTCGCCGAAGACTGTCACAGTCTCGAAAAGCGCGAATATTTCTAGATGCTGCCGTACATCGCGCGCATCCTGGAACACCAACCGACCCGTGAAAGTTTCCGCCGTAGCGAGGCGCTCATCGTAGACGGTGAACGTGTTCATGGGGCCGCGAGTAGAAAAGGCCCCGTACGGGATTACCCCCAGCTCAATGTTGGGCAGATGCGACAATGAAACGAGGCGGTCGACCTGGACCGCCATGACTCGCGCCGGCAACATGGGCCATTTGACTGCCTGCTCACTGAGAATGAATGTGAAGTGCTTCCCCTCGTCATAGAGAATTGCCTGACGTTCGATCTTGCGTGCCACCGTGCCCGCGATGCCGCCCGGGGCATGGGCCAGGCTTGCCCGGATGTATTCAGGAGTAGCAAGGAGGCCGGTAATCATGGCGGGTAGAAAATATCGCAGCCGAGTAGCACCGGCTTCGAGCGCCGCCAGCTCAGCCTGGCGTCTCTCAATTCCCCTGCGCCATGAGGAACGCTTGTCCTGCCACTCCGTGGACGCAAGCCGGGCCAGCGCGGTTATCTCCCCCACCAGCTCCGCAGGTGCGCCGACAGCCCGGAGGATGCATTCCACGTCGGTCAGATTCGGCGTGACCCTCCCGGTCTCGATCTTCGAGATTTTGGACTGCGACACATGGCAAAGGCGGGCTAGCCCCTCACCGGTGAGGCCAGCCCGCTTGCGCAGTTCTCTCAGACTTTCTGCCAGGTCCTGCTTCGAGCGCCCCAGCTCGTCGGGGTCGAACGTCACCCATTCTCTTTCAGATACTGTGCGAAAGGTACTGAGTGCTCCATGGCAACACTCCGCCATCGAAGATACTGGGAGATATCCGGAGACTCAAGCAATTCACGGCTGATCTGTGTTCCGTCGGGGCGAAAATTGAGATCAACGACCGTGGCGTCGTCGAAGATCCACCAATCGCGGCCGGTCAGCGGCAATCCGTAATCGGTTTGAGTCGCATCCAGGATACGGATGTCTTCCCCTGCGTCGATGTTCCCAGGGATACCCCATGCAAATTGGTAGCGCTGATAGTCCGTCAATGGCCGCCGAACCATCCGAACTCGGCCTACCGTCCTCCCTGCAGCCCTGTATGCACGCACTCGCCGGTGCCAACGCACATTGTGGTCCACAGGTTTGGGGTCTCCCCGAAGAAAGCGAGCAAGGCTCTCGCTCTCATTGGGCATGGTGTAGGTTGGTTGCGCCTCAAAGCGCCATGCATCGTGCTCGAAGGCGTCGAATACCTCACGCCACCTCTCACCATCCAAGAGCACGGACAGCCTCCCTCAGGGTGTGCTCGGGGATCTCCACCAGTCCTTCGCCGTCCGGCGGCTGGAAGCCGTCGAAGGCAGCGCCCTGGACCACGAAGCTCCCGGCTTCGGTGCGGTACACGTTTGGGCAGTCGTCGTCATCGCAGTTCGGGCCGCCGAGTAGCCCCGTGAGCCGGGTAAGGCCGGTCTTCTCTGACATGGTCAACCCCCTTGTCGAGTCCGGGGCTTCCCGGCCTCACCAACGACGCTATGGGGCGGCGGCAACTGCGTCTATGCCGCAATGAGAGTATTCCCGTCCTGGAATAGATGATCAACGCCGAACGGCTCACGTACAGGCCGTCGACACCGGCCGCGATCGGCGTGCGGGTACCGGCGGCAACGGGGGCGAGAAGGGGTCGCGGGGTCACCGGGTCAGGGCGAGGGCTCGGGGCGCGGTTCGGTTGGGTGGTGGCGGCGGCTGGGGATGGGAATAGGCAGATCATCGACATATGTCGATAAGGCGTCCCATGCTCGGGCTATAACTGAACGTCAACTCCCGGAGCCGACGCGGCTTGTGCTGACCGCGTTGGCCGACGCTCCGCGGGGTCGGCGGTCGGCTGCGGCGCAGCTATGTGCTTACCGACACCGGCCGGGACGTCTTGGTGGCCGAGACCGAGCGGTTGAGCCGGACCGTGGAGGAGGCGCAGCGGCGCCTCGCGCACTCCGCGCGTACGGCGCCCGGGTCCGGTCGCCGGTACGGCGCGTGGACCTCGGCGATCTCGTCGCCGTAGGCGGCGCGGTAGCGGCGCGGGTAGAACCGGATCCAGCGGCCGGGTCCAGTCCCGTCATGCAGTCACCGTCCCCGGGCCGAGCAAGCCGCTGTCCACGGCCGGGCTCTCCGGCCTTCCGCTGCTGCGCGAGCGCGCCAGCCTGGCGGCGCACGCGCTGCGGCTGCGCACCCGGCTCGGTTCGTCGCCGGGGCCGCGCCCTTCGCGCCGGCCGGCGCGGCGGGCCTCAACCTGTTGATGGCGGTGGCGATCGCAGTCCTGGTGGTGCTCGCAGCACGGCGTCCGGACCGGCTGCGGGCTCTGGGCATAGCACTGGGGGTGCTGCCCTGGGCGTTTCTGTTCACGGACGAGGCGGTCCCGGTCGGCCAGGTGCTGGAGGATCTGGCCCTGCTCTCCGCCCCGCTGCTCGGCGCGGTGCTCGGCGCGGTGCTGCCGGCCGGCGTCGTGCACACGGCCAGGTCCTTCGGGCGGCGCACCCAGCGCGGCCGGGTCTGACCGCGACCGGCACAGGGGCGGAAGCGGCGGCGCGGCGGCGGTGCCCTGCTCCGTGCGCGGCGGGTGTGAACCGACGGCGCCCGCCGTACCTCCGTTCCGGGGAACGGAGGTACGGCGGGCGCCGTCAACGCACGCGCGTGGGTGCCCCCGGCGGGGTCCGCACCCCGACCCACCCCCGGTCAGTAGTTGGTGCGGAGGCGGGCCAGGGCTTCCGGCGGGGCGCCCAGGTGGTCCAGGCCCAGGAGGGCGGCGCCGGCGACCGGGGGGACGTCGGCGTAGCGGGGCAGCGCGGCCGGGGCGTGCTCCTTGAGCCTGGTCTCGACACCCTCGGTGATCAGCGGGTGCCCGCTGGCCAGGATGCCGCCGCCGAGGACCACCTCCACCTCCGTGCCGGCCAGGTCGAGGCGGTCCAGGACCGAGCGGGCCATCAGGAACACCTCGTCGGCCTGACGGTCCACCAGGGCGACCGACAGCGGGTCGCCCTCGTCCGCGGCGGTGAACAGCACCCGGGTGAGGGTGATCACCTGTTCGTCGGTCAGCCGACCCTGGTGCACGGCGACGGCCACGTCGTGCATGGTCGACTCGCCGAAGTAGCGGGCGACCCGCTCCCGGAGCAGGGTCTCCGGGCCGCGTCCGTCCTCGGCGCGCATCGCGGCGTGCATGATCTCGCTGCCGAGCCAGCGGCCACCGCCCCAGTCGCCGGTGAAGTGGCCGAGGGCCAGGAAGCGGGCGGTCCGGCCGTCCGGGGCGACGCCAGCGCAGTTCATGCCCGCGCCGCAGACCACGGCGACACCCCAGGGGCGGTGGGTGCCCGAACGGAGCAGCGCGAAGGTGTCGTTGAGCACCTGGGAGGTGTCCGTCCAGCGCAGTTCGGCGAGTTGGGCCGAGAGCGCGGCCTCCTCCTCCGGCAGGTCGACGTTGGCCAGGCAGGCGGAGGTGTGCCGGGCGATCGGGCCCGCGGCCGGGTCCAATCCGGCCTTGGCGGCCAGTGCGGCGACCATGGGCGCGAGGGTGCTGCCGTTGGGGGCGGTGGAACCCGGTCCGCGGACGCTGGCGAGCAGGCTGCCGTCGTCGGCTATCAGGGCCAGGTCGGTCTTGCTGTTGCCGCCGTCGATGGCGAGCACCGCGGGGAGACGGCCCTTCCCGGCCCCCGTAGCCCCCGCCCCGCCGGCAGCCCCCGTGTGGTGATGCTGCGTCAGATCCACTCCAGGTAGTCCTTGTTCTCGCGCAGCAGCAGGTCGGTGAGCTTCTCGGCCTGGTCGTACTGGCCGACCAGTGGGTGGGTGAGCAGGGCATCGAAGACCCGGTCCCGGCCGCCGTGCAGTGCGGCGTCGAGCGCCAGTTCCTCGTAGGCGCTGGCATGGGCGATCAGCCCGGCGTAGCGGGCCGGGACCGGGGCCAGCGGCAGCGGCACCGCGCCGCCGGCCCCGATCACGGCGGGGACCTCGATGACCGCGTCGTCGCCGAGGAACGGCATGGTGCCGTTGTTGCGCACATTGGCGACCTGGACGTCGCCGGTGTCGGCGACCAGCGAGGCCAGCAGGTTGACCGCGGCCTCGGAGTAGAAGGCCCCGCCGCGCTGGGCCAGCAGCTCGGGTTTGTGGTCCAGGGCCGGATCGGCGTACATGGCCAGCAGTTGACGCTCCATCGCGGCCACCGCGGCGCCCCTGGTCTCGGCGCCGCGCTGCTCTTGCACCACCGCGTCGTGCTGGTAGTAGTAGCGCAGGTAGTAGGACGGGATCGCGCCGAGCCGCCGCAGCAGCGGGGACGGCAGTTCGATCTCCTCCGCCAGTTCGTCCAGACGCTGCTCCAGCAGCTGCGGCAGCACCTCCTCGCCGTCGATCCGCACGCCGCGGATCCAGGTGAGGTGGTTCAGGCCGAAGTGGTCCAGGGCGACCCGCTCGGGGGCGACCCCGGCGCCGGCGGCGAAGCGGCGCTGGAAGCCGATGGCGACGTTGCACAGCCCGACGGCGCGGTGGCCGGCGTCCAGCAGGGCGCGGGTGACGATGCCGACCGGGTTGGTGAAGTCGATGATCCAGGCGTCGGGGGCGGCGTGCTGACGCACCTGCTCGGCGATGTCCAGCACCACCGGGACCGTGCGCAGCGCCTTGGCCAGGCCGCCGGCGCCGGTGGTCTCCTGGCCGACGCAGCCGCACTCCAGCGGCCAGGTCTCGTCCCGCTGCCGGGCCGCCTGGCCGCCGATGCGCAGTTGCAGCAGCACCGCGCCGGCGCCCTCGACGCCGTCCTTGAGGTCGCTGGTCCAGCGGACCGGGGCGGGGTGGCCCTGGGCGGCCATGATCCGCGCGGCCAGGCCGCCGACCAGGGCCAGCCGGTCGGCTACCGGGTCGACCAGCACCAGTTCGGTGACCGGCAGCCGGTCGCGGAGCCGGGCGATTCCGTCGACCAGCTCCGGGGTGTAGGTCGATCCTCCGCCGACGATGGTGAGCTTCATGCGGGGTCCCTGGGAGTCGGTATGGCCCGGGTGGGGGCGGTGAGGGGCGTGCCGGGCCTGGCGCCGGGCGTCGCGCCGGACGCAGCACCGGACGTCGCGCCGAACGCGGCGCCGGAGGTGGCGGCCGAGCCGGAGGTGGCGGCCGAGCCGGAGGTGGCGGCCGAGCCGGGCACGGCGACGTGGCAGGCGGCCTGGTGCCGGTCGCCCAGCAGCCGCAGCTCCGGGGTGACCGTGGCGCACTGGGCCACGGCGACCGGGCAGCGGGCCCGGAACCGGCAGCCGGGACGGGGGTCGACCACCTTCGGCGGCTCCCCCTTGTCGGCGCCCGCCAGGTCGGCCAGCGGGGCGCGCGGGTCGGGCACGGTGGCCAGCAGCAGCTGGGTGTACGGGTGCTTGGGCGCGGCCAGGATCTCCTCGATCGGCCCCTGCTCCACGATGTGCCCGGCGTACATGACGATCAGTCGGTCCGCGGCGTAGCGGGCGCTGGCCAGGTCGTGGGTGATGTACAGGAAGGAGACGCCCTGCCGGTCCCGCAGCTCGGTCATCAGGTTGAGCAGGCCGATCCGGATCGAGACGTCCAGCATGGAGACCGGCTCGTCCGCGATGATCAGCTTGGGGTTGGACGCCAGCGCCTGGGCGAAGCCGATCCGCTGCCGCTGTCCCCCGCTCATCTCGTACGGGAACTTCTGCAGGTACTGGTCGGCCGGGGTCAGCCCGACCACGGTGAGCAGGCGCTCGGCCTCCGCGGTGCGCTGCTCGGCGTTGAGCTCGGGGCGGTGCAGCTTGAGGGTGCGCAGGATGCCGTGGGAGATCCGGTAGACCGGGTTGATCGAGCTGAACGGGTCCTGGAACACCATCGGCGCCTGGCTGCGGTAGGCCAGCACATCTGTGCGGGAGCGCAGTTGGGACAGCGGCTTGCCGTCGAACCAGATCTCGCCGGCGGTCGGCCGGTACACCTTGGCCAGCAGCCGGGCGACGGTGGACTTGCCGCTGCCGCTCTCCCCGGCCAGGGCGACGATCTCGCCCCGGCCGATGCTGAGTTCGGCCCCGTCGACGGCGTGCAGGTTCTTCTTGGAGAAGATGCCGCCGATCTGGAAGTGCCGGGTCAGCCCCTCGGTGCGGAGCAGCGGGACATCGTCGGGGACCTGGGACGGAAACGGAACCGGGTAGGACTGCTGCGGCTGGCTCATACCGGGGTCTCCTTCGAACCGACCCGGTCCGGGGCGTGCAGCAGGCAGCGCACCAGGACCTGGTCGACGTCGTACAGTGCGGGCTCCACCTCGGTGCAGCTGGGCATGGCCTGCGGGCAGCGGGCCGCGAAGCGGCAGCCGGTGGGCAGTTCGGCCAGGTCGGGCGGGGAGCCGGGGATGCCGAGCAGCGGGACGCGCGGTCCGCGGATCGACGGGAAGGCGTCCAGCAAGCCCCGGCTGTAGGGGTGCCTGGGGGTGTCGAACACGGTGCGGGTGTCCCCGAGTTCGGCGATCTGCCCCCCGTACATCACGATCAGCCGGTCGGAGAAGTGGCTGACCAGCGACATGTCGTGGGTGACGAAGATGATGGCGAAGCCCAACTCCCGCTGCAGCTGCTTGATCTGCACCATCAGCGAGCGCTGGGCCACCACGTCCAGGGCCGAGGTGGGCTCGTCCATGATGATCAGGTCGGGGGTGAACAGCAGCGCCATGGCGATCATCGCCCGCTGCCGCATTCCGCCGGAGAGCTGGTGCGGGTAGCTGCCGAGGTGCACCGGGTCGACGCCGACCAGCTCCATCACCTCCCGGGAGCGGGCGTTGATATCAGTGTCGTAGCTGTGGGCCCTGAGCACGTCGCGGAACTGGGCGCCGATGGTGGTGACCGGGTTGAGCGCGTTCATGGCGCTCTGCATGACCACTGAGAGCTCGGACCAGCGGACCGTGTTGAGCTGCTTCTCGGTCATGGTGACCAGGTTGCGGCCCTTGAACTCGACGCTGCCGCCGGTGATTCCGGCGGGCGGGCTGAGCAGTTGGGCGATGCCGAACAGCAGCGTGGACTTGCCGCAGCCGGACTCGCCGACGATGCCGAGGAACTCGCCCCGGCGGAGGGTGAAGCTGACCTTGTCCACGGCCAGGGCGGAGCCCTTGGCGGTGGCGTACTCGACGGTGAGGTCGCGGACGTCCAGCAGCGGGACGTCACGGGAGTCAGGACGCGGCGACACGGAGCCTCCTCACCGGGCGCAGGGCGGGGTTGCTGATCTCGTCGAAGGCGTTGTTGAGCAGCGCGAACGAGGTGCCGAGCAGGGCGATGCAGAGCCCGGGGGCCACCGCCCAGATGTACTGGCCGGTCTGCAGCGCGGACTGGTTCTGCGCCCAGTAGAGCATGGTGCCCCAGTCGGAGTTGCTGGTGTCGCCCAGGCCGAGGAACTCCAGGCCGGAGGCGGTGAGGATGGAGTAGAGCGCCGAACCGAGGAAGTTGGCGACGATCAGCGAGGTCATATTGGGCAGCAGCTCGAAGAAGATCACGTACGAGCGGCGCTCGCCGCGGACCCGGGCCGCCTCCAGGAAGTCCCGGTTGCGCAGGGACAGTGCCTGCGACCGGAGTTGGCGGGCCCCGTAGGACCAGCCGGTCACCACCAGGGCGATCACCAGGACGAAGATGCTGTGGTGCGAGAAGTAGCCGGCGATCACGATCACCAGCGGCAGGGTCGGGATCACCAGCACCACGTCGGTGAACAGGTTGAGTCCGTCGTCCCAGGCGCCGCCGAGGTAGGCGGCGGAGATGCCGATCAGCACCGAGATCACCGTGGCCAGCAGGCCGGCCACGACGGCGATCAGCAGGGCCGGTCGGGCCCCGTGTACGACCTGGACCAGGACGTCCTGGCCGAGGGCGGTGGTCCCGAGCAGGTGCTTGCCCGAACTGCCCTGGGAGACCTGGTCGGTGATGGTGCCCGGATTGCCCGGCACGATCAGGTTGGGCACGGCGGCCATGATCACGAAGAGAAGCAGGATCAGCAGTCCGGCGGCGGCTTTGCCGTTGTGCCGGATCGCTCTGAACAGGGTTGCCATAGGGGTTGTTACCTCGCGCTCTGCCGGCGGCTCCCGTGCGGGGAGCTACCTGGCGTTCCGGGTTCGGGGGTCGAGCAGGGCGGTCGCGATGTCGGCGAGCAGCACCGAGACCAGCACGGCCACCGTGATCACCAGGAACAGGCACTGCATGACCGGGAAGTCCTCGTTGTTCACCGCCTGGACCAGCTGGAAGCCCACGCCGGGGTAGTCGAAGACGTACTCGACCAGCACGGCGCCGCTGACCACGAAGCCGAGCGACATGGCGAACCCGGTGAGGTTCGGCAGGATCGAGTTGCGGGCGGCGTAGTCGATCATGATCCGGCGGCCGGACAGGCCCTTGGCCCTGGCCATCCGGATGTAGTCCTCGGCCAGGGTGGTGACCATGGTGTTGCGCATGGTCAGCACCCAGACGCCGACCGAGGTGATCAGGATCGACACGGCCGGCAGGATCGCGTGCTGCAGCACCGAGCCGATGAAGTCACTGTTCCAGCCCTGGACATAGCTGCTGTCACTGCCGAAGGCGGACGGCAGCCAGGGGTTGATGTCGGCGAACACCATGATCAGGACGATGGCGACCCAGAAGTACGGCAGCCCGGTGCCGACCACGAACAGCGGCGGCAGGAAGCTGTCCAGCCTGCTCCCGCGCTTCCAGGCGGCGAGTGCGCCGATCCCGGTCCCGAGCAGGAAAGCGAGCACGGTGGTGACCCCGACCAGGCCCAGCGTCCAGGGGATGGCCGCCCCGACGATGCTGGTGACCGAGGCCGGGAACTCCTGCACCGAGGTGCCGAAGTTGAGCGTGGCGCAGTTCCCCAGGTAGGTGAAGTACTGCGACAGCAGGCTGGCATGGGTGTTGATGCCGAGGGCGGTCTCGACCGCCTCCAGCGACTTGCCGGTGAGGTGGCCGTGGTAGCGGGCCATCATCGCGGTGACCGGCGAGCCGGGCAGCAGGTGCGGGATGGCGAAGTTGATGGTCAGTGCGGCCCACAGGGTGAGCACGAAGAACCCCAGGCGGCGGATCAGAAATCTCACCCTGTGGACCTCTCTTCTCTTGTTTCTCTGGTTACTTGGGCTGGAGGTGCAGCAGCACCTGGCCGATGTCGGGGTAGCTGAAGGCCGCGGGGACGGCGTAGGGGTCGGCCTTGGTCGGCCAGCCGGAGAACTTCGCGGTGTTGTACTGGTACCAGGCCACCGACTCAGTCACCGGGATCACCGGGACGTCGTTGATCATCAGCTTCTCGATCTGGCCGATGATGTTCTTCTGCAGCGCCGGGTCCGAGGTCGCCGCGTACTGGTCGAACAGCTGGTCGGCGGCCGGGTTGCTGTAGCGCTCGAAGTTGGTCGCGGCCGGCTTGCCGATCGGCGCGCTGTTCTTGGAGTACAGCCACTGGCGCAGCTCGTAGTACGGGTTGGGGCCGCCGGTCTCGCCGTAGTAGCCGATCTCGTAGGTCCCGTTGAACAGCTTGTTGTCGTAGGCGTCGGAGCTGAGGTTGTCGATGGTCAGCCCGATGCCGGCGGCCTTCATGCCCTGCGCGACCACCTGCAGGGTGGCCACCCAGTCGCCGTAGTCGCCCTGGTTGACGACCGAGAAGCTGAGCTTCTTGCCGTTCAGCACATAGATGCCGTCGGGGCCCTTCCTGGCGCCGATGCCCTCCAGCAGCTGGTCCGCCTTCTGCGGGTTGTAGCTGTAGTCGTCGTCCGCCTTGACCGAGGGGTCCACCCAGTCCGGGTAGGTCTCCGGGATGACGCCTATCTGGTGGCCGGGAGGCTCCTGGCCGCCCTCGCCGATGGTGGACGCCTTCTGCCGGTCGGTCGCGTAGGCGAGGGCCTTGCGGACCACCGGGTTGTCCAGCGGGGCGACCTTCTCGTTGAGGAACAGCGAGACCTGGGTGATCGGCGGCGACCAGGTGTGGTTGTCCTTGCTGCGCTGCGTGTAGAACTTGTCGATGTTGGGGATGAACTGGCTTCCCCACTGGGCCTGGCCGGTGGCGAGCTGGTTGTTGGCCGGGTCGTTGCTGGTGTAGGCCGGGTACTTGACCGTGGTGACCTTCGGCAGGCCCGGCTGCCAGTACTTGGGGTTGGCCGTGTAGGTGATGTTCTGCGGCGTACAGGGGTTGATCACGTACGGGCCGGTGCCGATCGGCTTGTCGTCCTTGTAGGAGACCGGGTCCTTGATGGTGGACCAGATGTGCTGCGGGACGATCGGGACCTGGTCGGCGATGTAGTAGAAGTACGGCAGCGCGGGCGAGTTGAAGTTCACGGCGATCTGGTCGCTGCCGACCTTCTTGACCGAGGAGAGCACCGCCCAGATGGCGTTGAGGTCCAGCGCCGGGTTCGCCTTCAGCAGGTTGAAGGTGTAGAGCACGTCGTCGGCCGTCATCGGCTGGCCGTCGCTCCACTTCACCCCGTCCCTGATGGTGAAGGTCAGCGTCTTGTTGTTGTTGCTCCAGGCGAACTTGGTGGCCAGCCACGGCGTGGTCTTGTCGCTCTGCAGCGCGTTGACGAACATCAGCGGCTCGTAGACGGTGCCTGCCGACAGGAAGTTCGACGAGTTGTTGTACGGGTTGAACGCGCAGGTCCACAGGCCGCCCTGGACGTTGGCGATGGTCAGCACCCCGCCGCGCTTGCCACCGCCCGCACTGTCGCCGCCCTTGCCGGCGGACCCGCCGGACCCGCAGGCGCTGACCAGCAGCGCGGACGCGACCACGGCGGTCACGCCGAGCGCCCTGACTCTCTTCTTGGAGGTGCCTCTCAACATGCTGGGCATGAGGGTCTTGCCTTTCGCTCCGTGGCCGAGTGTTAGTTAGGGAGTTTTACTAAGTGATGTTGGGTAGAGGGTTGCGGGCATTCGAGGAACTGTCAAGAACCCTTCCTAACTAGACCGATGACCAGAGCATCAGCGGACACTGGCGTTCGGATTCCGGTGCACTCGGCGGGCTCGGACCAAGAGGTTGCTTCCAGGAAATCTGTCGGCAATACGACAGCGCTGTACTGGTGCGGACTGACTGTTGTTCAGATGCCCTTCCAGCAGGCCGCCCTGGGGGTGCCATGACCGCCCGCGACCCCGCCGACCGCTACCAGGTCGCCGTCATCGGCGCGGGCCTGGCCGGCGCGGCCACCGCCTGGGAGCTGGCCCGGCGCGGGATCTCCACCGCCCTGGTCGAGGCCTACCGCCCCGGGCACCGGCAGGGCAGCTCGCACGGCAGCTCGCAGCTCTACGCCCGCAGCAGCGCCGACAGCCTCTATGTCGAGCTCTCCGGGCAGGCCGAGGCCTGCTGGCTGGAGCTGGAGGCGGACGCCGGGACGCGGCTGCGGCACCGGACCGGGGCGCTGGACTTCGGCGCGCGACGGGATCCGGTCCGGCTGGCGGCACGGCTGGGCGCGGCCGGGGTGCCGCACGAGTTACTGGCGGCCGAGGAGGCCGCCGAACGCTGGCCGCAGCTGCGGTTCGACCCGGGCCCGGTGCTGTACCACCCGGACGGCGGCTGGCTGGATCCCGACGCCACCGTCGCCGCCTGCGTGGGCCGGGCCGTGGCCCATGGCGCCGAGCTGCGGACCGGGGTCAGGGTGGCCCGGATCGAGCAGCTGCGCTCGGGAGAGGTCGCGCTGCGCGGTCCCGGCCTGGACGCGGCACCGGTCCGGGCCGAGCTGGTGGTGGTCGCCGCCGGGGCCTGGCTGCCGGAACTCGGCCTCCCGGTCCGACTGCCGCCGCTCACCGTCACCCAGCAGCAGGTGTTCCACTTCCGCCGGCGCGAGCAGCCCGGCCCGCGTCCGGGCTGGCCGGTTTTTGTCCACCGGGGGGAACAGCAGGTGCTCGGCCTGCCCTCCGGGGCCGACGGCGGCACCGACGGCGTGCTGGGCGCGTTCAAGCTCAGCCTGCTCGACGACGGCCGGGTGACCACGGCCGGCACCAGGAGCGGCGTGGTCGACCCGGCCTCGCGCCAGGCCGTCAGCGGATACGTACGGCAGCGGCTGCCGGAGCTGGACCCGGAGCCGTTCGCGGCGGCCACCAGCCTGCGGACCAGCACCCCCGGCGGCGACTTCGTGCTGGACCGGGCCGGTTCACTGGTGATCGTGTCGCCCTGCTCGGGGCACGGCGGGAAGTACGCCCCGCTGATCGGACGGCTCACCGCCGACCTGGTCCTCGGCAAGGCCGAGGCCCCCGCGCGCTTCGCACTGCCCGCCTCCAACTCCGGGGCGACGGCGCGGCTGCGCCCCTAGGCGGAGCTTCGCAACTTGGCGACGTACTGATGCTTGATCAGTATGCATCGCCTGCAACGAGCTGACCGAGTGTCACTTCCCTTGGCCTGCAGCGTCGCCAATGCCCTCGATTGCCCGTGCAGCGAAGTCTGCGCGATCCATTGACGTCGCCATGGGGGCTCTGTAACTTCCTGCCCGGTAGCTGCAAATATCTATCATCATGGCGGTAATCGCCAAGATGCGGTCTGCAATTTACGGCTCACTCCGCCACCCCGGAGAGGCACGTGATGTCTTTCTCAGCTGCACACTGCCGCGCACCGCCCGACGGTCGGATCCGACGACCCGGCGTGCCCTCCATGCAGTCGCAGAAGCAGAGGAAGAGGATGCTCACAAGCAGCAGCAGTCAGCGCAGCACACGTCATGACAGAGCCAGAACCCCGAGCCTCAGGACGGCCGTCCTGGCACTGATCGGGATGCTCGTCGCCATGCTCCCGGTGTTGAACATGCTTCCGGCGTCGGCCGCCGGGACCAACCTGGCCCTGGGCAAGACCGCCACCGCCAGCAGCAGCAACGGCCAGTACGTCACCGGAAACCTCAATGACGGCAACCAGGCCAGCTACTGGGAGAGCACCGGCGCGTTCCCGCAGTGGGCCCAGATCGACCTGGGTTCGGCCACGTCCGTCAACCAGGCCGTGCTGAAGCTCCCGACCGGCTGGGGGGCGCGGACCGAGACCCTGTCCGTGCAGGGCAGCACCGACGGATCGACCTTCTCCACCATCGTGGCCTCGGCGGGGTACACCTTCGACCCCAACAGCAGCAACACGGTGACCATCAACTTCGGTGCCACCAGCACCCGCTACCTGCGGATCAACATCACCGCCAACACCGGCTGGGCGGCGGCGCAGCTGTCCGAGCTGGAGCTCTACGGGGCGACCGGCGGCGGCACCTCCGCCAACCTGGCGCTGGGCAAGACCATGAGCTCCAGCGGGGTCAGCCAGACCTATGCCGCGAGCAACGCCAACGACGGCAACCAGGCCACCTACTGGGAGAGCACCAACAACGCCTTCCCGCAGTGGCTGCAGGTCGACCTCGGCGCGTCGGTGAGCGTCAACCAGGTGGTGCTGAAGCTCCCGGCGGACAGCTCCTGGGCGACCAGGACCGAGACCCTGACCGTCCAGGGCAGCACCGACAACAGCAACTTCTCCACCCTGGTCGCCTCGGCGGGCTACAGCTTCAACCCGTCCACCGGCAATACCGTCACCATCACCGTCCCCACCGCCACCACGCGCTATCTGCGGCTGCTGATCACCGCCAACACCGGGTGGCCGGCCGGTCAGATCTCGGAGTTCGAGGTCTACGGGCCCACCAGCGGCGATGTCACTCCGCCGTCCGCGCCGACCGGGCTTGCGTACACCTCGCCCGCCTCCGGCCAGATCAAGCTGACCTGGAACGCGTCCACCGACAATGTCGGGGTGACCGGGTACGACCTGTACCGCAACGGCGTGCTGGCCACCACGGTGACCGGGCTGACCTACACCGACTCGCAGCCGGACACCGCCACGGTCTCGTACTACGTGCGGGCCCATGACGCGGTGGGCAACCAGTCGGGCAACAGCAACACCGTGACCCGTACCGGCAGCGCCCCGGTGGACACCACTCCGCCGACCGCCCCCGGCAACCTGGCCTACACCTCCCCGGCCTCCGGCCAGATCGCCCTGAGCTGGACCGCTTCCACCGACAACGTGGGCGTCACCGGCTACGACATCTACCGCAACGGATCGCTGGCGACCACGGTCACCGGGCTGACCTACACCGACTCGCAGCCGGACACGGCCACGGTCTCGTACTACGTCAAGGCTCATGACGCGGCCGGGAACCAGTCCGCCGCGAGCAACACCGTCACCCGCACCGGTTCCGGCGGCGGCGGTCCCGGCACCAACCTGGCGATCGGCAAGCCGATCACCGGCACCCCGGCCACCTTCACCTTCGTGGCCACCAACGCCAACGACAACGATGTGACCACGTACTTCGAGGGCGCCTCCTACCCCTCGCAGCTCACCGTGCAGTTGGGTGCCAACGCGGACGTGTCCTCCATCGTGGTCAAGCTCAACCCGGACGCCTCCTGGGGCACCCGCACCCAGACCATCCAGGTGCTGGGCCGTGAGCAGAGCGCGACCGGCTTCACCAGCATCTCGCCGGCGACGGCGTACACCTTCAACCCGGCCACCGGAAACACCGTCAGCATCCCGGTCACCGCCCGGGTCGCCGACGTGGAGCTGTCGATCACCAGCAACACCGGTGCTCCCGGCGGCCAGGCCGCCGAGTTCCAGGTGATCGGCGTGCCCGCGCCCAACCCCGACCTGACGGTCACCGCCTCCTCCTGGACGCCGACCGCGCCGATCGAGACCGACTCGATCACCGCCTCGGCCACCGTCAAGAACACCGGCACCGCGGCTGCGGGCGCCACCAACGTCAACTTCTACCTGGGCACCACCAAGGTCGGCACGGCCGCCGTGGGCGCCCTGGCCGCCGGTGCCAGCAGCACCGTCTCGGCGAGCATCGGCACCCAGAGCGCCGGCAGCTACGCGCTCACCGCCAAGGTCGACGAGGCCAATACGGTCGTCGAGCTGAACGACGCCAACAACTCCTACACCAACCCGACCAACCTGGTCGTGACCCCGGTGCAGAGCTCGGACCTGGTGCCCTCCGCGGTCACCTGGTCCCCCAGCACCCCGGCCGCGGGCAATACCGTCAACTTCAACGTCACGCTGAAGAACCAGGGCACGGTCGCCACCGCCTCCGGGGCGCACGCGATCACACTCACCCTGCTCGACAGCAACAACAGCGTGGTCAAGACCCTGACCGGCAGCTACTCCGGCAGCCTGGCGTCCGGCGCGAGCAGCGGCCCGGTCGCGCTCGGCTCCTGGACGGCGGCCAACGGCAAGTACACCCTGCACACGCAGGTGGCCGTGGACGCCAACGAACTGCCGATCAAGCAGGGCAACAACACCTCCGACACCTCGTTCTTCGTGGGCCGCGGGGCGAACATGCCCTACGACTCCTATGAGGCCGAGGACGGCATGATCGGCGGCGGGGCGGCCGTGGTCGGTCCCAACCGCACCATCGGCGACCTGGCCGGCGAGGCCTCCGGCCGCAAGGCCGTCACCCTCAACTCCACCGGCTCCTACGTCCAGTGGAACACCACCGACCCGACCAACACCCTGGTCACCCGCTTCTCCATCCCGGACGCGGCGGGCGGCGGCGGCACCACCGCCACCCTGGACGTCTACGTCAACGGCACCTTCGCCCAGACCATCACCCTCAACTCCAAGTACGCCTGGCTCTACGGGGCCGAGACCGGGCCCGGCAACGACCCGTCGGCCGCCGGACCGCGCCACATCTACGACGAGGCCCATGTCATCCTGAACACCCCGGTTCCCGCGAACAGCGTGATCCGGCTGCAGAAGGACGCCGCCAACACCTCGCAGTACGCGATCGACTACATCAACACCGAGCAGGTCGCCCCGGTCGCCAACCCGGACCCGACCAAGTACCTGGTGCCGGCCGGCTTCGGCCAGCAGGACGTGCAGAACGCCCTGACCACCGTCGCCAACTCCAGCACCTACACCGGCGTCTACCTGCCCGCCGGGCAGTACCAGACCACCGGCAAGTTCCAGGTCGGCCAGAAGGCCATCAAGGTCGTCGGCGCCGGACCCTGGTACACCCAGTTCAGCACCGACCAGACCCAGGCCAACACCGACGCCGGATTCTCGGTCCAGTCCAGTGCCAACGGGTCGACGTTCAGCGGGTTCGCCTTCTTCGGGAACTACACCTCCCGGATCGACGGCCCGGGCAAGGTCTTCGACCTGACCGACGTGTCCAACCTGACCATCGACAACATCTGGGTCGAGCACACGGTCGTCGCCATCTGGGGCACCCACGTCACCGGTCTGACCGCCACCAACATGCGCATCCGCGACACCTTCGCGGACGGCATCAACCTCACCAACGGCAGTTCGGGCAACCTGGTCAGCAATGACGAGGCGAGGTCCACCGGTGACGACAGCTTCGCGCTGTTCGCCGCCCAGGACCACAACTCCTCCGACCTGACCAACAACACCTTCCAGAACCTCACCGCGGTCACCCCGTGGCGCGCGGCCGGCATCGCCGTCTACGGCGGCGAGAACAACATCATGCAGAACCTCTATGTGGCGGACACGCTGACCTACGCGGGCATCACCATCAGCTCGCTGAACTTCGGCTATCCCTTCCAGGGCTTCGGGACCCAGCCCACCACCATCCAGAACGTCTCCCTCGTCCGCGACGGCGGCCACTTCTGGAGCGGGCAGGTCTTCCCCGCCATCTGGGTCTTCTCCGCCACCCAGCCGTTCCAGGGGATCCGGGTCAACAGCGTGGACATCACCGACCCGACCTACTCCGGCATCATGTTCCAGACCGACTACGTCGGCAGCACCGCCCAGTACCCGGTCACCGACACCATCTTCACCAATGTGTCCATCACCGGGGCGCAGCAGAGCGGCGACGCCTACAACGCCAAGTCCGGCTACGGCATCTGGGCCAACCAGCTGCCCGAGGCGGGCCAGGGACCGGCGGTCGGAACCGCCGTGTTCAACCACCTCACCGAGAGCAACAACTTCATCAACATCCAGAACACCACCTCGACGTTCACGATCACTGTGAACCCGTAGCGGTGCGCGGATGACGGCCGGGGGCTCCTCCATCGGGAGGGGCCCCCGGCTTCATGCCGGGGCGGCCAGCCTGAGCAGCTCGTCCTCGACCAGCTGCCGGGCCAGCGACTCCTCGGAGATGTCCAGCGCCTCCGGTTCGGTCTCGGCGAGTTCGCTGCGGCGGGCGTAGGCGTCGAAGGCCCGCTCCTTGCGGTTGAGCAGTTCCACCAGCCGCTGGTCCATGCTGTCCGCCGCCAGCAGCCGGTGCACCCGCACCCGTCGCACCTGGCCCATCCGGTGCACCCGGCCCACCGCCTGGCTCTCCAGCGAGGGCTTGATCTGCGGCTCGCAGAGGATCACCACCGAGGCGGCCTGGATGTTCAACCCCAGTCCCCCGACCTGGATCTGACTGACCATCACCGCATGTCCCGGCGCGGCGCCGAAGTCGTCCACCAGCCGCTGCCGGTCCAGCGCCGGGGTGCTTCCGTCCAGCGGGCCGAAGAAGGGGGTGCCCTGGTCGCGCAGCGCGGTGCCGACGGCGGCGAGGACGTCGTGGAAGGAGGAGAAGACGATGACCTTGAGCCCGTCCGCCGCTGCCTCGGCCACGAGTTCGCGCAGCCGGACCAGTTTCGCCGACTGCTCCGGGTGCCGGTAGGCAGCTCGGCGCATGGCCATGAAGTTGCGGGACTCGACCGCGGCCCGGTAGGCGCTCAGGTCGTCGGCGGAGAACTCGGCCCACTCGTCCGTCCGTACCGTGCCCGGGAGTTCGGCCAGCACGTCCTGCTGGTTCCGGCGCAGGTAGACCGGGGCGACGGCCTTGCGGAAGTCGTCCGCGCGGGCCACCGCGCCGATGTCGCGCAGCAGTTCCGGCGGAACGCCCAACTGGGCGACCAGCGAGGTGAATTCACCCACCCGGTTCTCCATCGCGGTGCCGGTGAGGAACAGCACCCGCTCGGCCCCGGCGGCCCATTCGGCGACCTGCTGGGAGCGCTGCGTCTTCGGGTTCTTCACCAGGTGCGCCTCGTCCACGACCAGCATGGCGAGAGCGGCCGTCCGCTCCGGCCGCGGCAGCGAGCGCAGCATCCCGTAGCTGGTGACGGCGACGCCGCCGTGCTGCTGCCAGGCCCGCAGCGCGTCCTGGCGGTCGTCCCCGTAGACCCGGACCGCGGGCAGCACGCTGCGGCGTTCCAGCTCGCGCATCCAGTTGACCATCACCCCGGTCGGGCAGACCACCAGGAAGTGGGTGCCGCCCCTGGCCCTGAGGTGCGCCATCGCGGCGATGGCCTGGACGGTCTTGCCGAGGCCCATCTCGTCGCCGAGGATCACCCGCCGCCGGGCCAGCGCGAAGCGGGCGCCGAAGGCCTGGTAGCCGCGCAGCGAGACCCGCAGCTGGGAGCGGTCCAGCTCCTGGCCGCTGATCCGGCCGACCAGGTCGGACGGCAGGTGCCCGGTGGCGGCCTCGGGGTCGGGGTCGGGTCCGCCGATCCGGTCCAGCACGCTGTAGTGGTCGGCGGCGCGCAGCTCGAAGTCGATCCACGCCTCGGCCGGGGACGGGCTCGGGCGCAGCAGGTCCACCCCGGCCTGGCTGAACAGCAGCGGCAGTTCGTCCGCCGCGGCCTCGGCCAGCAGGGTGTGCAGCGCGGCGACGGCGGTCAGCGCGGGCGTCCGCCGCCTGCTGCCGGCCAGGGTGTGCCGCAGCCGGGAGCGGGCCGGGGCGGCCTCGGCGAGCAGTGCGGTGATCGCCCGGTCCAGCCGGGTGGCGGCCTCGCGGGCCCGGTCCGCGTCCGGTCCGGCGACGACCAGCCGGTTCAGGGCGAGCACCAGCGCGGTGGAGGGGGCGTCCTGGCGGTCGACGTCCAGGGTGACGCTGATGGCGTGTCCGGCGGCCTCGGCCAGTTGCTGGGCTGCGGCCAGGGCCTGGTCAGCGCTGAGCCGGCTGACGCCGGGCAGCCGGCGCAGCGCCTCCGGCGAGGTGCGCAGGACCGCGCCGACGCTGCCGAGGCCGGCCTGCTCCAGCGCGTCCACCCGCAGCTGTCCGCTGGTGGTCCTGGCCAGTTCGGCCACCGGCATGCTCTCGAGCGCGGCGCCGACCAGGGCGCCCCGGACCGGGCCGACCGCCTGTTCGACGGCGTTCCTGGCCTGCTCGTGGTCGGCCAGCAGGCTCCTGGCCCTGCCGCGCAGCTCGGTGGCGCGCCGCAGCACTTCGCGGCTGCGGCGGCCGGGGTGGGGGCGCTGCGGATCGTACGGTGCGGTGCTCATTGCTCCCCCGGATCGTCGTTCGGCGCGGCTCAGCGTAGACCCGGGGTCGGACATTCCGGGACCGGACGCCGGGGCCGCCCGGCATCCGGGCACTATTGCTTATGCCAACTAAGGTTCTTAGGATGGCGAAGTGCGTGCCACAGCCAAGCAGTCCTCGCCGCAGTCGCCCCCGAGCCCGCGCTACAAGTGGGTGGCTCTGTCGAACACCACCCTCGGTGTCTTCATGGCCACGCTGGACGCCTCCATCGTGATCATCGCCATGCCCGCCATCTTCCGGGGCATCGGGCTCGACCCGCTGGCACCGGGGAACATCAGCTACCTGCTGTGGCTGATCATGGGATACCTGCTGGTCACCGCGGTCCTGGTGGTCGCGCTCGGGCGGCTCGGCGACATCTACGGCCGGGTCAGGATCTACAACCTGGGCTTCGCCGTCTTCAGCCTCACCTCGCTGGCGCTGTCGCTCGACCCGATGCACGGGGCCGGCGGAGCGCTGTGGCTGATCGGCTTCCGCATCCTGCAGGCCGTCGGCGGCGCGATGCTGATGGCCAACTCCGCCGCCATCCTCACCGACGCCTTCCCCGCCGAGCAGCGCGGGATGGCCCTGGGCGTCAATCAGATCGCCGGGCTCTCCGGGCAGTTCCTCGGCCTGATCGCGGGCGGGGTGCTGGCCACCGTCGACTGGCGGGCGGTGTTCTGGATCAATGTGCCGATCGGCATCGTCGGCACCCTCTGGTCCTACCGCAGCCTCCGTGAGATCGGCGCCAGCCGGCCGGCCGGCATCGACTGGGCCGGGAACCTCACCTTCACCTTCGGGGCGCTGGCGCTGCTGGCCGGGATCACCTACGGCATCCAGCCCTACGGCGGCCACCCGACCGGCTGGACCAACCCGGCGGTGCTCGCGGCGCTGGGAGCCGGGGTCGGGCTGCTGGTCGTCTTCGCGATCGTCGAGACCCGGGTGGCCGAGCCCATGTTCCATCTGGGGCTGTTCAAGATCCGCGCCTTCGCGGCCGGGAACGCGGCCTCGCTGCTCACCGCGATCGCGCGCGGCGGGCTGCAGTTCATGCTGATCATCTGGCTGCAGGGGGTCTGGCTGCCGCTGCACGGCTACGCCTACGAGGACACCCCGCTCTGGGCCGGGATCGCGCTGATCCCGCTGACCGCCGGGTTCCTGATCTCCGGTCCCATCAGCGGCTACCTCTCGGACCGCTTCGGGGCCAGGACCTTCGCCACCGGCGGGCTGCTGCTGATGGCCGGCTCGTTCGTGGGGCTGCTGTTCCTGCCGGTCGACTTCTCCTACCCGGTCTTCGCGGTGGTCGTCTTCGCCAACGGCATCGGGCAGGGCATGTTCTCCGCGCCCAACACCTCGGCGATCATGGGCAGTGTGCCGCCGGAGCGGCGCGGTGCGGCCTCCGGCATGCGGGCGACCTTCCAGAACTCCGGGATGTCGCTGTCGATCGGCATCTTCTTCTCACTGATGGTCACCGGACTGGCCAGCGACCTGCCGCAGACCCTCAGTTCGGGGCTGCAGGCCCAGGGCGTGCCGGCCGGGGTGGCCGGGACGGTGTCCTCGCTGCCCCCGGTATCCACCCTGTTCGCCGCCTTCCTCGGTCAGAACCCGGTCGGCCACCTGCTCGCGCCCTCCGGCGTGCTGCACACCCTCCCGGCCCACAACGCCTCGACCCTGACCGGCACCGAGTTCTTCCCGCACCTGATCTCCGGGCCGCTGCACCACGGCCTCACCATCGTCTTCATCGCCGCCGCCGCGATGGCCGTGGTCGCCGCCCTGGCCTCGCTGCTGCGAGGCCGTGACGGCGGAAGGACGGCGGGGTCCGCACCGACTCCCCGGATCAGGGATGATGCCTCGTCAAGCAGCATCCGCCCCTGACCCGCCGGGAAGGCCCGACCCATGACCCAGCCGCAGTCGCCACCGCAGCCCCTGCACCACCCCGTGGTCGACGCCCACCTCGCCCGGCAGTCCGCGGACCTGCAGGTCCGTATCGCCGACGCCATCACCAAGTTCGCCGGTTCGATGCTCTTCGTCTACATCCACGCGGTCGGCTTCGCGGTCTGGATGCTCCTGGTCGAGGGCAGCCCCTGGCCGACGCTGACCCTGGTGGTCTCGCTGGAGGCGATCTTCCTCTCCACCTTCGTCATGATCGGCCAGAACCGCCAGGCGGCGTTCCAGCAGGCCAAGGCCGACCACGACTTCGTGGAGCAGGAGCTCGAGCTGAAGACCAACACCGAGCTGACCCGGGCGATCCACGCCATGACCACGGAACTGCACCGCCGCCTGCTCGCGGGCGAGGGGGACGGCACCCCGCGCTGACGCCGGCTACAGCGGTGCGGGCGGTCCGTCCGGCCCGAGCCGGGCGCCGGCGAGGACCCGGCGGATGCCCAGGGCCTCCTGGGCGACCGCCAGCGCCTCCTGCTCACGCCCCACCGCGGTCAACCGGCTGGACTGGCTGCCCAGGCTCCGCGCGAGCCCGGGGAGGTACGCGCCGGGGCGGGCCAGAGCCAGCGCACGGCGGATGCCGACCGCCTCCTCGATCACCGCCAGCGCCTCCTGCTCACGCCCCACCGCGGTCAACCGGCTGGACTGGTTGCTCAGGCTCCGCGCGAGATCGGGGAGATGCGCGTCGGGCCGGACCACAGCCAGCGCCCGGTACGCGGCGACGGACTCCTCGATGGCGGCGAGCCCCTCCTCCACCCGGCCCAGCACTCCCAGCCGGTTGGAGAGGTTGTTCAGACTGCCGGCCAGGTCGGGAAGGTAGGCATCGGGCCGGGTCCCGGCCAGGACCCGGCGGATGGCGACCGCTTCCTCCACGGCCTCGAGCGCCTCCTTGTGCCGTGCCAGCGCCGTCAGCCGGTTGGACCGGTTGTTGAGACTGCGCGCCAGGTCGGGGAGGTAGAGGTCGGGGCGGGCGTGCGCCAGCGCCCGCCGGATCCGGACCGCCTCGTCGACGGCGGCCAGCCCCTCCTCCACCCGCCCCAGCGCGCCCAGCCTGGTGGCCAGGTTGTTCAGACTGCCGGCCAGGTCCGGAAGGTGGAGGTCCGGGCGGTCGACCACCACGACCCGCCGGATCCGGACCGCCTCCTCGACCGCGGCCAGCGCCTCCTCCGCCCGCCCCAGCGCCCCCAGCCGGTTGGCGAGGTTGTTCAGACTCCCGGCCAGGTCCGGCAGATGGACCAGGGGGCGGTCGAAGGCCAGCGCCCGCCGGATGTGCACCGCCTCGTCGATGGCGGCCAGTGCCTCCTCCACCCGGCCCAGCGCCCCCAGCCGGATGGACAGGTTGTTCAGGCTGCCGGCCAGGGCCGGCAGCCGGTCCTGGTCGTCCTCGGGCAGGGCGCGGTAACGGTTCGTCAGACATCTGGTGAGGTCGCCGGCCCAGTCGGCGAGACGCTGGCTCGATCCGGGCAGGTGGTCGCTGAGCCGCTGGAGATCGGGCAGCGGAATGCCGGGATCATCGGTGATCAGCCGCAGTGCGGTGATCAGCGGAGCCGGGTACTCCGCCCGGGAGGCGGTGTCGACGGCGGCCAGCGCGAGCACCGCGCGGTTGCGGACGCACAGCTCGGTCAGCGCCGCGTCGAGGCGTCCGCAGAAGGCGGAGTGGGCGGCGGCCCGACTGAAGACGGCCAGCAGTCGGGTTGCCTGCGCCTTGTCGCAGCCCGGTGTGAGCCGGTGCGCCAGCGAGGCGTCCGCTTCGAGGCGGCGTCCGATGAATCGCTCGGCGAGCCGGTCGGGCTGCAGACTGCCCCAGGGGCCGGCGGCCGTCGGCGGGTACAGGGCGGCGATCCACTCCAGCACGGCGTCCCGCCGGTCGCGCGGCTGGTCCGCCAGCGCCTCGACCGCACGCAGGACCCGGTCCGCCTGCTCACGGTCGGCCGCGCCCAACAGCATCGCGGCGGCCAGCGCGTCCTGGAGGGTGCCGGCCGTGAGCCCGGGGCTGATGCCGCGCGCGGCGGCCGTCTGCTGCCAGTAGCGGTACTCGTGCACCAGCAGGCGGTCCTCCACCTCGGTGGAGGACCCGGCCGGGGCCGCCGGCGCGGCGCCGGAGTGGTCGTAGGCGTCCAGCAGGTCGGCCAGGGCCGCCATGTGCAGGGTGAGCGCGTTGTCCAGCCCGGCCCGGTCGACCACCGGGGCGGGCAGGTTCGCGGCCAGGGCGGTCCAGTGCGTGCCCTGGTGTCCGCGGACACCCGGCAGGGCACGGGCGAAGGCCTCGGCCGCCCTGCGGTAGGCCTCGGCCCGTGTGGCCGGATCCGGTTCCAGGGACCGCAGCGCGACCACCGGTGTGCCGTCCAGGAGGTCCTCGGTCATCCGGGACGTCGCCTGGGCGCTGTTCCACCAGTCGCCGGCGGTCCGCGCCAGCAGCAGCATCTTGAAGGCCGTCGTACCGGGGTGCCGGGCGACGGCCTGCAGCACCGCGGCGATCTGCGCGGTACGGGTCTCGGCGTAGTCGACCACCACCAGCAGCGGTTTCGCCGCCTGCCGGAGAGCGTCCAGGTCCTGGAGCGCGGAGTCGGCGCGCAGCCACAGCACCGCCCAGCCCTCGCCGGCCAGTTCGGCGGCCATATGGTGGGCCAGGCGGGTCTTGCCCTGGCCACCGGGACCGTGCAGCAGCCAGGCGCCGAAGCCGCTCGCCCCGCGCCAGGCCCGCAGCCGGTCCAGCAGACCGGCGTGGCCGTGGAACGGCACCACCTGGCGCCCGGCCTGCAGCAGGGCCGCAGGGGAACCCAGCAGGCCCGGCGGATTGAGTTCCGCGGTCTCCGCCAGTTCCTGGAACTCGACCGCCTCCAGCGCCACCGCATGGGCGCCGTGTGCCGCCAGGGCTGCGCGGAAGCCCGCGTCACGGTGCAGGACGTAGGCCGGCACCGCCTCCAGCGCCGCATGGGCCGAATGGGCGGGGTCGGCGGCGATGACGCCGGTCAGCAGATCGCCGCAGAACAGAGCGGCTCCGGACAGTCCGCCCCAGGGCGAGGAGCCCCCGGTCGACCAGTCGGGCGGATGCTGGCCCAGGTCCAGGACGTGCCGGTTGGCGACAAAACCGCTGCCCGGGTTCACCGAGCCCAGCAGTTGCCTGGCCTCCACCGCCCGGCCGGCCCGCTGGGCCACGTCCGGCACGCCCCAGGTCTCACCGGCCCGGCCCGGTGTGTCGGTGGCCAGCCGCCCCCACCGGACTCCTCCCGCCCACGCCTCCCAGGCCGGCGAGCCGATGTGGACCAGAGCCGCGTCGTCACGCCCGCCGGGTTCCCCGCACCACACCACCCGGGCGTCGAACCGCGCCTCCCGCCCGGGCCGGAACAGCCGCACGGCGGCACCGGGGCGGACGACGACATGGGCCGAGGTGAGGACCAGTCGAGGACCGACCACATACCCCGAGCCCGACCCGCCCTCGCCCTGCACCGCGACCACACGTGCCCGCTCCACTACCGTCCATGCCCCGTCCGCGTGCAGCTGACTACCGGTCAGTCCTCCAGACGACCGCTCAGGTCCCCCGGACCCGCGGGGCGGTGAGCGGCACCGTGCACCAGCAGGTCACCGCCCTGCGGGCTCTTCGGCGTCAGGTGGAACTTCACCCGGTGGGTGCGTCCGCGCGCCACTCCGGCCTCGGCCTCCGCGGTGACGGCCCACACCCGGAAACCGGCCTTGGCCCTGGCGTCGGCCCGCAGCTCGACCTCGAACTCCATCTCCACCGGGCCCACCGCGAACGCGATCGGCTGGCCCGCCCCGCGCGCCACCGCCTCGAGCAGTTCGTCCCGCACCGCCGCGACCGCGTCCGACAGTCCGATCTCCACGTGACCACTCCCCCTTGTTCCCACGCCTGTTCAGGCCGTGCCGGCGAGGACACAGCCTAGAGCGTCCGGCACCTACCGGGCCGCTCAGCCCAGGACGGTGCCGACCAGGGCGCGGGCCTCGTCCTGGACCCGGGCCAGGTGGGCCTCGCCCTGGAAGCTCTCGGCGTAGATCTTGTAAACGTCCTCGGTGCCGGACGGACGGGCCGCGAACCAGGCGCTTTCGGTGCAGACCTTGAGGCCGCCGATGGCCGCGTCATTGCCGGGCGCCCGAGTGAGCACCGCGGTGATCGGCTCCCCGGCCAGCTCCCCCGCGGTGACCTGCTCCGGCGAGAGCGCCGCCAGGGCGGCCTTCTGCGCGCGGTCGGCCGGGGCGTCCACCCTGGCGTAGGCGGGGGCGCCGAAGCGGGCGGTCAGGTCGGCGTAGTGCTCGGAGGGGGTGCGGCCGGTCACCGCGATGATCTCGGAGGCGAGCAGCGCCAGCAGGATGCCGTCCTTGTCGGTGGTCCAGGTGCCGCCGTCGCGGCGCAGGAAGGACGCCCCGGCCGACTCCTCGCCGCCGAAGGCGACCGTGCCGTCCACCAGGCCGTCGACGAACCACTTGAAGCCGACCGGGACCTCCACCAGGGTCCGGCCGAGGTCGGCGGCGACCCGGTCGATCATCGAGGAGGAGACCAGGGTCTTGCCGATCCCCGCACCCTGCGGCCAGCCGTCCCGGTGGCTGTAGAGGTAGGAGATGGCGACGGCCAGGTAGTGGTTGGGGTTCATCAGCCCGGCGTCCGGGGTGACGATGCCGTGCCGGTCCGCGTCCGCGTCGTTGCCGGTGGCGACCTGGTAGGCGGCCCGCTGGTCGATCAGCGAGGCCATGGCGTACGGCGAGGAGCAGTCCATCCGGATCTTGCCGTCCCAGTCCAGGGACATGAACCGCCAGGTGGGGTCGGTGGTGGGGTTGACCACGGTCAGGTCGAGCCGGTGCTGCTCGGCGATCCGGCCCCAGTAGGCGACCGAGGCGCCGCCGAGCGGGTCCGCGCCGATCCGGACCCCGGCCGAGCGGACCGCGTCCAGGTCGAGCACCGCGGGCAGGTCGGCGACGTAGGAGCCGAGGAAGTCGAAGCGCCCGGTGGTGTCGGCGGCCAGGGCCCGGGAGTACGGGATCCGGCGGACCTCCGTCATCCCCTTCTCGATCAGGTCGTTGGCGCGGTCCTGGATCCAGGAGGTGGCGGCGGAGTCGGCCGGGCCGCCGTGCGGGGGGTTGTACTTGAAGCCGCCGTCGCCGGGCGGGTTGTGCGAGGGGGTGACCACGATGCCGTCGGCGAGGTCGGCGGTGCGGCCCCGGTTGTGGGTGACGATGGCGTGCGAGACGGCGGGGGTGGGCGTGTAGCCGTCCCGGCTGTCGATCAGCACGGTGACGCCGTTGGCGGCCAGTACCTCGAGGGCGGTGGCCTGGGCCGGCTCGGACAGGGCGTGCGGGTCGATGCCCAGGAACAGCGGACCGGTGGTGCCCTGCCGGGCCCGGTACTCGCAGACCGCCTGGCTGGTCGCGGCGATATGGGCCTCGTTGAAGGCGGTGCTGAGGGAGGAGCCGCGGTGCCCCGAGGTGCCGAAGGCGACCCGCTGGCCGGGGTCGGCCAGGTCCGGGGTGAGCGTGTAGTACGAGGTCACCAGTCGGGCCACATCCACCAGATCGGTGGGCTGGGCCTGCTGTCCGGCGCGCTCGTGCACCATGCGTGGCTCCTTCGTCGTCCGTCGTCGTCCGTCCTCGTACGGGCTCCTACCCTCATCATGGCGCAGAGATCCAGATAGGGATGAGGTAAAGATTTGCTCGCAACAAGCACCCAGATGTGAATCACGTAAGCACCTCAGGAGAGGATGACCCGGTGTCGACCAACCTGCCGGTACCTCCCGGCCCCGATGAAGCTCTGGTGAACTCGCGGGAGAGCGCGCCCCCGGCGCGCCCCTTCGCCGCGGCCGCCGACTCCGCTCCTGCGCCCTCCCGGGGCCCGCGCAGGTTCCACTGGCGCTGGAAGACGACCTGGAGCTGGGAGCTACTGCTGGTGGTCTACGCCGTGTACGACGGCAGCCGACTGCTGGTGCACGGGGCCGAGGGCCGGGCGATGCAGCACGGCCGGGACATCCTCTCGCTGGAGCGGTGGCTGCACCTGAGCCCCGAGCACTGGCTGAACCACACCTTCTACGACCACGCCTGGCTCGGCATACCCGCCGACTACCTGTACGCGACGCTGCACTACATCCTGACCGTCGGGGTGCTGTTCTGGCTGTGGCGCTACCACCGCGGCCACTACCGCCAGGCCCGCACCTGGCTGGGCCTGACCACGATGCTCGGCCTGGTGGGCTTCGTCACCTTCCCGACCGCGCCGCCGCGGATGCTCGGCCCGGCCGACGACTTCGTGGACACCCTGGCCGAGCACGCCAATATCGGCTGGTGGGGCGGGGGCGGCGGCACCCCCAAGGGGCTCGGCGACGTCACCAACGAGTTCGCGGCCATGCCGAGCCTGCACGTCGGCTGGGCGGTGTGGTGCGGGGTGCTGCTGTGGCGGCACGCGCGGTCGCGGACGGTGCGGGTGCTCGGCCTGGTGTACCCGATGGTGATCGCGCTGGTGGTGATGGGCACCGCCAACCACTACTTCCTGGACGCCGTGGCCGGCGCCACCGTGGCCCTGCTCGGCCTGTGGGGCACGGACCCGCTGCTGCGGTTCTCGGCCCGGGTCAGCCGGCGGCTGCGCGGCGGAAGCCGGATCCCGGCCTCCGAGGCGGCGACGGTCGCCACGCTGTCCAACGTCCCGGCCCAGCGCCGGCCGTCCGAGGACGGCAGCGAGGCGCTGGAGCAGGCGCTCCCCGGCACCGGCCAGTCCTGAGCCGCTACGAGTTGCCGGGCGTCCCCGGGTCGGAGGCCGACAGCGCGCGGGCCCTGGCGTCCAGATAGCGCTGCTCCGGCAGGCTGAGGGTGAGCCTGGCCGCCTGCCGGAAGGCCTCCCTGGCCGCGTCGCGGTCGCCCGCGGCCTCCAGCAGATGCGCCCGTACCGCGTGCAGCCGGTGGTGCCGGGCCAGCGCGGGTTCGCCGTCCAGGGTCGCCAGCAGCTCCAGCGCGGCCTGCGGGCCGTGCACCTCGGCCAGGGCGACCACCCGGTTCAGCGTGATCATCGGGTTGGGCGTGAGCTGCTCCAGGGTCGCGTAGAGCGCCAGGATCTGCGGCCAGTCGGTGTCCTTCGCGCTCGGGGCCTCGTCGTGCACCGCCGCGATCGCCGCCTGGACCTGGTACGGGCCGAGCCGGGTGCTGGTCAGTGCCCCGGTGAGCAGGTCGACGCCCTCGGCGATCCGGTCCCGGTTCCAGCGCGACCTGTCCTGCTCGGCGAGCGGGACGATATTGCCCCGGTCGTCGCTGCGGGCGGCCCGGCGCGCGTCGGTGAGCAGCATCAGCGCCAGCAGCCCGGTCACCTCGCCGTCCCGGGGCAGCAAGGCGCGCAGCTGGCGGGTCACCCTGACCGCCTCGGCGGTGAGGTCGCCGCGCTGCAGCCGGTCGCCGGAGGAAGCGCTGTAGCCCTCGTTGAATATCAGGTAGAGCACGTGCAGCACCGCCTTCAGCCGTTCGGCCCGCTCCTCCGGCGGGGGCATGGTGAAGGTGGCCCCGGCGTCCCGGATCTTCTGCTTGGCCCGGCTGATCCGCTGCGCCATGGTGGCCTCGGGGACCAGGAAGGCCCGGCCGATCTCGGCCGTGGAGAGGCCGCCGACCGCGCGCAGGGTCAGCGCGATCTGCGAGGGCACGGTCAGCACCGGGTGGCAGCAGAGGAACAGCACGGTCAGCGTGTCGTCCTGCTCCTCCGCCCCGGGCTGCTCCCCCGGCGCGGGGGCCAGCAGCTCGGCCGGGGGCACCGCGGCGGCGAGCCGCTGCTCGCGGTCCCGGCGGGCGCTCTCGCTGCGGATCTGGTCGATCAGCCGCCGCGAGGCCACGGTGAGCAGCCACCCCTGCGGATTCTCCGGCACCCCGCTCTCCGGCCACTGGGTGGCCGCGGCGAGCAGCGCCTCCTGCACCGCGTCCTCGCAGGCGTCGAACTGGCCGTAGCGGCGCGCCAACGCGCCGAGGACCTGCGGCGCGGCACGCCTGAGCAGGTCCTCGACACGCGGGTCGGACCCGGAGGGCTCCGAGGTCACAGTTGCGGTACCGCCTCGTGCATGACCGGCCACACCTCGACCGCGTTGAACGCGGCGAAGGGCATCCGCGCGGCGATCTCCAGCGCCCTGGTCTCGTCCTGGCAGTCCAGCAGGCAGAAGCTGGCCAGGTACTCCTTGGTCTCCAGGTACGGCCCGTCGGTCACCGCCGCGGCGCCGGCCCTGACCCGCACGGTACGGGCGGTCGCCGCGTCGGCGAGCCCGTAGGCGCTGATCAGCTCGCCGGTCTCGAAGAACGTCCGGTTGAAGGCGTCCTGCTCGGCGATGCCCTTGCCCATCTCCTCGGCGGAGAGGCCGTCCCAGGTCTCCTGGTTGGCGTAGATCATCAGCATGAACTTCATGGGGTGTCTCCCTGCGGTACCGGTCCCCCTGGTGGGGAGCCTTTCACAGAGAGGTCGGCGCCGCAGCGACACTCTCGACACCAGCGCCGGAAGAATTCCCGCGGAACCGTCGGACCTGGTCCGACGGTCCCAACTGTCGGATAAGGTGCGGGCACCGTCGGTGTACGCGGGAGGGGTTGTCACGTCATGAGCCGGGATCTGGCCAAGGGCGCGCGGGTTCGGCTGAGTGAGTTGACCGGTGACTCGGAACTGCGGTTGGGGGTGACCCTGGACGCGCCGGGGGTCGCCTTCGACTTCAGCGTGTTCGGGCTCGACGCCGACGAGCGGCTGAGCGACGACCGCTACTTCGTCTTCTTCAACCAGCCCGCGTCGCCCGAGAACGCGATCGAACTGCTGTCCCCGCAGGACGGCGACCAGGCCAGTTTCCGGCTGCGGCTGGACTCCGTCCCGGCCCAGGTGCACCGGATGGCGCTCACCGCGACGCTGGACGGCGACGGCACGATGGCCCAGGTCTCCTCGGGCCACGTCCGGCTGCTGGCGGGCGGCCAGGAGGTGGTCCGCTACTCCTTCACCGGCACGGAGTTCAGCACCGAGCGGGCGGTGATGCTCGCCGACGTCTACCGCCGCGCGGGCGCGTGGAGCATCGTCGCGGTCGGGCAGGGCTTCGACGGCGGCCTGCAGGCGCTGCTGGAGAACTACGGCGGGGAGGTGCTGGAGGAGGACCCCGCAGCCGCGCCCGCCCCCGCCCTTGTACCCGCCGCCCCTGTACCGGTGGTCGCCGCCGCACCCGCCCCCGCCGCCGAGCCGGCCAGCGCGCGGGTGTCGCTGCTGAAGTACGCCGAGCTGCCGGAGCAGACCGGCTGGCTCCAGCAGAACCCGCAGCTGGTGCGGTTCACCTTGGCCAAGAACGCCGAGGTGCTGGCCCTCCAGGGCAGCATGGTGGCCTACCAGGGTGAGGCCGACTTCTCCCACGAGAGTTCGGGCGTGCTGCGCAAGCTCATCGGCAACCTCACCGGCCAGCAGCTCAAGCTGATGCGGGTGCGCGGCGACGGGCAGGTCTTCCTCGCGGACGGGGCCTCCCAGCTGCACGTGGTGCGGCTGGAGGGCGAGTCGCTGTGCGTGGGCGCGGACCGCATCCTGGCCTTCGACGCCGGCCTGGACATCGAGGTGCGCCGGATCGAGGGCGAGGGGCTGCCGGGCGGCGGCTTCCACACCCTCCAGTTCTCCGGCCACGGCACCCTGGTCGTCAAGACCAGCGGGACCCCGGTGGTGCTGGAGGTGACACCGGCCCCGGAGACCCAGGTGGACATCAACGCCCTGGTCGCCTGGACCAGGGGCTCCCAGGTGATCACCACCGCACCGGTCCGGATCCGCCGCTCGGGGGTCGCCGGCCGCTCCGCCGAGACCTGCACCCTGCAGTTCCGCGGCGGCCCGGGGAACTTCGTCATCGTCCAGCCGTACGAAGCCTGACATCCAGGTACGAGGAGGTTCCGTCGGTGCAGAGGCAACTGCTGGCCGGGTACGCCCCGGAGTCGGGCGACGCCCGGATGTCCAACCACGGCTCGGCGATGTGCCGGGTCAGGGTGGACACCCGGACCCCGGTGCACGCCAAGGCCGGGGCGATGGTCGCCTACACCGGCTTCCTGGCCTACCAGCCGGTCACCCAGTCGCTGCGCCGGGCGATGGGCGAGTGGGCCTCGGGCGAGCGCAGCCCGCTGCTGACCTGGGAGGGCGACGGCGACCTCTACCTCGCCGACCAGGGCGCGGACGTGCTGGTGCTGCGGCTGGCCGAGGAGGAGCTGTCGGTCAACGGCGCGCACCTGCTCGCCATGGACGCCCAGCTCCAGTGCCGGGTGGAGCGGATCAAGGGCGTGGCGCTGGCCGCCGGGGGCGGTCTCTTCAACGCCGTGGTCTCCGGGACCGGCTGGGTCGCGGTCAGCACCAACGGGGTGCCGGTGGTGCTGGACTGCGCGGAGGCGGAGACCTATGTGGACCCGGACGCGCTGGTCGCCTGGTCCGGCGGCCTCGCGCTGCGCCCGCACCGCAGCGTCAAGATGGGCTCGCTGATCGGACGGGGCAGCGGCGAGGCGCTCCAGATCGGCTTCAAGGGGACCGGGTTCGTGGTGGTGCAGCCCAGCGAGGACACCGGCGACCGGCTGAAGATCCGCGGCTGAGGCCGGAGAAGGGGACCAGATCCGATGCAGAGCGCACTGCTCCACCACACCGCCGCCACCGGCGCCGATGTGTTCACCCTGCAGAACGACCACATGCTGCGGGTCGCCCTGGACGGCCACCGGGAGGTGCTGGCCCGCAGCGGCTCGATGGTCGCCTTCCAGGGCCGCGCGACCTTCACCGAGATCGGCAGGGACGAGCAGGAGGTGCGGCAACTGCTCCAGCAGCAGACGCCCCGCCAGTACGTGGGACCGGGGCAGTACCAGGGCCACGGCCAGTTCTCGGGCCAGGCCCGGATGCAGCAGCACGCCGCCGGGGCGCAGGGCCTCCTCATGAGCTGCACCGGAACCGGCACCGTGTTCCTGGCGAACCTGGCCCAGCACCTGCACGTGCTGACGCTCCAGCAGGGCGAGCGGCTGACCCTGAGCAGCGCCTACCTCCTCGCCATGGAGCACTCCGTGAGGTGGCGGACCGTCAACATCGAGGGCGGCGAGCGGATCGCCGGGGTCGGCAACTGGTGCCTGGAGCTGACCGGCCCGGGCCAGGTGGTGCTGATGACCTCGGGCCGTCCGCTGGCGCTGCCGGTCGGACCGCAGCAGTACGCCTCGGCGGACGCCGATGCCGTGGTGGCCTGGTCCTCGGCCCTGGACGTGCAGCTCCAGTCGCAGAGCTCCAACACCCAGGCGCTGCGCCGCCACGGCACCGCGACCGAGGGCTGGGAGCTGTCGTTCCAGGGCACCGGGCAGGTCGTGATCCAGCCCAGCGAACTTCCGTCGCCCAAGGTCTGACAGCCCCCGGGGGCCGCTCAGTCGCGCAGCCGGTCGATCTGCCGGATCTTGTTGGTCGCGTCCAGCGCCGCGACCTTGTAGGACTCGGCCAGGGTCGGATAGTTGAAGACCGCGTCGACCAGGTAGTCGACGGTGCCGCCGCAGCCCATCACGGCCTGCCCGATGTGGATCAGCTCGGTCGCCCCGGTGCCGAAGCAGTGCACCCCGTGCAGCTTGCGGGTGTCCGGGCAGACCAGCAGCTTCAGCATGCCGTGCGAGTCGCCGATGATCTGGCCCCGGGCCAGCTCGCGGTAGCGGGCCACGCCCACCTCGAACGGGATGCTCTCGTCGGTCAGCTGGTCCTCGGTCCGGCCGACGTAGCTGATCTCCGGGATGGTGTAGATGCCGATCGGCTGCAGGTCGAGCATCGGGTGCACCGGCTCGCCGCAGGCGTGGTACGCCGCCGTACGCCCCTGCTCCATCGCGGTGGCCGCCAGCGCCGGGAAGCCGATGACGTCGCCCACGGCGTAGATGTGCGGGACGGACGTGCGGTAGTGCTCGTCCACCTCGATCCGGCCGCGGGCGTCGGCGGTCAGGCCGGCCCTGGCCAGGTCCAGCTCGTCGGTGAGGCCCTGGCGGCCCGCGGAGTACATGACCGCGTCGGCGGGTATCTTCTTGCCGCTCTCCAGGACGGTCAGCGTGCCGCGCGGATGCCGTTCCACGGCCGCGACCTTCTCGCCGAAGCGGAAGGTGACCGCGAGGTCGCGCAGGTGGTACTTCAGCGACTCGACCACCTCCAGGTCGCAGAAGTCGAGCATCCGGTCGCGCTGCTCCACCACGGTGACCTTGCTGCCCAGGGCGGCGAACATCGAGGCGTACTCGATGCCGATCACCCCGGCCCCCACGATCACCATCGACCGCGGGACCTTCTCCAGGTTGATGACGTTGTCGGAGTCGAGGATGGTGCGCTCGTCGAACTCCACCAGGCCCGGACGGGCCGGGCGGGTGCCGGTGGCGATGACGATGTTCTCGGCCGTGACCAGCCGGTCCTGGCCGGTGGCGTCCCGGATCGCGACGGTGTGGTCGTCGGTGAACCGGCCGGTGCCGGCCAGCAGGGTGACCTGGTTGCGGGAGAGCTGGCTGCGGATGACGTCCACCTCGCGGCCCACCACGTGCTGGGTGCGGGCGGTCAGGTCGGCGACGGTGATCTCGTCCTTGAGCCGGTAGCTCTGGCCGTAGAGGTCGCGCTGCGTCAGGCCGGTCAGGTAGAGGACCGCCTCGCGCAGGGTCTTGGAGGGGATGGTGCCGGTATGGATGGACACGCCGCCGACCGTGTCGGGACGGTCGACGACAGCGACCCGGCGACCGAGCTTGGCCGCAGCGATCGCAGCCTTCTGGCCCCCCGGGCCGGATCCGATGACAAGCATGTCGAATTCGGGCACGAGGCGAGTGTGACAGCGAATCATGCCCTGGCGGAAGGACCGATTTCTCGCTCGGCCCGCCCTCATGCCTCCGGGGGCTTGAGGACGATCGAGTAGGCCTTGTCCTCGGAGCGCCGGCGCAGCTTCCAGCCGTCCGGCGTGCGGACGAGTTCGTCCACGTACCAGAGGCCGCACAGCAGTAGGCCCGCTTCGCCCTCCTCGCCCGGGAGGGCCATCGGGTTGTGGCACATGGTGCGGGCGGTGGCCCGGTCGCCGTCCAGGGTGACCGCGCTGTTGGCGACCAGGTGCTGGGTGGCTGAGAACATCGGCAGCACCGAGGAGAGGAAGGCGGTGACCTCCTCCACCGTGCCGCGCGGGCCGCCGAAGGCGGTGTAGTCGACCACCGCGTCCTCGGTGAAGAGCTCGGCGAACAGCTTCCACTCGCGGGTGTCCACGGCGTGGGCGTAGCGGACCAGCAGGTCCTGGATCTCGATCCGGTCCGACAGCTCCTGCAACGACAGCATGCGCACCCCTTAACTGACGCAACGTCAGACAGCAGTGTGGGCAGGAAGTCCGGAGAAGAGAAGGGCCGACGGCCCGTCAGTTCTGTTCTGCGGAGGCCCGATACCGCAGGCCGTCCATCAACAGGTCGAGCAGGCGCCGGGCCTGGTCCCGCTGGGACGGGTCGCCGGCCGCGAGGGTGATCCCGCTGAGGCCGGTGAGCACATCGCCGGGGTCCACGTCGGAGCGCACCGCGCCGGCCTCGGCCCCGGCCCGGAGCAGCTCCCCGATCGCGGCGAGCATCCGGTCCCGGCTCTGGGCGAAGGGGTTGCCGCCGGAGGCGATGACCAGGCGCAGGGCGTCGGCCATCCCGCGCTTGGTGGTCATGTAGGCGACGAAGCGGTCCATCCAGGCCCGGACGGCCAGGTCCGGCGGCTCGGTGCGGAGCAGTTCCCCGGCCGCGTCGCAGAGCCGGCCGAGCTCGTTCCGGTAGCTGGCCTCGACCAGGGCCTCGCGGGTCGGGAAGTGCCGGTAGAGCGTGCCGATGCCGACGCCCGCCTGCTTGGCGATGGCGTCCAGGGTGGCCTCGGGACCGTCCTGGGAGAAGGCCTGGACGGCGGCGGCGAGCAGCCGGTCCCGGTTGCGCTGGGCGTCGGCGCGCAGCGGACGGGCGGTACTGGGTCCGGCGGCCGACACGGTGGCTCCTCGGGGACGATGCGGGACGGGCGGTTCGGCTGCAAGCGGAGGAGAATCCGCTTGGAGTCAAGGCCCAGCGGAGGAGCCTCCGGTTCTCATCGTACCGGCCCGCCGCGGCGTCGCCGCCCACGCCCTGGACCCGGACCCGGCGACCGGTCGTCCCGCCGCGCAGGGTCGGCCGGACCTGGGGTGCGGGGTGGTGTCATCCGTCTTTACCACTGCTCCTCACCGGGTTTTCACGATCTTCATCAACCACTTCACTCCCGTTATCGCGCCGGGCGGCACCTCTGCAGTTGCCAACAGCCTCGCAAACCACCCCTCTGAAGCGGCAGAATCAGGCGGATGGCCCTGAAAGTGGGAGGCGGACATATCGTGCGCGGCGGCAATGACCATCTCCTGCATGACCGCTGTCCGACCGTCGCGGAGGTGAGCTGGTCCGCGCGGGCGCTGGCGGCGGCCCACCCCGGGCGCTGTCGCCTGCGCCGGATCGGCAGCTCCCGGGAGGGACGGCCGCTGGAACTGCTGTCGATCGGCCGGTCGACGGGCACGGAGGGGCGCAACGTCCTGGTCGTCGCCGTCCCGCACGCCAATGAGCCGCTCGGCGGCGCGACCGTGCTCGCGCTGGCCGAACGGGTGCTGCAGGACCGCACCCTCGGCACCGGCGCCCCGGGCGGCTGGTCCGGCGCCGTCGCCTGGAACTTCCTGCTCTGCCTGGACCCGGACGGGGCGCTGCGGCACGAGGGCGGCCTGCGGATGCGGCGCAGCCTCTACGACCACCACCGGCACTTCTTCCGCCCGGTCACCGACGAGCAGCCCGAGTGGGCCCCGTCGCTGCGCTCCCCCGGCGAGGCGCTGCCGGAGACCCGCGCGCTGACCGACCTCATCCACGAGCTGCGGCCGTTCCTGCAGTTCTCGCTGCACGGCGCGGACGTGGACGGCAGCTGGGTCCAGCTCACCCGCGACATCCCCGGCCTCGCGCGCCCCTTCGCCGCCTCCGCGGCCGAGTTGGGCATCCCGGTCTCGGTGGGCAGCTGCGACGCCATGTACTGGCCCAGCCCGGGGCCCGGCATCTATGTGATGCCGCCGCCCGGGGTCCCCGAGGGCTTCGCCAGCCAGTCCGAGACCGCGGCCCAGTCGACCTGGTACTACCCGCACCGCTACGGCGGGGTCACCGCGGTGGTCGAGGTCCCGATGTGGGGCAGCTCGCTGATGAGCGATCAGACCCTGCACCCGGCGGCCTGGTCCGCCCTGCACGGCAGCGCGGACTCGCTGCGCCGCAGCGGAGTCCAGCTGGCCCGGCTGCTGGACCAGGGCCGACCCTTCTTCGCACCGGCCGCGGTCGGGCCCAAGGGCGACGGCCCGCTGCTGCGCGCCGCCGAACGCGCCGTCCAGGTCTGCCCCGGCCTGGCCGACGACTGGGATCCGGCCCGCCGGCATCCGGCCGACGTCCCGCCCGCCCCGCTGACCTGCGCCCGGATCTCCTCGCTCGACGCCCTGGCGCACCGCATCCCGCTCCGGGCGACCGCGATGCTGCTGCAGCTCCTGGACGGCGCGACGGACCCGCGCGCGGTCCGGCTGCACGCCGAGCTGGACGCCATGCTGGTCCGGCGCAGCCACGCCTATGTGAGCGACCTGCGGGCCTCCTGGATCCCGGTCGCCCGCCAGGTGGACCACCAGGCCAGGACCGCCCTGGCCACCTACCGCTGCCTGCTGGCACAGCCGTGCCCGCCGGAGCCGACCGCGCCGGAGGCGGCTCCGGCGGCGCCGCCGTCCGCGCCCGGCCTGGCCGCCGACACCGCCGCCCTCGGTGTGGCGGCCCTCGGCCAGGCGCCGAGCCTCAGCGCAGCACCGAGTCCAGGAAGGCGCTGCTGAACACCCGCCCCGGGTCCAGCGCGTTCAGCGTCGCCACCGCCGCGTCCCAGCCGTCGCCGGCCGCCTGGCCGGCCCGGTAGGAGTCGGGGATGTCACCGGCGATGACCGCGCTGTCGGTCCAGGCCCCGGCCGGGGTGTTGGCCCACTCCTTGGACCACTCGGCGTGCACCTGCCCGTAGGAGCCGGTGAAGTTGCCCCGGATCCAGGCCTCCATCTCCCCGCTGAACTGGTGCGCGTACGGGGTGACCGGGATCGTCGTCATGTCGAACCAGACGGCGGTGTCCCACTCGGGGTGGTCCGGGCGGGGCCGCAGCGGGGACAGCTGTGCCCCCAGCGCGCCGGGGACCTGGCAGTCGGCGGTGTTGTCCAGGCCGGTGACCCGGATCTCCAGCGGGCCGTTCATCGGGAAGCGGCCCTGGGCCTGGTAGGCGGCCAGCTTGCCGCTGTAGGCGGCGAAGAACTCGCTCACCGCGCGCTGCACATTGGCCCGGCTGGTGATGACGTTCCAGCAGGTGGAGGTGATCCGCAGGGTGGTCGGCCGGACGTAGGACAGCATGTCGGCGGACCAGCCCCAGAGGTCCCAGCTGCCGGTGGCGATCAGCCCGGCGCTGATGGCGTCCATCTGCGCCCCGGTGAAGGTCGGGGTGACCGAGGCGTTGCCGCCGATGATCTGCGAGAGCAGGTCGGAGATGTTCTTCGGGATGATGTCGTTGAACGGGTAGTTGTAGGGGCTGCTGACGGCCCGGCTGGTCCACGGCTTGCTCGGCGAGGGCGTGAACACCCGCAGCCAGGGCGAGCTGGTGAACGGGAACCAGATGCAGACCACCCGTCCCGAGCTGCTGACATAGCTCGCCAGCGACTGCGATCCGGCACTGGCCGGCGGGGCGAAGAGGCTGGCGGCGCTGACGTTGAACCAGCTCTGGCAGCGCAGCCGCTGGTCCGCGCCCACCCGCAGCACCACCTCGGTGACGAAGGCCCGGCCGACGTTGGTGAGCAGCGCCTGGATCTGCGGATCGGTGCGCTGGAAGGTGCGCAGCACATAGGCCGAGGCGGAGCTGTCCCAGACCACCGCGGTGAGGCTGACCACCAGGTTCCCGACCGAGCCGTAGCCGTGGCCCGGCAGCGGCGTCTCGTGCACGGCCGGGACGCCGGTCCCCCGGCCGCCGGTGGCGAGGACGCCGCCGAGGGTGGCCGCGCCCAGCACCGGGAAGGCGGTGAGGCCGTAGCCGGCCGCCTTGAGGGTGGCCAGGAAGGTGTCCATGGTGACGCCGGGCTGGGCGGTGACCGAGGCGGGCGATCCGGGGTGGACGGTGACGGCGGTGAGGTGCTGGCTGCAGTCGACCAGCAGGGTGTTCGCCGCCGGGGTGCCGGGGTCGACCACGACCGGCGACCAGCTGTAGCCGCCGCCCAGCGGGCGCAGCCGCCAGCCCTGGGCGTGCGCCCAGTTGGCCAGGGTGACCACGTCCTGCGCGGTGGCCGGGGCGCAGCTCCACAGCCCGTTGACGGTCACCTCCTCCGACCAGTTCTGGAAGGTCTGCTGGTAGAGGCTGATCCCGGCCGGGAAGGCGGGTGGCTGGGCCAGCGTGGTGGCAGCGCTGGCGGCCGGGATCCGGCCGAGCGGCTTCCACTGCACCGCGCCGAGCGCGAGCGCCCCGACCGCGCCGCCGAGGACCGCGCGGCGGGTGGGGCGGGCGGTAGGACTGCTGGTCGGGTCCATGGCTGGGTCCTCCGGACATCAGAACTGACGGAACGTCAGATGCCAAGCTGGGACCTTGTCATAGAGAAGTCAAGGCACATGCGACGGCGTCAGTCCGCCGGTTGCGGCGCTGCCTCCGGCACCGGCGGCGCCGCCTCCGGGCGGGACCAGAGCCGCCGTTTGGGCAGCGGACGCCCGTAGGAGCCGACCCGGCTGGTGTTCAGCCCCAGCCCGACCAGCGCCTCGGCCAGCTTGACCGCCGCCGCCACGCCGTCCACCACCGGCATCCCGGTGCGCGCCGCCAACTCGTCGGCCCACTGGCTCATCCCGGCGCAGCCGAGGACCAGCACCTCCGCCCCCGCCGCGCGGGCCCGCCCGGCCGCCGTGCCCATCGCGGCCAGCGAGCGGCTCCGGTCGTCCAGTTCCAGCACGCCGAGGCCGGTGCCGACCACGGCGGCGCAGTGCCCGGCCACGCCGGCGGTGTGCAGGCTGTCCTCGATCTGGCCGCGGGTGCGGTCCAGGGTGGTGACCACGGCGTAGCGGCGGCCGAGCAGGCAGGCGAGATGGGCGGCGGCCTCGGTGATGTCGACCACCGGGACGTCCAGCAGCTCCCGCGCGCCCTCGCGGCCGTGCTCGCCGAACCCGGCCATCACCACGGCGTGGAACGGCTCGCCGCCCGCGGCGGCGTCTTCCGCCTCGCCGCGGAGCAGGTCGAGCACGGCCGCGGCGGAGAGGTAGCTGTCCAGCCAGCCCTCGGCCGACTCGGGACCCCAGCTCGGGGTGAGGCCGTGGATCAGGGTGCCCGGAGCGGCTGCTCTCCGGGCACCCTGGCAGATCTCCTCGGTCATCGCCTCGGTGGTGTTGCAGTTGGTGACCAGGATCCGCATCCGCTCAGCCGGCCTCGGCCGGAGCCTGGGACGGAGCCTGGGACGGAGCCGAGACCGGAACCGGAGCCGTCCCGCCGCCCGCCACCAGCCGGTACAGCAGCGCGGAGGCCGCCGTGCCGACGAACCAGGAGTAGGGCGCCGCCTGCGAGAACGCCGGCACCAGGGCGATCACCGCACTGATCGCCGCGGTCGGCACGAACACCGCCACCGCCTTGGGGTTGAAGCCCTTCCGGTAGTAGTACGGGGAGCTCTCGTCGGCGGAGAACAGCTGGGCGACGTCCACCGCCCGCCGCTTGACCAGGTAGTAGTCCACGATCATGATCCCGAACAGCGGGCCGAGGAAGGCCCCGAGGCCGCCGAGGAAGTAGTTGACCACGGTTGGGTTGGAGAACAGGTTCCACGGCAGCACCACCAGCGCGGCGACCGTGCTGATCATGCCGCCGCGCTTGAAGGTGATCCGCTTGGGCCAGACATTGGCCAGGTCGTAGGCGGGCGAGACGAAGTTGGCGACGATGTTGACGCCCATGGTGGCGACGGCGAACGTCAGCGCGCCGATCACCAGCACCGCGGTGTTGCCGACCTTGGCGATCAGCTCGGCCGGGTCGGTGATGGCACGTCCGAAGACCTTCAGGCTGCCCGCCGTCACCACCACCGACAGCAGCGCGAAGGCGGTCGAATTGATCGGCAGGCCCCAGAAGTTGCCGCGCTTGACGGTCTTCCGGTCGGGCGCGAAGCGGGAGAAGTCGCAGAAGTTGAGCATCAGCGTGCCGTAGGTGGACAGGATCAGGCCGACCGCCCCGAACCACTGCCGCACCTGCTCACCGGTGGAGACGTGCTTCAACGAGGTGGTGAGCGGGATGCTCCAGTGCGCCTTGCTGAGGATCCAGATCGCCAGGGCGACCATGACCAGCCAGATCGCGGGCCCGCAGAAGTCCTGGAACTTGCGGACGGACTCCATGCCCCGGCTGATGATCAGTGCCTGGGCCACCCAGAGCACCAGGAAGGACACCCAGCCGAGCGCGTTCAGGCCGAGGAAGCTGTGGTGGGTCCAGGAGGTGAGGCCGGGCGCCGCGGTGAGCAGCAGCACGTCGACCGCGACCGAGGCCAGATAGGTCTGGATGCCGTACCACATCACCGCGATCACGGCCCGGATCAGCGCGGGGATGTTGGCGCCCCAGACGCCGAAGCTGATCCTGGCCACCACCGGGAAGGGAACGCCCGTGGTCTGGCCGATCCGGCCCATCAGGTTCATGCCGAAGTAGATGATCACGAAGCCCAGCAGCAGCGAACTGAAGATCTGCCAGGCGCTCATGCCGAGGACCAGCAGCCCGGCGGCGAAGGTGTAGTTGCCGAGGTTGTGGACGTCGGACATCCACATGGCGAAGAGGTCGAAGACCTTCCAGTTGCGCTCCTCGGCGGGGGCGAGGTCGCTGTTGTGGAGCCGGGGGTCGGGGTTCCCGAGTTCCGGTCTCCCGGGCACCTCGGTGGTGGACGTGACGGTCACGGTCGCCTCCCTGGGGGACGCATGCTTGGTATACCAAAGCTGTCCCTCCGAGGATGGGACCGCGGCGCGGGGGCGGGCAACGCTCCTTGTGTTACGTCCTTGTTCACCCGGTGAATTGTGGGTTACGGCCACCGGTCGGCCGACCGGGCCGGACAGGCCCTAGGCTGGGGCCGGACGATCACGAGTACTCGGGAGCAGGCCGTGGCCACCGCAGCAGACCCGCAGCAGCCGCTGGCCGCCGTGCGCGAACGAGTGCAGGCCGAGCTGCGGGAACGCATCGTCAGCGGGCAGTTGCCGCCCGGCAGCCGACTGGTCGAGCGCGAGCTGGCCGAGGCCATGGGCGTGTCCCGGGTGCCGGTGCGCGAGGCCATCCGCACCCTGACCGCCGAGGGCTTCGTCGTCGCCCTGTCCCCGCGCCGGGTCGTGGTCCGCGAGTTGACGCCCAAGGACGTGGACGAGCTGTTCGAGCTGCGGGAGGCGCTGGAGGTGTTCGCGGCCGGACTCGCGGCGCAGCGGGCCACCCCGGCCGACCTGCGCTCGCTCGAACAGCTGCTGGACCAGGCCGCGCTGGCCACCGGGAAGCGCGCGGCCGAGGACATCACCGACCTCAACACCCGCTTCCACGACCGCATCCTGGCCATGGCGGACAACAGCCTGCTCGCGGCGGCGCTGGAGCCCCTGGAGGGCCGACTGCGCCGGCTCACCCGGCAGAACGAGCACTGGGACCAGCTCCTGGGCGAGCACCGCCAACTGCTGCACGCCATCGCCTCCGGCGACCCGGAGCGGGCCCGGGCCTGCGCCCTGGAGCACGTCCGGGTGAACCGGGACGTGACCAGGGAGCTGCTGTTCGGAGGTCCGGCCCACCGTCACGACCCCGGCCGGGCAGGCCGCCGGTAGGGCGGCGGCTACCGCGGTCGGCGCCGGCTCCGGTCGCTGGCCACGGGCGTCAACGCCTCGCGGTGGTGCGTGGCAGGGCCGGGACGAGGACGGCGGCGACGGTGAGGTGGATCAGGGCCAGCGCGGCCTTGGTGCCGCCGGTGGCGTGCTCGGCGAGGAGCGGGATCAGGGAGAGCAGGGTGACCGCCGCTGCGAGCCAGCGCCAAGTCCGCGGGGCGTGGCGGGTCCAGCGTTCCAGCGCGGCGAGGGCGCCCCAGCCGAGCAGCCCGAAGACGAGGGTGAAGACGGCGGTGACGGGCAGGGAGATGGTCGCGGTGCCGGTGGAGTCGGTCAGGACGAAGTCCGCGCCGAGGGCGTCGGCGACCAGCCAGACCGCGGCCGTGGCGAGGACGGCGGCACCGATGGCGCCGGCCCGGCGACGGGACGCCGGGCGGACACGGGGGACGCTCGGCGGGGCGGTGGAGGACGGCGTGGAGGGCGAAGACAGGGTGGAGGGGGAGGACGTGGTGGACTGGGCGGGCTGGCGGGTGCCGGTCATATCAGCTCTCCTGGTGCGCTGGTGGACGCACAGGACCGAGGTCCGGCGCGGGTCGCGCCGGTCGGACTGTGCCTTCACCTCTACGTCGAACCAGAACCTGCCCGATCGACACCTTCGGTCAGCCCGGCGACGGTAATCTGGATCTCGTGGCGGGTAACGGGGAACGGATCGTCATGGAGGGGATGCACCTCCCGCTCGGCGCGGACGGCGGCCAGTCGCTGCTGCGCGTGCGGCCGGGGGTTCCCGCCGAGGGAGCGGTGCTGCGACTGGTGATGCCGCTGCTGCGGCCGGTCGTCCGGGTCCGGCTGCTGCGCGACACCGCGGACCACGGGACAGTCGAGCAGGAACCCGTACCGGTGGTCACCACCACGGAGCACAGCTGCACCTACGAACTCCCGATCGAGCCGCACGACGGCGCAGGCGATCCGCGCTACCTGCTGGACTGGGAGGTCCGCCGCAGGCCGCACCGGCACGAGACCCGCGGCGACGACCAGCTGCTGTGCCGGGCACAGCTGTGGTCGGGCCAGGAGTGCCTGGAGGCGGCGGCGCTGCTGATCCACTGGTACGACCCGGCCTGTCGCAGCGACGGCGCAGCCCTGCTGCGGCGCCAGGCCGACTCCGGGCTGCTGCCCGCCCTCACCGCCGAGGCGGTACGCGCGTTCCTCGCGGCCTGCTCGGAACCCGTCCCCTCGGTATGCGGCTACTGCGAGGACAGCTGGGAGCTGGCGGTGCTCAGCGCCGCCAACCGGGCCTGGCCGCTGGTGGGCCGGCACGGCGACGACCGCGCCCGGGAGGTCCTCGCCCGCTGGGACACCGCTCCGGGCACCTACGACTGCACCAACCACTGCGCCTGCCACCGCGATCCCTGCTGCGGCAGAGGCCGACCGCCGGGCAGGCCGCTGGAACAGCTGCGCAGCGAGCTGGCCCAGGCCCGCACGCAGCACCGGGCGCTGCGCCAGGGGGCCTGAGCCACTGCTGTCCCGCTGTTTCCGTCCCCACTATGCTCTGGCTCTTCGATCAATCCGAGGAGTGTGGCGATGGGTATGACCCGCCTGGGGCGGCAGGGTGCGGGGCTTCTCGCGCTGACGGCCGTTGTGGCTGGGGGCGCGGTCGGTTGCGGGTCGTCGAGCACGGACGCCTACGTCGAGCTGCAGAACGCGATGACCTCCCACATGACCGACACGGACCACCGGCCGGTCGCCTCGGTGGCCTGCACCCCCCACGTTCACGACACCATGCGCGGAGCCACCGCCCATCTGCGCTGCCAGGTGGTCTTCAAGGACGGGACGTCCTACACGGCCGACGCGGAGATCCAGAACCAGAACTCCGGCGGCAGGCACAACATGCCCGACCTCTACTCCTGGGACAGCCCGCCCTCGAAATGAGCTGTGGCCGTGCTCCTGCCCCGGAACCGAAGCCGGAGCTGAAGCCGGAGCCGGGGTCCGCTCAGACGGGTTCCTAACGGAGCGTGATCCTGATCGCCACGGTGCCGGTGTCACCGCGCCGCAGCCTGCTGCCCAGCAGGGTGAGCCGGCCCACCAGGCCGTACTTCTTCTTCAGCAGGTCGCGGTAGCGGCCGGTCTCCTCGGCCGGGAGGATCTCGGCGACGCCGGGGACGTCGTCGCCCTTGCGGTTGCCGCGGACGTCGCAGGGGGCGAGCAGCACGTCGCCGCGGTTGCGGATGCGCTTCACCTTGCCGGAGTCGGCGACGGTCCAGATGCCCAGGGCATCCCCGTCGCGGACGGCCCAGACCGGGGTCGGGACGGTGCGACCGTCCTTGCGGTAGGTGGTGACCAGGAGGTACTTGCCGGAGCCGAGGAGGTCCAGGGCGGTCTGTGAGGGCATGACGACCACCCTATGCCCGGTCCGCTGCCGAGCGGCTCCGCAAAACCCTTGTGAGAGCGCTCTCAGATGGACCACGATCACCCCATGGCCGACACCACCCACCGCCCCGGGCGCCAAGACAGCCGCCCCACCGTCCGCCCCTACCGCCCCGAGGACCGCGCCGCGCTGGACGACATCTGCGTCCGCACCGCCGATGGCGGCGGCGACTCCCGGGAGGTCTACCCCGACCTGCAGCTGATGCCGAGCATCTTCGCCGCGCCGTACGCGGTGCTCGAACCCGACCTGACCTTTGTCGTGGACGACGGCGAGCGGGCCGTCGGCTACGTGCTGGGGACCGCCGACACCGAGACCTTCGTCAAGCGCTTCCGGGCCGAGTGGCTGCCGACGCTGACCGCCCGCTATCCGGCGCCGACCGGCGAGCCGTCCACGCCCAGCGAGGTGATGGTCCGGCTGATGCACTGGCCGGAACGGATGCTGGTGCCGGAGCTCGCCGCCTACCCGGCCCACCTGCACATCGACCTGCTGCCGGAACACCAGCGGGCCGGCCACGGCCGGGAGCTGATGACCGCCTTCCTGGCCGCGCTGCAGACCAAGGGCGTGCCCGCGGTGCACCTCGGCATGGTCACCAGCAACACCAAGGCGCGGGCCTTCTACGACCGGCTGGGCTTCCACCCGATCGACGTACCGAACGCCGGTCCGCTGACCTACCTGGGCAGGTCGACCGCGCCCGGGGAACCCGGGTACTCCATGCCGTTGCAGTAGGGCAGATCGTCGATCGGACAGTCCGTCAGGAAGCGGCCGAGCAGATCGGTGAACTCCTCGATCCGCTCCATGTGCACCAGGTGGTCCGCGTCGCGGACGGTGGTGAACGCCGCCCCGGGCAGCAGCGCGGCCAGGTGACGGCCCATCGGGGGCGGCGTCAGCGAGTCGTGCTCGCCGGTGAACACCAGCGCCGGGACCGGCGGCACCGGCTCGGGGCGGTACCACTCGTGGCGCATCAGCCGACGGTTGTGGTCGGCCACGGCCATCCCGAACTGACGGGGCGTCTGCTCCATGAACTGGCGGTGGATCAGCCGGCCGATCGCGGCGTGGCGGCGGATCGTCCCGGTGCCGGGCGGAGCCATGAAGCGGACCACCAGCTCCTCCGCCATCGCCGCGTAGTCGCCCTGGTCCAGCATCGCCAGCCAGCGGTTCGCGGCCTGCTCGTACTCGGGCGGCACGAAGGTGGTCATCCCGACCAGGATCAGCCGCTCCACCGCGTCCGGGTAGTGCTGGGCGAAGCGCAGCGCGATCGCCCCGCCGAAGCAGCCGCCGAAGAGGTTGATCTCGCCGAGGCCGAGCGCGTCCACCATGTGCCGGGTCGCGGCGGCCAGGAAGTCCATGCCGTACCGCTCCGGCAGCGGGTCCGCCTCACCGTAGCCGGGGAGGTCGACGGTGATCACGTCGCAGAGCGGCAGCAGCGCGGTCTCGTGCCGGGCCCAGGAGAAACGGTCCTGGGACGAACCACCCAGGATGACCAGCGGCGCGGTGACTCCGGCCCCCTGCCGGGCGACCCGCGCCACGTACTCGAAGCCGTCGAAGGTGAGCCTGTGCTCGCTCACCACAACCGCGGGCGCGTCAAGCAGCATCTGCGCCACTGAGGTTGTGTCGATTGACATACGTGGCTCCCCACGATCGCGGACGTCGAATCCGAAGATCTATCACCGGGGACCGGGCGTTGCCCGGCATTGTCACTCAAACGTGGTCGTTTCGCCGAGGGTTGTCGAACCGGGTTCGAATTACCCGGAGCGGTTCGGGTCGTTGTCCGGGCCGTCGCTCGGGTCGTTGGCCGGGTCGTCGCTCGGGTCGTCGCTCGGGCCGTCCTCGGAGCCGCCTTCCGCGAAGGCGAGGAGTCGTTCGTTCGACCAGGTCAGCCGCCCTTCCCTGAGATCCTCGGCGACCGCCTCGACCCAGGCCAGCTCGGCGGCGGTCACGGCGCGCAGGTATTCGCTCTCCAGCGCGGTGATCCGCGGCAGTTGCCGCTGCTCCGCCGCTTCCAGGCCCGCCTCCAGCCCGGCCAGGGTCGCGGTGAGGGCGCTCGCGCGGCGGGCGAGGGCGTCCTCGATCTCCGCCGGTTCGAGCAGCAGCAGATGCGACAGGGCGGCGGGGAACTCGGGGAACTCCTGCTTGGGCGTGTCCAGCATCTCCAGCAGCCAGGCCCGGGCGGTCTCCCGGCCGGCCTCGGTGACCTCGTAGACGGTGCGCTCGGGGTAGAGCTGGTCGCGCCCGGTCTCCCGGACCGCGATCAGACCGCCGGCGAGCAGCCGCTCGATCGTCCGGTAGAGGCCGGCCCGCTGGCTGACGTTGACCACCTGGTCCTTGCCCCACTGTCGGATCAGCCGCTGGACGCCGTAGGGGTGCAGCGGCTTGTAGTGCAGCAGGGCGAGCACGGTCAGGGCGAGCGGGGAGCTGCGAACGGTGGTGGTGGCCATGATCCCGATACTACCCACAGAGAAACTGGTTGACTAGCAACTAGTTTCACTGCAACTATCAACTCATCGAAGCCCGCGAAGCAGGAAACAAGGAGATTTCTCAGATGACGCTCCAGCCCCAGCCCCGCACCCGCACCGCCCTGGTCATCGGCGGCGGCATCGCCGGTGCCACCGCCGCCCTCGCCCTGCGCCGGGCCGGTATCGAAGCGACCGTCTACGAGGCGTACGACAGCACCGCCGACGGCATCGGCGGCGGCCTCACCCTCGCCCCCAACGGCCTCAACGCCCTCGACGCGATCGGCACCGCCGACCTGGTCCGCGACATCGGCAGCCCGATGACCGCGATCGTCCTGCACAGCTGGAACGGCAAGCAGCTGGCCGAGTTCGGCACCCCGCCCGGCGTCGCGCCGATGCAGTTCGTCTGGCGCACCGAGCTCTACCGCGCCCTCTACGCCGAGGCCGTGGCCAACGGAGTCGGCATCGTCCACGGCAAACGCCTGGTCCGCGCCGAACAGGACGGGGAGGGCGTCACCGCCCACTTCGCCGACGGCAGCAGCGCCGGCGCAGACCTGCTGGTCGGCGCGGACGGGATCCACTCCACCGTCCGCTCGATCATCGACCCGGCCGCGCCGCAGCCCCGCTACGCCGGCCTGGTCAGCTTCGGCGCGCAGGTCAGGGACAGCGGGCTCGCCTCCACCGAGGGCCGGACACTGATGAGCTTCGGCAAACGGGCGTTCTTCGGCTGGTGGACCACAGAACCGGAGGGTACGGGCCGAGACGGCGCGCGCCGGGACGGCTCGGACCGGGACGGCACCGCCGTATGGTTCGCCAACCTCCCCCGCACCGAGCCGATGACCGCCGCCGAGGCGCATGCCGTGGGCGCGGAGGAGTGGCTGCGAGTGCTCACAACGGCCTTCGCCGACGACCGGAGCCCGGCGCTGGACCTGCTGCGCCGCACCGACCCGGCCGACCTGCTGATCACCGGGCCGATGGAGAGCATGCCCGAGGTCCCGGTCTGGCACCGCGGACGCATGGTGCTGCTCGGCGACTCGGCCCACGCCGCGTCGTCCAGCTCGGGGCAGGGCGCGTCCCTCGCCATCGAGAGCGCGGTCCAACTCGCCCGCTGCCTGCGCGACCTGCCGCAGCATCAGGCTCTGACGGCCTATGAGCAACTGCGCCGACCGCGCGTCGAACGCATCATCAAGGCCGCCGCCCGCACCAACAGCAACAAGACGCCGGGCCCGGTCGGACGGGTCGTACGGGACGCGGTGATGCCGCTGGCGATGAAGCTGGTCAAGCCGGAGAAGATGGCCTGGCAGTACGAATACCGCATCAACTGGTCCGAGCCGGTGCCCGCCCCGTCCACCGCGGCCACCGGGGCCCGCACCGGCTCCGCCGCACCTGCATCCCACTCGGCTTAGCGGGCCGACCCGCGGAGCAACCCGGCCGCCGCCGACAGGCCCAGCGCGGCGGCGGCGACCAGCTGCACCCGGTAGTCGAAGCCGGCGACCAGGCCCGAACCCACCAGCAGCGCCAGGCCGGTGGGGGCGAACATCATGGTGCTGGCGGTGGCCGCGACCCGGCCCAGGAACTCCGGCGGAGTCTCCCGCTGGACCGCGGTCATCGCGGCGATCAGCGGGCAGGGCAGGCCGAGGCCGACCGCCAACTGGCCCACGAGCACCACCGGGAGGAATGGTGTCGCGCGGGCCAGCACCCCCAGCGCGAACAGCAGCAACCCCGCCGCGACAAAGGCCCGTTCGGGCACCCGGCGGAGCAGCGACCCGGCCGCGAGCCCGGCCACCACCGAGCCCAGCCCCTGCAGCGGCGTCAACACCCCGGCGAAGGCGGGCGAACGGTGCAGCCCCGCGTCCAGCATGGCGAAGGTCGCGGTACTACTGAGGCTGGACGCGACCATCGCGGCCCCCGCCGCCAGGACCAGCCCGCGCAGCAGCGGATGCCCGCAGAGGAAGCGGATCCCGGCAGCGGTCTCCGTCCACCAGGCCGCCCGTCCCGGCGGCGTCTCCATCGGCCCGTCCGCGACCGGTTCGCGGGTCTTCTCGGCCTCAGTGATCTCGGTGGCCTCGGTGATCTCGGTGATGCGGAGCAGGGCGAAGGCCACCCCGGCGAGCGCGAAGGTGATCGCGTCCAGCAGCGCCACGGAAGGGCCGCCCAGCGCGGCGAAGAGGCCGGCCCCGGCGGGCGGGGCCAGCAGCTTCATGCTCTCGATCGCGGTGCGGACCAGGCCGTTGAAGTCCCCGCGCAGCCGCTCCGGGACGGCCGCCGCCATCAGCGCGGTCTCGGCGGCGTCGGTCAGCACCGAGCCGGCGCCGACCAGGGTCAGCACGACGAACAGCACCCAGACCGTGCCGCCGGAACGGACCGCGAGCGGCGCGGTCATGACGACGGCCAGCACCAGGTTGGTGAGCACCAGCAGCGGACGGCGACGTACCCGGTCGGCCAGGGTCCCGATCGCCGGACCGGCCAGGCTGGGCAGCCAGGCGCAGCAAGCGACCAGCGCGGCAAGGCTGTTGGAACCGGTGAGGGTCTTGATCCAGATTCCGGCGGCGAGCGACATCGCGGTGTTGCCGAACCCGGAGACGATCACCCCGCCGAGGTAGATCCGCGCATTGCGGTCCCGCAGGACCTTCACCGTGCCCCAGGCCATGTCCCGGCCCCTCCTCCCCGACTCCCCCTGCGTGACGGCGTCACCCTACTCCCAATCATTTGATTGGGGGTAGCCCTTCCTCGGCGCCGGGCGTCCCACCATGCGGTTTACTGGCGGATGTGAAGGACACCGATCCCGTGCTGCGCGCCCTGGCCCACCCGCTGCGGCTACGGATGCTGACGCTGATGTGGCCGGGCCCGATGTCCGCCGCCGAACTCGCGCGCGAGCTCGACGTCTCGCACGCCCTGGCCAGCCAGCACCTGCGTCGGCTCGACGGCGTAGGCCTGGTCGAACTGGCCGAGGAGCGGACCCACCGCGGCGGCAGGGAGCGCCGCTACCGCACCGTCCACGGCTCCCCGCTCTCCGACCAGCGGGACGCCAATCCGCTGCTCGCCGAGACCCTCGCCCACGCCCTGCGCGAGCGCGCTCCGCGCCGGGCGCCCGACAGCGAGGGCGTCACCGCCGACGGCGAGCTCTGGGTCGACCCGGCCACCTGGCACGACATCCGCACCCGCCTCGCCGCCCTCACCGACGAACTCCACGCCGCGGCCCGCCCCGCCCACACACCGGGCACCGCCCCGGTCGGCATCACCCTGATGGCCTTCCCCCTCCAGGAGCGACCGGCGGGGGCCGGGGCAGGGGCCGGGACGGGTGCCGGGACCGGGGCAGCGGCAGCGGCAGCGTCGGAGCCGGCGGCAGCCGAGGCGGACCCAACGACCGACAGCTGAACCGGCGCCGAGCCGCCCGTCCGCCGATCCACCCCAACCCCCGGGCCGGATGGAATCATCGACGCATGACCACCATCACCGTCGTGCTGGGTGACATCACCAGCGAACGCACCGACGCCATCGTCACGGCCGCCAACGAGTCACTGATGGGCGGTCGAGGCGTGGACGGTGCGATCCACCGCGCAGCCGGCCCCCAACTCGCCCGCGCCGGTGCGGCTCTCGGCCCGTGCGCACCCGGCGACGCGATGGCGACACCCGCCTTCGACCTCTGGCCGCCGGTCGCCCACGTGATCCACACCGTAGGCCCGATCTGGGAGGGCGGCGACCACGGCGAGCCCGAACTCCTCGCCTCCTGCTACCGCCGCTGCCTCGAGGTCGCCGACCAACTCGGCGCCAGCTCGATCGCCTTCCCCGCCATCGCCACCGGCATCTACGGCTACCCAGCCGAGCAAGCCGCCCGAATCGCCGTACACACGCTCAGGTCTACTCCCACCGCGGTGCAGGCCGTGCGTCTCATTGCTTTTGACGAAGCGTCATATGACCTTATGGCAGGGGAACTTGCTGCGCAGTGACCTTCGCACCTAATGACCTTTGCGTTTGCCTTTACCGCCACCCTTGGGACCTGCCAACAGTTTTTGGGCCTTGAACGGCTTACCCAACGCAAAAAGCGTGGCGGCGAGAGTTTCCCTAACAGCACCGGCAAGTGGATCGGCATCCCCCAGGACACGCCGAACGCGGTGCCAAGTGTCCTGCAATAGTTGTTCCGCCTTGGCGTGCTGACCCAGCTTGCCCAGGGTGACGGCAAGGCTGTGGGCGGAGTCCAGGGTGTCGGGGTGATCCTCGCCCAACACCCGCGTACGCCGCGCCAACGTGTCCTCGTCCAAACGACGCGCCTCGCCATGCCGATCCAGGTGATCCAGGGCGACGGCGAGGCTGTGGGCAGAGCGCAGAGTGTCGGGATGATCCGCGCCCAACACCCGCTTGTACCGCGCCAACGTGTCCTCGAGCATACGGAACGCCTCGCCGTCTTGACCGAGCTTGCCCACGGTGACAGCGAGGCTGCGGGCAGATTGCAGGGTGTCGGGGTGATCCTCGCCCAACACCCGCGTACGCCGCACCAGCGCATCCTCGCCCAAACGGCGCGCCTCTTCATGCTGACCCAGCTCGCCCAGGCTGGTGGCGAGGCTATTGGCGGAGCGCAGCGTGTCGAGGTGGTCCTCACCCAGTACCCGCGTACGCCACGCCAACGTATCCTCGTCCAAACGACGCGCTTCGCCATGCTGACCCAGCTTGCCCAGGGTAGCGGCGAGGTCGTGAGCGGAGCGCAGCGTGTCGGGATGATCCTCGCCCAACACCCGCGTACGCCGCGCCAACGTGTCCTGGACGAGCGGAAGCGCCTCGGCGTGGGCGCCGCGACCGTCGAGTGCCCAGGTCAGCATGTAGGCAGCACTCAAGGTGTCGAGGTGGTCCTCGCCCAGCGCATGAGACCATGTCGCATGCAGGGGTTGGGCGAGTTCGCGGGCCGCCTGCGGCTGGGCGCTGCGTACGAGGTAGTGCACGGCTCGGATCAGGATCGGTCGCAGCCCGGGTTGGTCGCCTACCGTCTGCCAGGCCACGGTGAGATGTGAGGTGAGCGGAGCCCATTGCGGCCAGAGTCCGGGGAGGTCGGGGTCCCCGGGATCTGCGGTGGTCAGCAGTGCCACCAGATCGGCCCTGATCGTGTCGGTGTCATGCTGGTCGATCTGGTGGCGTAGGACGGCCTGGGTGAGGCGGTGGATCTGGATCGTCCCGCGACCCACGCTGACCAGGCCGTAGCGCGCCAACGGGGCAATAGCGGTCTGCGGCCACATGAAGTCGTCGGGGGCGCCCGGGATGGTGGCGAGTTGGGCCCGTGCGTCGGCCAGCCAGGCGGTGGGGATCGGTTCGGGGCCCAGGAAGGCCGCCAGCCGCAGCAGGGCCAAGGCGTCCAAGTGGTCGCTCTGCAGGCGGTCGGTGGCAATGGTGACGGTCGCCGCCAGGGAAGTCTGGTACCCGGGGGTTTCGCCTTGAGCCAGAAGACGGGACGTGTTGCTGTCCAGGAGATCCCGGTAGCGCTCCAGCGGCATGCCCTCGGCCAGGACGCCGGCCGCTTGGGCCAGGGCCAGCGGGAGGTCTCCCAGCGCCTCGGCCAGCGTGTCCGCGTCCTCCGCTGTCAGGTCCGGCAGGCGGCTGGCCAGGTAGGCGACGGAGTCCTCCCGGGAGAACACGTCCAGGCGCAGGCCCGGCAGGATCGTGGTCCAGGCCGGGTTGCGGGAGGTGACCAGGACGTGGCCGGGCCCCTCGGGCACCCAGGCCTTCACCTGCTTGGGGTCCTCGGCATTGTCCAGGATGATCAGCCACCGCTCCCGCTCCCGCAGGGACTGCACCGCAGCACGGGCGTTGGCCTCGACCCCCGCGTCAGCCCTGGCCACGCCCAGGCGCGCGGCCAGTTCCGCATACCGCACCGGGACCTGCTCGACCTGCTCGGCATCCACCCACCACACCACGTCGTACTGACCCGCGAAGCGGTGCGCGTACTCCAGCGCCACCTGCGTCTTACCGATACCGCCCATCCCGTGCAGCGCCTGGAGAGCAGTACGGCGCCCGGCCAGCAGCTTGCTGCGCAGATCATCAAGGACCGACTCACGGCCGGTGAAGTGCGGATCGCCTCGCCGCACGTCCCATACCGCCGGCAACCCGGCGTTGATCGGAAAGCGGGGAGCCGCGGCGGACGCGGGCACGGTGGATGCGGGACCGCCGCCCGGGAAGGCGGGGGCACTGGTGGGGGGCGTGGGGCCGCGTACGGCCTCCACCAGGGTCGCGATCGCCGTGGTCTCGTCCAGGCCGTACAGCTCGCGCCAGATCCGCGGGGCCAGGATCGGCGGCAGGTCACCCTCCTCCAGGGGCTTGATCACCACAGGGATGAGACGGTCCCTGCGGGCCAGCGCGGCCGTCCACTCCTCCTCGGTGAACCGCCCCGCGGCGAAGTACGCGGGCGAGAACAGCGCGACGACCGCGGACGCGTTCGCCAGCGCCTGGCTCATCCTCTTGACGAAGTCATCCCCCGCACCCCAGTGCCACGCGGCCAACTCCACCTGACAGCCCGCCCCTTGCAGGTGCCAGCCGACCCACTCGGCCCACTCCCGGTCCGGACCCGCATAGCTGATGAAGATCCGCTCGGAACTCCCCGACATCCCGCACCCACCCCCCTGGCGATCACGTCCACGCAACGTCACGTGACGCCCCCTCTGTATAGCGCGCCCCACCCCCGAACACGCCCGAAAGCCAAGGAAACTGTCGTGGGCTCAGAATCCGTACGCGCCCCAGTTGGCCAGGACGCGCTCCTGGATCTCGGTCGGCCAGCCGTTCTCGAAGCTGCCCTTCACCGGGCGGCTGCCGGCCGGGTAGAGGTCGGCCAGCAGGCAGTTGTAGATGACCTTTCCGGCCTTGAACGTGTGCGACTCCTCCTCGGAGAGGTAGACCGCGAGTTGCATGCTGAGCTTGTTGGGGAAGTGGAACTCCCCGCGCTCCGGGTGGGAGCGGGTGGCGAACGCCCATACGACCTCGCTCAGGTCGGTGATGTCGATGTCGTCCTCGACCACGAGGATCTTCGGCGCGTTGACCGACGGCTTGCCGGCGAAGATGACCCCGGCGATCCGGTCGATCAGCTCGGTGGACGAGATCCCCAGGGTCTCGTGCCAGTCGCGCCGGACGGACACCGTCAACCAGTGCACGGCCGCCTCGAAGTTGTACCAGGCCGAGGCTGCGGGCAGTCCTGCTTCCCGCAGCAGGTAGAGGATCTCCGCGGCGCTGGTGGTGCCGATGATGGTGTGGTCCTCCTCGACCGGCGGCCCGGCCGCGACGATCGCCTGCAGGGCCCCGTCCCGGTAGGTGATCGCGGTGACCTTGAACAGTTGCTTCGGGGAGGCCTCGGTGGCGTTGTAGCCCGGGAACTCGTTCATCGGGCCTTCCACCACCGTCTCGTCCAGGGAGATGTAGCCCTCGATGACCATCTCGGCGCTGGCCGGGACGAGCAGGTCGACGGTCTCGGCGGGCACCAGTTCCAGGCCCTCGCCGAACAGTGCGCCGAGGAAGTGCGACTCGTCGGCGCCCTCGGGCAGCGGCATGCCGCCGACGAACGGCAGGCCCGGTTCCACACCGATGGCCAGGGCGATCGGCATCGGCTTGCCCAACTCGGTCCACTTCGACCGGATGACACCCAGATGCTGCGGGCCGGGGATCAGGCAGGCCAGGGTGTCCTTGCCCGCGATCATCATGCGGTTGACGGACCAGTTGGTCCAGGACCCGTCGGGCGTCTTGGCGATGTTCATGCCGTAGGTCTGGATGTAGCGTCCGCCGTCGTTGCCGTGGATCAGCGGCGTCGGGAACGCCAGCAGGTCGATGGCGTCACCGACCATGATGTTCTCCTTGCAGGGCGCGCTTTCGGACGGCACGACGACCGGCGGGATCCCGGGCTTCGAACGCGCGGCCACCAGCTGCTCCACGATCTGCTGCCCGGTCGCGGCGGCCGGCAGGCCGAGGGCGAGGGCGATCCGGGCCAGCGGGTACTCCGAGCTGCTGAGAGCGCCGGGCGCGCCGAACAGCCGGAAGCCGGTGCCCTGGTAGCCGGTGAGGTTGGTGAACAGCGGTGCGGGGGCCCGCAGGTCGTAGCACCGCCGGATGATCGCACCGACCTCCAGGTTCCAGTCGACCTCCTTGTCGATCGTCTGGACGTCGCCGATCTTCTCCAGCTCGTCGATGAACTCACGCAGGCTCTTCAAGTGCTTCACAACAATCCCCCTGTGGGCCGTGGTCGTTCGGCGTCTGCGGTGGTCAGTTCGTCCCGACGGGGGCAGGTCGGGGACAGCTGCCCGGCAGGTCCGGGGCTCGCCGACAGGTCGGTCGCGTGGGCCCGGGTCTGCTGTCCGGCCGGGGTGCGCGCCATTTCGAGTGCGCGCACGCCGAATGCGATACCCGTCGCTCCGCTTATCCCGGCCACCGGTTTGTGCGCCCCCATCATGCGGACACAATAGGAGGATGCGGCAACCGGGGACAATCGTGCACGTCACATGCCGTCCGGCACCGGCTCCCTGGGGGCCGGTCCGATACTGACAAATCACGCCGCGGTGAATTCCGGGCGGTGCGGGCGCATACGAGATGACGACGACTTGGGGCAGCAACCGCGCGCGGCGGCGCGCAATTGCCTGGCGCGCCCGGGGGATGAACGCACCTGCCCAACCGACCCTGACGGGCAGACGTATCTGCGCGCCGACCAGGACCGGCAGCCTCTTACCGCTCGATCGGGCTCCTATTCCACACAATGGAACAGGAGCAAGGGAAACCACCACCGATTCCGTAAACGAAATCAGCGGTAAAATTTGCCGTCGATCTACTTGCAAACCTTAGAGTTCACGCCGGGCGCAAGTCAAGGGGTTCCGGGGGCCCCCGGAAGAAGCTTGCATATCCATTTGAATGTTCCCTATGGTCAATTTGTCGACCTCTCTTCTGTTCGAGGCGATATGGCGGGCCACCCAGCTGACGGACCGCCACAGGGCCTCCCGCGAAGGGACGTTGCCGTCCCGTCACTCCCAGCCGACGGCGCCGAGCACGTCCGCCGCGACCTCGCGCAGCGTGCCGGAGGTGGTGGTGACGGTGACGTCCGCGACCTTGGCGTCGTCCAGGATCCGGTCCAGCTCCCCCGAGCGGTCCAGGTGTCGGCGCAGCGCCTCGTGGTCGCCCATGTGCCGCCGGGCGAGCCGCCGTTGGACCACTCCGAGCTCGACCTTGAGTCGACATACCGTCAGGTCGACCCCGACCGCGTCATGGCACTGCCGGACCTGCTCCCCGGTCTCGACCACACCGGCCAGCACCAGCCGGTCCGCCCCGGCCTCCAGGTAGTTGTGGGCGACGCTGCGCAGATTCCGCAGCTCCATCGCGACATTGAAGCGGTCGCCCGGCGGCGCCGGCCAGGAGCGGCGGAGCCAGTCGAGGTCGATGACGGCATGCGGGACCTCCGCCTCCGCGAGCAGGTCGCCGACGGCCTCGGCCACCGACGTCTTGCCCGCGCCCACGGTTCCGGTCAGGAGCAGTGCACGTCCCATCCTCCGGACATTACCGCTGCCGCGCCCCCTTCCGAGGCGGGTTGACGATCTCCACGGCCGGCAATCGCCGCATCACCGTGCAGCTGAGCCCGACCGGGCGCGAGCACCAGAGGGTGACTGGAGGGTGACCGGGGCGGGATCCGCAGTCGCTGTCGGCCCGGGCTGGCAGGATGCAGGGATGGACACCGCACCTGACGTCTCCACTCCGCTGCCGATCCTGCTCACCACCGAGGACGGGGACGTGCGCTCCGGCCCCACCGAGGCCGTGCTCGCAGCGGTACTCGCCGGTCTGGGCACGGACGGTAACCGGTACGCCGTCGTCGAGCGGGACGCCGATCCGCGCCAGAACCAGGTGTTCGTCCAGGCCTGGCGGCGGGACGACGGGGTGTACGAGGTCGAGCATCGGGACGGCGCGCCGGAGCGGCACTTCGGGGCCGAGCTGAGCAGCCCGGAACGGGTCGCCGAGCTGTTCCTGGACTGGGTCGGGGACGGGGACGGCTGGGCCGCCGCGGTGGACTGGACGCCGCTGGACCTCACCTCCACGCCCGCGCTGGAGGAGTCGGCCAGGGCCGAGGCGGAGGAGTTCGCCCGGTCGCTGATCCGCTGCGGCTTCGAGGGCTACTGGGACGTGGTGCGCGCCGTCCAGGAGCACTTCGATCCCGAGGAGCTGCAGCTCAGCACGGACCAGGCCAGCCGCATCGTGGCCGGGCCGTGGCAGGAGCGGGCGCAGCAGCAGGAGTCCTGGCCGGTGGTCACCGATCCGGACCGGCTGGCGACGGCCTTCGCCGCGCTCGAGGCGCGCGGGGTGACCGCGCGGATGAACTTCGCCTGCTGCGGCTCCTGCGGACGCGGCGAGATCGGCGCGGAGGCACCCGAGGGCGCCCGGGGTTATGTCTTCTTCCATCGCCAGGCCACCGAGGGCGCGGCGAACGGCGGCCCGCTGTGGCTCTCCTACGGCCACTTCGCCAACCCCGGCGGCGCCGACTCCACCACCGCCAACCCCGGCACCGTCGGCCCGACACCCGCCGAGATCGGCGCCGAGGTGGTCGCCGAACTGACGGCGGCCGGGCTGCGGGCGGAGTGGGACGGCTCGCCGGACAGCGCGGTCAAGCTGACGTCACTGGAGTGGCTGAAGCGGCTGCCGGTGTAGTCGGGGCGGCGCCCCGAGGACGTCCCGAAGGCGCCCGGAAGACGCCCGGACACCCCCGAAAGCCGGTTCCGGAACCGGAGGCAATATCGGATATTCCTTGCACCCACTGTCCACGCCCAGTAAGACTGTGACGCACCGTGACCAATCCATGATCCAGACCACGGGGGGACCCACGTGGTCGCTACGGCCGTCGCACCACCACCGCACCAGCGTCCGCCTGCCCGCAACCCCCGTCGGCACCGGCTGCCCACCGCCGTGCGGCGCTCGGCCCACCACGGCTTGATCCTCGCCGCCGTCGCGCTGACCGTGCTGCTCTCCGGGGCGGTGCTGGCCGCGCTCACCGCCCTGGCGGGCACCTCCGTCAACGACGGGGCCGCCAAGCGGCTCGCCGCGACACCGGGCGCCCAGGTGCTGGTCACCGCGAACTTCCAGGCTCCGGGCATGGCCGCCGCCGACCGCGCGGTGCGGGCCGCCACCGGACGGGTCTTCGGCGACGTGCCGCAGCGGACCTACCTCGGGCTGCTGGACACCTCGCCGGTGTCGGTGACCCGGGTCGGCGGGGCCACCGGCGGAGCGGTGGGACCGGGCGGCGCCGCGCTGCACCCGATCGCCGTGCAGAGCGCGGCCACCTTCGGGCGCCTGGTCGCGGGACGATGGCCGGCCGGAGTCGGCGACGCCACGGCCGACGCCTTCACCACGCTGCCCGGCGTCCGGGTGGCGACCGGGTCCACCGCCCCGGTCGACGCCGCCGTGCCGCAGCCGCTGGCCCAGCGGCTCGGCCTGAAGCCCGGCTCCACCCTGCAGTTGCAGGACGCCTTCAGCCGCACCATGACCCTGCGGATCGCCGGTGTCTACCAGGCGACCGGCGCGACCGGGTTCTGGCCGGGCCTGGCCGGCGACCTGTCCGGCGCCAGTGGGACGGACCAGAACCTGCTGGTGGTCTCCCCCGCCGCGCTGAACGGCAGCGCCGTCCTGAACGGGCAGCTCATCGCGCACTGGAGTGTGCAGCCCGACTTCTCCCATCTCGACGCGAGCCGCCTCGCCGGGCTGCACGACCGGGCCCGGGCCTTCTCCGGCAGTCAGACCGGCCTCTCGGTGTTCCAAGGAAAGCAGCCGCCGCTGGACGGCCTGACCGTGGTCTCCGGCCTGCCGCAGGCGATCGACGCCCTGGCCGTGCCGACCGTGGTGGCCCGGTCCGCGCTCTATCTGCCGACCGCGCTGCTGGCCGCCCTCGCGCTCACCGCACTGGTACTGACGGCACGTCAACTCACCGTGCACCGGCGCAGCGAACTCGCGCTGCAGCAGGCCAGGGGCGCCGGCACAGCACGGCTGCTGCGCGGAGCCGCCGCCGAGTGGGCGGTCACCGGCATCCCGGCCGCCGTGGCCGCGCCGTTCCTGGCCGGGCTGTTCCAGCCCGACGCGCTCGGTCCGGCCGCCTGGGCCGCGGTCGGGCTGACCCTGCTGGTGTACGGGGGGTCCGTGCTGCTGCCGGTGCTGCCGCCGCTGCGGCTGCGGACGGCCCGAGGGGCACGGGCCGCCGCCGCGCAGCGGATGGGCGCCGACCTGGCCCTACTGGCCGTCGCCGGGCTCGGCTATCTGGAGTTGCGGCGGCACCGCTCGATCGTCGCCTCGAACGCGGGCGGCGGGCTGTCGGTGGACCCGGTGCTGGTGCTGGTTCCGGTGCTGGCCGGCGGGGCCGCCGCGCTGCTGCTGCTCCGGCTGCTGCCGCTGACCTCCCGGCTGCTCGACCTCTTCGGCCGCCGCAGCCGGGGCCTGGTGCTGCCACTGGCGGGATGGCAGCTGAGCCGGCGCTCGGCCCGCAATGCCGGACCGGTGGTGCTGATGTGCCTCGCCGTCTCCGTCAGCGCGCTCGCCACCACGGCCCTGGCCTGCCTGGACGGACTCGCCGCCGACCAGGCCGCGTTCAGCGTCGGCGCGGACGTCAGGACCGACCCGACCGGCAGCGGCAGCTACCCGGTCCCGGTGCTGCGCAGCGCCTATGCCGCGCTGCCCGGTGTGACGTCGGTGGCGCCGGTGACCGAGACCACGGCGAATGTGCCGGGGGGCGCCACCGAGAGTGTGGTCGGCACCATCGGCGGCCCCGCGCCGGCCACGCCCGACCCCGCCGCCTTCGGCGCCGTGCTGCCCGGCCGTCCGACCGCGCTGCTGCTGGACGAGACGCTGCGCAGCGACGGCAGCACCGCGGCCCCGAGTCTGGAGTTGACCGTGCAGGACGCGTCCGGCCTGGTCAGCACGGTGTCGACGTTGCTTCCCGCCGCGGACGGCGCCCGGCACACGGTGCGGGTCCCGCTGGACCTCTCGTTCAGCGGCGGCCACACCCGCAGCTATCCGCTGGCCGTCACCGCGATCACCGTCCTCCCCCAGCCCGATGTGCACCCGGCCCGGCTCGACCTGGCCCTGCACCGGATCGGATCGGCCACCGGAACGGCCACCGGAGCCGGTGCCAGCGACGTGAGTTGGGCATCCGCCCTGGCCGCGAACCAGAGCTGGGCCGACCACACCGACGATGCGGCCAGCGCCACCGCCGGTGCCTGCAAGGGCAGCCTCACCGGCAGCTACAACTACGGCACCCCCGGCGTGTGCACGCTCGCCACCGGCGGCGCGGACCTGCTGCGGACCAGTATCAGCACCGGGTTCCGGGGCACCCCGGCCGACGGGGGCGCCTTCCCCGGCATGGACGCGGTCGACACCCAGCCCAACGGCCACCTCGACTTTGTGGCGGTCCCGTCCGGCAAGCCCGCGCCGCTGCCGGTGCGCGCCGACGCGCTCGCGCTGAGGGACAGTCACCTGTCCGTGGGCAGCACCACCACCCTGGACCTCGGCACCGGCAGCGGGGTGCCGGCCAGGATCGTCGGCGAGCTGGACTCGCTGCCGGGCCTGGGCCGGGGGCAGGGTCATCTGGTCGCCGACCAAAGGCAGTTGGCCTCGATCATGACGGTCACCGGGGCGCAGCAGCAGGACCCCGCGTTCTGGTGGCTGACCAGCCGCGACAGCGCCGGGACGGCAGCCGCGGTGGCCGGGCAGCCGGCGTTGGGCAGTGCGCAGACCAAGGCCCAGGTGGCCGCCGGGTTGCGGTCGGACCCCTTCCGCAGCGGGCTGCGCAAGGTGCTGGAACTGAGCCGGATCCTCGCCCCCTGCTTCGCCGTGGTCGGCTTCACGGTCCACGCGGTGATCTCCAGCCGGGAGCGGCGGCGGGAGTTCGCCCTGCTCAGAGCCATGGGTATCCGTTCCCGCACGCTGTCCACGCTGCTGGGGGCGGAGCAGCTGAGCATCGCCCTGTTCGCGGTGGTGCCCGGCGCGTTGATGGGCACGGCCCTGGCCGCGGCGGTACTGCCGCTGATCACCGTGGACGACAGCGGCCAGGCCCCGTATCCGCCGCTGCGGGTGGTGCTGCCCTGGGCCAGGGTCGGCCTGACCGCGCTGGTCACGGCCGGTGCGATCAGCGTGGTGGTGATGGCGCTGGCCCGGCTGCTGGCCCGGGTGGACCTGGTGCGAGTGCTGCGGGCGGGAGAGGGCGGATGAGCCGGCAAGAGGAGTCGACACCGGCGCGCGGCGGATCGGTGACGCTTCGGCTGGTCCGCAGGGAGGCGCGCGGCGATCTGCCGCTGCTGGCCTGCCTGGCGCTGCTGGTCGCCGTGCTGACGGCGCTGTGCGCGCTGGGCCCGGCCCTGGTCGGCCGGCAGGAGGACCGGGCGCTGCGGCAGCGGATCGACGCCGCTCAGGCCCAGGCCCCGCTGCTGACCGTGAGCACCGTGCCGGTCTTCCCCGAGCCCAGCGACGACCCGCATGTGGCACCCGCGCTGCCGATGTCCACGCTGCTGGCCGCCGGCCGACAGCTGACCGGCCGGCTCGGCGGCCCCGCGGGCGCGGTGGTGCCCCTGGCCACCGGCGGCAGCTACGACTACGAGGCGGCCGGCCTCAGTTCACCCCGGCCACCCGACCGCACGGTCACCGAAGCCAAATTGACCATCAGTCACCTCCCGGATGCCGCAGGACATCTGCAGTACCTCAGCGGCAGTGCCCCGGCCGACCGCACCCCCTCCGGCGGCGTGCCGCAGATCGCCCTGTCCCAGGCCACGGCGCAGGCGCTCGGTGTCCGGACCGGCAGCCGACTGAGCCTGCGCTTTGTGAACCAGAGCGAGTTCGGGATGGAGCCGCCCGCCGACACGGCCCTGGTCGTCAGCGGGATCTTCCAGCCGACGCAGTCCGGCGACGGCTTCTGGGACGCCCAGTCCTCGCTGGTCCAGCCGCTGCAGTACCCGGAGCAGAACACATCGGGCACGGTGCTCGCCGCACGCGGCCTGGTCGGCGCCGACACCGCGGACCTGCTGACCCGGGCCGGAGTGCCGGCCCCGCTGGTGACCTGGCAGTTGCACGCGGACCCGGGCCGGGCCGCGGTGGACCGCGCCCGCGCGCTGACCGGGCCGCTGGCCGACTACGGCGCCGGCCTCAACGCGGCGCTCTGCAAGGGCACCGACCAGAACACCGGCAACCCGTCCTGCTACGTCGGCAAGCAGCAGACCGGCGCCTTCCTGGTGTCGGACGGACTGACCCCGCTGCTCGCCGCCTTCACCGCCGAGGACGACCAGGCCAGGACGGTCGGCGCGTTCGCCGTCGCCTCGCTGGCGGCGGTGGCGCTGGCCACCGCCGCCGTCGCGGTGCGGCTGCTGCTGCGCCGCAGGGCGGTGGAACTGCGGTTGCAGCGGGCCCGGGGCGCGTCCGCCACCCGGCTGGTGCTGCTGCGCAGCGCGATGGCCTGGCCGGTGGTGCTGGTCAGCGCGCTGCTCGGCTGGGCTCTCGGGCTCTGGCCGGCCCCGACCGGAACCTCCGGCAGCCCGCAGCCGTTGCCCGCCCTGGCCGCCGCCGTGACCGCGGCGGTACTGGTGCCGCTGCTGACCTGGTTCGCGGTACGGGAGCCGCGTACACCGAGCAGTTCCCGTCCCTCGGGCGGGGCGACCGGGGGCCGGCGGCTGGTGCTGGAGCTGACGGTGCTGCTGGCGGCCGTCGCGGGTGTGCTCGCACTGCGGAGCCAGGGGGCGGACGGGGAGCTGAGCGCGGTACCGGTGCTGGTGGCGCTGGCCGCGGTGCTGCTGCTGTTGCGGGTGTATCCGCTGGTGCTGCGGCTGCTGGCGCGCCAGACCCGGCGCGGACCGGGGCTGCTGGCGTTCGTCGGCCTGTCCCGGGCCGCGCGGGACGCCTCGGCGACCGGGCTGGCGCTGTTCGTCCTGGTGCTGACGCTGGGCACGGCCGTGTTCGGCGGCCTGGTGCAGCGGACCATCACGGACGGCGCGGCGGCGGGCGCCGCCTGGAGCACGGGCGCGGACGCCTCCGCGCAGACGGTGGGCAACACCACGCCGACGCTGGGGGCGCAGCAGGACGCGCGGACCGGGATCCGCGCGGCCGTCGAGCAGTTGCACACCCTGAACCTGGTCGGCGAGGCCGACGGGGCCGGGATCGCCCCGGTCGCCGTGATCACCCTGGATCCGCGCCAGTTGGCGGCGGTCGCACCCGGCTCACCCCTTGCGAGAGCACTGCTCTCGTCCTTGAGCACCGCTCCGCAGAAGCTCGCCGACAGCAGCTACCGGCTCCCGTTCGTGGCCACCCCCGCGCTGCGGGCCCGGGAGCGCAGCGGCGGCTTCACCGCGTCCTTCCAGGCGTACGGGCAGCCCAGTATCCACCTCAAGCTGGAGCCGACCGGCACCCTCACCGCGGCCGAGCTGCGCGACCCGCTGCTCGGTCCGATCACCGCACAGCTCGCCCCCGGCACCCCGCTGCTGCTCACCACCGCCGCCGCCGAGCGACTGCTGCCGCAGCAGTCCTCCGGCAGCACCGTGGTCCTGCTCCACGCCGCCGCCGGGGCCGGCAACGCCTCGGCCGCAGCACTGCGGACCGCCGGGGCGCAGGCGCTCGGCCCGCTGGCCCGGATCCAGGTCCGCTCCGAGGTGCTGGCCGCCCTGCGCCAGGACGGCCTGACCCACGGCGTCAGCACCGTCTACCACGTCTGCACCGCACTGGCCGTGCTGTTCGGGCTGCTGGCGGTGGCCCTGGAACTGGTGCTGACCTCCGCCGAGCGCAGCCGCACCACCTCGTTCCTGCGCACCCTCGGCCTGGGCAACCGGGCGGCGGGAACGCTGCACCTGCTGCAGCTGGTTCCGCTCGCGCTGGCCGCCGCCCTCGGCGGTACGCTGCTCGGCCTGCTGGAGCCGCGGCTGATGGGCGACGCGCTGAATCTGCGTCAGTTCACCGGAGGTCCGATCCAACCCGCGCTACGGACCGACTACCGGCTTACCCTGGCCCTGGGGGCCGGCCTGGCCCTGCTGGTCCTCGGCGCGGCGGTGGTGGAGACTGCCGTCGCGCGTGGGCGCCGCCTGGGCGCGGTGCTGCGACTGGGGCAGAGCTGAGGAGGAGAGCGTGGACAGCGTGGAGAAGGACGGCACCCGGTTGCAGGACGACGGCCGCAGCCTGCTGGAGGTCCTGATCGACGGCAGACAGGCCGGACGGATCGACTACTTCCTCCTGGACGGTGAGGGGGACTCCCCCGCCGCCCGGGTCGGCGTGCACACGGTGGTCGACCCCTCCCACGAGGGCCAGGGCATCGGCGGCAGGCTCGCCGTCGAGTTCTACCGCGCCGTGGCGGCCGAGGGCCGCCCGGTGGTGCCGCTCTGCCCCTATCTCAAGCACTGGGCCGACACCCATCCGGACCAGGCCCCGGCCGCGGATCCCGAGCTGGTGCAGCGGGCCAAGTCCTACATGGAGACGCACTCCTCGCTCTGGTGACCCCGCGCTCCTGGCACCCCGCCCGCCGCGGCTAGCATGATCGACCATGTCCTCCCGACCCGTACGCCTGGCCCAGCACAGCGCCGTCTCCACCGAGCTCGCCCTGCTCAGCGACGAGCAGCTGCGCAGCAGCCTGGAGGCGGCGGTGCCGCTCGGCCGGGGCATCGGCGGGACGGTAGCGCAGCTGGACGTGGCGGGCGTGCGGGTCTTCGCCAAGCGGGTGCGGCTGACCGCGCTGGAACGGCTCCCGGAGAACGCCCGCTCCACCGCGAACCTGTTCGGGCTCCCGATGTTCTACCAGTACGGGGTGGGGTCCAGCGGTTTCGGGGCCTGGCGCGAACTGGCGGCCCAGCTGATGACCACCACCTGGGTGCTGACCGGCGAGGCCGACGGCTTCCCGCTGCTGCACCACTGGCGGGTGCTCACCGAGGACGCCGCCGCTCCGCCCACCCGGCAGGAGCAGGACGAAATCGACTTCCTGGTCGCGCACTGGGAGGGCGCACCGGCCGTCCGCACCCGGCTGGAAGCGCTCCAGGGGTCGACGGCGAGCGTGGTGCTCTTCCTGGAGCACATCCCGTACCGGCTCGGGGACTGGCTGCCGCCGCGGCTCGCCGAGGGCGGGGAGGCGGCAGCGGCTGCCTTCGCGATGGTGGAGCGGGAGCTCACCACCGCCGTCGACACCATGAACTCCCGCGGGCTGCAGCACTTCGACGCGCACTTCCACAATGTCCTGACGGACGGTCAGCAGATCTACCTCGCTGACTTCGGCCTCGCCCTGAGCGACCGCTTCGACCTGACCGGGGCCGAGGCCGACTTCCTCCGCCGGCACCGCAGCTACGACAGCTCGTACGTGGCCGCCCGGCTGCTCAACGCCCTGGTCTCGATCGAGGAGACCGGTGACCAGGAGGCGCTGGTCCGTGAGTACGGAGCCGGCGGCAACCCCGGCCGCCTCCCCGAGCCGCTTCGTGCCACCGCGCAGCGGCTCGCCCCGGTCGGCCTCGCCACCGGCGGCTTCTACCGCAGCCTGCGCCAGGACAGCCGGGACACCCCGTACCCGTCCGCCGCGATCGAACGCGCCTGTGCCGAGGCCGGGTTGGCCGCCTACGCGACCGCCGTACCCGCCGGCTGACCGAAGCCGCGCCGAATCCGGGCCGCACCCCCATCATCCGTGTGCGGCGCCGTACGTCAGACTGCCTCCCATGCGTCAACTGATTCAAGGCTTCCGCCACCTGCTGCACGGCCAGCGCTGGGCCGCCCGGCACGGCCGCTGGTGGGGGTTCGGGCTGCTGCCCGGCCTGGTCTCGCTGCTGCTCTACCTGGCCGCCCTCGCCGCGCTGATCACCTGGGGCGGCGACCTCGCCGACTGGCTCACCCCGTTCGCCGACCACTGGTCCTCGGGCCTGCGCTCGCTGGTCCGGGACGTCACCGCGCTGCTGCTGATCGGCGGCGGGCTGATGCTGGCCGTGGTCACCTTCACCGCGGTGACCCTGCTGATCGGGGAGCCGTTCTACGAGTCGCTCTCGGAGCGGGTCGAGGAGATAGAGGGCGGCGGACCGCCCCCGCTCGGCATGTCCTGGTGGCGCCAACTGCTCTGGGGTCTGCGGGACGCCCTCGCCTCGGTGCTGCTGGTGGCCGGTATCGGCCTGGTGCTGTTTGTGCTCAGCTTCATCCCGGTGGTGGGCCAGACCGTGGTCCCGGCCGTCGGGATCTGCGTGTCCGGCTTCTTCCTCGCCGAGCAGCTGACCGCTCTCGCCTTCCAGCGCCGCGGGTTGACGTTCCGTCAGCGGGTGCGCCAGCTGCGCGGCCGGCTGCCGCTGGCCCTGGGCTTCGGCGTGCCGCTGGCGCTGCTGTTCCTGATCCCGCTGGTGGCCGTGTTCGCCATGCCGGGCGCGGTGGCCGGCGCGACCCTGCTCGTCCGCGAGTTGGACGCACCGGCGACCCCGCCCACGACGCCGCCCACGACGTCGACCGTCCCCGAGTAGCGGTCGGTACACATGCCTTGAGGTCGCCGCCCCGGGGTGGTAGGCATGCCGGTATCTGACGCTTCGTCAGCTACTGGAGGTAGGTCCCGATGACCATCACCACCCTGCGCTTCAACCAGGTCACCCCCGGTCTCGACCGCCGCGAGGTGTCCGCCCGCTACCGCGCCACCGTCGAGATGGCGGCCTTCGCCGACAGCCATGGGTTCGACCTGGTCACCCTGGAGGAGCACCACGGCGCCGACGACGGCTGGAGCCCGTCCCCGCTGACCACCGCCGCGGCCGTGTTCGGGGCCACCGAACGGATCGGGGTGATCATCTGCGCCCTGCTCACCCCCCTCTACGAGCCACTGCGGCTGGCCGAGGACGTCGCCGTCCTCGACCATCTCAGCGGCGGACGGCTGACCCTGGTCGCCGGGCTCGGCTACCGCCCCGAGGAGTACACCGCCCTCGGCAAGGACTGGAAGCAGCGCGGCAAGCTCCAGGACCATGTGCTGGAGACCCTGCTCAAGGCCTGGACCGGCGAGCCCTTCGACTACCAGGGACGGACCGTGCGGGTCACCCCGCCGCCGCTGTCCCGGCCGCACCCCGGCCTGATGGCCGGCGGGTCCTCCCGCGCGGCGGTGCGCCGGGCGGTGCGGCTGGGGCTGCCCTTCTTCACCGCCGCCTACCTGCCGGAGCTGGTCGAGTACTACGACACGCTGGCCGCCGAGGCCGGTCTGGAGGGCGGCTTCGCCACGCTGCCCCCCGAGCGCACCGCGATGGTCCTCTGCACCGAGGACCCGGACAAGGCGTGGGCCGAGTACGGCCACTGCTTCCTGCACGAGGCCCGCACCTACGCCGACTGGCAGACCGCGGACATCTCCTCCGCGATGGCCAGCACCGCGACCACCCCGGAGCAGCTGCGCGCCGAGGGCATCTACGCCTGCCTCACCCCCGACGAGTGCCTGGCCATCGCCCGCGCCGAGGGCCCGATGGGGACCCTGCTGCTGCACCCGCTCTGCGGCGGCCTGCCGGTGGACGCCGGCTGGGAGAGCCTGCACCTGTTCGCGGACCGCGTGGTCCCGCACCTGGGCGACTGAACCGGCCGGGGCAACCGACCGAGCGGGACCCGGGCGACCCGTTTTTGCCCGCCCGGCGCGTGGAATCCGGGCGCGCGGAGTGGAACTCGGGCAGGATCGACCTACTGCCTAGAGGACGGGAAGCACATGACGAGCACTCCGCAGGAGAAGGACGGCACCGCCTACGACGTGATCGTCGTCGGCGCTGGCCCGGTCGGCGAGAACGTCGCGGACCGGGCCCGCGCCGCCGGCCTGACCGTGGCCCTCGTCGAGAGCGAGCTGGTCGGCGGCGAGTGCTCGTACTGGGCCTGCATGCCGAGCAAGGCGCTGCTGCGGCCCGTCGTCGCCCTGGCCGAGGCGCGCCGGCTGCCCGGTGCGCGCGAGGCGGTGACCGGACGGCTGGACGCCGCCGCGGTGCTGGCCCGGCGCGACTCGTTCACCTCGCACTGGAAGGACGACGGCCAGGCCGGATGGGTCAAGGACATCGGCGCGCAACTGGTCCGCGGCCACGGCCGCCTGGACGGCCCCCGCCGCGTCACGGTGACCCAACCGGACGGCAGCGAAACCCTTCTGACGGCACGTCATGCCGTGGTCCTGGCCACCGGCAGCCGCGCCGTGGTGCCCGATCTGCCGGGCGTCGCCGAGGCCGGGCCGTGGACCAGCCGCGAGGCCACCTCGTCCTCGGTCGTCCCGGAACGGCTCGCGGTGGTCGGCGGCGGGGTGGTCGGGGTGGAGATGGCCACCGCCTGGAACGCGCTCGGCTCCGAGGTCACCCTGCTGGTGCGCGGCGCCGGCCTGCTGCCGAACCTGGAACCGTTCGCCGGGGACCTGGTCACCGCCGGTCTCACCGAGGCGGGCGTGGACGTCCGCACCGAGGCGTCCGTCACCGAACTGCACCGCCCGGATCCGGACGGGCCGGTCACCCTCACCCTGAACGACGGCAGCGAGTTGGAGGTGGACGAGATCCTGTTCGCCACCGGCCGCGCACCCCGCAGCGAGGACCTGGGGCTGGACACCGTGGGCCTGAAGCCCGGCAGTTGGCTGGAGGTGGACGACAGCTGCCGGGTGACGGCCGTGGCCGACGGCTGGCTGTGGGCGGTGGGGGACGTCAACCACCGGGCCCTGCTGACCCACCAGGGCAAGTACCAGGGTCGGATCACCGGCGACGCCATCGGCGCCCTCGCCGCCGGCCGTCCGCTGGACACCACGCCCTGGGGCAGCCACACCGCCACGTCCGACGCCGCCTCCGTCCCGCAGGTGGTGTTCACCGATCCGGAGGTCGCCGCCGTGGGCCTGACCGCCGCGCAGGCGGAGCGGGCCGGGCTGCGGGTGCGCGCGGTGGACTACGAGATCGGCAGGGTCGCCGGGGCCAGCCTCTACGCGGACGGCTACCAGGGCCGCGCCCGGATCGTCGTCGACCTGGACCGGGAGGTCCTGGTCGGGGCGACCTTCGTCGGCGCGGCGGTCAGCGAGCTGCTGCACTCCGCGACGATCGCGATCACCGCGGAGGTGCCGCTGTCGCGGCTGTGGCACGCGGTCCCCTCGTACCCGACCATCAGCGAGGTCTGGCTGCGCCTGCTGGAGACCTACCGGGGCTGAACGAAACAGCTCCGGGCGAACCGGGATTGACGGCCCGTCAGGGTGCGGTCTCGCCGGAGCCGCGCGGGATCAGCCGCGCCGGGAGGACCACCCGGCGCGGCGCGGCGTGGTCGCCCTCCAGGCGGTGGAACAGCAGCTCGGCGGCGGCGCGGCCGAGCGCCGCCGGATCCTGGGCGACCACGGTCAGCCCCGGGGTCAGCAGGTCGGCGAGCTCCAGGTCGTCGAAGCCGACCAGCGCCGGGCGGCGGACCATCGACGGCAGTCGGCGCAGCACCCCCAGCGTGATCCGGTTGTTGCCGCAGAGCACCGCGGTGACCGGCGCCGGCCCGCCGGTCACCCGGTCCAGCGAGGCGGCCACGACGGACGGGTCGGTCGGTGCCATCACCACCCAGTCCTCGTCCACCGGGAGGTCCGCCGCCGCCATCGCCTGCCGGTAGCCGCTCAGGCGTTCCGCCGCGGTGTGGATGTGCGGGAGGTCGCCGAGGAAGGCGATCCGGCGGTGGCCGTGGCGGATCAGGTGCGCCACCCCGTCACGCGCTCCCCCGACGTTGTCGGTGAGCACGGCGTCGGCGTCGATCAGCTGGGCCGGGCGGTCGACGAACACGGCGGCGATCCCGGCGGCCAGCTCCGGCAGCAGGTAGCGGTGGTCGTCCCCGGCCGGGACCACCACCAGGCCGTCCACCCGGCGGGCGCAGAACGCCAGCGCGAGTTCCTGTTCGCGCCGGGCCTCCTCGCCGCTGGACCCGGTGAACAGCAGCGAGCCGTGCGCCCGGGCCACCGCCTCGACCGCGCGGCTGAGCTGGCCGGAGAAGGGGTCGGCGATGTCCTCCAGCAGCAGGCCGACGCTGGCGGTGCGGCCCTTGCGCAGCAGCCGGGCGCTGTCGTTGCGGCGGAACCCCAGCTCGGCGATGGCACCCTGGACCCGCGCGGTCATGTCGGAGGTGACGCCCGCCTCGCCGTTGACGACCCGCGAGACCGTCTTCAGGCCCACGCCGGCCCGGGCCGCGACGTCCTTCATGGTCGGTCTGGTCCCGTAGCGCGTGGTCATGCACGGCAGCATACGTCCGGGGGACGGCCCGCGGGCGGGCGAGCGGTGTGCAGCCGCGCCTGGGTAGGGTCGGAGGTGTCCGGGGGAAGCCCGGGCGTCTTCAGCCGATCGGACCAGGGGCGGTACGGAGTGACGGAGCATCTGGTGGTCATCGGCGGGGACGCCGCCGGAATGTCGGCGGCCTCGCAGGCACGCCGCAGGCGCGGCCCGGACGAGCTGCGCATCACCGCGTTCGAGCAGGGGGACTTCACCTCCTACTCCGCCTGCGGCATCCCCTACTGGGTGGGTGGCCAGGTCCCCGACCGCGACTCGCTGATCGCCCGGACGCCGGCCGAGCACCGCGAGCGCGGGATCGACCTGCGGCTGCGCACCCGGGTGACCGAGATCGACCTCGACCGGCGCCGGGTCCGCAGCCGCCGCACGGACGGCGACAGCGGCGGCGGGACCAGCGGTGACGGCGGCTCCGGCGGGCCGGAGGAGTGGACCGGCTTCGACCAGTTGGTCATCGCCACCGGCGCCGAGCCGCTGCGCCCGCCGCTCCCCGGCTTCGACGCGCCCGGCGTGCACGGGGTGCAGACGCTGGAGGACGGTGCCGCGCTGCTGGCGACCCTGCGGCGGGACGTCCGCCGCGCGGTCGTGGTCGGCGGCGGCTACATCGGCGTGGAGATGGCCGAGGCCATGATCCAGCGCGGGCTGCAGGTGACCGTGGTGCACCGCTCGGCCGAGCCGATGGCCACCCTGGACCCCGACATGGGCCGGCTGGTCCGGGTGGCGATGGAGGGCATGGGCATCGAGGTCGTCCCCGGCGCGGAGGCCAAGGAGGTGCTGCTGAACGCCGACGGCCGTCCCCGCGCCGTGCTCACCACCGTGGGCGAGCACCCGGCCGACGTCGTGGTGCTCGGCCTCGGCGTCCGTCCCCGGACGGCGCTGGCGCGGGCGGCCGGGCTGGCGCTGGGCGACTCCGGCGGACTGCGGACCGACTCCTCCATGCGGGTGGAGGGCGCGGAGGGGATCTGGGCCGGCGGCGACTGCGTGGAGGTGCTCAACCTGGTCTCGGGGCAGCACCAGCACATCGCGCTCGGCACCCACGCCAACAAGCACGGCCTGGTGATCGGCACCAACATCGGCGGCGGCCGGGCGACCTTCCCCGGCGTCGTCGGCACCGCCGTGAGCAAGGTCTGCGAGCTGGAGATCGCCCGCACCGGGCTGCGCGAGCGCGAGGCGACCGCCGCCGGGCTGAGCTTCGACCGGGCCGTCATCGAGGCCACCAGCCGGGCCGGCTACTACCCGGGCGCCGCCCCGATGACGGTGAAGATGATCGCCGAACGGGGCAGCGGCCGGATGCTGGGCCTGCAGATCGTCGGCCGCGAGGGCGCGGCCAAGCGGGTGGACATCGGCGCGGTGGCCCTCACCGCGGGCATGACCGTCGACCAGGTGGTCTCGCTGGACCTCGGCTACGCCCCGCCGTTCAGCCCGGTGTGGGACCCGGTCCAGGTGGCGGCCCGCAAACTGGTCTCGGGTCGCGCGGTCAGCGGGACATGATGAAGCGCAGCGCCAGGCCCTGGGCGGTCATCCAGTAGGTGACCCGCTGCCCGTCGTCGGCGGCCAGCGAGTCGACGCCGGGCAGGGCGACGTCGACCGGCTTGCTCGCATGACTGCCGAGCTTGTCGCTCTGCACCGCGACGGTGAGGGTGTGTGCGTCGTACTCGTCCATCTGGCCGCCGGTGGCGAGCAGCGCAGCGTAGGTGCTCTGGCCCGGAGCGAGGGTGGAGAGCGCCATCGGGTCGCTGCTGTCCTTGATCACCGGGACCAGCCCCTGGGCATCGGAACCGAGCTTGACGTAGGGGTAGCGGTAGACGTTGCAGGTCGTCCGGCCGGTGTTGGTGGCGGTGAGCAGGATGTGCCGGACGGGCTGGCCCTTGTCGTCCTCGCTGGTGGCGGAGAAGGCGAGGTCGGCCGTGCTGCAGGCGGCTATGGCGGTGGGACTGGGCTTGCTCGTCGCGGTGACCGGCTCGACGGACGAGGACGCGGAAGCGGTAGCGGAAGTGGACGCCGCGGCGCCCGCCCCGCTGTTCTTACCATCCGGGCTGCAGGCCGCGGACGTGAGGAGCGCGGCGATCGCCACCGCCCCGCCGGTATAGGTCTTCCAACTGCTCATGGTGCTGCGCATGGTGGTCCCCCGTGTGTCTTCGCGTACGCCAAGCCGACGGCCCGACTCTGCGTCTATGCACGGTAAGAGTTGGCTTTACGCTCTTGCCTTGAGCATTGTTGCGATTCCCGGACACAGCGCCCGGATCTGTTACAGATTCCGGATACAGACGCCTGGCCTCCGTTCCAAAGTCGTAGGCGGCGTAGTCCCCTGGTCCGAGGTCCCGACGGCGTGGGCCGCATACGGTCGGGGGCACAGGCGAATCGTGGATCAGGGGAAAGGGGGCACGCCCATGCGTGCCATCGTTGTGCGGGAGTTCGGCGGACCGGAGCAGCTGCGGATCGAGGAGGTGCCCGATCCCGTCCCAGGGACGGGCGAGGTACTGGTCGAAGTCGAAGCGGCAGGGATCCAGTTCATCGAGACCCAGGTCAGGACGGGTCGGCTGCAGGGCATCTCGCCGGTCGCCCCGGCCGGGCTGCCCTGGACGCCGGGACGCGAGGTGGCCGGGGTGGTCCGGGCCGTCGGCGCGGGGGTGGACCAGGAGCTGGTCGGCCGCCGGGTCGCCGGGCAGACCGCGACCCAGGGCGGCTACGCCGAACTGGCCGTGCTGACCGCCGCCGGGGCCCACCCGCTGCCCGAGCACCTGCCCAGCACCGAGGCGGTGGCCCTGCTCGGCACCGGCCGGACGGCGGTCGGGCTGGTCGAGACCGCGGGCATCGGCAAGGGCGACACCGTGCTGATCGAGTCCGCCGCCGGCGCGGTCGGCGCCCAGGTGATCCAGCTCGCCCGAGCGGCCGGGGCCGAGCGGATCATCGGCCTCGCCCGCGGCGAGGAGAAGCTGGCGCTGGTAAGGGAGTTGGGCGCGGACGCCGCCGTCGACTACACCGACGAGACCTGGCCCGCGCAGGTACGGGCGGCTGCGCCGGAGGGCGTGACCGTGGTCCTGGACGCCGTCGGCGGGGAGACCGGAAGCCGGGCGTTCGACCTGCTGGCACCGGGCGGACGGTTTGTCATCTTCGGCTTCTCCAGCGGCGCGATGACCGTGCTCGACCCGGCGCTGGTGGCCGAGCGGGGCATCCTCACCCCCGCCTACTTCGGGCCGCCGACCGGCCCGCGCAGCCCCCAGGAGCAGCTGCGGCAGACCCGCGAGGCCCTGACCGCAGCGGCCGACGGACGGCTGAAGCCGCTGGTCGGACGGACCTTCCCGCTCGCCGACGCGGCTGCCGCGCACCAGGCGATCACCTCCCGGGCCACGGTGGGCAAGACGGTGCTCATCCCGTAGCGGGCGGGCGGAGGGCGGCGGGCGGGGACCAGGGGGTGAGACGACCGGCGGCCGCCCTTCCGGGTACTGATCAACCGCTGTAAGGATGGTTCCCGCCCCACCTCGCCTCCCTCCCCAGGAGCCGTCCCATGGCATCGGCCTCGGCCTCCGCCACCAGTCCGCACAACGGTCCGCTCAGTCACCGCTACCGGGGCGAGCATCCGCTGCGCACCCTCGTCTACCTCTTCGAACCGGACCGGCGCAAATTCGCGCAGGCCGTCGCCGCCTACTTCGCCAAGCACACGCCGGTCTGGCTGCTGCCGCTGATCACCGCCAATGTCATCGACGTGGTGGTGCAGCACAAGCCGGTGTCCGCGCTCTGGTGGAACGCCGGCGTCCTGCTGGTGATCCTCTCCCTCAACCTGCCGATGCACCTGCTCTACGTCCGCTGGATGCACGGCAGTATCCGCCGCACCGGGACCAGGCTGCGCTCGGCGCTGTGCCACCGGATGCAGCAGCTGTCCATCGGCTACCACTCCCAGGTCAGCGCGGGCGTGCTGCAGGCCAAGGTGATCCGGGACGTCGAGAGCATCGAGACCGCCGCCCAGCAGACCGCCGACAACGGCCTGGCCGCGGTGGCGACCCTGCTCGGCGGCCTGGTGGTGATCGGCGTGCAGACTCCCCTCTTCCTGCCGGTGTTCCTGGTCCTGGTGCCGGCCTCGGCCGCACTGGTGGTGCGGCTGCGCGCACGGCTGCGCACCGACAACGAGACCTTCCGCCGCCAGGTGGAGCAACTCTCGTCCCGTGTCATCGAGATGACCACGCTGATCCCGATCACCCGGGCCCACGCCCTGGAGCGCACCGCGCTGAAGCGGGTCGACCGGACCCTCGGGTCGGTCCTCACCGCCGGGTTGCGCCTCGACCTGCTCAACGGCCTGTTCGGGGCGCTCGCCTGGATCCTGCTGAACACCATCGGGGTGGGCTGCCTGGTCGGCTCTGCGCTGGTCGCGTACTACGGCTGGTTCGCGGTGACGGCCGGTCAAGTCGTGATGCTCAGCGCCTACTTCACCGCGCTGACCAGTTCCGTCACCAGTCTGATGACGCTCACTCCGATCATCGGCAAGGGCCTGGCCTCGGTCCGCTCGGCCGGTGAGGTGCTGGAGGCCCCCGACCTGGAGGACAACGCGGGCAAGGCCGAGGTCGCCGAGATCCGCGGCCGGGTCACCTTCCAGCAGGTCGGCTACACCTACCCCGGCGCCGACCGTCCGTCCGTCACCGGCTTCGACCTGGACGTACGGGCCGGCGAGACGATCGCGCTGGTCGGCGGCTCGGGCGCGGGCAAGTCCACCGTCCTCAACCTGGTGATCGGCTTCCTCCGCCCCACCGAGGGCCGGATCCTGCTCGACGGCCAGGACATGGAGGCGCTGGACCTGCGCAGTTACCGCACCTTCCTCTCCGTGGTGCCGCAGGAGTCGATCCTGTTCGAGGGCAGCATCCAGGAGAACGTCACCTACGGCCTGACCGACGTCCCCGAGGAGCGGGTGCGCACGGCCCTGCGGGACGCCAACGCGCTGGAGTTCATCGACCGGCTCCCGGACGGACTCGCCACCGTGGTCGGCGAGCGCGGCGCCCGGCTCTCCGGCGGCCAGAAGCAGCGCCTGGCCATCGCCCGCGCGCTGATCCGCGACCCCCGGGTGCTGATCCTGGACGAGGCCACCTCCTCACTGGACTCCCGTTCCGAGGCCCTGGTCCAACAGGCCCTGGGGCGGCTGATCCAGGGCCGCACCGTCTTTGTGGTCGCGCACCGGCTCTCCACCATCAAGGGCGCCGACCGCATCGTCGTCCTGGACGACGGCCGGATCGCCGAGATCGGCCCGCACGACCGCCTGCTCCGCAACGGCGGCCCCTACGCGGGCCTCCAGGCCGCCCAGATCGCCTGACGGGAGTCCGCGGCCCACGGGCCTCATCCCAGCCGTGGGCGCGGACTCCCGCAGCAGGCTCAGCCGGTCTTCACCGTGCACGCCGTGCCGTTGAGCGTGGCAGCCGACGGCGGGGTGTCGGCGGTGGTCCAACTGCCGTTGAAGCCGAAGGCGACCGATCCGCCGGAGCCGGGGATCGCCGCGTTGTAGGAGAGGTTGGCCACGGTGACGGCGGCGCCGGTCTGGCTGTAACTGCCGTTCCACAGCTGGGTGATCTTCTGGCCGCTGGGGAAGGACCAGCTGACGGTCCACCCGTTCACCGCAGCCGCAGCATGGTTGACGACGGTGACATTGGCACCGAAGCCGCCGGCCCACTGACTGCTGACGGTGTAGTCGACCTCGCAGGCACCAACCGTGGGCGTGGAGGTGGGAGTTGGCGTCGGGGTTGCGGTGGCGGTCGGGGTGGGCGTCGGGGTCGGCGTGGGCGTCGGGGTCGGGGTCGGTGTGCCGGTCGCGGTGCCCGCCGTGTCGCCGTAGACGATGCCGCGGCCGTTGGTGCTGACGTAGACCCGGCCGTAGATCCGGGGGTCACCGGTGATCGCGGCGCCGGTCCAACCCCACTGGTGCTGGTCGTCGTTGATGCGGATCCAGCTCGTGCCGGCGTCGTCCGAGCGGTAGATGCCGCGCACGCCACCGATCTGGGCGCTGGTGTAGAGGGCCGGGTAGCTGCTGCCGGGGGCGGCTTTGCCGAAGCCGATGGTGTCGGCCGCGTCCACCCCGGTCAGCTTGCTGAAGCTCGCGCCGCCGTTGGTGGAGTGCCACAGCCCGTACGTCGCGCCGGCCGCCGTGCCGGTGGTGCCGCCGGCCAGCCAGATGTCGCCCTTGACCCCCGGCAGTGCCTTGAACCGGACCGGGCCGGTGGCCGGAAGTCCGGTCGCCGCCGTGGCGGTGAAGGTCGCGCCGGCGTCGGTGCTGCGGTAGAAGGTCCCGGCCGAGAAGCCGTAGAAGGTCTTGGGGTCGGTGCGGTCCGAGGACACCGTCGCGCCCGCCGGGATCCCGGTCGACGCGGTCCAGGCGTTGCCGTACCCGGTGGAGTGGTAGACCCCTGCTCCGGCCGGGCTCCACACCGTGGCGCTGCCGTCGGACGCCAGGGCGACCGTGCCGCCGCCGGTGACGCCGCTGGGCTCGCTGGAGGCAGCGAACCAGTCGGCGCCGTCGTCGGTGGAGTAGCCGATGTGCTTGTCGGTCGACCCTGACGCGGTGTCACCGACCCTGACGATGACGCTGGGAGTGGTCTCGGCGTAGTCGATGGCGGTGGAGGTGGTGAAGGTGGGCGAGGAGAAGATCTTCGCCGGGACCGCGGTGACATCGGTGTGCCGGAATCCGCCCAGGTCGCCGAGGGCGCTCAGCAGCGGTGCCCCGGTCGGCGGGCTGATCAGGTCGTTGACGGCGGTCTCCTCCAGACCCTGCACCACCGGGGTGATGCTGATCTTCTTCCCGGCGTCGAAGTCGGTCAGGTCCGAACTGCCGAAGAGGGTGGCGCCGGTGCCGAACATCATCCGGTTTGAGTTGAAGGGGTCGATCGCCAGCGCCTCGGTCATCCACCCCAGTTTGGGCGTCTCCTCGGGCGGCGAGGGGTTGGCGCCCATGGTCAGCCAGGGCACCGAGGAGATGTCCAGGGTGTACTGGTCGGCCCGGGTCGGATAGCCGTTGTAGGACCAGAACGGCTTCCAGGTGGCTCCGCTGTCGGTGCTGCGCCAGATCTGGGTGTCCGGCCACCAGGAACTGTAGGCGGTGACCATCAGCGTGCCGGGGTGCTCGCGGTCGATGGCGAGTCCGCTGTAGCCGAAGTAGTTGTTGCTGCTGTCGCTGGACGGCACCGGGCTGGTGTTGGTCCAGACCCCGGTCGAGGTGGCGTACTTCCACAGGTCGCCGTGCGCACCGTCGTACGGACCGCCGGTGTCGCTGTAGGCGATGAACAGGTTGCCGCCCGTCGCGTCCAGGACCGCCTGGTGCGGGAGGAAGCCGGTGGGCTGGCCGGCCACGGCCGTCCAGGTGGTGCCGCCGTCGTCGGAGCGGTAGATGCTGTGGGCCTTGTCGGCGACGCCGACGAACACCGTCTTCGTCACGCCGTTGACGGTGCCGCTGCCCTTGTCGAAGACCTCCCAGAGCACGCCCTCGGTGTCGCTCTGGTAGCCGGAGGTGTCGGTGGGGTCGGGGGCGTACGTGCCCGCGTCCGGGAAGGAGCCGACCTTGGCCCAGGTCACGCCGTAGTCCGTGCTGCGCCAGAGCCCGTTGCCGCTCTCGGCGCCGAAGTAGAGCACCTTGTCGTTGTTGGGGTCGATGGCGAGCCGCTCGCCCATCCCCCGCCCGGGCATATTGCCGCCGACCTTGAACGGGAGCACGGTGCGCTGCCAGGTCGCGCCCTGGTCGGTGGAACGGAGGATGGCGCCGTTGTCAGGGTCCCAACTGTTGGTGTAACTGCCTGCGGCGACATAGACCCGGGACGGGTCGACGGCGTCGGTGGCCAGGCTGGCGACACCGGTCAGGTTCCAGTCGTTCCACCCGACCGAGTCCAGTAGCGGGATCCACTTCTTGCTGGTCGGATCCTGCCGATAGGCGCCGCCGACGTCCGTCCGCGCATACACCAGGCCGGACTTGCCCTGGTTGAAGATGATCCCGGGGACGAAGCCGCCGCCGCCGATCTGCACATTGCTCCAGGTGTAGGGCTGGCTGGCGGCCGTCGCGGCAGCGGGTCCGGCGGGCGCGGCAGCCGCCGGGACCAGGCCCACGGTGGCCAGGGCCGGAACCAGCGCAGCGGCGGCCACCGCCAGCGCGGTGAGCAGCGGCCGGGAGCGAAGGCCCCGCGCACCGGGACGGTCCAGGGGACGGAAGCGGGGACGGGAACGTGGACGGGCATCCGGACGCAGGCGTGCGGGCAGGACTGGACGGAGCATCGGGTGGACTCCTCAGCGGGTGGGGGCGCGTGCGCAGTCATGCAGCCACCCTGCTGACGGAACGTCAACACTGCTTCCGGCGGCGCGGAAGCGCTTCGCTGGTCCCAGCACCGGAAGTGCGTCAAGGTCCGTGAAACCTACATGCGCTCCGGCCGGATCAGCCCGACTCCCGCAGCAGCAGCTGGGTGGCCATCACCACCCGCTCACCGGACTCCGCCCCGGTCACTCCGTCCGCTCCAGCCCCGGAGACCGGCGCCGCCAGCAGCTCGGCCACCGCCCGTTCCCCCATCTCCTCCACCGGCTGCCGCACCGTGCTCAGTTGCGGCCGGGTGCGCCGCGCCACCGCGTCGTCGTCGAAGCCGATCACCGCCACGCCGTCCGGCACCGAGATCCCCAACCGGTGCAGGGCGCGCAGCGCGCCGGCCGCCATCAGGTCGGAGGCGGCGAAGACCGCGTCCAGGTCGGGCCGCAGGTCGAGCAGGCGGAGCAGCGCGTGCTCGCCGGAGGCGACGGTGAAGTCCCCGTAGGCGACGGCCTCGCGCACCGGGACCGGGGTGTCCGCCTCGCTGATCGCCCTGCGGTAGCCGGCCAGCCGGTCCGCGCCGACCGCCATGTCCGGCGGCCCGGCGATGGTGCCGATCGCGCGCCGGCCGGAGTTCAGCAGGTGGCGTACTGCCAGCACCGCGCCGCCGTGGTTGTCCGCGTCCACGCTGGGGATGTCGCCGGCGCCGGAGAACCGGCCCACCGAGACCACCGGCACGCCCGCCGCCTGGATCAGCCGCGGCAGCGCGTCGCCGCCCCAGGGGCCGACCAGCAGGATGCCGTCGACATGGCCGCCGCAGAGGTAGCGGACCAGGGTGGGCCGCTGCGACCGGCGCGAGGCGGTGAGCACCACCAACTCCCGGTCGGCGGACTGGAGTGCCCGTTCGACCCCGAGCAGCAGACGCGAGTAGAAGAGGTCGGACTGGTAGTGGATCATGTCCTCGAAGACCACGACCGCGATCGCACCGGCAGCCCGACCAGGGACGTTGTGGGCATGGTGGGCCCGGTGCCGTACGTATCCGAGCTCGGTCACCGCAGACTCCACCCTGGCCAGGGCAGCCGCGCTGACCTTGGCCGAACGGTTGAGCACACGGGACGCCGTCGCCGTGGACACACCCGCCCTGCGGGCGACCTCGGCGAGGGTGGGCCTGGCCGTCTCCGTGACCATGACCGTACGTTCCATGGGCAGCCCCTTTGCTCCGTTATGGAGACTCCGGCAGTAGCCGATGGACTGTCAAGACGCGTGCACGACAGGACTGTTGATGTTGTCGAAGCGCTTCACCAGTGGGTCGGGCGGCTGAGTCCGGACGGCAGTCGGGTCGCGGCGTCGCCGACCGCCGCGTCCACCTGGGACTGGATCAGGAACAGCGCACCGGTCAGATCCGCGCCCCTGATGTCCGTCCCGCGGAAGTCCGCGCCGATCACATCGGCCCCGCGCAGATCCGCGTCCCGCAGGTCGGCGCCGATCAGATACGCACCGCGCAGATTGGCGCCGCGAAGGTCGGCGGAACGCAGCTTGGCGCCGATCAGGTCGGCCCCGCGGTGGTCCTTCCGCTTCCCTCGGCCCTTCACCCTCGGCTCGGCGCGGGTCAGTTCGCTCGCCCGCAGCAGAAGCACGTTGACCTCCGAACGGAGCGCGGGCACATCCGTGCCGTGCAGTGCCTCGGGGCGTTCCAGGGTGAGCGCGCGGGTCCGGTCCAGGGCCGCGCGCAGCTCGTTGTGGACCTCGGCGGCGGCCGGGAGGCGCAGCGCCTCGGTGAGGTAGTGGAGCAGTTCGTGCAGGTCCCGCATCACCGGGAAGACCTCGAACATCTGCCGCGCCGTGTCCGGGGCCCGGCGCCAGTCCTGGCCGCCGAAGGTGACTTGGGAGACCTTCTGCCCCGCGCCGAAGCAGTCGTAGACGGTGCAGCCCCGAAAGCCCTTCTCCCGCAGCCCGGTGTGGATACCGCAGCGGAAGTCCTGCCGCAGATTCGGGCAGGCCTGACCGGCGCTCTTGTTGATCGCGAAGTCCGCCGAGGCCGCGAAGGCCGGGGCAACACAGCAGAGCGCAAAGCAGTTGGCGCAGTCGGCCCGCAGCTCACCGTCTGCGGACGGGCCTGCGGACGGATCTGCGGACGCGCGGTTCTCTGACACGGTTCGGGAACTTCCGGACGGGGCGGATGTGCTGGTCACAGCCGTCGGCAGAAGGAACGGACGGCCGCGAACAGCCTAGGGCACCCTGGTCGGAGCGAACGTTTCCGCAGGCAGTGCGCAGCCCGTCGCACTGGGCCGACCGGGGGCCACATCGCGTGGTGAAGCCGGGGGTGCGTGCACAGCGGCCTGGCTCACCCGTATCGTGGGCGCTCGCGCGTACGGAATACCGCGCCGGACGGTCAAATCCTGAGGCGCTCCGCACGACCCGACGCCGCAGCGCCCCCTGCCACGAATCGGATTTCACTATGACCGCACTCGACATCCAGACACTCGCCGACACGACACCGGCCAGCACCGGTGACGCATCCTCGGACGCCCGCCAGAATCTGATCGACTACGCCTCCCTCGGCGGCTTCACCCTCACCGCCGAGACCCACGCCTGGTACGCGGCCGTCGACACCGTCGACAGCCCCGAGGAGGCCCGCGCCGCCTCCACCGTCCTCGCCGAGCTGCGCGGACGCGACCTCCCGGCGACCCGCGAGGCCGCGAACCGCCTCGCCGAGGACACCACCCTGGGCGAGCTCGACACCGTCGTCGCGGTGGGCAAGGCGCTCGCGCTGACGCTGCGGGTCCGCTCCACCCTCCAGGTGCTGGTGCCCGCGGCGTACGAGTCCGAGCAGCTCGGCGCCTTCGCCGCGGCGACCGCGAGCGGCAAGTGGCGCAAGGCGCAGGACGCGAAGCTGACCCTGGGACAGCGCCTCAACCTGGGCCGGGCCGCACGCGGCCTCGCCCTCGCCAAGCGCCCGCGCCGCAGCGCGCTGCACGCGGCGCTGGTCGCGGCGGCCTCGGAGCGCACCGACTGGGCGGCGCTGTCGCCCACCGGCAGCCGCCCGGTCCTGCCCGCCGACCTGGAGTTCCTCGACGCCGCGGTCCAGGCCGTGGACGACGCCTGCGCGGCGCTGGCCGAGCTGGGCCGGCTCCGGGTCGACAGCAACCCGGCCGCGCTGTCGCTGGACGAGCTGACCGGACTGGTCGACCGGCTCGCCTCCGACGAGGGCACCCTGCACCGCCTCCCCGCGCTGCACGCGCTGCGCGCGGCACTGGAGGAGCAGGGCTACGGCGAGCTGGTCGCGGAGCTGACCGCGGCACGGGCGGACGCCGATGCCGTGGCGGAGGCGGTCGCGCGCGAGTTCGGGGCGGTCGACTCCGTCAAGGCGGAGGCGGAGGCGGAGTCCGCGGGCGCGGGCGCCGGCGACGTGGACGTCGACGTCGCGGAGGAGGCCGAAGCCGAGGCTGCTGCGATTGTGGCCGCGACTGCGGCTCCCGTCCCGGTGGAGGCGCCCGCGCAGGGGTTCGTCCCCGCTCCGCGCGAGGAGGAGGTGACCATCACCGAGGTCACCACCCCCAGCGAAACCGAGGTCGTCGCCGAGGCCGCGGTCGTCGCCGAGGCGGAGGCTGTTGCTGAGGCCGTGGTCGAGGCCGAGGTAGTCGCTGAGGCAGAGGCCGTGGTCGAAGCTGAGGCTGAGGCCGTGGCCGAGGCGGTCACCCTCGCCGAGGCTGAGGTCGTCACCGCCGCTGAGGCGACCGCGCCTGTCGAGGCCGTCGCCGCCGAAGCTGCTGTGGTTGAGGTCGCGCCGGCCGCCCCTGTCACGCCCGTCGTGGCCAAGCCGAAGGCGAAGGCATCCAAGGCCGCCGCCGCCAAGGCCAAGGCCACCCCCGCCGCCCAGGCCACCCCGACTGCCACCGCCACCCCCGCATCCCCCGAGCCCGCCGCAGGCGAGCCCGTGGGCGAGGGCCGGCGTCCGCGCAAGCCGGCGTTCACGCCGGGCCGCCCGGTCACCGCGTACTCCGCCGAGGAGCTGGTCTCGGTCGTCGACTGGATCGACAGCGACGGCGTGAAGCGCAGCGACGACGAGCTGCTGCGCGCGGCGATGAAGGAGCTGGGCTTCGCCCGGCTGGGCCCGCGCATCAAGGACGCGCTCGGCACCGCCATCGCCTCGGTCCGCAGCTGATCACCCCTGCCCTGACCAGCTGAAAGTCGACACGGCCCGGCCACCGGAGGTTCCCCCGGTGGCCGGGCCGTTCGCATCCGCGAAGGGATATTCGCTGGCGGTTCGCGCCGCCGCCGACCAGGCTCGAGCCATGTCGCGAACCTTTGACGAACTCGTCGCCGAGGCCGAGGCCGTCTCCGTGGACGGTTGGGACTTCTCCTGGTTGGACGGGCGGGCCACCGAGCAGCGCCCGTCCTGGGGCTACCAGCGGGCCATGGGCGCACGGGTCGCCCGGGCGTCCGCCGTGCTGGACCTGGAGACCGGCGGCGGCGAGGTGCTGGCGGGGTCGACGCCGACGCTGGCCCCGGTCACCGTGGCCACCGAGTCCTGGCCGCCCAATATCGCCAAGGCCACCCGGCTGCTGCACCCGCGCGGCGCCGTGGTGGTCGCCACCGGCGACACGCCGCCGCTGCCCTTCGCCGACGAGGCGTTCGACCTGGTGGTGAGCCGGCATCCGGTGACCACCTGGTGGAGCGAGATCGCCCGGGTGCTGCGGCCCGGCGGCGTCTACTTCTCGCAGCAGGTCGGCCCGGCGAGTGTGTTCGAGGTGGTCGAGTACTTCCTCGGGCCGCAGCCCGAGGCGTCCAGGAACGGCCGCCACCCGGACGCCGCCCGCCGCGCGGCCGAGGCCGCCGGCCTGGAGGTGCTGGATCTGCGCGCGGAGTCGCTGCGGACCGAGTTCTTCGACATCGGCGCGGTGGTCTACTTCCTGCGCAAGGTGATCTGGATGGTGCCGGGGTTCACCGTCGCCCAGTACCGGGACCGACTGGAGGAACTCCACAAGCAGATCCTCGCCGAGGGCCCCTTCGTCGCTCACACCACCCGCTTCCTGATCGAGGCCCGCAAGCCCATCGATCCACCCCACCAGGCGATATGACGACTGGTCAGATCTCCCCCAGTCTGAGCACCGCCCCGAGCCGGCGCCAGCGGGAGACCAGGGTCTCCAGCACTGCTGCGCCGAGGACCAGCAGGGCCAGGCCCAGGCCCAGGGCCGCTGTCAGGCGGTAGTCGGTGTGCAGGGCCGGTTGGGCCGGGCCGCCGGTGAACTGGCGCAGGTTCAGGGCGGGGCCCAGCAGTCTGGGCTCGGCCACGCCGAGCAGTACCCCGCCGACCGCCGCCGCGCAGGCGAACGGCAGCAGCTGCAGCAGTTGCAGCGCCGCGGCCTGCCTCGAACCGAGGCCCAGGGTCCGCAGGTAGGAGCTGGTACGGCCGCGCTCGCGCGCGGTCAGCACCAGCTCCAGGGCCACCGCGAGCAGTCCGAATCCGACCGTCAGCACGGTGCTCAGGGCGTAGATCCGGCGCAGCTCGCTGACCAGGCCGTCGTTCCTCGCTGCCGCCAGGACGTCGGCGCGCAGCCGGACCTCGGCGAGGGCGCCCAGGGCGGTGCTTCCCGCCGAGCGGAGCGCGGCGGAGCCGTGGCCGTAGAGCAGGACCGCGCTGCCGCCCGCGGCCTGCGGGGCCAGGAAGCGTTCTGCCGCGATGTCGGCGACCAGCAGCGGGGTTCCGGGCGGGAGGGTGCTGGTGAGCGGGCCGAGGGCCGGGTCCTGGAGCGGGGCGGTGCCGAGCGGTGCCGTCGGACGCAGCCGTACCCGGTGGGTCCGGTCGGTGTTGGTGAAGGCAGCCGCGGTGAGGTCGCCGCTGGGCTCCCTGGCGAGCAGGGCGGCACCGGCCAGGACCGGGATCTCGACCGATCCGTCCTGGCGCTTCAGTGGAGCACTGCTCGCTTTGGAGAGCAGTGCTCTCGCCAGTGGTGAGCCGGGCTCCGCGACCGCCAGCCGGGCCGCATCGACCGTGATCAGCACCGCGCCGGACAGCGTCGTCCCGTCCCGGTCGGCGGTCAGGGTGAGCGAGCGCGACTGCTCGCCGACCGCCCGTACCGGGGAGGACGCGGGCAGCGCCGTCGGCACCGGGTTACCCCCGCTCGTCACCACGGCGTCGCCGCCGGTGCTCCAGGCGGCCCCCGTGGTCACCCCGTCGGCGACGGTCCGCGCGACCATCCCGCCGAACACCGCCGTCCCCAGCGTCAGCACCAGCACGAACATGGCCAGCCCGGTCGCCGTCGCGTCTCGTCCGGCCCGGGCGAGGCCGACGAAGGCCAGCACCCCGCGTCCCCGGCGGGCCCGGGCCGCGAGCAGCCGCAGCAGCAGCGGGTAGACCCGCAGCAGAAGCAGCACCCCGACCACCGCCACCAGTACCGGGACGGCGCTCATCGACAGGTCCACGCCCTGGGTCGGCGCGGCGCCGCGCTGCCGCAGCGACACCACCCCGGCCACGGCCAGCAGCAGCGCGGTGCCCTCCAGTACCTCCCGACGCCCGAAACTGGCCCCGGCCCCGAACCCGGCTCCGCGTCCACCCCGGCCCCGGCGCGGCCGACGCCGCCGCGGAGCGGGTTCGCGTACCGCCCCCCAGGTCAGCAGCGGCAGCAGCAGCCAGGCCGCGGCGGCCGAGCCGAAGGCCCAGAGCGGCTGCGGCGACCCGGAGGTGCCGGTCTCGCCCAGGCGCTCGCCGACCACCCACCCGGCGGCGGCTGCCAGCGCCACCAGCGGTGTCGCCACCACCGACCGCAGCAGGACCAGGCCGGCCGCCGAGGCCCCCCGCGCCCGCTGCAAGCGCAGCTGCGCCTCGCGGCGCCGCAGCAGCAGCCGGACCGCCACGAACACCGTGGCCAGCAGCACACTGCCGACCGAGGCCAGCGCGAACGACTGCACCGCGTCCGCCTGCCGCCGCTCCAGGCCGAACGAGTCCAGCACCGGTGAGAGCCCGTCGGTCCAGGTGAAGGCGAGCACCGGCCAGTCGCCGGCGAAGCAACTCGGCTCGGCCGCAGTGCCGACGTCGATATCGCCGTCGGCGATCTGGCACTGTCCGCGACGCAGCGCATTGCCGTAGCCGGCCAGCGCGTGCGGCAGTTGCGCCGCCTGCGCCACGGCGGCCCGGTCCGGGGTCACCCGGAGCTGCCAGCTGAGCGTCGGCAGCGGAACCCCGTCGTCGGCCAGGTGCAGCGGACCGTCCGCGCCGATCAGCGCGTGGAAGGAGACCTGGTCCTGGCCGCTGGTCTGCAGCGGGTACCGCTGCGGCCGGTCCAGGGCGGCGTGGTCGTTCCAGAAGCTGTCGCCGGTCAGCCTCGGGAGGTAGATGCCGGACAGCACCATCCGGGTCGTGGCCACACCGTCGTCGGAGGCGTAGAACACGCTGACCGGCTGCCCCACCCGCAGGCCGAGGAGCCGCGCGGTGGCCTGGGAGACGGCGAACGGCGTCGGCGCCCGGGACCGGGTGGCCGCCGCCGGATAGGCGCCGGCGACCATCCGGACATGTGACGGACCGTCACTGACATAGGAGAACGCGCCCACGCTGCTGGCGATCTGCGGATCGGGGGCGGCCGGTCCGTCCGTCAACTGGCCGAAGACATAGTCGACTTCGGACCTGCTGTAGTGCAGCGACCTGGCCAGCGCGGGGGCCGCGTCGGCGGCCAGCCGGGGGCCGGCCACCGCCAGGCCCGTGGTCAGCAGTTGCGAGGGGTCGTTCGTCCCGAACGCCGGCGGGACCACCGCCGCGCCGAGGGTGATCAGCGGCGCGGCCTGCTGCGCGGTGGCGATCCGCTGCCGCAGCGCGGTGTCCTGGCGCGCGGCGACCAGGGTCGGCACCAGCGCGCTCAGCCCGGTCAGCACCGCCACCAGCAGCGCCAGGCAGACCAGCAGCGGGACGTCGCCCCGTGCCTCCCGCACCGCCAGGCCGAACCACGGCCTCGTCCGCCGGGTGCCACCGCCCGGCCGTGAAGCACGGCCCGGTCCCGTACCACCGCCCTGCTGACGGGGCGTCGGCTCCGGCCCGCTCATGTCCCCTCCCCCGCTCGCAGCACCCGTACCAGGTCCACCCGCGCCAGCAACCGCGCCAGGGACATCACCACCACGCAGATCGCCCCCGCCGTCAGCAGCGCCGTCAGGGCCACCCGCGGGAACGGCACCGTCAGCACCAGGGACGGGAACGGCGCGGCCCCCGTGTCGTCCACCGTCACCAGCGGCAGCACCAGCGCCGCCAGTCCGGTGCCCAGCAACGCCCCCGGCACCAGGGCGAACAGGGCCACGCTCAACTGCTCCGCCCACAGCAGCGTGGACAGTCCGCCCCGGCGCACCCCCATCGCCCGCAGCAGGGCGAACTCCCGCCGCCGCTCCCGGGTGGTCACCACCGCGTGGACGGTGAAGCCGATCACCGCGAAGCCGGGTGCCAGCAGTCGGCACAGCGCCAGCACCGCCCGCATCCCGGCCCGGAACGGGTCGTCCAGCAGGTGCGCCCGCACCTGGCCCACCGTCTGCGCCGTCCCCAGCGACGGATCGCGCGCCACCGCCGCCGCGGTCGCCTCCGGCTCACTGCTGCTCAGCCACCAGCTGACCGGAGCGGTCTGCGGCTCCCCGATCCCCGCCTCGGCGGCGGCCAACGCCCGCTGGTCCACCAGATAGTGACCCTGGGTCAGATCGGTTCCGGGGACCGCGTCGATGGTGCCGACGATGTGCAGCATCAGCGCATGGCCGTCGCCGAGGTCCAGCGCGACCTCGTCCCCCACCTGCTGCTGCCCCTCCGCCATGGCCGCGGTGTCGCCCAGTGCCGGGACGATCAAGGGGGGTCCCACCAGGACCGGCGTGATCAGCGCGGCGGTGCCGCCCTGGGTCAGCCGGTCGTGCGGCGCGGTGCCGATCTCTGCGGAGAGCAGGTCGGTGCCGCCGCGGTGCAGGGCGCAGACCGCCGGGCCCTGCACGGTGAAGGAGCCGCCGGACCCGTCGTCGGCGGTGCAGTCCGCCTCGACCGCGTAGGCGGCCTGGAGCGTGCGGTCCGCCCAGATCAGCCCGGTCGGCAGCGTGCTGTACCAGGTCGGGGCGGCGGAGGCCGCGGGCCCCACCGCGCCGATCCGATGGATGGTCAGGGTCAGCCGGGCCCGCTGCTGCTCCGGGGGGACCAGGACCGAGATGCCGGTCAGCTTCAGCGGATAACTGCGCGTCCCGCCACCGCCGGGGACGATCAGCGGCACCTCCACCAGGTGCCGGGCCCCGTCCGCCGGCGGGAGCTGGACGGTGACCGTGGAGTCGATCCCGGCGGGGTCCTCCAGGGTCAGGGCCAGCTGGGGCGGCGCGGGGTTGCCGCTGCTGGACAGGGTCTCGTCCAGGCGCAGCGCGCTTGGGCGTCCGGTGAACACCAGGCCGTCCGGCGGGGTCCTGCTGCCCAGCGCGGCCAGCCGGTCCTGGAAGCCGGGGCCGGCCAGGTCGGAGCGCAGCAGCGGGACCGGCGGCGGGGCCGTGCCGTTGCCGAGCGGCCGGGTGTCGATACCGACGATCTGGTCGAGTTGGCTGTCGGCGTTGTTGGCGGAGGTGTCGCTGACGGGGGTGACCGCGGTGACCCCGGGCAGCGCGGCCAAGGCGCTGCGCAGCGCCTCCGGCGGGGCGCTCAGGGCGTCCTGCTGGCTCACCCGCACATCTGCGCCTACCGTGAACCGGGCCTGGTCGGTGGCGAGTTCGTTCAACCCGGCGAGCGCCGTGGTGGCCAGCGCGCCGACCGCGACGGCCAGGCACATCAGCGTCACCGGGCCCGCGTTGCGGGCCGACCGCCGTCCCAACTGCCAGGCGGCCAGCGGCAGCACCAGCCCACGGCGGGACCGTCCGAACCGGTCGAGCAGGAACGAGGCCGGGGGCAGCAGTCGGAGCAGCAGCAGGGCCGCCGCCAGGGTCGCCACCGCGGGTGCCAGCACCAGCACCGGGTCCACGTCGGCCACGCCGTCCGTCCCCGAGCTGCTCACCGTGGTGCGGTAGTGGGCCAGTTGGAGGTAGCCGAGGACGGCGACCACGGCCAGGGCCAGATCGGCGCCGATCCGCTGCGCTGCCGCGCCGCGCGTTCCGCGCAACCGCAGCCTGGACACCGCGTCACCCCCGGTGACCGCGAGCAGCACCGGCAGCAGGGTCGCCCCGGCGTGGATCAGCACGGTCAGCGCCACGGCCGCCCAGGCGGCGGTGACCAGGGCGTCCGCGGGCGGTTGGGCGACCACCAGGCCGGTGGTGTGCAGCCCGTGCAGCAACGGCCCGGCCAGGAACGGCGCCACCAGCGCGGCCGGCAGCGCGACCACCGCCCACTCCCCCGCCGCCGCTGCCAGCAGCCGCCCGGTCCCGGCTCCCCTGGTCTGCCGCAGCACCAGCTCGTCCCGCCGGTGCGCCGTGAGTTGACGTGCCGTCAGAATGAGTGCCACCAGCGCGAGTACGGCCAGCAGTGCGGACGGGAGGTAGAGCGCGGAGCGGGCCACCACCATCGGCACGGCCAGCTCGTCCACCGCGTCCGCCAGCGAGGAGGCCGCCACCAGGCGGTCCAGCGGGGGCTGCTGCCCGTGGAACACGGAGCTGCCGGTGTCGCTGGCCGAGAAGTCGCCCACCCGTCGGCTCAGGCCCGGCAGTTGGTCGGCCCGCAGCCGGGCCAGATCCGGCAGGGCGCTCCAGGAGACCTGGACCTCCGCCCGGAAGGAGGCCTGGCCGAGCAGCGCGGCCGGGGAGACCACCAGGAGGCTTCCGGCCCTGGTGTCGCCGTCCGTGGCCGCGCCCACCGCGCCGGGCCAGAAGCCGGGCGCCCCGGTGGCGGCGTAGACGCCGGTGACCCGCACGGTGACGGCCCGGCCCAGGGAGTCCGCCAGCCTCAGCTGCGAGCCGGGGCCGGCCCGCAGCCGTCCGGCCAGGGCCTGCGGGATCGCGGCATCCACCGCGACCTCTGCGGCTGCTTCGGTCGTGGGCGCGGATGCGGTCGCGGCTGCCGTGAACCGCGCGTCGGGCGGGTCGGCGGCGCCGTCCGGCCAGGTGCCGGAGACCAGCCGGGCGTGGGCGGCGGCGCCCTGCAGCGCCGCCGGATGCAGCTGGAGCTGGGCGGCGGCCGTGCCGGGGCCCGCGTCCTTGGAGACCAGGGGGTCCAGGCCGTAGAGGGCCAGGTAGGTCTGCTCCGGCAGCTTGCCGAACACCGCGGCGAGGCTGCCGCGCACCGCCCGGTCGGCGGCCGGGAGGCCGGCCGCGCCGTAGGTGGCGCTGACCCCGACCTCGGCCCTGGGGTCCGCGAGCAGCCGGGCCGCGGCGCCGGCGTCCACGGAGCTGGTGGTCAGCGCGGCGAGCGCGGCCAGCACGGTACTCGCCAGCAGCACGGTGACCGCGGTCGCGGCCAGCACCAGACCGTGGTGCACTGAGCCGCGGACAGCGGGCGGCAGCGCCCTGCGGGCCGTTCCGCCGGTCGGTCTCCGCGCCACGCGACTCCCCCTGTGCCGTTGTCAGAACCGATGCCGGAACCGATGCACAGTCTGCGCCAGCGAGAGAAAAACAGGGAGAGCTTTGCAAATACCGATTAAATCTCAGCAATCAATCGACAGGGCGAAGATGGGACGCACCGGGGCACGGGGAGTCGATAATCCCAAAAGGGGCAGAGGTACCCAGTAGCCACCGCACGACCGCACCACCACGACCGCACCGCAAGGAGAAATGGCCATGAGCGACGAGACCATGGGTGACGACGTCTACCAGCCCGATCCCGGCGAGGACACGGTCGACGACTCCGGGGTCCTCGACCCGGAGGACACCCTGCTCGACCGCGGCGTGGACGAGGCCCTGGACGAGGGCTACTCGCCCCCGGAGCGGCCGCTCGGCGTGGAGCACTACGGCATCACCGCGGACGAGCAGCACCGCGGCGAGAGCCTGGACCAGCGCCTGGCCGAGGAGGTCCCGGACGACTCCTTCGACGCGGACGAGGACGACGACGGCCTCGGCGACACCTCGGACACCGACGGCGAGCTGCGCGACGGCGAGGTCGGCGGCCACCGCTCCGGCCGCCTGGTCGCCCCCGGCGAGGGCGCCCACGACGAGCACGACGGGATGATCGGCTCGGACGTGGGCATCGACGGCTCCGCCGCCTCCGCGGAGGAAGCCGCCATGCACCTCGTCGACGACCCGGAGAGCTAGGCCGGGGCTGGTCAGCCCTCGCTGTGCAGGTGCGAGCCCGGTCCGTACCAGAGCGTGGTGACGTTGCAGAACTCACGGATGCCGTGGCCGGACAGCTCGCGGCCGAAGCCGGAGCGCTTGACGCCGCCGAAGGGCAGCGCCGGGTGCGAGGCGGTCATGCCGTTGAAGAAGACGCCGCCGGCCTCCAGGTCCCGCTCCAGCACCAGCTGCTCGGCCCGGTCGGTGGTCCAGGCGCTGGAGCTGAGGCCGAACGGGGTGCCATTGGCCAGCTGCACCGCCTCGGCCAGGCTCGCGACCCGGTAGAGCGTGGCGACCGGGCCGAAGCACTCCTCGCGGTGGATCCGCATCTCCGGGGTGATCCCGGTGAGCACCGTCGGCTCGTAGTACCACCCGGCGTCGAGCCCGGCCGGGCGCTGTCCGCCGCACTGGGCCTTGGCCCCGCGCCGCAGCGCGTCGTCGACCAGTTCCTCCAGGTCGGCCCGTCCGCTCTCGGTGGACAGCGGGCCCACGTCGGTGCCCTGCCGCAGCGGGTCGCCGACCCGCAGCGCGGCCATCCCCTCCACGAACGCCGCCGCGAAGGCCTCGTAGACCTGCTCGTGCACGATGAAGCGCTTGGCCGCGATGCAGGACTGGCCGTTGTTCTGCACCCTGGCGGTGACCGCGACCTTGGCCGCCCTGGCCACGTCCGCCGAGGGCAGCACCAGGAAGGGATCGCTGCCGCCCAGCTCCAGCACGCTCTTCTTGACCTCGTCGGCGGCGATCGCGGCCACCGAGCGTCCGGCCGCCTCGCTGCCGGTGAGGGTCACCGCGACCACCCGGGGGTCGCGGATCACGGCCTCGATCGCGTCCGAGGCCACCAGCAGCGTCTGGAAGCAGCCCTGCGGGTATCCGGCGCGGGCGAACAGCCGTTCCAGCAGCAGCGCCGTGCGCGGGACGTTGGACGCGTGCTTGAGCAGCGCGGTATTGCCCGCCATCAGCGCGGGCGCGGCGAAGCGGACCACCTGCCAGAGCGGGAAGTTCCACGGCATCACGGCCAGTACCGGGCCGAGCGGGCGGTAGCGGGCCACGGCGGCCTCCGCCCCGGCGTCGGCGGTGTCGGCGGTGTCGATCCGCTCGTCGGCGAGCAGCGCCGCCCCGCGCTCGGCGAACCAGCGCATGGTCTTGACGCACTTGTCGACCTCGGCGGCGGCCTGACCGACCGGCTTGCCCATCTCCAGGGTCATGGTCCGCGCCGTGTCGTCGCGCTCGGCCTCCAGCAGGTCGGCGGCGGCGCGGAGCAGCGCCGCGCGCTCGGCGAAACCGGTGGTCCGGTAGGCGGCGAAGGCGGTCGCGGCACGGGCCACGCGGGTCTCGACGCCGTCCGCGTCCAGCGGTTCAAAGGTTTCGAGGGTCTCCCCCGTGGCGGGGTTGACGCTGGCGATGGGCATAGCGGCGCGCTCCTCTCAGGGCTCAGACACGATCCATTCGTCCGGATTCGTGCATCTGATCCCTGCCCCGCGCGTGAGCCCTGATACCAGAAGGAGGGCTCAGAAGTGGGTCTGCACGCCGAAGGCCGCGCGCAGCCGTGCCATGTCCTGGCGGTCCCGCTCGGTCGGCTCGTAGCCCTGGTGGAAGTAGACCTGCTGCTCGGCCGACAGGCAGGGCACGGCCGTGCCGGCGATCGTCCCGGTGACGAAGCAGCGCGCCGGGTAGTGGAACGGCTTGCCCGGCTCCAGCGAGGACTGCTCCGCGGAGCCGTCCGGGGCGAAGACCAGCGGGTGCAGGTCGATCTCGCGGCCGTCGGCACGGGTGAGCACAAAACGCACCGGGCGCCAGTCGAGCGTCTCGGTGAACCCGGCCGCCGCGAGGGCCGCGAGCACGCTCGGCTCCTGCTCCCGGCGGTGCATCAGGTCGAGGTCGCGGTGCGGACGGGTCTGCCGCCCCAGCAGGGCGTCGATGCCCCAGCCCCCGCCGACCCAGACCTCCGTCCCGGCCTCCCGCAGCAGGGCCAGGACGGACAGCACCCCTTCCTCGGTCATCAGTCCTTCGTCGGTCATCGCGGGAGTCCTCGCAGGAAGTCCGCCAGTGCCGCGGTGACCTGCTCCGGCCGCTCCAGCGGGGGCAGGTGGCCGGTCGCCGGGAGGTCGATCCGGCGGGCGCCGGCGATGCCCCCGGCCAGGATTCCGGCGATCTCCTGGATCGCCGGCAGGTCGGCCAGCCCGTTGACCACCAGGGTCGACGCCCCGATCTCGGCCAGCCGTCCCAGGGCCGGCCGCTGCGGCTCGCGCTCGGTGAAGGCCGGGCCGTTCCACTCCCGGGCGAACACCCCGCGGCACATGGTCCGGGCCCGCTCCAGGACGCCGGGGTCCAGTTCGGCCGGATCCCGGTCCGGGCCGACCACCATCAGCCGGACATTGGCTTCGGCGACCGCCGCCACGTCGGCCGGATCCACCCGCTCGGCCGTACGGTCGGCATAGGCCCGCAGCCGCTCGGCCGGGACCGCCGCCCGGACGCCTCGCCGCATCAGCTCCACCGTCTCCGGGGACCAGGTGTAGCCGGACAGCCCGGAGCAGACCAGGGCCAGCGCACGCACCCGGTCGGGCGCGACCAGCGCGGCGTCCAGGGCGTGCGCGCCGCCGTAGGAGCAGCCGACCAGCGCCGCCCGGTCCACGGCGAGCGCGTCCATCAGCGCCAGCAGGTCCTCGTGCCGGGCGACCTCGCCGCGGGCGTCGGCGGACCCGCCGTAGCCGCGCCAGTCGTAGCGGATCACCCGGTGGTCCGCGGACAGGGCCCGGAACTGGTGGTCCCACATCCGCCGGTCGGCCAGCCCGGCGTGCACCAGCAGCACGGCGGGACCGCTGCCCGCCTCGTCGTAGCCGAACTCCGCGTCCCCGACCAGGACCGTCGCCATGGTCAGCCCTCCCGGACGCCGCCGGGGCGCTTCTCCGGCGCGTGCGAGACCACCACGTCGGCGTAGTGCTGCCAGCCGAGGGAGGTGTAGAGCTGCCGGCCCTCGGTGCTGGCGATCAGCAGGCCGGTTTCCGCCCCTGCGGTCCTGGCCGCCTCGACCAGCAGGCTCATCAGCGCCCGGCCAAGGCCGCGGCGGCGGTGGGCGGGCACGGTCTCGATCCGGTCGGCGATCGCGTCGGCGCCGACCACCGCGACGGTGCCGCGGGCGGCCGGCTCGGACGAGTCGGGGTGGTGCAGCGTCACCGTGAGCACCGGCCCGTCCTGCCGCAGCTCGCTCCGGTAGGGCGCGGCGAGCGGGCAACTCGGGTGCTGAGCAAGGTCGCTGAGCATCAGTGACTCCGACCGCAGCAGCACCTGGAGGCCCGCCGCCTCGACGGTGGCGGCGACCCGGTCGGGGTGGTGGGTCGGCACGGTCAGCCAGCTGTACAGCGGATCCGCCGCGACATCCTCGGCCAGCCCGGCCACGGAGCCGGGATCCTGGTCCGCGTGCAGCGCGAGCACCTCGACCTCCCGACTGGGCTGCTCACACCTGATCCGCAGCCCGCCCTCGACCTCGTCCGCCGCAGCCAGCCCGCGCGCCGCGCTCCAGCCACGCTGCCAACGCCGAACCAACTCCTCCTCGATCACCATCCGCCGATTAGACCACGACGGCCGCGTGTGCCTCGGCTCCATTACTGCGGCGGCCAACGATGGCCGGCGTCATGCAGCTTGCTCAGGGCCCTCTGGTCATTGGACACCAGTACCTGGGCCAGCCGCGCTGCCGCGGCGACCACGGCGGACCAGCCCGGCGCGTCCAGGTAGACCTCGTCACGGGCGTCGGCACCGACCGCGTCCTGGACAGCGCCGTACGCAGCACCAAGACGCGCCATCAGCTCGACCTCCTCCTCGGTGCGAAGGGACTGTCCCAGCCAGGGCAGCGGATTGTCCGCATCGCAGAAGTCGTCGAAGAGCACGTGCACGGTGTGGTCGAGATCCTCGAACCGCCCTGGATCCAACCACACCTCGCGCTGCCAGGTCGGGCTGGCCAACGCCACGACCGCGGGCACGATATGGAGGCGGTAGTGGGGCAGGGCTGTCCCGTGATCGATCACGGGCCGAGACTACCTATCCGGAGGTCGGCCGGACAGTTCCGCTAGCCCGAGGTGGTGTCGAAGCGGAGGTGGGAGGTGATGCGGTAGCGGTCGCCGCGGTAGACGGCGTGGGCGAATTCGACGGTGCGGCCGGTGGTGTCCCTGGTGGTGCGTTCGACCTGGAGGATCGGGGCGTAGACCGGGATGTCCAGCAGGTCGGCCTGGTCCGGGTTGGCGACCGCGGGTTCCAGGGTCTGCACGGCGTCGCAGACGACGATCTCGAAGCGCTCGCGCAGCAGTCGGTAGAAGTTGCCGTCCTCCATGTCGTCCCTGGTCAGGTCCGGTACCAGCAACGCCGGGAGCTCCAGCCGTTCGATCGACATCGGCTCGTCGTCCACCAGCCGCAGCCGGACCACCCGGAGCACCGGTTCGTCCGGTTCGATCAGCAGCCGTGCCGCCCGCAGTCCGGCCTCGGCGGTACGGAACTCGACCACGCGGCTGGTCCACGCGCCCTCCGCCGGGGGGACGGCGAAGGCGGCGGAGGGGCCGTCGCTCAGTTCCTGGGTGACCTTCTCCGGGCTGGTGAAGGTACCGCGCCCCCACTGGCGCACCAGGTGGCCGCTGCCGATCAGTTCGTCGATGGCGGCGCGGATGGTGGGCCGGGACACCCCCAACTCCTCGGCGAGGTCCCGTTCGGAGGCGAGGCCGGTGCCGGGTCCCGCGTTCTCGATGACGTCGAGCAGGTGCTGCCGGACCCGGTCCCGCTTGGCGGTGGGACGTCGCGAGGCATCAGCAGTGTCGGCGGGATCGGTGGTGTCGGTGGTGGTCACCGCTGCATTCTCCCAGCGAGTTCGGGGCGCTCGGTCCACTCCACCGCCGCGGGACGGATGCCGAGCGCCCGCAGCCGTGCGTAGTGCGGCTGCAGCCGTCCCAGGAACTCGGTGTAGTCGCCGTTCCCGCTCCAGGCCACCTCGGCGAACGCGCAGAGCCGGGGGAACAGCAGGTAGTCGACATGCGCCGGGGTCGGCGCGAACTCGGTCCACAACTGCGCCTGCGCGCCCAGCACTCCGGGGCTGTCGCCGTCGGAGACCGGCAGGCCGCCGTCGAGCGGGTCGAAGGCGTGGATGTCGGCCAGGGTGACCCGGTAGCCCGGCTGCCCCGGCGGTTCCTCGGGGTGGTCGTGCTGCTGGTAGTCCAGGTAGGTGAAACGGTGCGGGGCCATGATCACCCGGTGTCCGCGCTGCACCGCCTCCGCGCCGTGGGCGGCGTCGCGCCACGGCAGCACGGTGATGTCCCGCGGCAGTGAGCCGACCGCGTGGCCGCTCTCGTCCCAGCAGATGCTGCGCCGGCCCCGGGTGGCGAGGAAGTCCCGCATCTCCTTGAGGAACCAACTGCGCAGCTCGGCCGGTTCGGCCAGCCCCAACTCCCTTGCCCGGTCCTGCGCGGCGGGGCTCCGCTCCCACTGCACGGTCGGGCACTCCTCCCCCCCGATGTGGATGTACTCGGAAGGGAACACCTGTCGCACCTGGTCCAGCACCTCCCGGCAGAGGTCGAGGGCCGCGTCGCTGACGCCGAGGATGTCCTCGCTGACGCCCCACCCGGTCCACACCGGCTGCGGGTGCTCCGGATGGTTGCCCAACTCCGGGTAGGCGGCCAGCAGGGCGCGGACATGCCCCGGCATCTCGATCTCGGGGACCACGGTGACGCCCCGGTCGGCGGCGTACTCGACCAGGTCGCGCAGTTCGCGCTGGGTGTAGTAACCCCCGTGCGGGACACCGTCGTAGCGGGTGCTGCCGGCGGGTCCGACCATCGACTCGGTGCGCCAGGCGCCGACCTCGGTGAGCCGGGGGTGTCCTTCGATCTCCATCCGCCAGCCCTGATCATCCGTCAGATGCAGGTGCAGCACGTTGAGTTTGTGGAAGGCGATCCGGTCGACCAGCTGGCGCAGGTACGGCAGCGGCATGAAGTGCCGGCAGACGTCGAGCATGAAGCCGCGCCAGGGCAGCAGCGGATGGTCCGTCAGAGTGAGTGCGGGCCAGTGGTGTTCGTCCTCCAGCAGCTGGCGGAGTGTCTGCACTCCATGGAACAGTCCGGCCGCGGTCGGCGCGGTGAGGGTCACCGATTCGGGGCGGACGGTGAGGGTGTACTGCTCCGGGCCGCCGGCCTGGTTCGGGACCAGGGCCAGCCGGATCGTCGACGTCGGCGCCGTCGTGTCCACGCCTGCGGTGTCGCCTCCGGTGTCGTCTCCGGTCTCGTTCTGGACGCCGAAGTACTCCCTGAGCAGCGCGGCTGGTCGTTCGGCGCCGGGGCCGACCGACAGCCGCACCCCCTGGTCGAGGGTGAAGCGGCCGGCGTGCCGCTCGACGGCGGCGGGGCGGGGGATGATCACTGTGGCCTTTCCGGGGCGGGGACACGGTTCAACGGTGGGGTGGCGTTCAACGCGGGTGACACGGGACGGATCAGCCCTTGACGGCCCCCGCGGTCATTCCGGCGACCAGCCGGCGCTGCACCAGCATGAAGAACACGATCACCGGGATCGCGAACAGGCTGGTGGCGGCGATCAGCCCGCCGTAGTCGGTGCCGACGGCGGTGCTGAAGGAGGCGAGCCAGACCGGGAGCGTGTACTTGGCCTGGTCGTCCATCATCACGTAGGCGTAGGTGTAGTCGTTCCAGGCGGTGATGAAGGCGAACACGCTGGTCGCCACCACCCCCGGCATCACCAGCGGCAGCAGGATCCGGCGGATGACGGTGAGCCTGCCGGCCCCGTCCACCATCGCCGCCTCCTCCAGTTCGACCGGGACGCCCTGCAGGAACCCGCGCAGCACCCAGATCGTCAGCGGCAGTACGAACGCGGTGTAGGTGAGCGACAGGCCGATCAGGGTGTTGAGCATGTGCAGGCTCTTCAGACCGAGGAACAGCGGGATGACCAGGGCCGGTTGCGGCACCATCTGCACCGCGAGCACGATGATCAGGAACCCGCGCCGTCCCAGGAAGCGGAACCGGGTCAGCGCGGTCGCCGCCAGGAAGGCCAGGCCGATGGCGACCACCACCACGCTGCAGGTGACCAGGGCGCTGTTGAGCAGGTCGGTGCCGAAGTGCGGGCGCCGCACGGCGGTGAAGAAGTTGCCCAGGGTGAACGGGAAGGGCAGGAAGTGCGGGGTGGAGCTGAGGATGTCGCCCTGCGGCTTGAACGCGGTGTTGAGCATCCAGTAGACCGGGAAGGCCCACACCGCGCAGAACAGCACCGCGCCGATGTTGAGCAGTCCGCGCCTGGCTCCGGTGGTCTGACGGCTCGTCACAGTTCTTCTCCCGACCGCACCAGACGGCGCACGTAGTAGACGGTCAGGCTGAGCAGCAGCAGGACCGAGACCACGGCGATGGCCGCGCCCTGCCCGTACGACTGGCCGGCGAACGCCTTGGTGAAGGACCAGATGCCCAGCGTGGTGGTGCCGTTGACCGGTCCTCCCTTGGTCATGATCCAGATCTGGTTGAAGACGTTGAAGTCCCAGATCACCGACATGATCCCGACCAGCAGCAGGATCGGCCGCAGGAACGGCACGGTGATCACCCGGAACCGGCTCCAGTAGCCGGCCCCGTCCAGTTCCGCCGCCTCGTAGTACTCGTCCGGGATCTGGGTCAGCCCGGCGTAGAGGGTCAGTGCCACGAACGGCACCGACTGCCACACCACCAGGGTCCAGACCACGCCGAAGGCCGAGAGCGACTGGGAGAGCCAGTTGTGCTGCTGGAAGTCGCCGAACACCCGGGCCTCGGTGAGCAGCCAGTTGACCACCCCGTAGGTGGGCTGGAACAGCCACTCCCAGACCAGCGTCGCCGCGACGTTGGGCACCGCCCAGGCCGCGATCAGCGACAGGGTGACGGCGGTGCGCAGCCCGGGTCCGAGGGCGCGCATCATCAGGGCCGTGAGCATCCCGATGACCAGCGTCCCGACCACCAGGGCCGCGCAGAACCCCACCGTGCGGACCAGGACCGGGACCAGTTGGTCGTCGTTCCAGACCGCCCGGTAGTTGGCCAGGCCGATCCACGGGGTGGTGCCGGTGAACAGGGCGCGCAGGCCGTAGTCCTGCAGCGAGATGATCACCAGCCGCACCAGCGGATAGCCGATCACCAGGGCCAGGATCAGCCCGGCCGGCGCCAGCAGGGCGTACGGCAGCGCGGAGCGGCCAGGCCGGCGCGGGACTCGTGGGCGTCCGGACGTCGACGCCGGGGTCGGCGCTTGAGCCGACGTGGGCATCGACGTCGACGTCGGCGTCGGTGCGGGTTCCGGGTTCAGCTCGGGTTCGAGCCCTGTGTCGGTCGCCATGGTCACTGGGTGGCGTTGAGCGCCTGGTCGAGGTGCGCGTCGAAGGCCTTGGCGGCGGCGGCCGGGGACTTGCGCCCGGTGGCGATGTCGGCCAGGAAGCTGTTGATCGAGTCGTCGGCCTCGATGGTGCCCCAGCCCGGGGTGGCCGGGGTGGCCACGCTGTTCTTGGCGGCGGTGAAGAAGGCCTGCGAGGTCGGCGGCAGGCTGGACACGGTCTGGTCCAGCAACTGGGTGGAGGCCGGGGTCCAGCCGTCGATGCCGACGATGGCGCTGGTCTGCACGGCGGTGCTGGTGGCGGCCTTGAGGTAGGCGAGGCCCAGGTCCTGGTTCTTGCTCTTGGCCGCGACGGCCAGGTCGGAGCCGCCGAGGAAGACCGGCTGGGTCTTGCCGGGGGTGGTGCTGGGGAACGGGAAGGTGCCGATCTGGTCCTTGATCGCCGGGTTGTCCTTGACCGCGGTGTTGATCGAGGTGACCACGATCGCCGAGGTCTTGCCCGAGGCGAACAGCGCGTTCTGGTCCGGGGTACGGTCGTTGACGTCGCGCGAGGACGCGGCCGAGTAGGTGTTCTGGAAGGTCTTCCAGGCCTGCAGGCCCTGCTGCGCGGCGGGCGAATCCAGTGCGCCGGTCCACTTGCCGCCGCTGTTGACGGCGATCTGGCCGCCGGCGTCCCAGACGAAGGGCAGCGCGCTGTACCAGTACTTGCCCGGCATGTTGATCGCCGAGAAGTCGGCGGCGTGGTTGGCCGCCTTGACCTTGTCCAGGTCGGCGGTGAACTCGGCGAAACTGGTGGGCGGCGCGGTGACCCCGGCCTTGGCCCAGATGGTCTTGTTGTAGACCACCGCCCGGTTCCCGGCGAACAGCGGTGCGGCGTAGACCTTGGAGTCGACGGTGGCCGGGCCGATCAGGCCGGGCAGCCAGGTCTGTCCCGCCGACATGTCCGGGACCTGGCTGGTGATGTCGGTGAGCCCGCCGCCGGCCGCGAACATCGGGACGTCGGTGTTGCCGATCTCCAGCACGTCCGGCGGGTTGTCCCCGGCCAGTGCGGTGGTCAGCTTGGTGTTGATGTTGTCCCACTCCTGGATCTGGACCTTCACCTGCGCCCCGGTGGCCTTGGTGAACGCCGCGTTGATCGCGGCCACGGCCTTGTCGGAGAGGTCCCCGTCCATGTACCAGACCGTCAGCGTCCTCGCCTTGGCGGAGCCGGCCGTGCCGGCCGATCCGGCCTTGGTCGCGCTGCCCCCGCCACTGCTACAGGCAGTGACAGTGCAGGCCAGTGCCAGTCCTACGGCGACTGCGGTCCAGGTACGTCTGTGCATGGCGTTCCTCCTCGACAGGGCGGGGTGCACGGTCGGATCGAACCGGCCCGCTGTGGTGTGGCCAGATGCTGGCACCTTACCTTTGGTCATGTCAATGGCTCCTGATGCAGGATCAGCGGATCGCCGACGAACCGTGCGATTGTTGTAAACATTGCCAACTGGCCTGCGGTAACTGAGTCCTTGACAAGAATCGGGCGGAGCCTCATCTTGGACCCCGACCGGCCTGAGACTTAACCGGTGGTTAGCTCTCTCGGAGTTGACCAACCGAATCCGGGTGCCACCGGCGTCCCGCAGGCCACGTCGATCCGATCGCGCCGGGCGCGGTCGCCCAGCCCCCTGGAGGCTGGGAGCCGCGTCCGGTGCCCGACGCAGCAGGTCACCGGCACCGCCGGGTCCACCTCCCCACGCTCACGGACCGTAGCTGCCGCTGCCCGCTGCCCTCTGCTCCACGACCCGCTGCTCCACGCCCCCAATGTCACGGCTAGGAGATCCCCCATGCATGCCTCGCAACGCCCAGCGCGCCCCACCCGCCGCAGGGCCGCCCTGATCGCCGCCCTCGGTCTGGTCGCCGGCGGCCTCACCACGGCCGGCCTGATCGGCACCGCCCAGGCGGCGGCACCGACCGTCGCGCTGCAGTACAAGACCACGACCGGTGGAGCCACGGCCGACGAGACCGAGCCCTGGTTCACCGTCAGCAACACCGGCAGTTCACCGCTGGCGCTGTCCCGGGTGGCGATCCGCTACTACTTCACCGCGGACGGCAGCTCGCCGTACCAGTTCTCCTGCGCCTGGGCGGTGGTGGGCTGCTCCAACGTCACCGGCCACGTGGTCGCCCTGGCCAGCCCGACCGCGACCGCGGACCACTACCTCGAGGTCGACTTCGGCTCCGGCGCGGGGACGCTCGCCCCCGGCGCCTCCACCCAGGACCTGCAACTCCGGCTGTGGCGGCAGGACTGGCAGTCGGTGAACCAGGCCGACGACTACTCGTTCAAGGCCGGGCAGACCAGCTACGGCCCGAACACCGCGGTGACCGTCTCGGTCGACGGCGCGATCGTCTCCGGCACCGCCCCGGGCGGCAACCCGACCGCCCCGCCGACCACCACGCCCCCGACCACCGCTCCGCCCACGACCACTCCCCCGACCTCGCCCCCGCCCACCTCGCCGCCACCGTCCGGCGCCGCGCTGTTCGACGACTTCCACTACACCGGCGCCAGCGACCCGAACATCGCCGCGCACGGCTGGGCCATCCGCACCGGCGCGGGCGGCCCGGGCGTCGCGGACACCTGGTCCGCCAGCACCTTCAGCTTCCCCAGCGACTCCACCGCGCAGGGCGGCAAGGTCATGGACCTCACCGCCAGCACGGACGGCACCAGCGCCGGCACCAAGCAGGCCGAGATCGACACCACCGGCAGGAAGTTCTTCGAGGGCACCTACGCCGCCCGGGTCTACTTCAACGACGCCCCGACCACCGGCCAGAACGGCGACCACGTCAACGAGACCTTCTACACCATCACCCCGGACGACTCCCTCTACAGCGAGGACGACTTCGAGTACCTGCCCAACGGCGGCTGGGGCGGCCCGGCCAACTCGATGTACACCACCAGCTGGTACAGCTCCGACGCCTTCGACCGGGTCACCAACGACACCATCGGCAGCCTCCAGGGCTGGCACACCCTGGTCGAGACGGTCTCCGGCGGGACGGTCACCTACTACATCGACGGCACCCAGGTCTTCTCCAGCAGCGGCAAGTACTACCCGCGGGAGAAGATGACCATCGACTTCAACGAGTGGTTCATCGACCTGCCCTTCAACGGCGCCCGCACCTGGGACGAGAAGGTCAACTGGGTCTACTACAGCACCAACACGCTCACCCCGGCAGCCGTGACCAGCGTGGTCAACGGCTACTACGCGGCCGGCACCCACTTCACCGACACCGTCCCGAACTGACCCTCCGTCAGTGGTGCGGCCCGGTAGCCTGACCGGCCTGGCCGGGCAGCACCACCCGTCCCGACTCCCTTGCCTGCAAAGCCCGTTGCCGCGCCGCCTCGTACAGCACGGCGGTGGCGGCGTTGGCCGCGTTCAGCGAACTCGCGCTGCCGGACATCGGGATGCTCAGCGTGCGGTCGCAGCGCTCGCGCCAGCCGGAGCTGAGCCCGGTGGTCTCATTGCCGATCAGCAGCAGCACCGGCCCGCCGGTGAAGTCGAAGTCGTAGAGCGCGGTCTCCCCGTGCTCATCGGTGCCGACCACGGTGACCGGACGGCCCGCCGCCCGCTCCCGGTCCAGCCAGACCTCCACCTCCCGCTGGGACGGCACCCGCACGGCGGGCAGGGCGAACAGCGAACCCGTGCTCGCCCGCACCGACTTGGGGTCGTAGACGTCGGCCGCGTGGCCGGTCACGATCAGCCCGTCCGCGCCGAAGGCGTCGGCCGAGCGGATGATCGACCCGATGTTGCCGGGGCTGGTCGGCCGGTCGAACAGCACCCCGAGGAAGCCGTCCCCGACCGTGATCCGGTCCAGGTCGTCCGCCGGGATCCCCACCACCGCGACCAGTTCCGGCGGCGTCTCGTTCTTCTCACCCAGCTCGGCCAGCAGTTCGGGCGCCATCGCCAGCCGCTCGACGCCGGTGCTGTCCCGCAGTAACTGGCCCGCCCAGTGCGACAGCGACCGCTCCGCGTCGTACAACAGCACCCGCACCGGCCAGCCGTGCTCCAGCGCCAGCGTGATCGGCCGGACCCCCTGCACCAGGAACTCCCGTGCCCGCGACCGCTTGTTACGGTTCGTCAGCAGCGCCTGCCACTGCTGGAACCGCGCGTTCCGCGCCGTCACCCGCTGCACTCCGCCCAACACACCCTCCCGGCGCTCCCCGCCCACGCTACCCCGCCGGGACCGCCGCTCCGGACCGCGGCCCGGTCGACATGGTGATTCCTCAGGCATACGGTCGGTGCTGGAACGTCACGCCTGACCAGCGCCCTCCGACCCTGAGGACTTCTTAGCCATGAAGTATGTGAAGCTCGGCTCGACCGGTCTCGATGTCTCCCGCATCTGCCTCGGCTGCATGAGCTACGGCGATCCCGCCAGGGGGAACCACTCGTGGAGCCTGGACGAGGAGCGGAGCCGGCCGTTCATCCGGCGGGCGATCGAGGCCGGGATCAACTTCTTCGACACCGCCAATGTGTACTCGGCCGGGAGCAGCGAGGAGATCGTCGGGCGGGCCCTGGCCGACTTCGGGCGGCGGGACGAGATCGTGCTGGCGACCAAGGTGCACGGGACGATGCGCCCGGGCCCGAACGGGGGCGGGCTGTCCCGCAAGGCGATCATGAGCGAGATCGACAACAGCCTGCGCCGCCTCGGCACCGACTACGTGGACCTCTACCAGATCCACCGCTGGGACGCCCGGACCCCGATCGAGGAGACCCTGGAAGCCCTGCACGATGTGGTGAAGGCCGGGAAGGCCCGCTACATCGGGGCGAGCTCGATGTACGCCTGGCAGTTCTCCAAGGCCCTCTACCTGGCCGAACGGCACGGCTGGACCCGCTTCACGACCATGCAGAACCACTACAACCTGCTGAACCGCGAGGAGGAGCGGGAGATGCTCCCGCTGTGCGCGGACCAGGGCATCGGCGTGATCCCGTGGAGCCCGCTGGCCCGCGGCCGGCTCACCCGCGACTGGGACGCCACCAGCGCCCGCAGCGAGACGGACGAGTTCGGCCGCACCCTGTACGGCGAGAACGACCGTCCCATCGTCGACGCCGTCACCCGGGTCGCCGAGGCCCGCGGCGTCACCCGGGCCCAGGTCGCACTGGCCTGGGTGCTGCACAATCCGGTCGTCACCTCCCCCATCGTCGGCGCGACCAAGCCGGAGCACCTCGAGGACGCCATCGCGGCGGAGTCGCTGACGCTGACGGAGGACGAGGTCAAGCAGCTGGAGCAGCCGTACGAGCCCCGCTCGGTGGTCGGATTCGCGTAGCTCTTGAGGCTTTGCCATTCCTTTGCAACCTGACGCCGGGCTGCCTCGTCTCTCCGCACGTTCACACCAGTGCCCGCCGCCACACGGTGACGGCGGGCCGAGGAGAGAGAAGCTGCTCCATGCGTCGAAACCCCCTGCTCCCCCTCGCCGTGGCCTGCGGCGCGCTGCTGCTCGCCGCGGCGCCCGCGGTCGCCGCCACCGCGACGCCGTCGGCCCGGCCCGCCCCGACGCCGACCGCCACCACCTCGGCCGCCCCGGCCCAGTCCGCCCGGCCGACCGCCGCGCCGGCCCGCGACGGCCAGGTCACCGCCGTGCCGCAGGGTGCGCCGGACACCGGCGTGCCGCCGGTCGCCGGCGGCGGAGGCAGTGACACCGCCGTCATCGGCGGCTCGGCGGCGGGCGCCGCGGCGCTCGGCGCGGTCGGTGCGGTCATGCTGCGCCGCAGGTCCAAGGTCCGGGGCTGACCCTTGCCAGGAGCAACCGAGGGAACCGGACGTCTGCTTCGGCCGCTGACCGTCCTGGTCGCCGCAGCCCTGCTGCTGGCCGGCTGCCGATCCAGTAGCGGAGGATCAACTTCCGCTACTGCGCCTCAGCCGGTCGTGAACGTGAACGCCGCGGCCCCGCCCAGCACGTCCGGCAGCGCGTCCGGGAACACGTCCCCGGCGAAGCCGCCGCGTCCGCTCGCCCGTTCCGTCCCGGTCCGGCTGGAGATCCCGGCCATCGGGGTGGACACCCCGGTGGTCAAGCTGGGGCTGGCGGCGGACGGAAGCGTGCAGGTGCCGCCGATCGAGGCGCACGCCCCGGCCGGCTGGTACCAGGGGTCGCCGACGCCCGGTCAGGTCGGTCCCTCGGTGATCCTGGCGCATGTGACCGTCGGCCAGTACGGGGACGGTGTGTTCCTGCACCTGTCCCGGCTCAGGCCGGGAGACCGCATCGTCGCCCGGCTGGCCGACGGGGCCTCGGCCGCGTTCACCGTGGACCGGGTGCAGACCGTCGCCAAGGCGCACTTCCCCACCAGCGCGGTGTACGGCGACGTCGACCGGCCCGAGCTGCGGCTCATCACCTGCGGCGGCCCCCGTAACAGCGACGGGAGCGGCTACCTCGACAATGTGGTGGTGTACGCCTCCCTTGCCGCCCCCGCCGCGGGGACCACGCATTGAGCAGGTCGAACGACAGCGACGCCTCCGAGCTGTTCGCCGCGCTCTATCCGCGCCTCGCGGGCTGGTGCCGCCGTCTGGTCGACGACGACGACACCGCCCACGAGGTCGCCTCCGAGGCGTTCACCCGCCTGTGGGCGCGCTGGACCAAGGTGGAGGAGCCGCGCGGATTCCTCTATGTCACGGCGGCCAACCTGGTCCGCGACCACTGGCGAAAGCTGGAGCGCGAGCGCCGGGCGATGCGCCGCGCCACCACGGAGGCGGTGGTCCGGCGGCAGGGCGAGGACCCGGACGGCAGCGTACGGCTGCTGGTGCAGTCCCTGCCCGAGCGGCTGCGCACGCCGGTCCTGCTCTACTACTACGCGGACCTGCCGGTCCGGGAGGTCTCGATGCTGATGCAACGGAACGAGAACACGGTGAAGGCCGATCTCCACGCGGCCAGGGAACTGCTGCGCGCCAGACTGGGAGGACGCCTTGATCGGACACGGTGACAGCCCCGACAGCCCCGACGGCAACGGCGGTCCGCACCGGCCCACGGACCTGTTCGACCTGTTCGACGAAGCGGACGGGCTCGACGACGAGCTGCTGGTCACGCTGCTGCGCCCGGGCGGCGAGACACCGCTGCCCGCGCGGCCCGGCTCGTTCGACCTCATTCGGCGCGGCGCGGTCAGGCGGCGCCGGGTACGGACCGCCCTCGGCGGCGGGCTGGCCCTCGCCGCCGCCGCGGCGATCGCGGCGCCGCTGCTGCTGTCCGGAACCCCGGCCAGCACGGTCCGGCCGGTGCCGCCACTGGCGCCGGCGGCGACCGGCGCCCCGGCCCCGTCGCACTCGGCGCAGGGCACCGTCCGCCCGACGCCGGGTCCGCTGCCGACCGTGAGCAGGGCCGGCCGGCCGACCCCGACCGCCACCCAGGTCCCGACCGCGACCGCGAGTGCGGCTCCGCGCACCACGGGCGGCGTGGCGGCACGCGACACCCGGCGCCCGACGCAGGACAGCAGCCCCGGCGCGACGCGCACCGCACCGTCCGCCACCCCGGGCATCCGCTAGCCGCGCTCGGACGCGCATCCGACGCACGTCCGCACCGGGCCGGTACGCGGCCCGGTGCGGATGTGCGCCGCTGGTGGCTGTCGGCTCAGCCGGTGCAGGTGACGCCGTTGAGGGTGAAGGAGCTCGGGGCCGCGGCATTGCCGGTGTGCGTGGCCTGGAACCCGATGCTGGTGCTGGCCCCGGCGGCCAGCGTGCCGTTGTAGCTCAGGTTGGTGGCGGTCACCCGGCCGGTGGACGGGGTGTAGCCGGCGTTCCAGCCGGAGGTGATGGTCTGGCCGCCGGCCAGGGTGAAGACCAGTGACCAGCCGTTGACCGCCGTGCTGCCGGTGTTGGTCACGGTGATGTTCTCGGTGAGGCCGGTGTTCCACGCGTTGACCGCGTCGGTCACCCGGCAGGAGCCGGCCGCGCCGGTGCTGGGCGGTGCGGTGGTCGGGGGCGTGGTGGTCGGCGGGGTCGTGGTGGGCGGAGTGGTCGTCGGCGGTGCGGTGCTGCTGCCGCCGAGCGCGGTGACGACCGCGTTGTACGCGGGCTTGGGCTGGTAGTTGTTGTCGTACATGGTCGCCGCGCCCTGGCCGGAGAAGGCGCCGGGGATCCAGGAGTCGGCGTCGCCGACGCCCCACTGGGAGACCCCCACGCAGCCGCTGACGGCCAGGCAGTCGTTGACCACGGTCGCGTAGTCACTCGCCTGCTGGGCCAGGTTGGCGCTGGTGGCGGGCAGTTGGATCCGGTCGTCCAGTTCGGTGACCGCGACGTTCACGCCCAGTGCGGCGAAGCGCTGCATGTTCGCCTGCATCGTCGAGGGGACCTGGCCGAGGATGAAGTGGCTCTCGAAGCCCACGCCGTCGATCGGCACGCCCTGCGACTTCAGCGACTGCACCAGGCTGTACATGCCGTTGCTCTTGGCCCCGGTGCCCTCGATGTTGTAGTCGTTGAGGTAGAGCTTGGCGGTGGGGTCGGCGGCGTGCGCCGTGCGCAGCGCGTCGGCGATGTAGCCGCTGCCCATCCCCTTGTAGAAGGCGTCCTGCTTGAGGCTGCCGTCCTCGTTGAAGGGCTCGTTGACCACGTCCCAGGCGTAGAGCTTGCCCTTGTAGTGGGTGACCTCGGTGGTGATGTGGCTCTCCATCGCGGCCTGCACCTGGTTGCTGGGCAGACTGCTCACCCAGGACGGCAACTGGCTGTCCCAGACCAGGTTGTGGCCGCGCACCCGCATGCCGTTCGCCTGGGCGTAGGAGAGGATCTGATCGCCGGGCCCGAAATTGTAAGTTCCATTCGAGGGCTCGGTGGTGTCCCACTTCATCTCGTTGCCCGGGGTGACCATGTCGAACTGGCTGCTGGCCACCGCGGTGAGCGCGGAGTTGCTCAGATTGCCCTGCGTCAGCGCGGTACCGAAGTAGATGCCCTTGGCCTCGGCCAGGGCTTTCAGGCTGGTACCGGCCGCGCCGGCCTGCGCGCTCAGGCCGGTGACCAGGAGTGCTCCGGCCGCGAGAGCGGCAGCTCCGGCGAGCAGGCCCTTCCGGGCACGGCCGGGGGCGCCCCGGCGGGTACGGCGTGGGTCGATTGACACCGTGGTTGTCCTTTCCTCAGGGTGGATGCGGAAGGCGGACGTGCGGTGGTGCGGGCGCGGCGACAGGACCCCGCATGGGCATGACAATGCCTGGGGCAGCTACTCCGAAAGTTTCGATCGGACTGTCGAACGCCAGCGGTGACCCTAGGCCGGACGCGACGGGTCGTCAACACTCCGCACGGCGACAGCTGCACGGAGTGATCACCCGGAGCCCGGAGCCCGCCCCTCGCCCCCGGGTCCTCGCTCCCGGGTCCTCGCTCCCGGGCCCCGCTACCCCGCGGTCTGCGGCGGGGCGGTGCTGCTGCGCACGACCAGGCTGGTGGCCAGGTCCACCCGGAGCGTGCTGGGCCGGTTGCCCCGGGCCAGGTCGATCACCATCCGCGCGGCCACCTCGGCCATCTCGGTCAGCGGCTGGCGCACCGTGGTCAGCGGCGGTCCGACCCAGCGGGCCAGCGGGAGGTCGTCGAAACCGACCACGCTCAGCTCCTCGGGAATGCGGAGCCCCTGCTCACGGGCCGCCTCGTACAGGCCGAGGGCCTGCAGGTCGTTGCCGGTGAACACGGCGGTCGGACGGTCGCGCATCCGCAGCAGCTCCAGGCCGGCCGTGTATCCGGCCTCGTGGTGGAAGTCTCCCTCGCGGACCAGCCCGGGATCGAAGACGATCCCGGCCGTCTCCAGCGCGGCCCGGTAGCCGTCGACCCGGGCCCGGCTGCACATCATCTTGCTGGGACCGGCGATCACCGCGATCCGGCGGTGGCCGAGTTCCAGCAGGTGCCGGGTGGCGGCCAGGCCGCCGTGCCAGTTGGTGGCGCCCACCGCGGGCACGTCCTCCCCCGGGTCGCCGGCCGGGTCCATCACCACGAACGGGATATTACGGCTCGTCAACTGTGTCTGCTGGGTGCGGTCCAGGCCCGAGAGCACGAGCACCACCCCGGTCGGACGCCGGGCCAGCACCCCCTCCATCCAGGACTGCCCGAGGCTCAGCCGTCCCGAGGACTCGGAGAGCACCACGGTCAGCCCCTCCTCGCGGACCACGTTCTCGACGCCGCGGATGACCTCCATCGCCCAGGAGCTCTCCAGCTCGTGGAAGACCAGTTCGAGCAGTTGCGTGGACTGGTTGCCGCGGCGGCGCTGATAGCCGTGCCGGCGCAGCAGCTCCTCGATCCGCTCCCGGGTCGCGGGTGCCACATCGGCCCGTCCGTTCAGCACTTTCGAAACGGTCGGCGCCGAAACTCCCGCCTCGCGTGCGATCTCGGCCAACGTCGCAGCCACTGTCACCGGGTCCTCCTCTGTCGATCGTGCCTGCGGATTCCTTGCCACCGAAGAGCTCACGGCACGGATGGTAGCCCCTTGACCAGGGTGCCGGGTCGAGAGACCGGGCGGTCCAGCCCCTTGACGCCCCCCGGGGGCGCACCTAGATTTCCCCACGACATTCGGCAATATCTCCGAAACAATCGATCGAGGCAGACCATGAGACCCCTTCTGTCCGCTGTCCGTCATGGCGCGTCCCGCAACAGACTCGGCGCGATCGCCGCGGCGTCCGCACTCGTGATGGCCATGACCGCCGCGTGCGGGTCCAGCGGCGGCACCACGTCCGCCTCGGACTCCGGGACGATCCACGTCCTGGTCTACGGCGACGCAGGCAACACCGTGGAGAAGCAGATCGTCAACACCTTCAACAAGACCTCCAAGGTCAAGGCGGTGCTGGACACCATCCCCGGCGCCGACTACCAGACCAAGCTGCAGACGATCATCAACACCCCGCAGGCCCCCGACGTCTTCTTCAACTGGGGCGGCGGCAGCATCGCGCCCTTCGTCAAGGCCGGCCTCCTGCTGCCGCTGGACGACTTCATCGCCAAGGACCCGGCGCTGAAGGCCAACTTCCTGCCGTCGGTGTTCAACACCGCGGTGATCGACGGCAAGTCCTACGGCGTCCCGATGCGCGGCACCCAGCCGGTGCTGCTGTTCTCCAACAAGAAGGTCCTCGCCGCCGACGGCGTCACCCCGCCCACCACCTGGGACGAGCTGCTCGCCGATGTGACCAAGCTGAAGGCCAAGGGCGTCACCCCGATCGCGCTCGGCGGCGGCGACCAGTGGCCCACGCTGATGTGGTTCGAGTACGTCTTCGACCGGATCGCCGGCCCGGACGTGTTCCAGAAGGCCCTGAACGGCGACACCAGCGCCTGGGCCAGTGACGGCAGCAAGAAGGCGCTCAGCACCCTCAAGCAGCTGATCGACGCGGGCGCCTTCGGCAGCAACTTCGACTCGGTGAAGTTCACCGACGGCGGCTCCCCCGCGCTGCTGGCCAAGGGCAAGGCGGCCTTCGAGCTGATGGGCTCGTGGGAGTACTCCACCCAGCAGTCCAACAGCCCCGACTTCGCCAAGACCGACCTGGGCTACAGCGCCTTCCCGAGCATCGCCGGCGGCCAGGGCGACCCCAACGACATCGTCGGCAACACCAACAACTTCTACTCGGTGCTGAAGAAGACCAAGCACCCCGACGCGGTCGCCGCCTTCCTCAAGCTCATGTACTCGGACGAGTTCGTGAAGGCCCAGCTGGCCATCGGCAACCTGCCGACCACCACCAACACCCAGCAGTTCCTGTCCACCTCGGCCAGCCCGGACTACTCGAACTTCCAGTACAACCTGGTCAAGCAGGCGCCGTCGTTCCAGCTCTCCTGGGACCAGGCCTACCCGCCGGCCGCCACCACCGCGATGCACACCGCCGTCCAGGAGTTCTTCGACGGCAAGCTCGACGCGGACGGCTTCATCAAGGCCATGCAGGGCCTGCCCACCTCGTGAGTTCGGATGCAGACATGACCAGCACCGCCACCGCCGTCCCCGCCGCGGCGTCCCGCCGCCGCGCGGCCCGGAGCGGCATCGGGGTCACCCGCCCAGGCCTGGCCTGGGCGGTACCCGCCACCCTCTTCTTCACCCTCTTCGCGATCGTCCCGCTCGTCCTGGTCGCCGTGCTCTCCTTCACCACCTGGAACGGGCTCGGCACACCGCAGTACAGCGGCCTGTCCAACTGGACCGCGCTGCTGCACGACCCGGTCATGATCAAGAGCCTGTGGCTCAGCCTGCTGCTCACCGCTCTCGGCGTGGCGATCCAGACCCCGATCAGCATCCTGCTCGGGGTCTGGGCGGCCGGGCACCAGCGCAACCGCGCGGTGCTGTCCGCGATCTACTTCGTTCCGCTGCTGCTGTCGGCGACCGCGGTCTCGGTGCTGTGGCGGGCGCTGCTCGACCCCAACTTCGGGGTTCCCTCCGAGGCGAGCTGGCTGTTCGGCGACGGCAACCTGTTCGGCTCGCAGAGCTCGGCGATCGGCGTGCTGGCCTTCGTCGGCGCCTGGCAGTGGACGCCGCTGCACACCCTGATCTACCAGGGCGGCGCCCGCGGCATCCCGCAGGTGCTCTACCAGGCCGCGTCCATCGACGGGGCCGGCACGGTCCGGCAGTTCTTCCACATCACCCTGCCGCAGCTGCGCAACACCATCATCACCTCGATGATCCTGATGGTGGTCGGCGGGCTGACCACCTTCGACACCGTGCTGATCCTGACCCAGGGCGGCCCGGGTACGGACACCACCATCAGCGCCTACTACATGTACCAACAGGCCTTCAAGGGCTTCGACTTCGGCGGCGCCTCGGCCATCGCCCTGGTGCTCGTGGTGATCTCCACCCTGATCTCACTGGTCGTGGTCCGGCTGTCCGGCTACGACAAGATGCGCAGCACGGCGGAGGGACTCTGATGCGCCGACGTCCCAACTACCTGGCCGGGTTCGGCTCGCTGGTCTGGCTGGTCCTGGTCGGCTTCCCGCTGTACGTGCTGCTGATCACCACCGTGCGGACCCAGTCCGACTACTCGACCGGCGGGCCGCTCTCCTTCCCTTCGCAGTTCACCCTGCAGAACTACTTCGACGACTTCTCCAACGGTTTCGGGCAGGACTTCCTCAACACCCTGATCGTCACCGCCTGCGTGGTGGGCATCGTGCTGCTGCTGGTGCCGCCGCTGGCCTACGCCATCGTCAGAAGCCGCAACCGCAGCATGACCGGCATCTTCCGGACCTTCCTGCTCGGCCTCGCCATCCCGGCGCAGGCCGTGATCGTGCCGATGTTCTACGTCATCAGCAAGGCCGGGCTCTACGACAACCTGGTCGGCATCATCCTTCCGACCGCCGCCTTCTGCCTTCCCATCTGCACCCTGATCCTGACCGGCGCGATGCGGGACATCACCTCGGAGCTCTACGAGGCGATGGCCGTGGACGGGGCCGCCCCCTGGCGGGTGTTCCTGCAACTGGTGCTGCCGCTGTCCAAGGGCGGGATCTCCACCGTGGTGGTGTTCTCCGCGCTGCAGGCCTGGAACGGCTTCCTCTTCCCGCTGGTACTGACCCAGTCCGACTCGACCAAGGTGATCACCCTGGGCCTCTACAACTTCCAGACCGAGCACGGCGTGGACGCTCCCGGGCTGCTCAGCGCCGTCGTCCTGTCCATGCTGCCGATCCTGATCGTCTACCTGTTCGCCCGGAGGACCCTGGTCCAGGGCCTGATGGGGGTCGGCGGAAAGTGAGGACAGAACCGATGACCCCGCTCTGGCAGGACACCACACTCGACGCCGACGCCCGGGCCGACGCCCTGATCCGGGCGATGACCCTGCCGGAGAAGACCGCCCAACTGGTCGGCGTCTGGGTGGGCGCCTCCGACGAGGGCGGCGAAGTCGCGCCGCACCAGCACGACTTGGAGGAACCGGTCGACCTGGACGCCCTACTGCCGTACGGGCTCGGCCAGTTGACCCGTCCGTTCGGCACCGTCCCGGTCGACCCCGCGCTCGGCGCGCTGTCGCTGCTGCGCACCCAGCGCCGGATCGTGGAAGCCAACCGCTTCGGCATCCCGGCGCTGGCGCACGAGGAGTGCCTGGCCGGCTTCGCCGCCTGGGGCGCCACCGCCTACCCGGTCCCGCTGTCCTGGGGCGCGACCTTCAATCCGGACCTGGTCCGCTCGATGGCGGCGGCGATCGGCCGGGACATGCGCTCGGTCGGCGTCCACCAGGGCCTCGCCCCGGTGCTGGACGTGGTCAGGGACGCCCGCTGGGGCCGGGTCGAGGAGACCATCGGCGAGGACCCGTACCTGGTCGGCACCGTGGCCACCGCCTATGTGCAGGGCCTGGAGTCGGCCGGGATCATCGCCACGCTCAAGCACTTCGCCGGGTACTCGGCGTCCCGGGCCGGCCGCAATCTGGCCCCGGTCAGCATGGGGCCGCGGGAACGCGCCGACGTGATCCTGCCGCCGTTCGAGATGGCGCTGCGCGAGGGCCGCCCACGGTCGGTGATGCATGCCTACACCGACACCGACGGGCTCCCCTCGGCGGCGGACCCGGACCTGCTCACCGGGCTGCTCCGGGACACCTGGGGCTTCACCGGCACGGTGGTGGCCGACTACTTCGGCATCGCCTTCCTGAAGCTGCTGCACGGCGTGGCCGGGGACTGGTCCGAGGCCGCCGCACTGGCCCTGGCCAGCGGCGTCGACGTGGAACTGCCCACGGTGAAGACCTTCGGGCAGCCGCTGCTCGACGCCGTCGCCGCAGGCACCGTACCGGAGCAGCTGATCGACCGGGCGCTGCGCCGGGTGCTGGTGCAGAAGGCCCAACTCGGTCTGCTCGACCCGGACTGGGACCCGGTGCCGACCGCGCTGGCCGGTCGGGACCCGGAGCACCTGGAGGATCCGGAGGCACTGCGGGGCAGCATCGACCTCGACCGCGCCGGGAACCGGGCGCTGGCCCGGGAACTCGCCGAACAGGCCGTGGTGCTGCTGCGCAACGACGGCACCCTGCCGCTGACGAACCGTCAGCGGATCGCCCTGATCGGCCCCAACGCGGACACCGTGCGCGCCCTGCTCGGCTGCTACGCCTTCCCGGTCCATGTCGGCGACCAGCATCCCGATGTCCCGCTCGGCATAGAACTGCCGACGCTGGCCAAGGAGTTGGCTGCCGCGTTGGCCGACAGCGAGCTGGTCGCGGTGGCGGGGGCCGCAGTCGACGGGACCGACACCTCCGGCTTCGCCGAGGCGGTGGAACTCGCCCGCGGCGCCGACGTCGTGGTGCTCGCCCTGGGCGACCGCGCCGGGCTCTTCGGCCGGGGCACCAGCGGCGAGGGCTGCGACGTCGAACTGCTCGAACTACCGGGCGTGCAGCAGCAGTTGCTCGACGCCCTGCTCGACGTCGGGACGCCGGTGGTGGTCACCCTGCTGGCCGGCCGACCCTACGCCCTCGGCCGGGCGGTGCACGAGGCGGCCGGCATCGTGCAGTCCTTCTTCCCGGGCGAGGAGGGTGCCCGGGCCGTCGCCGGGGTGCTCAGCGGACGGGTCAACCCGTCCGGGAAGCTGCCGGTCAGCGTCCCGGGTCGACCCGGAGTGCAGCCGTCCAGCTATCTGGCGGCCCGACTGGCCCAGGCGGGCGAGGTGTCCAGCACCGATCCCACCGCGGCCTACGGCTTCGGCCACGGCCTGAGCTACACCAGCTTCGACTGGTCCGGCCTCCGGGTGGAGCAGGGCAGCACCGGCACCGACGGCGAGTTCCGGTTCGAATTCACCCTGGGCAACAGCGGCGACCGGGAGGGGAGCGAGGTCGTGCAGCTCTATCTGCACGACCCGGTGGCCTCGGTGGTGCAGCCGGTGCAGCGGCTGATCGGCTACCGGCGGATCCGGCTGGCGCCGGGCGAGCAGGCGCGGGTCCGGGTCACCGTTCCGGCCGACCTCGCCTCCTTCACCGGACGCGAGGGCCACCGCATCGTCGAACCCGGGGCGCTGGAACTCGGCATCGCCGCCTCCAGCACCGACACCCGGCTGAGCGTCCCGCTCACGCTCACCGGTCCGGTCCGGGCGGTCGACCACACCCGTCGGCTGCACGCGACCGTCATCGTGGATTGAGGGGTCCACGACCCGCCCGGCACAGCCGAGTCTCCGGCTGTGCCGGGCGCGGGGCGGTCAGGCCTGGCCGGTCTCGAAGCGGCTGACCCTGCCGCCGTCGACGGTGAACCGCCAGGCGGTGCGCATCTCGCCCCAGGTGTCATTGCGGTAGTCGGCGACCAGGGCCTGCCCGCCGGCGGATTCGGTCTGCACCTCGATGTGCCCGTGGACGGAGAAGATCTCACGGTCGATCCACTCGGCGAGGTCGCGGTCCGTCCCGTCGTCCGACATGGTCGCGTCCGAAGTGAGCAGGGCGAGGAAGGCCGCCCGGTCATTGGCGTTGATCGCCGCCACCAGCGCACGGACAGTCGGGTCGGAGAGCTTGTCGGTGGCGATGGTCATCTGCGGGCTCCTGGGGCGATGTCGTGCACGGCCACTGGTCGGACAACATCGTCGCAGGCAGGCGTCCGGCCCACGCGGAACCCGAACCGGCGCGTCGCACGGTCGGTAACCTGGCGCGGTGAAGACCGACACCCCCCTGTCGCAGGCCCTGGCCGACACCGTCAACCCGCCGCTGCTGCCGCTGCCCGAGCAGGTCGCAGTGCTGCTGTCGGAGCTGGACAGTCCACCGCGGCTCGCGGCCCATCTGCGCGCGGTCCACGATGTCGCGCACCAGTTGGTCGACTGGGTGGAACAGCACCACCCCGGTGTGGTCCTCGACCGTGACGCGGTGCTCTTCGGAGCGGCGACGCACGACATCGGGAAGACGGTGCACCGCGGCGAGCTCTCCGACCCCGGTTCGGCGCACGAGGAGGCGGGGGAGGCCCTGCTGCTGGAGCACGGCTTCAGCCCTGAGCTGGCGCGCTTCGCCGCGACCCATGCGTCCTGGTCCGCACCGGGCGTCGGCCCGAACGACCTGCTGGTCAGCCTCGCCGACAAGGTCTGGAAGAACAAGCGGGTCCCCGAACTGGAGGACCTGGTCGTGGCCCAACTGGCCGGGGCAAGCGGAAAGCCGATGTGGGAGGAGTTCCTCGCCCTCGACGAGTTGCTCTCCCACATCGGCGACGGGGCCGACCAGCGGCTGGCGTTCCAGGCGTCCTTCCCGATCGACGCCTGAAGGACCGTCAGCGCTCGGCGTACTCCGCCCGGGCGGCCGGGGCGGCCGGGGCGGAGGCCGGGGCCGGCTCGCGCACCGCGGGCACATTGCCGGCCACCAGCACCGACGACCGGGCCCCGCGCCGCGGAACGGCCAGGCCCAGCAGCGCGACCGCGGCCAGCGCCATCACCGCCACGCCGTACTCCCGGGTCGTCGGCAGCAGGCCGCCGCCGTGCACCACCAGGAAGCCGCCGATCACCGCGGGCAGGCCCATGGCCAGGTAGGACACCACATAGATGGTCGACAGCAGCCCGGACCGCTCGTGCGGCGCGGCCAGCGGGACCACGGTGCGGATCGCGCCCTGGAAGCCGCCGCCGAAGCCGGCCCCGGCCACGGCCGTCCCGAGGAAGAATCCGGCCGCCGAGCCGTGGTCGACCGAGAGCAGGGTGGCACCCACGCCGACGATCAGCGCCACCGTGCCGAACAGCATCACCCGTCCCGGCGCGGCCTTGCGCAGCAGCAGTACGGTCACCGCGCCGCTTCCGGCCAGGACGAACAGGGCCAGGCCGCCCAGCAGCAGCGAGTTCGAGCCGAGCACGCTGCGCACCACCGCGGGGATGACCGAGCCGTAGAGCCCGGCCAGGGCCCAGACCGCGACCAGCACCGGCGCCGCCAGCAGCAGCGGTCCGCGGGCCGCCTTCGGGACGCCGAAGCGGGGGCGCAGCGAGGCGAGCGCGCCGGGCTTGGGCGCCGAGGTCTCCCGCATCAGCGCCACTCCGACGCCCTGGAGCACAAACACCGCGAGGATGGCCAGATAGACCAGGTGGGTCGGGGCCGGCAGGTACTGGACCAGCAGTCCGGAGGCGAGCGCGCCGGTGGCGGTGCCGGTCATCGGGGCGACGGCGTTGGCCAGGGTGCCCTTGACCTTGTCCAGGTCGAGCATCCCGGCGCCCACCGCGCCGACCGCCGCGCCGGTCGACAGGCCCTGGACCACCCGCGCGATCAGCAGTTCGTCGACCCCGCCTGCCGTGGTCAGCACGATCATGGCGACGGCCTGCAGCGCGATCGCGGTGAGCAGGACCGGACGCCGCCCGATGTGGTCGGAGAGCGATCCGACGGTGAGTAGCGCGGCGAGCACGGCCAGGGCGTAGACCCCGAAGACCACGGTGGTGGTGATCGGCGAGAAGCCCCATTCGCCCTGGTAGACGGCATAGAGCGGGGTCGGCGCACTGGAGGCGGCGAGGAAGGCCACCACGATCGACGCCTGGAGGTAGAAGGCCACACCTGAGGGGAGCCGCCGGCTTCGGCGGACGAAGGGGTCGGTGACGGGGAAGGTCGGCACGGAGGACATCGGAGGGCTTCTTTCGCCGAACGGCTTCAAGGGCCGGGCCACAGTCAGACCGGTCTGTCTAGTAGCCCTGACAGTAGACAGATCTGTCTGGTACTGTCAAGTCATGGCTACCAGGACGACAGCGGAGCGACCCACCGCCCGCGAGCGGTTGCTGACCGCTGCCAATGAGCTCTTCTACGAGGAGGGCGTCCACACCGTCGGCATCGACCGGGTGATCGAGCGCGCCGGGGTCGCCAAAGCGACCCTCTACAGCGCCTACGGGAGCAAGGACGAGCTGATCCGGGCCTATCTGTCGGTCCGGCACGAGCTCCGCCGCCGCCGGCTGACCGAGGCTGTGGCCCGGCACGACACGCCTCGGGAGCAGTTGCTCGCCGTCTTCGACGCCCTGGGCGAGGCCTTCGCCGAGCCCGGCTACCGGGGCTGCGCCTTCGCCAACGCCAGCGCGGAGGCCCGTCCGGACAGCTCGATCACCGAGGTCAGCGACGATGTCCGGCGCTGGGTGCGGGAGCTGTTCACCGACCTCGGCACGGCTGCGGGCGCGGCCGACCCGGCCCAGCTGGCCCAGCAACTGGTGGTGCTCTACGACGGCGCGGGCCTCAAGGCCCGGATGGACCGCGACCCCGGGGCCGCCGCCACCGCCCGCGGCATCGCCGCGCTGCTGATCGACGCGGCCACGGCCGCCCACTGACGGCGGCGGTCCGGTCCGGCCGGATCAGACCCCGACCGCGCCGTCGATGCCCTCGCGCAGGAAGTCGGCGTGGCCGTTGTGGCGGGCGTACTCGTGGATCATGTGCAGCAGCACCATCCGCAAGGAGACGTCCTCCTCCCACCTCTCGCTCCAGGCGGTGACGTCCAGCGACTCCGCCGCGCGCTCGATCTCCCGCGACCGGGCCACCTCCGCCTGCCAGGCGTCGAACGCCTGCGCGCCGTCGGCCTCCCTGACGTCGTAGGCCACCTGGAAGTCGCCCGCGTCGGACCACACCAGCGGCACGTCCTCGGCGTCGAACACCCGGCGGAACCAGGCGCGTTCGACCTCGGCCATGTGCCGCACCAGGCCGAGCAGCGACAGCGTGGAGGGCGGCATCGACTGCCGGCGCAGGTCCTCGTCGGACAGCCCCTCGCACTTCACCGCCAGCGTGGCGCGGTGGAAGTCGAGGAATTCGCGCAGCATCCGGCGCTCTCCGGCGGTGGCGGACGGGCCGACCCGTTCGATGGTCATCCCGCCACCCTATGCCGCGCCGTCACCCCGGATCCAACGGTTTCGGATCAGCCGGTTGCGGATCAGCCGGGTCCGGGTCCACCCGGACCGCCAGCAGCGCCATGTCGTCCTGCGGCGCACCGCCGGCGAAGTCGAGTACCCGCTGCTCCACCGCCCGGACCAGCGCCTCCGCCGACATCCCGGCGGTCTCCGCCAGCACCGCCGCGAGCCCGCGCTCGTCGAAGAACCGCCCCTCCCGGTCCCGGGCCTCGGTGGCCCCGTCGGAGTAGAGCAGCAGCGCGTCCCCCGCCTGCAGGACGGTTTCCTCGACCGCGACCTCGGACAGTCCGGCGATGCCGATCGGGCAGCCGCCGCCCTTGAGGAAGGACACCTCGCCGTCGGCGCGGACCACGGCGGCGGGGAGGTGCCCCGCGCTGGCCACGCCGAGCCGGACCGCGCCGGGACCGCAGGTCGGCTCGAAGCGCAGGCGGGCGAAGACCGCAGTGGCGAAGCGGTCGGTGGTGTTCTGCAGCGCCATCACCTGGCCGACCTGTTCGAGCACCCGCTCCGGGCAGGGCTCCCAGACGCTGAGCGCCCGGGTGCCGTGCCGGACCACGGCGGTCACCGCGGCGGCCTCCTCCCCCTTGCCGCAGATGTCGCCGAGCAGCAGGCCCCAGCCGTCCCTGACCGGGAAGACGTCGTAGAAGTCCCCGCCCACGGCGGCGCCCCCGCGCGGCGGCAGGTAGCCGGCCGCCACCTGCACGCCGGGGACGGACGGCAGCGCGGCGGGCAGCAGGCTGGACTGCAGCAGCTGGGCCGCGTCGGCCTGCTGCCGACGCCGGCGCTCGGACCACAGGGCAAGGGCCAGCTGCCGGCCCAACTCCTGGACCAGGCCCAGCTCCTGGATGACGAAGTCGTCCGACCTGAGCATGATCAGCGAACCGATCGTCCGCCCGCCCGCGCAGAGCGGGACGCCGAGCACGGCTCCCGGCCGCAGCAGCGGCCGGCCGGTCCGGTGCACCCGGTCGGCGGCCGACGCGGCAGCGGTCAGCACCTGCCGCAGACCGCCCTCCCGTCCGGCGGTCGCGACCTCGTGCGGTGCCTCCTCCCCCGCTGCGCCGTCCACCGTCCCGTCCGCCAGGAAGGCCGAGACCCGGGCGCCGAACTCCTCGGCGAGCAGCCGCACCGCGCCGTCCAGCAGCGCCGCCTCGCCGCCCTGGCGCTCATCCACCAGCAGCGCGGTGATCCGGCAGACGGTGTCCAGCCGGCGCAGCGCCGCCCGGCCGGTCTCCGCGGCCCGGTCGGCGCGGACCTCGAGCACCCGCAGGCAGGCCCGCAACTGCCGCTCGGTGTCCTCCAGTTGGAACAGGGTGCGGTTCAGCTCGGCCCGCAGCCGGACCGGGTCCACCCGGCGTCGGCCCCGGTAGCCGGAGATCCGGGCGCTGACGGCGCGCAGTTCCCGGTCCAGCCCGGAGGCACGCCAGTAGTCACGGCCCGCTGTCGCGGTCAGGGGGTATCCCCGGGCCTTTTCGCCCGCAGCGCCTTCGCGCTCTGGCGTGGAGGTCACCTGTGGCACGCTAGCCCGGTCCTTGCCCCGACCGCCCGGTGCGCACGCGGACAGCACTCATTGAGAGGTATTTTCGGCGCACTCGCTCGCGGCCGGGGCCGACCCGACTACGGTGGACAGTTCAGCCCTGTCGCGTTCCCGCCGGGGCCCCGTCCCGCCGGTCACACCAGTGCCCCGGTCATCGCCACCACCACCGGGCCCAGCAGCGGCAGCACCACGTTGGAGAGCGCGTAGACGATGGTGTAGGCCATCAGCGGGGTGGTGTTCCCGGCGGCGGTCTGCACGGCGGTGATCGCCGGGGTGCTGCACTGCTGCCCGCAGACCGCGCCGAGGGCCAGCGGGGCCGGCAGCTTCATCACCTTCCAGGCCACGAACATCGAGATGCAGGCCGGGATCAGGGTGACCAGCAGCCCGGCGACCGCCAGCGAGACCCCGTACTGCTTGATCAGGGTGACCGCCTGCGGTCCTGAACTGAGGCCGACCGCGCAGATGAAGGTGGCCAGGCCGAGGTCCTTGACCACCTGGGCGGCGGCCGGGTGGTACTGCCCGTACTTCGGGTTCCTGGCCCGCAGCCAGCCGAAGACCAGGCCGGTCAGCAGGCAGCCGCCGCCGGTGCCCAGCGACAGCGGGACGCTGCCCAGATTGATGGTGATCTTGCCGATCAGCATGCCGAGGACGATGCCGATGGAGATGAAGACCAGGTCCGCCTTGACCCCGGGGTCGATCCGGAAGCCCACCTTGGGGACGAACGAGGCCAGGTCCCGCTTGGTGCCCGAGAGGTGGATGGTGTCGCCGTTGTTGACGACGGTGCCGGACCGGATCGGCAGCGCGTGGTCCATCCTGGTGATGCCGGTCAGGAACACGCCGTGGCGCTGCTCGACCGGGATCATCGTGCGCAGCTCGCCGATGGTCTTCCCGCTGCCCTCCTTGGCGGTGAGCACCACGTCGGCGGTGTCCAGGTCGAGGTCCATGCCGGTGGTGGGCGAGACCTCGGGTCCGATCCGCTTGTCGCCGGGCAGCACCGACTCGCGCCGTCCGACCAGCAGCAGGATGTCGCCCAGCACCAGCACCGTGTCGGGCGTCAGGTCGACCTCCTCACCGCCGCGGCGCAGCCGCTCGACGGTGACGTCCTCGCCCATCGACTGCTCGATCCGGCCGACCGTGCTGCCGTCCGCGTGGGTGACCATGTGCGCGCGGCCGACCAGCTCGGGCAGGGCGGGCGCGGAGCCCTCGTCGGTGGAGCCGCCGCCGAGTTTGGCCCAGAGCTTCTCGGCCTCCTCGCGGATGTCGATCCGCATCAGCGAGGGGAAGATCTGACTGGTCATCAGCACGATGGTGATCAGTCCGACGATGTAGGAGATCGAGTAGGCGGTGCCGACATTGGCCTGCAGCGTGGAGATCTCCTTGGCCGGCAGGTTCAGCTTACCGATCGCGTCGGTGGCCGTGCCGACCACCGCGGACTCGGTGGCCCCGCCGGCCATCAGCCCGGACGCGGTGCCCTGGTCCAGGTTCATGGTGACGGTCGCCACGGCGGTGACCGCGAGCACGGCCACCGCCTCGATCACGGTGAACACCGCGTAGCGCAGGCTGTTGCGGTTCAGGCTGGCGAAGAACGAGGGCCCGCTCATATAGCCGAGGGTGAAGATGAACAGCGCGAAGGCGATGTTCTTCACCTGGGAGTCCAGGGCCACCCCGATGGTGCCGACGAAGATCGCCACGATCAGCGTGCCGGCCACACCGCCGAGTGAGATCTTCCAGAGCTTCACCCGCCCGATGGCGAATCCGAGGGCCAGGCAGACGAACAGCTGGATCTCGGGGCTTTCCTTGAACAGGTGCTTGATCCACTCCATGGTTCGGAGTATCACCTGACTTTCCGGCGGTGCCCCTCTGCCGCGCTGCATGCTCCCCCGGATGGCGCAGGTGCCGGTCACCGGCCCGCGGGTCAGGACTCCAGCGCGGCCTTCACCGAGTCGGCCAGCGGCGTGGTGCCGCGGCCGATCAGCCGGCCCAGGTCACCGGGGGTGCCGGCCAGTTCGCCGCGGCCGATGCCGGCGTCCACGTCGACCAGCATCCTGGCGACCGGCTCCGGCAGCCCCGCGCCGAGCAGGATCCGCACATGCTGGTCGGCGGGCACGTCCTGGTAGACCACCGGCTTGCCGGACTGCGCGGCCATCTCGGCGGCGAGCTCGCTGAAGCTCCAGGCGGTGTCGCCGCTGAGCTCGTACACCGTGTTCTCGTGGCCCTCGGTGGTCAGCACGGCCGCCGCCGCCTCGGCGTAGTCACGGCGGGAGGCGGTGGAGACCCGGCCGTCGCCGCTGCTCCCGGTGACCGCGCCGTACTGCAGGAAGGTGTCCAGCTGCGCGGTGTAGTTCTCGGTGTACCAGCCGTGCCGGAGCAGGACGAACGGGACACCGGAGGCCCGCAGCACCGCCTCGGTGGCCTTGTGGTCGTCGGCCAGGCCGAAGGTGGCGTCGTCGGCGCCGAGCACACTGGTGTAGGCGATCAGGCCGACCCCGGCCGCCTTGGCGGCCTCGATCACGGCCCGGTGCTGGTCGACCCGGGCGCCCATGTCGGTGCCGGAGATCAGCAGCAGCCGGTCCACCCCGGCCAGCGCAGCCGCCCAGGTCTCGGGCTGCGCGTAGTCGGCCCGGCGGACCTCCACGCCCAGCGCGGCGATGTCGGCGGCCTTCTCGGGGCTGCGCACGGCCACCGCGACCTCGGACGCGGGGACCCTGCTGAGCAGGCTGTCGACGACGAGGCGGCCGAGCTGGCCGGTGGCGGCGGTGACGAGGATGGTCATGACGGGAGATTCCGATCGTTGACGGGACGGTGGGGTGCTGCGTCACCCACGTTAGGCTGGACACTTTCGTATCGGAAGTACCCACTTTGAAGTAAGCTCGTGTCATGCCAGTAAGTGCGCAGCTGCCTTTCACCGTCTTCAACAAGACCTGTCCCTCCCGGCTGGTCCTGGAGCACGTCACCAGCCGCTGGGGTGTGCTCGCCCTCGGCGCGCTGCTCGAACGCACCTACCGCTTCAGCGAGTTGCGGCGCCGGATCGACGGGGTGAGCGAGAAGATGCTCGCGCAGACCCTGCAGACCCTGGAGCGGGACGGCTTTGTGCTCCGGGTGGCCTACCCGGAGATCCCGCCGCGGGTCGAGTACAGTCTCACCGAGCAGGGCCGGGAGGCCGCGGAACTGGTCCTGGCCCTGGTCTGCTGGGTGGAGCAGCGGATGCCGCAGATCATCGAGTCCCAGCAGGACCGGGACGCCAAGCGACAGGCGGGGCAGGCGGCATGAGGACCGGAACGCTCGGACGCAGCGGCGTCTCCGTCACCGAACTGGGGCTGGGCACGGGCCCGCTCGGCAATCTGTTCACCGCGGTGACCGACGAGCAGGCCACGGCCTGCGTCGACACCGCCTGGGACAGCGGCGTGCGCTACTTCGACACCGCGCCGCACTACGGCATCGGCCTGGCCGAGCGCAGGCTCGGCGCCGCGCTGCGGCAGCGGCCGCGCGCGGAGTTCACCCTGTCCACCAAGGTCGGCCGACTGCTGGAACCGGTGGCCGAGGTCATCGGCGACGACCTGGCCAACGGCTTCGCGGTGCCGGCCACCCACCGCCGGGTCTGGGACTTCAGCGCCGACGGCGTGCGCCGCAGCATCGAGGACAGCCTCACCCGGCTCGGCCTGGAGCGGATCGACATCGCCTATCTGCACGACCCGGACGACCACGGGCCGCAGGCCCTGGCCGAGGCGTACCCGGCGCTGGAGAAGCTGCGCGCCGAGGGGGTGCTCGGCGCCATCGGGGCCGGGATGAACCAGTCCGCGCTGCTCACCCGCTTCGTCCGGGAGACCGACGTGGACGTGGTGCTGCTGGCCGGCCGCTACACCCTGCTGGACCAGGGCGGGCTGGCCGATCTGCTGCCCGAGGCGCAGCGGCGCGGCACCGGCGTGGTGATCGGCGGTGCCTTCAACTCGGGCCTGCTGGCCGACCCGCGGCCCGGCGCGACCTTCGAGTACTCCCCGGCCTCCGCCGAACTGCTGGACCGCGCGCTGCGGATCAAGGCGGTCTGCGAACGTCACGGTGTGCCGCTGCGGGCCGCCGCGCTGCGCTTCCCGCTGGACCACCCGGCCGTGCGCAGCGTCCTGGTCGGCGCCCGCTCGGCCGCGGAGGCCGCCGACGCGGCGGCGATGACCGCGCACCCGGTCCCGGCCGAGCTGTGGCAGGACCTGCGGGCCGAGGGGCTGTTGGGCTGAAAGTGTCCGGCTGAGAGGCGTACGGCGCGGCCCCCCGGGGGGCCGCGCCGTCAACTCACAGCGCGGCGGGCTGGGCGGCCGGGCCGGCGGGCACCGCGGCCGGTTCCCGGCGCGGGCCGAGCAGCCGCTCCGCCATCGGTCCGAAGACCAGGCCGATCGTCGCCCACAGCAGCAACTGCGCCGCCACCGAGTAGAACCGGAACGAGAACAGCGTGTCCGCCGGGAAGCCGGGGAAGACGATGGCGCCCTCGCTGTTCGTCAGCGGCAGCGGCGTCTCGGTCGCGTGGTGGCCGAACTGCTGCACATTGGACGACAGTTCGCCGAGCTGGGGCAGCAGGGCCATCACCACGCCGACGGCGACCGCGTAGCCGGCCAGGGCCAGCAGGGTGGCGTTCCAGTTGCCGAAGCGCGGCTGCAGCCGTTTGCCCAGCACCACCGCCCCGACCAGGAACAGCACCGAGCACAGCACCATCACCAGGTAGAGGTTCCCCCGGGTGTGGATGGTGTCGGGGTGGCCGATGGACGGCGGGTTGGCCGGGTACTTGACGAACGGCACGAAGTACATGCCGAGGAAGCCGCCGCCGGCCACCAGCAGGGCCAGGTTGCGGGGCTTCAGATTGCCGACCCGGCCCAGGCAGACCGCGTAGGCGACGGCGAACAGCGCGCCCATGGCGATGCCGAAGAACACCATGCCGACGCCGATGCCGATATTGGCCTGGACGGTGCGGCTGAAGATGTCGGGACCCGCGTCGGGAACCGCGACACCGGCCGCCTTGTCCAGGGCGTCCTGGGCCGCGTCACGGGCGTTCTCGTACCTGATGGCGGTGTTGATCACCGGCTCGGCGAAGATCCGCGCGAACAGGAACGCAAGCAGCCCGGCGACTGCGCCGGCGATGACGCCGCGCAGGATGAGTCTCTTTTCCATGTCCAGTTGTCCGTACTTCTGCTCGGCGGCGCGTCAGTGGCAGGGGAAGCCGAGGAAGTGGCGGGAGTCATGCACGAACTCATGGATGTGCATGTCGTTGCCGAACACGGAGTAGGCGCCCTGGTCGACGCCGATGAAGTAGTACACCGCGAGCGCGATCAGCGCGGTGCCGAACAGCCACAGGACTGCCTTGGACACCGGAAGCACAACGGGTGTCGGTATGGCGGTGGGGGGTGCGGACAGACTGCTCATGAGTCAGAGCCTCCTCTAGGGGATCGTGCGTCCCTCGGCGAATGGAGCGGAGTGGTGGATGACTGTCTGACTCGCAGGCACCGTTCATCTGGTTGTGTCCGGTGTCCCGCTCACAGTGGCGCGACCGTGCTGGATTTCCACCAGCTTCCTCAAGCCATCACTCAGGGTTGACATTACGGACCTGTACGCAGCCCGTCAATCACGCCGGACGACCCGCCAGCAGCGCGTGCAGCCGGTGGCCGACCTGCTCGGCGTCCGGCAGCGGCTCGCCGAAGGAGAGCCTGACGTCCTGGTGCGAGTGGCGGCGGGTCAGCCGCAGCACGATCCCGTAGCGGTCGAGTGTGAGCGGGCTCACGCCGAGGACCCCGCGCAGCAGTTGAGGGTCGATCAGGCCGAGCAGCGCGGCGACATGGTCCTGGTGGTCCTCGGCGAGGTGGATCAGCAGCGCGGACTCGACCGTCGCCAGCGGGTCGGCCTCCACCCGCAGCAGGTCGGCCGGGTCGACCAGGGTGCTCGCCCCCGCGGTGTCCAGGGTCACCTGGCGCACGTCCAGCAGCAGTTCGACCGGGCCGTCCTGGAGCCGGCGGCCCCGGCCCTGGGGCGCGAAGAGCCGGCCGGCGAGCCGGACCCGGCTGCGTACCCGGTCCCGGACCGCCAGGGGTGCCACGTCGGTCCAGTCCAGGACCACCGGCAGCCCGTCACCCTCCCGGGCGACCATCGCCGTCTCCCGGGCCAGCCTGCTGTCGGCGGGCACCCGCAGCAGCAGTCCCCACTCCCCCGGCGCCACCAGCACCAGGTCGGGGCCCAGGAGTTCGTGCCGTCCCCCGTTGGCGGCGGCGGTCAGCGAGGTGGCCCGTCGGATCACGCTGCGCACCACCTCGGCGTCCGAAGGCTCGTGCGTACGCGACTCTGCTGCTCGGCTCTCGGCGAGGTCCACTCGGCTCTCCATCCGTCTAGTTAGGCAAGCCTTACCTTATCCATTTCGCGCTCCTCGGCCAAGAGCACCCGCCCCCGACCCGATTCGAATGTTGCGGACTGCCTTACCGTGTGATCACCAGCCGGTCCCCGAGTGACGAAGGACGCCCGCGATGTCCCTGTTCGACCTGCCCCTCGACGAGCTCCGCAGCTACCGCAGCGCCTCGGTGGAGCCCGAGGACTTCGACCAGTTCTGGTCCAAGACCCTGGCCGAGGCCCGCACCCACGACCTCGACCCGCGCTTCGAGCGGGTCGAGGACACCGGCCTGGCCTCGGTGGAGGTGTACGACGTGACCTTCGCCGGATACGGCGGACACCCGGTCAAGGGCTGGTTCATACTCCCCGCCGGGACCTCCGAGCCGCTGCCGGTGGTGGTGCAGTTCATCGGCTACGGCGGCGGACGCGGCCTGCCGCACACCCATCTGCTGTGGGCCTCGGCCGGGTTCGCGCACTTCGTGATGGACACCAGGGGCCAGGGCAGCGGCTGGGGCGGCGGCGACACCCCCGACCCGGTCGGCAGCGGCCCGGCCTTCCCCGGCTTCATGACCCGGGGCATCGAGGACCCGGCCGACTACTACTACCGCCGGGTCTTCACCGACGGCGTGCGGGCCGTCGAGGCCGCGCGCTCGCACCCGCTGGTCGACGCCTCCCGCACCGCCGCCATCGGCATCAGCCAGGGCGGCGGGATCACCGTCGCCGTGGGCGGCCTGGTCCCCGACCTGGTCGCGATCGCCCCCGACGTGCCGTTCCTCTGCGACTTCCCGCGGGCCACCACGCTCACCGACAGCAACCCCTACCGGGAGATCGGCGACTACCTGAACACCTACCGCACCCGGGTCAAGCAGACCTACCGCACCCTCGCCTACTTCGACGGCGTCCACTTCGCCGCCAGGGGCCGGGCGCCGGCGCTGTTCTCCACCGCGCTGGAGGACCGCACCTGCCCGCCGTCCACCGTCTTCGCCGCCTTCAACGCCTACGGCCACCAGGACCGCGGCATCGAGGTCTACGACTTCAACGGCCATGAGGGCGGCGGCGACCAGCAGCAGGTCGCGCAGCTCCGCTGGCTGCCCCGGTACCTCACCGGCGCCGGGCGTTGACAGCCGCGGCTCCGCTGCGGGTGCTGCTGCTCGGCGGGACCGCCGAGGCCCGGCAGCTGGCCGGCGAACTGGCCGGGGAGCCGGGCCTGCTGGTGACCGTGGCGCTGGCCGGACGGGTGGCCGAGCCGCTGCGGCCCGCCGCCGCCGAGCTGCGGGTCGGCGGGTTCGACGGGGCGGAGGGGCTGGCGTCCTGGCTGCGGGAGCAGCGGATCGCGGCCCTGGTCGACGCCACCCACCCGTTCGCGGCCCGGATCAGCGCCAACGCGGCGCAGGCCGCGGCGGCGGCCGGGGTGCCGCTGCTGGCGCTGCGCCGGCCCGGCTGGACCCCCGTCGAGGGTGACCGCTGGCACCCGGCCGGATCGCTGGAGCAGGCCGCCGAACTGCTGCCGGGGCTGGGGTCGCGGGTGTTCCTGACCACGGGTCGGCTGGGCCTGGCCGCCTTCGCCGGACCGTCCGCGCCTTCGGCGCTGTCCGAGCTGTTCTTCCTGGTCCGATCGGTCGATCCGCCGAGGACGCCGCTGCCGCCCCGCAGCGCGCTGCTGCTCGACCGCGGCCCGTTCACCCTGGACGGGGAGCGGGCGCTGCTGCGCGAGCACCGGATCGACCTGCTGGTCACCAAGGACAGCGGGGGCGCGGCCGTCGCCCCCAAGCTCACCGCCGCCCGGGAGGCCGGACTGCCGGTGGTCCTGGTGCGGCGTCCGCCCGCCCCGGCCGGTGTGGAGACGGTCAACGACTGCGCCGGGGCGGTCAGTTGGCTGCGTGGACGCGTCTGAGCAGATAGGTGTCCATGATCCAGCCCTTGCGGGCCCGGGCCTCGGCGCGGACCCGCTGGATCGTCGGCGCGATCTCGGCGACCGGCCCGGAGAGCAGCAGCTCGTCCGGGGTGCCGACGTAGGCGCCCCAGTAGATGGTGAACGCCTCCGGCTCGGCCAGCCCGGCGAAGGCGTCGTGGGCGTCCAGCATCACCGCGACGTCGTCCGGGACGTCCGCGGCGGCCGTCGCGGCGAGCCGGCGCCCGGTGGTGACCGTCACCGGACGGCCGACCCGGTTCAACGGGATGCGGTGCGCCGCGGTCAGCGCGGACACGCAGCTGATCCCGGGGACCACGGAGTACTCGAAGTGCTGGTCGGCGCGGGCGAGGACCTCGTCGACGGCGGCGATGGTGCTGTCGTAGAGGGACGGGTCGCCCCAGACCAGCAGCGCGCCGGTGCCGCCGGCGGGCAGCTCGTCCCGGACGAACGCCTGGTACAGGTCCGCCCGGCGGGCACGCCAGTCGCTGACCGCCGCGGCGTAGGCGGCCGGGGCGGCGGCCCGGTCCCGGTCCGGGTCGGCGGCCTGCACCACCCGGTGCCCGGGACGGGCGTACCGCGCCAGCATGTCCTGGCGCAGGCGCACCAGATCGCTCTTCTCCTCGCCCTTGTCGAGGACCAGGAAGACGTCCGCCCGGCCGATCGCCTTGACCGCCTGAAGGGTGAGGTAGTCGGGATCGCCCGCCCCGATGCCGATGACAAGGAGTTTCTTCATACCCGCGAGTCTGCCGCACCCCCCTGGCTACATCGCGGGGACCCCGGCGACGACCGGGTAGACCACGAGCGTCGGGCAGCCGGGCATCTGCAGCGCGACCTTGGTGGAGGCCCTGGTCCCGGGCGGGGTGACCAGCAGCGCGGGATAGCTCGGGCAGCTGGTGGCATTGCCGCTGGGCACGTCCACGCCGCCGACCAGGGCCGAGGCGGTCCCGCCGGGCGCCAGGGTGACCATCGACTCCTTGGCGGTGCCGAGGTAGCCGGAGGTGACCCGCTTGGCCTGGACCACCTGCTTGTCCTTGGCGTCCAGACCGGCCAGGCCGGGGAAGCCGTAGAGGGTGCAGGCCGCGCCTGAGGTGTTCTTGAAGACCACCCGCGCACCGATGTGCCCGGCGGCGCCGCTGCTCTGCCCCGCGCTCACCGCGAGGTGGTCGCCGGTGCAGGCACTGGCCGCGGGCACCCGCGGGGCCACCGAGGAGCCGTCCGCCCCGCCGGTCGCCGCAGCGGTGCCGGTGCCGCCGGAGGCGGTGCCACCGGTGCTGCCGCTGCCACCGGTCGTGCCGGCGGAGCCGGACGGGCCGGGGGTGCTGGTCGTGGCGACCGTGCCGGCGGCGCCCGGGGTGGGCGCGGAGGAGGTGCCTCCGTTGCTGCTGCACGCCGTGAGGGCCAGTCCGAGCACGGCGGCGGTCAGGACAAGACGGGCGGGGGTGGGCATCATCGAAGATCTCATATCTCGTGGGACGTGGAGCCGCGACGAGCGGTTCTGACTGATTGTCACGGTTTAACCCCTGGCCGGTAACGCTCTTGATCAAACCCGCTGGGCATGTCTTCTCCGTACCCGGGCAGTGGAACGGAAGGACGGCACGGTACCGCCTGTCCAGCCCCTATGCTGGGCCATCCACTCGTCTGAGGAGTTCCTGTGCGCAGGTTGCAGGTCGTCGCGGTAAGCGCCGCCGTGGTGATGGCCGGTCTGGCCGGCTGCCACCCCGTCAACGGGACCTCCAGCGACGGGGCGGGGGACGCCGCGACAACCCGTGCGACGTCGACGGCCGGCGCGACGTCGGGCGGCTCCGGGGACGGCGGCGGCTCGGCAGCCGCCAAGGCCCTGGCGGGTCTGACGGTCCATCCGAAGGGCAGCATGACCGGCTACGACCGGCTGAAGTTCGGCGCCGCCTGGACCGACAACAACAACGACCCCGGCGGCCACAACCACTGCGACACCAGGGACGACATACTGGCCCGCGACCTGACCGGGGTCAGCTACAAGTCGGGCCACTGCACCGTCGCCACCGGCACCCTGCAGGACCCCTACACCGGCAAGACCATCCACTTCGTCCGCGGCCCCGACTCGACCAAGGTCCAGATCGACCACGTGGTCCCGCTCGGCGACGCCTGGGTCACCGGCGCCGCCCAACTCAGCGCCACCCAGCGGCTGGACCTGGCCGAGGACCCGCTGGAACTGATCGCCGCCGACGGCCCCGCCAACGAGGCCAAGGGCGACGGCGACGCCTCCGAGTGGCTCCCGGCGAACACGGCCTACCAGTGCAAGTACGTGGCCCGTCAGATCGCGGTCAAGGCCAAGTACAAGCTCTGGGTCACCGCGGCGGAGCGGTCCGCCATGCAGAAGGTCCTCACCACCTGCCCCGACCAGACCCTCCCCACCGAGTGACGTCCCGAGTGACCGTCCGTCAGGCCCGGTCGAGCAGCTTCGCCTCCTCGGCCGGGGACAACGCGTAGGAGAGCGGCGGCTCGCCGCGCTCGCGGTCCCAGGCCAGCACGTCGGCGACGGTGACCGCCAACGGGGTCGCGGGCAGGCCGGCCGCACGGGCCCGCGCGGCGCTCCGCTGCTGGGTCGGCCACAACGGCTCGGGACGGGTCAGTGGAAAGAACGCCGGCACCGCGTCGGCCGGCACCGGGACCACCTCGACCTCGGTACCCGCCGCCTGCGCGCAGACGGCGATCAACTCGGCCATGGTGGTCGGCTCGGCCGGACCGACAGCGTGGAAGGCGCCTGGCCTGTCGTCCTGCAGCAACCGCACCACAAAGCACGCCACGTCGCGTGAGTCCACCAGCTGGACCGGCTGCTCGGGGCGGCCCGGCAGCGCCACCCGGCCACCCCGCGCGGCCCGGCGGACCCAGTAGGTGAGCCCGTCCTGCACATCGTGCGGCCCGGCGACCTTTCCCAGCCGCACGATCGTCGCCCGCGAGCCGTAGCGGGCCGTCACATCGTCCTCGCAGGCCACCTTGCACGGCCCGTAGGTGTCCTCGTCCAGTTCCTCGGTATGGCGCACCGGCGGGCGCCGCGGTGTGTCCTCGTCCGAACCGGGGCCCACCCCGGACCGCTCGTACACCGCGTGGCTGGAGATGAACAGATACCGGCCGACCCGGTCGCCCAGCGCCGCCATCGCCTGCCCGACATGACGCGGGACATAACCGCTGACGTCCACGACGGCGTCCCAACTGCCGTCCTGCAGCGCCGCGTAGTCCCCGGTGTCCCGGTCACCGAGCAGCCGGGGCAGCCCCGGGAAAAGCTCGGTGCCGGTCCGGCCCCGACCGAACAGGGTCACCTCGGCCCCCTGCCGCAGCGCGTCGTCCACGATCGCCCGGCCCACGAACGAAGTACCGCCAAGTACGAGTAGTCGCATACCGCCCGACCCTAACCGGACGGCGCGGCCGCTCGGCCCCGAGCGCGTTGAGGGCTATTCGGCGGCTTTGACGTCGGCGCCGGCCTTGGCCCAGTTCTGGTGGAGGGTGTCCAGGTAGGTCTGGGCCTGCGGGCCCGGTTTCACGCCGCGGGCGAAGGCCCGCATGTTGCCTGCGCCGGTGTTGTAGCCCAGGGCCATCAGCTCGTCCCTGGTGTGTCCGCCGGACAGCTGGGAGGGCAGTTGCTTTCCCAGGTCGTGCAGGAAGTAGGCGGCGGCCTCGATGGCCAGGCCGGGGTCGTCCGGCAGTTCGTTCCAGTTCCGGTCGGCGAAGTCGCGGCCCTGCTTGGTTTCGTCGAAGGCGGCCTTGTGCATATTGGCGATGCCGAAGGCGGCGTCCGGCTTGATCCGCTGCCAGGAGCGCTGGAAGGAGGGGTCGTGCGGCTTGTAGGACTCGTTGTAGAGGATCGCCATCAGCAGCTGCGGGTCGATGCCCGCCTTCCTGGCGTAGGTGACCACCTGGGGCGCGAACAGCGCGGTGTCGTTCTGGTCCAGGCTCGCGGAGGCGCTCGGGCCGGGGGCCGGGGTACGGGTGCTCGGGGACGGCTCGGCGGAGGTCGAGGGCGCGGCCGTGGCCCCGGCCTCGCCGCCGGCGCCCGCACCGGCACTGCCGCTGCCGCCCTGGTGCTGGACGGTCCAGCCGATCACCAGGACCGCAGCGACCACCACGGCCCATCCCCATCGCCGCCGGCTCTGTGCTGCTGGCATCGTTCGCCTCCTGGTCAGGTCCTGCCAACGTATCAACCGCCGCAGCACCTCTGATCACTCCGACGCGACCTCACCCGCGCCGGTTCCGAATGCCGGGTAGCCTTCCTTGCGGGCCGAAGGGGGATTGTGCGATGAACGGTGACGATGACCTCGAAGGCGACCTCGACAGCGGCGACCTCGACGGCGGCGGCGGCGACGTCCTCGGCAGCGGGCCGCGGCCGGCCAGGAGCCGCCGCACCGTCCGTACGCTGTGGATCGTCGGGCTCGCCGTGGCGGCCCTCGTCATCGGACTGTCCGTCAACTCCCGCTACGGTAACGGGAACCACCGAGCCGAGGCAGCTCCCGGTCCCACCGCCACGAGCAGTTCGCCCGAGCCGCCGCCGATCCGGATCGACGCCGACCGCGCGCCCGCCGTCACCGCGTGGTACGCGGGCGGCGGCAAGCAGGCGGTGTCGGTGCTCAGCGTGGACTCCGACCGGATCGCCGTCGACCACATCCGGCAGGACTTCAACGCCCTCGGCAGCGACTGCAGTCAGCTGAGCCGCGACGTGGCCGCCGCGCAGGCGTACCTGCCGCTGCCGGACGCCGGGGCGCAGGACTCCTGGGCCGCCGCGCTCGGGCACCTCGAACTGGGCGCGGACGGCTGTGTGGACGGGGTGACCCACTCGCTCTCGAGCCAACTCTCGGCCGCGAGCAGCGAGATGTACACCGGGACGATGACCCTGCTGTCACTGCAGTCACAGCTCGACAAGATCAACAGAGCCGCGGTCGCCCATTAATTCGGCTTCCTCGCCGATCAGTTGATGTTACCGTCTCGATCAGATTCGAGAGGGAGAGGAGCAGAGCGTGGCCAAGCTCAACCAGATCATCGCGGTGGAGAAGGGCGTCAAGACCAAGTCCTTCGCCGACCTCACCGCGGCTCACCACGACGTCCAGAAGACCGCGCTGCTGTCCGGACTCAGCCGGACCTACCAGCCGAAGGACGAGGAGGGCGAGATGCTGCCGCCCGAGTCGACCCGGGTGCAGGTCAAGGCCGAGGACGCGATCGCCGCCACCGCGGCGACCCTCACCCGGCTGTTCGACGTCACCGCGACCAAGGACTGGGCCAACTGCACGGCCAAGGCCGATGTCACCGTGGACGGCCGCACGCTGGTGCAGGGCGCGCCGGTGAGCTACCTCCTCTTCCTGGAGAAACAGCTCGTCGACCTGCACACCTTCGTGAAGAAGCTGCCGGTGCTCGACCCGTCCGAGACCTGGACCAAGGACGAGTCGACGGACTCGTGGCGGACCGACCCGGTGCGGACCCACCGCACCAAGAAGGTCTACCGCAACCACGTCAAGGCCGAGGCCACCAAGGAGCACCCGGCCCAGGTCGACGTGTACACCGAGGACGTCACCATCGGCTACTGGACCCTGGTGAAGTTCTCCGGCGCGCTGCCGGCCCGGCGGGTCAACGACCTGCTGGAGCGGGTGGAGAAGCTGCAGCAGGCGGTGAAGTTCGCCCGCGAGGAGGCGAACGGCACGGAGGTCGTCGACCAGCGGGTCGGTGGCGCGGTGTTCGCCTACCTCTTCGAGTAGGTCAACCCTCTTCGAGTAGGACAACCACAGACTCCCCGCCTTCGGGCGGGGTGCGCGAGGAGCGCAAGCTGAAGCTGACGCTGAGACTGACGACGCGGTCAAGTGGAGGTTCGAATCCTCCCCCGGGCACCACAGGCCCGGGTAGCCCAAGCGGAAGAGGCAACCGTGATCACATTCAGACTCTCGCTCCAGACTCAGCATCGCCGCCGATCGCCAGATCGAACGACGTCGGGCCCCCGTCGCAGGCTGCCGGTTCGAATCCGGCCCCGAGCTCTCCGTGCTCGGGTGCGCTCAATGGCAGAGCGATGCGAACTAAGAACTGACCCGACGTCTTAAACGTGCTGGCGTGCACACCAGGTGGCACCTTTCAGAGGCCCCGGAAGCGGGATAGCGCTCCGGGGTCTCGCCACGTCCGGACCCGCCACGTCCGGACCCGCCACGTCCTGGCCTAGTGGGCGGAGCCTTCGAGGAAGCGCACCGCCCAGGCGTAGCCGCCGAGGCTGTCCGAGGCGACCTTGCGCACCTCGACCACCTCGCAGCCGTCGTGCCCGTACTTGCCCGCGAAGCGCGCCAGGCGCTGGGCGTCGTCGAGGTCCTCCATGGACAGCGGCGCGCCGACGACCAGGTCCTCGTGCACGGTGGTTCCGGTGCTGCCGCCATCAGAACAGAGTCGGCATTCGTGTGTGCTGGGAAGGGCCATACGCCCAGTGTGCTCCCTCGATCGGGCGGGGAACGGAAAGGGTTGGCGGGGAGCAGCCGCGCGCTGGCATGCTGACCAGGTGGAGAGACCGGAGATCTCAATAGAATTCGCCCCCGAACTGCACGTCTTCGTCGCCGGAGCCCGCCGCACCGGGCGCTCGCCGCTGCTCACCGACGGCACCTCGACGCTCGGCCATGTGGTGGAGTCCCTCGGGATCCCGCTCACCGAGGTCGGCACGCTGGTGGTGGACGGCAGCCCGGTGCGCCCCGCGCACATCCCGGTCGACGGCGAGGTGGTCACCGTCGACGCGGTGGCGAGACCCCAGGAACTGCCGGGCCCGACCCGCTTCCTGCTGGACGTCCACCTCGGCACGCTCGCCCGCCGGCTGCGGCTGCTCGGCGTCGACGCCGCCTACGAGAGCGTCGACATCGGCGACGCCGCGCTCTCCACCCGCTCCGCCGCCGAGCAGCGGGTGATGCTGACCCGCGACCGCGGGCTGCTGCGGCGGCGCGAGCTCTGGGCCGGCGCGTACATCTACAGCCACCGCCCGCCGGAGCAGCTCAAGGACGTCCTCGCCCGCTTCGCGCCGCCGCTGCGGCCGTGGACCCGCTGCACCGCCTGCAACGGCGACCTCCGTCCGGCCGACAAGGCGACCCTGCACGAGCAGCTGCACGACGGCACCGAGCGCAGCTACGACGTCTTCGCCCAGTGCACCAGCTGCGCCCAGGTCTACTGGCGCGGCGCCCACCACGCCCGGCTCGAATCCATCGTGGAGGAGGCCCTGCAGCTCACCGCCGCCGCTGCCGCCCGGAGCTGAGCCGCGGCACGGGCGGTGACGGCGGGTCAGGACACCTGGGCGGCGGCTGCCGCCGCGGCGACGGCGGTGGCCAGGGCGGTGAGCGCCGGGGAGTCGAGCTTCCACTGCTGCCAGTACAGCGGGACGTCGACCGGGCGGTCGGCGGCGAGGTCGACCAGCGCGCCGGAGCGCCGGTGCGCCGCGGCCTGGGCCTCGGGGACCATGCCCCAGCCGAGGCCGGCCAGCACCGCTTGGACGTAGGCCTCGGAGGCCGGGACGTAGTGGCGGACGGTGGGGGCCGGCCGGTCCGGGGCGAGCCCGCGCAGAAACCCGTCCTGCAGGTCGTCCTTGCGGTCGAAGACGACCACCGGGACGTCGCTGAGCAGCTGCCGCAGCGGACCGTGCGACAGGTGGCGGGCGACGAAGCCGGGCGCGGCCATGGCGTGGTAGCGCATCTGTCCCAGTTTCCGCACGGTGCAGCCCTGCACCGGGTCCGGCGAGGAGGTGACAGCGGCCATGACCAGGCCCTGCCGCAGCAGCCGGGTGGTGTGGTCCTGGTCCTCGCGGTGCAGGTCGAAGCAGATCGGCAGTTCCGCGGCAGCCGCGCTGAGCGCGGGTAGGAACCAGGTCGCCAGGGAGTCGGCGTTCACCGCGATCGACAGCCGGGTCGGCCGGTCCGTCCCGGTCAGGCCGAGCTCGGCGCCGGCGTCGCGCTCCAGCCGGGCGAGCTGGCGCGCGAACCGGACCACCACCTCGCCGGAGTCGGTCAGCTCGACCGGCTTGGTCCGCAGCAGCAGGACGCGTCCGGTCCGCTGCTCCAGCGCCTTGATCCGCTGGCTGACGGCGGACGGCGTCACATGCAGGGCCCGCGCCGCCGCGTCGAAGGTCCCCTCGTCCACGGCGGCGAGCAGGGTGCGGACCTGGTCCAGCGGGAGGTCTGTCATCACATTCGCTAATGATACTGAAGAAGGATTAGCTGGTCTGATGGAAGGATCGCTGCCTAACCTCACCCCATGCCTGGAACCCTCCTCGCGGCAGCCGCCGGACTCGGCACCGGCCTGTCGCTGATCGTGGCCATCGGTGCCCAGAACGCCTTTGTGCTGCGGCAGGGCATCCGGCGCGAGCACGTGCCCGCGGTCGTGGCGATCTGCGCCCTGTCCGACGCCGTCCTGATCGCCGCCGGCGTCAGCGGGATCGGCGCCGTGGTGCGGGCCTGGCCGGAGGCGGTCACCGTGGTCACCTGGATCGGCGGCGCCTTCCTGGTCTGCTACGGCCTGCTCGCGGCCCGGCGGGCGCTGCGGCCGGCCGGCCTGGCCCCCGGCGGCGGCAGGGGCGGGGGCGCCGGGCGTTCGCTGCGCGCGAGCGTGCTCACCTGCCTGGCGCTGACCTGGCTGAACCCGCATGTGTACCTGGACACCGTGCTGCTGCTGGGATCGGTGGCGAACAGCTACGGCACGGAGCGCTGGGCCTTCGGTGTCGGCGCGGCCACCGGCAGCGTGCTGTGGTTCGCCGGGCTGGGCTTCGGCGGACGGCTGCTCGGCGGCCTCTTCGCCCGGCCCGGCGCCTGGCGGGTGCTGGACATCGTGATCGCCTGCACCATGACCGCCCTCGGCGTCCTGATGATCGCAAGAGGCTAGATCGCGCAAACTCGTACGTCCACGACACGGATCCGCATCATGCCCTTAACACGAGCCGGGCAGGATAGTGATCACAGCAGGCAGCCAAGCTTGGTGGCGGTGAGGATCCGGAGCGGCTCCCGGATCCCACTGCCGCCGACTGGACGCGGTGGACGGGTTCAACCCCGTCCGGCCGCGCCCGCCCGCTCTCCGCGTTCCCGGGTGGGGGACACAGCGGAGTCAGGAGGGTCGGTCCGTCAAGGACCGGCCCTCCTGGTGTTTTCTCACCCGCCGAGGCCGTCGCGGCGGCGGGTGAGGAAGGCGCGTTCGGCGGTGTTGCCGGTCACGGCGATCGCCGCCTCGTAGGCGAGGACCGCCTCGGCGTCGCGGCCCAGCCGGCGCAGCAGGTCGGCCCGGACGGCGTGGAACACGTGGTAGCCGTCCAGGTCGAGGGCGTCCACCAGGGCGAGGGCGGGCTCCGGCCCCTCGGTCTCGGCCACCGCGACCGCCCGGTTCAGCGCGACGACCGGGCTGGGGGCCAGCGCCAGCAACTGGTCGTAGAGCTGCCGGATCTGCCGCCAGTCCGTGCCGGCCGGGTCCGCCGCGTCGCTGTGCACGGCGTTGATCGCCGCCTGGATCTGGTACGGGCCCGGCTGGTTGCGCCGCAGGCAGCGCCGGACGATGGCCTGGCCCTCGGTGATCAGCGGCCGGTCCCAGCGGTTCCGGTCCTGGTCGGCGAGCAGCACCAGCGTCCCGTCCGGGGCGAAGCGGGCGGCCTGGCGGGACCGGGCCAGCAGCATCAGCGCCAGCAGCCCCCAGGCCTCCGGCTCGTCCGGCATCAGCTCGACCAGCAGCCGGCCGAGCCGGACCGCCTCGGCGGCCAGGTCCTCGCGGACCGGACGGTCGCCCGAACTCGCCGCGTAGCCCTCGTTGAAGACCAGGTACACCACGGCCAGGACGGACCTGAGCCGGTCCGGCAGATCGGCCTCGTACGGGATCCGGTAGGGGATCCGGGCGTCGCGGATCTTGCCCTTGGCCCGGACCAGCCGCTGGGCCATCGTCGCCTCCGGCACCAGGAAGGCGCGGGCGATCTCCGCGGTGCTGAGCCCGCCGAGCAGCCGGAGGGTCAGCGCGACCTGGGCGCCGGTGCCGAGCGCGGGGTGGCAGCAGGTGAAGACCAGGCGCAGCCGGTCGTCGCGCACGGGGCCCTCCTCCTCGGTCGGCCCGCCGCCGGGGTGCGGCGGGCCCTGGTGCGGCTGGTCCTGGTGCAGCAGGTCGGGACGGAGCAGCAGGGCCTCCCGGACGGCGGTGGCCTGACGGTCCGTCCGGGACGCCTCGCGGCGGAGCCGGTCGATCGCCCGGTTGCGGGCGGTGGTGATGATCCACCCGGCCGGGCTCGGCGGAGGCCCGGCCGACGGCCAGTGCCGCAGCGCGGCGGTGAAGGCGTCCTGCACCGCCTCCTCGGCCAGGTCGATGTCGCCGAAGGCACGCACCAGGACGGCCACCGCGCGGCCGTACTCCTCCCGGAACACCCGCTCGACCTCGGCGACCCGCGCGGCCTCCGCCGGGCCCGGCTCCGCTGCCATCCCTAGTCCTCCACCTCGCCGTGGAACGGCCGTACCTCGATCGGCAGGGTGGTCGCCCGGGCGGCCTTGCGGCCCCACTCGAGCGCCGCGTCCAGGTCGGGCGCCTTGACGATGCACAGCCCGCCGAGGAACTCCTTGCCCTCCGCGTACGGGCCGTCGGTCATCAGCACGTCCCCGTCCTTCACCCGGAGCACGGTGGCCGAGCCCTGGTCGTGCAGCCCCCCGGCGAACACCCAGGCCCCGCCCTCCCGCAGCTCCCGGTGGAAGGTCTCCAGCTCCCGTCCGATCTGCTCCAGGACCTCCGGCGCGGGAACGGGCCCGCCGGGCTGCATCACGCTGAGCAGGTACTGCTTCATGGTGCTCCTCCTTGACGATTCGGTCTCTCACCCTCCATACGAACGGCACCCGCCCATATCGACACCTCCGACACCCCGGATTCTCTGTTACCGCAGTGTTAGGGGCTGCCAGCAACAGTGAAGCCTCACCACTCACGCCGCACGATGGGAACCGTTCATGAGGTTGCTGTGGTCGCGGGCGCTGTTGGCGACGATCTGCGCCGGGGTGCTGCCGGTGCTGTTCCTCTGGTGGCAGAACACCATCCCGGGCTCGTTGGACAACGCGGCGGCCTGCCTGACCGCGGCCGGGCGGATCACCGGGCTGCTGGCGGCGTACCTGCTGCTGGTGCTGGTCGCGCTGATGGCCCGGGTGCCGTGGCTGGAGAACCGGGTCGGCTCGGACGTGACCGCGCGCTACCACCGGGCCCTGGGCGAGTACACCGTCGTGCTGGCCTGCGCGCACGCGGCGCTGATCATCGCCGGCTACGCCTGGCAGACCGGGACGAACCCGGTCGCGGAGACCGTGGACGTCGTCGTCGACTACACCGACGTGTGGCTGTCCGCGGTCGCGCTCGGCCTGCTGCTGCTGGTCGGCACGGTGTCCGCGCGCGCGGTGCGCCGGCGGTTGTCCTACGAGTCCTGGTACCACGTCCACCTGCTGGTCTACCTGGCGATCGGGCTGGCCTTCTCGCACGAGTTCGCGGTCGGCACGGACTTCTCCACCTCGCCGCGCAACCGGCTGCTGTGGTCCGGCGCGCATGCCGTGGTGGCGGCGGCGCTGCTGCTGTTCCGGGTCGCGGTCCCGCTGCGGCGCTCGCTGCGGCACGGTGTGCGGATCACCGAGGTGGTGGCCGAGGGGCCGGGCGTGGTGTCGCTCTACCTGGCCGGGCGGGACCTGGACCTGCTGGGGGCCGAGGCCGGCCAGTTCCTGCGCTGGCGGTTCCTGGCCCCGGGCCACTGGTGGCAGTCCCACCCCTACTCGCTCTCCGAGGCGCCGGGACCGGACCGGCTCCGGATCACGGTCAAGGACCTCGGCGACTCCAGTTCCTCGCTGGCCCGGTTGCCTCCCGGCACCCGGGTCTGGTTCGAGGGCCCGTACGGCGCCTTCACCGCGCGTCGGCGCGGCAGGCACGGCAGCGGCACCAGGCCGGTGCTGCTGATCGCCGGCGGCGCCGGGATCACCCCGATCCGGGCCCTGTACGAGACGCTGCCAGGCCGGGGCGCCGACCTGGTCCTGCTCTACCGCGGCTCGCGCCACGAGGACCTGGTCCTCTACCCGGAGCTGGCGGCGATAGCGGCGCACCGGGGCCTCGGCCTGTACCCGCTGGTGGGACCGCGGCGCAGCCCCGGACAGGACCCGCTGCGGGCCGAGAACCTGCGCCGCATCGTCCCCGACCTGGCCCAGCGCGAGGTCTACCTGTGCGGACCGGCCGGGATGGCCCGGAGCGCCCGCCAGGAACTGCACCGCGCCGGAGTACCCCGGCGGCGGATCCACACCGAAGCGTTCGAGTTCTAGGAAGCAGGAAGGCCCACCCGTGCGCAGGATCACCATGGCCCTGGCCGCCACCAGTACCGGGATAGCCCTGGTCATCGGGGTGAAGGCGCAGTCCGCCGGGGCGCCCCGCTCGGCCCTGGCGGTCAACGCCGGCCCGCGTGCCGGCGTGAAACCCGGCGCGCGGCCCAGCGCGGAACCCGGCGCGAGTGCTGGCGCGGCACCCGGCGCGAGTACCGGCGCACGGCCCGGCGCCTCGGCGGTCAGCGGCAGGTTCACCGGCACCGTGGTCGACACCCGCTACGGCCCGGTGCAGGTCAGGGCCGTCCTGGCCGGTGGCCGGATCACCGATGTGGTGGTCCTCCAGGAGACCGACGGCGGACGCAGCCGCGCGATCGACTCCTACGCGCTGCCGATCCTGCGGTCCGAGGTTCTGGCCGCGCAGGGTGCGAACATCGACGTGGTCTCCGGCGCCACCTACACCTCCAGCGGCTACGCCCAGTCCCTGCAGGCAGCACTCGACCGGGCCGGGAGAGGATGAGGGCATGCGGATCCTGGTCGTCGAGGACGAACAACGCCTGGCCGCGCGCATCGCCGAGGGCCTGCGCGACCAGGGCATGGCCGTGGACGTCAGCCACGACGGCGACGACGCCCTGGCCAAGGTCGAGGTCAACGGGGCGTACGACGTCCTGGTACTGGACCGCGACCTGCCCGGCCGGTCCGGCGACGAGGTGTGCCAGGAGCTGACGGGCCGTCCGGACGCGCCGATGATCCTGATGCTCACCGCGCTCGCCGGGACCGACGACCGGGTGGACGGACTGACCCTGGGCGCGGACGACTACCTGGGCAAGCCCTTCTCCTTCGCCGAACTCACCCTGCGGATCCAGGCCCTGGGCCGCAGGGGGCACCGGGGCCGCTCCCAGCCCATCGTGCTGACCCGCGGCGACCTCAGCATGGACACCCTGCGCCGCACGGTCCACCGGGCCGGGCGGCCGATCACGCTGACCGCCAAGGAGTTCGCCGTGCTGCAGATCCTGCTGGCCGCCGACGGCGCGGTGCTCAGCCATGAGCAGCTGCTGGAACGCGCCTGGGACGAGCACGCCGACCCGTTCACCAACACGGTCCGGGTCACCGTCAACCGGCTGCGCCGCAAGCTCGGCAGCCCGGACCTGGTGGAGACCCTGGTCGGGGCCGGCTACCGGATCGTGCCGTGAACCCGCCGCCGCCGGGGTCGCGGTTCCAGCTGTGGCCGCGGCTGCGCACGGCCTGGGCGGGACGGCCCGCGCTGACCATCCGCACCCGGCTCACCCTCACCTACGCCGCGCTGTTCGCCGTCGGCGGCAGCCTGCTGGTGCTGGCCCTGACCACGGCCTTCTACCGGCTCATCTTCCAGCCGCTGCCCGACGACGCGGTGCCCAGCCGACTGGACCCGGACCACGACCACTTCATCGGGCTCTCCGACCAGATCCGCGACGCCGCCGCCTCCCACCTGCTGCGGATCGCGCTGATCCTGCTGCTGGCCGTGGTCGCCACCTCCGCGCTGGTGGGCTGGTGGACCGCCGGACGGATGCTCCGGCCGATCGCCGCGATCACCGCCGCGGCCCGCCGCGCCACCGACACCACCCTGCACGAACGCCTCAACCTGCCCGGCCCCGCCGACGAGTTGAAGGAACTCGGCGACACCTTCGACCAGATGCTGGAACGGTTGGACGCCGCCTTCGTGACCCAGCGCCGCTTCGTGGCCAACGCCAGCCATGAACTGCGCACCCCGCTCGCCCTGACCAGGACCGCCGTCGAGGTCACCCTCGCCAAACCCGAGCCCACCGAGGCCCAGTGGCGCACCATGGGCCAGGACGTCGCCCAGTCCACCGCGCGGGCGCAGCGTCTGATCGACGCCCTGCTCACCCTGGCCCGCTCCGAGCAGCGGGTCACCGACCCGGTGGACGACGACCTGGCCGACGTCGCCGCCGAGGCCCTGGACCAGGTCGCCGCGCGCTGCCAGGAACGGAACCTGGACCTGCGGACGGACCTGGCGCCGAGCCCGGTGCACGGCAATGTCGCGCTGCTGGGCATCGCCGCGACCAACCTGCTGGAGAACGCGGTCAAGTACAACCGCGAGGGCGGGCTGCTCCAGGTCAGCAGCGGCCAGGTCAGCGACGGCTCGGGCGGCGGCGGTTGGGCCGAACTCACCGTCAGCAATGACGGCCCGCTGCTGGACGAGGCCGATCCGGAGGCGCTGTTCGAACCCTTCCACCGCGGTCGGAACACCCGCGCCGGCGACGGCCGGTCCGGGGCCCAGCAGGCCGGGGCCGGCCTGGGCCTGTCCATCGTCCGGGCGGTCGCCCGGGCCCACGGCGGCGAGGTCACCGCCCGGGCCAGGCCCGAGGGCGGACTGACCGTCACCCTGCGGCTGCCCGGCTCCCCCTGAGCGGTAGGGGGTCAGCCGACCGCCGCGACGACTGGGCTGTGGCCGCTCCCGGCCCCGCTCCTGGCCCGGTGGACCTCGCGCAGCAGCGCCGCCGCCGCCGGGTTGACCGGGTCGCCGGTGACCGTGACCGTCTCCCAGCACGGGAGGACCCCGGCCAGCGGGACGAAGTGCGCGCGGTCGGTCTTGGCCGCGAAGGACTGCGGGACCAGGGCGACGCCGAGCCCGAAGGTCACCAGGTCGAGCAGCGAGTGCACATCGGTCACCTCCAGCGCGACCCGGCGGTCCACCCCCGCGTCGGCGAGCACCCGGTCGGCCAGGTCGCGGGTCCCCCAGTCCGGCTGGAAGTCGACGAACCGCTCCGCGCGCAGCTCGGCCGGATCGACCTGGGCCCGCGCCGCGAACGGGTGCCCCGGCCCGCAGGCGAGGACCAGCGGCTCGTCGGCGAGGGTCTCCACCAGCAGCGCCTCGGTGCTCCGGGCGGGACGGGAGACAAAGGCGAGGTCCAGCCGTCCGGTGCGCACCTGCTCGGTCAGCTCGTTGGATCCGCCCTGGCAGAGCCGGATCTCCAGGCCGGGGTAGGCGGCGGCGAACCGGGCCAGCACCGCCGGCAGGTGCACCACGTGCAGGCACTGCAGCGAGCCGATGGACAGGCTCCCCCGCAGCAGGCCCTGCACCGCGGCGACGGCGTCCTTGGCCGCGTCGGTCGCGGACAGCGCCCGCCGGGCCTCGACCAGCAGGGCCTGTCCGGCCGCGGTCAGCTCCACCGACCGGGTGCTGCGCAGGAACAGCGCGGCCCCCAGCTCACGCTCCAGCGAGCGGATCGAGGCCGACAGTCCGGACTGGGCCACCTGCAGCCGCTTGGCCGCCCTGGTGAAGTGGCACTCCTCCGCGACGGCGACGAAGTACTCGAGTTGCCGCAGTTCCACGATTCATCACCCGAGCCGCTCAAAGGAATCAGTATCTTCTGTTGGACAGCTTAATCGGCTGAGGTGCAGGCTGGGAACGCCGGATCAGAAACCCCCGAGGAGACATGCCCATGCACACGCGCACCATCGGCGACGTCAAGGTCAGTGCCATCGGTCTCGGCGGAATGCCGATGTCCATCGAGGGGCGGCCGGACGAGCAGCGCAGCGTCGCGGCGATCCACGCGGCCCTGGAGGCCGGCGTGACGCTGATCGACACCGCCGACGCCTACCACCGGGACGCGGACGAGGTCGGCCACAACGAGTCCCTGATCGCCCGGGCGGTGGCGAGCTTCGGCCGCGGCGGCTCCGAGGTGCTGATCGCCACCAAGGGCGGCCACCTGCGCCCCGGCGACGGGTCGTGGACCCTGGACGGGTCGCCGGAGTACCTGAAGCGGGCCTGCGAGGCCTCGCTCAAGCGGCTCGGTGTGGAGGCCATCGGCCTCTACCAGTTCCACCGCCCGGACCCGAAGGTCCCCTACGCGGAGTCGGTCGGAGCGATCCGCGACCTGCTCGACGCGGGCAAGATCCGTGCCGCCGGCATCTCCAACGCGAACCCGGAGCAGATCCGGCAGGCGAACGAGATCCTGGGCGGACGGCTGGTCAGCGTGCAGAACCAGTTCTCCCCGGCCTTCCGCTCCAGCGAGCCGGAGCTGGACCTGTGCGCGGAGCTCGGCATCGCCTTCCTCCCGTGGAGCCCGCTCGGCGGCATCTCCCAGGCCGGGCAGCTGGGTTCGCGCTTCGCCGCGTTCGCGGAGGTGGCGCGGGAGCACGGGGTCAGCGCCCAACAGGTCTGCCTGGCCTGGATGCTGGCCAAGGCACCGGTGGTGGTCCCGATCCCGGGCTCGTCCCGTCCGGAGACCGTCCGCGACTCGGTCGCGGCGCTGGACCTCAACCTGTCGTTCGAGGAGCTGGGCCGGCTCGACCCGGCCTGAGGCCCTTCGTCAGGACTCGGTCGGCGCGACGTCCTTGCGGGAGAGCGCCAGGTAGGCCACGAAGCCGAGGATGGCCACCGCCCAGGCCAGGCTGACCGGTCCGGTCCCCCAGGCCAGCCCGCCGCGGACGTGGGAGACCGCCATCCAGTCGGCGAAGGAGGCACCGAGCGGACGGGTGACGATGTAGGCGAACCAGAAGGCCAGGACGGGGTTCAGCCGGAACCACCGGTGGGCCGCGGTCGGGACCGCGATCAGCACGGCGAACAGCACCCCGGAGGAGAAGTAGCCCAGGTGCAGGGTGGTCGCGGTCCAGTCGCCGAGGGCGGTGCCCAGCGCGAAGGTGGCCATGACGGTGGCCCAGTAGAAGCCCTCGCGGCGCCGGGTGTGGATGCTGTGGATCGACAGCGTCCGCTCCACCGCGTACCACGTGCCCAGCACGGCGGCGAGGACGACCGTGAAGAACACCGTGGACACCACGTAGGGGATGCCCAGGGCGACGTGCAGCACATCGGCGGCCATCGTCCCGAAGACACTGACCATGACCACGGCGGTCCAGTAGATCCACGCCGTGTAGCGGCGCGCCGAGAACTGCAGCATCAGCGCCGCCACGAAGGCGAGCCCGCCCAGGGCGACCGCGATCACCTGGTTCAGATGGGTGGCCATGAAGTCGGAGGTGGTCTCGCCCATCCCGGTGGTGAGCACCTTGGTGATCCAGAAGTAGAGGGTCACCTCCGGCACCTTGCTCAGTGCGTGCCGGACGGGTGCCGGCGACCCGCTCCTCCGGAGTTGGCCAGTCGTCGTCGGGGTGGCGGAAATGATGACGTACCCATCTATGAGTTGACGGCCCGTGAGTGCATGACCCGTTGGTTCATGACGGCCAGGTGGAAACGAACCACAGCACGACCGCCTGGGCAACGAACAGCAGTGCTTCACGACCGTCAAAGGTCCGCAGCCACTGCCGCAGGCGCTCACGCGACATCGCCGGGCTCCCTCCTGGTGCAGGGTGTTGACCGGGCTACTCTCCCGGCCCGGGCCTAACACTGGGGTAACAGGCGGACCCGGCGACGGCTCAGGGCCTGACCGCAGCGGGAGGACCGGTGACCAGGGCCGCTCGGGTGAGCGCGTGCGGGCCGAAGCGGGTGGTGGCGCGGTCGACGACCGGGTCGAGGCGGCGTCCCCGTTCGGTGCGGCGGTCGAAGCTCAGCTGCACGCTCGCGGATTCGACCGGGCGCAGCGCCTGCGCCCGCACGGTCAGCGAGCGCTGGCGGGCGCGCTGCAGCCCGAGGCTGCTGTAGAGGTCGTGCAGCTGCTGCTGGAGGGCGGCGGTGTGGTCGGTGGGCTCGCGCAGGGTGCGGGCCCGGGTGGTGACGGAGCGGTCGGCGTAGCGGACCTCCAGTTCGAGCCGGCCGGTGACCTGGCCGCTGCCGCGCAGCTGGGCCCCCAGCTCCAGGGCGGTGGAGAGCAGGGCGCGGCGGGCGGTGTCGGAGTCGACGGTGTCGCGGTCGAAACCGCGGCGGGCGGTGAGGACGACGGGCGGTCCGCCGGGGCGGACGGTACGCGGATCGTGGCCCCGCGCCCGCTCGGCCAGCAGCCGTCCGGTGCTCGCGGTGGTGATCCGCTGCAGCGTGGCCAGCGGGACGGTCCGCAGGTCGGCCACGGTGGTCAGCCCGTACCCGGCCAGCGCGCGGCTGGTCCTGGCGCCGACGTCGGGCAGCACCTGGACCGGGAACGGATCGAGGAACCCGGTGATCTGCTGCGGGTCGTCGGGCAGGACGTGGGCGGCGTCGGGGGTGGCGGTCTGCGCGGCGAGGGTCGCCAGCATCCGGTTGGGGCCGATGCCGACCGTGGTCTGGATGCCGAAGCGGGCCACGACCTTGAGCTGGAGCAGCTGGGCGAGCTCGGCGGGGGTGCGGTCGAAGTAGCGCAGGGCGCCGGTGAGGTCCAGCAGCGCGGCGTACGGCGGCAGCGCCTGGACCACGGGGGTGAGGTCGGCCAGCACGGTGAACACCTGCCGGTAGGTCTCCAGGGCCGGCCGGTGCAGGTGCGCGTAGGCGAGGGTGCGGCTCATCCGGCGCTGCCGGGGCTGGAGGTCCACAGCTTGCGGGTGGCGGTGGTCTCGTCGCCGGCGGGCTGCAGGTCGGCCCAGGGGGCGAGGGTGTAGCCGGTGGGCAGGGTCAGCACCCGGCCGGCGGAGCCCGGGGCCCGGGCACCGGTCGCGCCCTCGGCGTCCGGAGCGGCGTCGGGGTCGGGGTCGGAGTCGGCGTCGGAGCTGGGGTCGGAGCCGCGTGGCGCGGCGAGCAGTCGGCGGACCGCGTCCAGGCCGCCGGCCTCCCGCGCGGCGGCGAGTTCGGCGAGGTTCCAGGCCTGGGCGCCGACCACGCTGAGGCTGCGCGGGCCGCGGCGGGCGACGGTGCCGCGCACCAGCAGCAGGAAGCTGTGGAAGACGGTGTGCGCGCAGTGCTGGGCGTCGTCGAAGAAGGCGAGGTCGACCAGCCCGGTGCCGTCGTCCAGGGTGGCGAACAGGATGCGTTTGCCGGTCCGGTTCGGCGGGGTCTGGTTGGCGACCTTGGCCCCGGCCACCAGGACCTGCTCCCCCGTCCTCAGCTCGGCCAGGCGGTGCGCCGGGGTGGCTCCGAGCTCGGCCAGCAGCTGGTGGTGATCGGTGATCAGATGCCGGGAGACGTCCAGGCCCAGCACGGCCAGCTCCGCGCCGAGCTCCTCCTTGGCGGTCATCACCGGCAGGCCGGTCGGGGCCGGGGTGGTGGTGTCGTCCCCGGCCAGGGTGAGCTGGGTGGGGATGGCCGTGCTCCGCTGCTGCCGGTGCAGCTCGGTGATCTGCAGCAGCAGGTCGCGCCGGTGCTGTCCCGGGGCCAGTGCGTCCAGGGCGCCGACCCGGACCAGGCGTTCGGCCACCGGCAGCGCGGGACGGGCGCGGGTGAACCAGTCCGAGACGGAGGCGTAGGGGCGGCCGGCCACGATCCGGGCGGTCTGCTCGGCCGTGATGCCCTGCACCCCGGACAGCGCCAGCCGCACGCCCCAGCGCCGGCCCGCCGGGGTGTCGACCGGCTCGGTGCGGTAGTCGGCGGCGGAGTGCCGCACGTCCAGGGGCAGGATCGGCACCCCGCGCCGCCGCGCGTCGGCCAGGATCAGCCGGGCCGGGTACATCCCCGGGTCGTGGGTCAGCAGCCCGGAGTAGAACGCGGCCGGGTGGTGCGCCTTGAGCCAGGCCGACTGGTACGTGGGCACCGCGAACGCCACCGCGTGGGCCTTGGCGAAGCCGTACGAGGACATGGCGAGCAGGATCCCCCAGACCTCGTCGACGACCTGCCGCGCGTACCCCTGCTTCCCGGCCTCCCTCCGGAACCAGGCCTCGACCTGGGGCAGCCGCTCCTTGTCGCCCATCGCCCGGCGGGCGGCGTCCCCCCAGCCGAGACCCCATTTGGTCATCACCGAGAACATCTGCATGACCTGCTCGTTGAAGACCACCACGCCCAGCGTCCCCTCCAGGGCCGGACGCAGATCTTCGTGCGGGTAGGAGGGCTCGCGCTTGCCGTGCCGGGCCGCGATGAACGGGCTGATCATGTCGGCCGCGACCGGCCCGGGACGGAACAGGCTGATGTCCACGACCAGGTCGTGGAAGTCCTCCGGCTGCAGCCGCCCGATCAGCTCCCGCTGGCCCGGTGACTCGATCTGGAAGCAGCCCAGGGTCTGCGAGCTGCGGATCAGTTCGTAGGTGGCCGGGTCCCCCGGCGGGACCTGGGCCGAGTCGTCCAGGTCGATGCGGTCACCGGTGGTGCGGTGGATCTCGGTGACCGCGTGCGCCATCGCCGACTGCATCCGCACGCCCAGGATGTCCAGTTTGAGCAGGCCGAGGTCCTCGACGTCCTCCTTGTCGAAGAAGCTCATCGGCAGGTTCTCCCCGGGGGTGGGCAGCACCGGGGTGCGGTCGAGCAGTGTGGCGTCGGACAGGATGACCCCGCAGGGGTGCATGGCGATGCCGCGCGGCAGCGCGTCCAGGCCCTCGACCAGCTCCCACAGCCGCCCGTACTTCTCCGCGTGCGCCGCCACCTCCCGCAGTTCGGGCAGCTCGGCCAGGGCGGAGCGGGCGTCGCGGGCGCGGATGTGCGGGAACGCCTTCGCCAGCCGCCCGGTCTCCTCCGGGTCGATGCCCAGGGCGGCGCCGACGTCCCTGATCGCATGGCGGACCCGGTAGGTCTCCGGCATCGCCACCGCGGCCACCCGCTCCGCGCCAAAACGTTCGAACGCGGCCCGGTAGACCTCCAATCGGCGCGCGGACTCCACATCGACGTCGATGTCCGGGAGCAGCCGGTGCAGCGGGGACAGGAAACGCTCCATCAGCAGGCCGTGCTCGACCGGGTTCGCGGTGGCGATCCCCAGCAGGTGCACCACCAGCGAACCGGCCGCCGAGCCCCGGGCGGCGGTCCTGATGCCCAGGCCGCGGGCGTCGTCGACCACGGCGGCGACGGTGAGGAAGTAGGTCTCGAAGCCCCGGTTCCGGATGATCTCCAGCTCCGAACGCAGCCGCCGCAGCATGTCCTGGTCCCGGTGGTAGCCGTGCCGGAGCATCGCCGAGATCGTCCGGGACTCCAGCACCCGGCGCGCCGAGCGCCGTCCCGCGCCCACCGTGAAGGGCTCGGGGAGGTGCTCCCGGCCCCGGATCAGGCCCGCCCTCGGGTCCGGATCCGCCAGGCCCAGATCCGCGTACGGGTCCACCCGGCACTGCTCCGCGGTGCGCTCGGTCGCCGCGAGCAGGCGGGCCGCCCCGCCGTGCTCCTGGCCTGCGGCCGCGGCGATGTGCTCGGCGATCCGCCGCATGTCGACCTCGGGCCTGAGCCAGCGCTGCCCGCCGTCGAGCCGGCGCTCGTCGATCGGGACGAGCCGGCGGGCGGCGTCCAGGACGTCGGCGACCGAGGCCTGCGCCGGGTCGGCGTAGCGCACGGCGTTGCTGAGGACCGCCTCGATGCCGAGGTCCGCGGCCAGGCCGACGGTACGCGCGGCCAGGCGCAGCGAGCCGGGCCCGGTGCCGCCCCGGTGGTGGGCCACCGCGGCCAGCCGCAGCCGGTCGCCGAACAGTTCGCGCCACGGCGCCAGCAGCGCGGTGGCCCGGTCCGGACGGCCCGCGGCCAGCGCGCGGAGCGGCTCGGAGTCCGGGCCGAGCAGCACGGTCAGGCCGTCGTTGTCCCCCCACTGCCGCAGGGCCGACCGGGCCAGCAGCGGCTGCCGCGACCCCGGGTCGGCGTGGGCGGCGCTCAGCAGGCGGCAGAGCGCCGCCCAGCCGGTCCGGTCCCGCGCCAGCAGGGTCACCCGGGGCGCGGACTCGTCCACGAACGCGCCTCCGCGCACCGGCGACCGGCGTGTGACGGTCGGCACCGCCGGTACCGGAGGTGCCGGTGGGACCGCCGCCGACGGGGCGGATTCGAACGCCGCGACGGCCAGATCGGCGCCGAACACCGGCCGCACCCCGTGCCGCGCGCATGCCTTCGCGAACCTGACCGCGCCCGACACGGTGTCGCGGTCGGTCAGCGCCAGCGCCCCCATGCGGTGCTCGACCGCCCGGCGCACCAGGGCGTCGGGGTGGGAGGCGCCGAAGCGCAGGGAGTAGCCGGATGCGACCTGCAGATGCGTAAACACACCACGGCCTCCCTCCTCCCGCTCGCCCTCATGCCCGACATCTCCCTTTAGCCCCTTATCGTACGTCACTGTTCGAACATCTATTCGATCGTGAGGGTAGCAGTGAAGCTCCTGGGTCAGCAGTGACGAACGGCGGACGCCTCCGCCTGCCGCGAGTACTGTGACTTCGCATGATCGAATCCGAGAGTGGGATCAGCGAGGAACTGGTCCGCGACCTGCTGCGGGACCAGCATCCGGATCTGGCCGAGCTGCCCGTCCGCCCGGTGGAGGGCGGTTGGGGCAACCAGATGTGGCGCCTCGGGGACGAACTGGCGGTCCGGATGCAGCGGATGGACACCAGCCCGGAGCCGCAGCTCAAGGAGCGCCGCTGGCTGCCGACCCTGGCCTCACGCCTGCCGCTGCCGATCCCGGTCCCGGTGCGGGCCGGTGCGCCGTCCGAGCGCTTCCCCAAGATCTGGACCGTCATGACCTGGGTCGAGGGCACGCCGCTGGACCACGGCTCGATCACCCGCGGCGACCACGCGGCCGACATCCTGGCGGCCTTCCTCAAGGCGCTGCACATGGAGGCGCCCGCCGAGGCGCCGGACGCCTCGGACCGCGGCGGCCACCCCGAGGAGTACACGCAGGGCTTTGAGAACTTCCTGCGGGACGTGGACCTGGGCCGCTTCGCCGCCGCCGACATCCGGGCCGTCTGGGACGACGCGGTCACGGCTCCCGCCTGGCAGGGCCCGCGGGTGTGGGTGCACGGCGACCTGCATCCCGCGAACGTCGTCGTCGCGGACGGGACGCTGGCGGGCATCGTCGACTTCGGCAACGTCTTCGCCGGCGACCCGGCCTGGGACCTCTCCGCCGCCTGGCTGCTGCTCCCCGCGGGCGCCGCCGCACGGTTCTTCGACGGCTATGCGCAGGCGGACGAGGCGGCGGTCCGACGGGCGCGCGGGCTGGCCGCGATGAAGTGCCTGTTCCTGATGCTGATGGGCCAGAGCGGGGACCGCGGCCTGCCCGGCGGCAAGTCGAACTGGGGACCTGCGGGCCGGTCGGCGCTCGACCGTGTCCTGAAGGGCCTCTGACGCCGGCACCGGCGCCGCGCCCAGCAGTTGCGCATGCGTCGCAACTGCTCAGAGCCAGTATGACGGGGGTCGCTGCAATGGGTTCCCTATGACACGGTGGCCCGCATGGAGGACAACCGGCACCCTCACGAACACCCCGCGGACCACAGCCACGACCACAGCCATAGCCACGACCACGGTGAGAGTCGGCACCCGCTGCGGCACCGGCTCTCGCACCTGGTCGCCCCGCACAGCCACGAGGCCGTGGACAAGGTCGACTCCGCCATGGAGGCCTCCCGCGAGGGGATGCGGACCCTGTGGCTCTCGCTGGCCGTCCTGGGGGCGACCGCACTGGTCCAGGCGGTGGTGGTGGCGCTGTCGGGATCGGTGGCGCTGCTGGGCGACACCGTCCACAACGCCGCCGACGCACTGACCGCGGTCCCGCTGGGTCTCGCGTTCGTCCTGGGACGCCGGACGGCGAACCGCCGCTACACCTACGGCTACGGCCGCGCCGAGGACCTGGCCGGTATCGCGATCGTGCTCACCATCGCCGCCTCCTCCGCGCTGGCCGCCTACGAGGCCGTGGACCGGCTGCTGAACCCGCGCGACGTGAGCCACCTGTGGGCGGTGGCGACCGCCGCGGTGGTCGGCTTCGTCGGCAACGAGTGGGTCGCCCGCCACCGCATCGGCACCGGACGCAGGATCGGTTCGGCCGCCCTGGTCGCCGACGGCCTGCACGCGCGTACCGACGGCTTCACCTCGCTGGCCGTCCTGCTGGGCGCCGGCGGGGCGGCGCTCGGCCTGCGCCGGGCGGACCCGGTCATCGGCCTGCTGATCACCCTGGCCATCGTGATGGTCCTCAAGGACGCCGCCCGCGAGGTCTACCGGCGGCTGATGGACTCCGTGGACCCGGCCCTGGTCGACCGCGCCGAAGCCGCCCTGCGCGGCGTCGACGGCGTGCTGGGCACCGGGCAGGTGCGGATGCGCTGGATCGGCCACGCGCTGCGGGCCGAGGCGGACATCGTCGTGGACCCCCGGCTGACCGTCGTCCAGGCCCACACCGTGGCCGTGTCGGCCGAGCACGCCCTGATCCACGCCGTCCCGCGGCTGACCGCCGCCACCGTGCACACCGACCACCTGGCGGCCCACGGCACCGACCCGCACGCCCCGCTCACCCACCACGCCGACGCCTGAGCACCGCCGGCACGCGATACGGACGAAGGCCGCGGTCCGGGAGGACCGCGGCCTTCGCTACTGCTCCATCCACCCCACTGCTGTCAGGGGGTGCAGTTCAGGGTGCCGGCCCGCAGGGCGTGGCCGCCGTCGTTGGCGTCGTCGGACCAGACGACCGGCTTGTGGCCGCCGGTGCAGGTGGACTGGGGCGCGATGGCGAAGCCCTCGTTGTTGTAGTTGGCCATCCCGCTGGGGCGGTCGTAGGTGGCGGTGAGGGCGAACTGGCCCTGGGCGTTGATGTCCAGGGTCGCGGTCTGGCCCTGGCAGGTGTCGTCGCAGGCCGCCCACAGGTGTCCGGTGGCGGGCTCGAACTCCAGGTCCATCACGGCCGGGAAGCCGCTGGCGATGGTGGCGACCCGGGTGTACGCGCCGCTGGTCAGGTTGAGGGCGTAGGCGTAGACGGTGCCGTTGGCCTCAAGGCCGGCGAAGTACAGGCCGGTGCCGTGGTTGGCGTAGTTGGCCGGGTTGTAGGCGGCGCCGGTGTGCTGGTCGCGGAAGCCGTGCGCGGTCAGGAAGGAGTCGGGGATCCAGGAGACGCCCTCGAGGCCGGAGTTGGCGTCGACGGAGGGCAGGTCGGAGGTGAGGTTCCACTCGCCGGTCGCGTTCAGCGAGGAGGCGGTGGAGGTGGCGTCGAAGCGCAGGATCTCCGGCTTGCTGGTGGAGTCGTGGCTGTTGTCGCGCTCGGTGGAGACGAACATCCCGTCGGGGGTGGTGACCACGCCCTCCGAGTCGGGGTCGCCGCTGCCGCCCGGGTAGTGCAGGGCCTTGCCCGAGGACCAGCCACCGGTCGTATCGGGCTTCCAGGTAGCGCCGTTGGGCACCAGCCGGTAGAGCTTGCTCGGACCGTTGTCCACGGCCCACAGCACACTGGGGCTCTCGAAGGACAGGCCGCTGAGGTTCTCGCCGAACACGTTCGAGGCGTCGGCGATGGTCACCGCGGAGCCGCCCGGCCAGGCGCCGTGGGTCGGCTGGCTGCCCCCGCCGCCGCTTCCGGCACAGGAGTTGGGCGCGCCCTTGGTCGGGGCGAGGGTGGTGGTGAACGCCCCGGTGCCGTCCGGGCAGCGCCCGTACGTGGTGCTGGCGTGGTCGGTCCAGGTGTAGGAGTCCACCAGCGTCGAGCCGTCCGAGGTGAACAGCCGCGCGGAGTCCGAACTCCCCAGCCCGAACGAGGATTCGACGTCCAGTGCCAGGAACGCGCCCGCGGCCAGCGAGGTGTTCTTGGCGATCTTGTACGAGTGCGAGTCGTCGTTGTCCTTGACGACCCACTGGGAGATGTCGACCGCGGAGGTCCCGGTGTTCACAAGCTCGATCCAGTCGCCGGGGCTGCCGCCGCTCGACTCGACTTCGTTGATCCGCACCGTGGACTGGCTCTGCGCCGAGGCCGGCACACCGGACAGGCCGAGAGCGAGGAAGGCAAGGGCAACGGCGGTGATGGAGACTTGTCTACGCCAGTGCGTACGCAAGATGGCCGGTCCTCTTCATGTGGGTGGACGAGCAGGCGAGGAGCGCGCTCGCGCTCCCGGCGAAGCTTCGGGCACACCGGCGACCCTGGTCTGAACAGGCCGCGAACAGTACGGGTAGTTAAGCGTTCGAACTGCCGCGCGCCGCGTTGACTCTCCCCCTGCGGGAGGGCGAACACTGGCGGACATGGACACACGGCTGGCGATCGGCGACTTCTCCCGGATGACGCACCTCAGCGTCAAGACGCTGCGGCACTACCACCAGGTGGGACTGCTGGAGCCGGCCGAGGTCGACCCGGCCACCGGGTACCGCTACTACGTCACCGGGCAGGTCCCGGCGGCGCAGGTGATCCGGCGGTTCCGGGAGCTGGGGATGCCGGTGGAGCAGGTCGGGGCCGTGCTCGCTACCGACGATCCGGCCGTCCGGAACCGGCTGATCCTGGCGCATCTCGACCGGATGCAGGACCAGCTGGAGCAGACCCGATCAGCGGTGGAGTCACTGCGCGCACTGATCGAGCATCCGGACCTGCCGGTCCCGGTGGAGCACCGGACGGTACCGGAGGTGACCGCCCTGGCGATCACCGGGACCGTGCACCTGGACGACCTGGGCCGCTGGTGGCAGTCCGCCTTCGACGAGCTGCACGGCGCGCTGCGCGGCCTGGGCGCGGTGGCGGACGGCCCGTACGGGGCGCTCCTCGCCACCGAGCTGTTCGCGGACGAGTGCGGCGAGATCGTCGCGTTCGTCCCCGTCGCGCAGCCTCCGGCGGCGCTGGGACGGACCAGGGCCCTGCGGGTGCCGGGCGCCGAACTGGCGGTCAGCACCCACTGCGGCTCGCACGCGGACGCCGACCGTACCTACGGCGCGCTGGGCACCTACGTCGCCGAGCACGCGCTGGGCGTCGAGGGGCCGGTACGCGAGTACTACCTGACCGACCGCTTCGACACCCCGGACGCCACCCGCTGGCGGACCGAGATCGCCTGGCCGGTGTTCCGCACCGGCGACCGCTGAGCAGCACCGGCCCCGCGAACCGAACAGACCCACACACCGAACACACCGAACTGGAGAAGGCCATGTCCGTCACCACACTCCCCGCCCCCGTCGCCGCCTACCTGGAGGCCAAGCAGGCCCACGACAGCGACGCCCTGCTCGCCGCGCTCACCGAGGACGCGGTGATCACCGACGAGGGCAACGAGTACCGGGGCAGCGACGCGATCCGGGCCTGGAACGAGAAGGCCAGCAAGGCGGTCGGCGCGACCTACGCCGTCGAGGACGTGGCAGCGGTCGCCGACCGCACCGTCGTGGCCGTGGAGGTCGCCGGCGACTTCCCCGGCAGCCCCGTCACGCTGTACTTCCACTTCGCGCTCCGGGACGACCGGATCGCGTCGCTGACGATCCTGGGCTGACCCGGGGTCACCATCCGACCCGGGGTCAGGGTCGGGCGGCCAGGTCGGCCAGCAGCTCCTCGATCGCGGCGAGGCGGGCCTGCAGCGCCTCGACGTCGCCCCGGGTGGCGTTCTGCTCGTCGCGCTTGAGGGTGATCACCAGTTGGCCGTCGGGGCCCAGGCTGCCGAGGGCGACGCCGTCGATGCTGTCGCCGTTCTGCAGCCGCACGGCCTGTTCGATCTCACCGCTGCGCAGCGACAGCTTCCGCAGCGCCCCCGGCACCACCGCGCCGTCCTCGATCACCGTGGTCGGCGTGCCCTCCAGCAGGCGTTCGGCGCGGCTGTCGCGGGCCAGCCAGCTGGTGACGCCCGCGTTGACGACGACCAGGGTGACCGCGCCGATGACGCCGCCCAGCAGGCTGTTGTCCGCCCCGATGATCGCGTTCTGCACCACATTGGACAGCAGGAAGATCACCACGAAGTCGAAGGTGTTCAGATTGGCGAGCCCGCGCTTGCCCGCCACCCGGAACAGCACCAGCAGCAGCGCGTAGACCAGCACCGTGCGGATCACCTTCTCCGCGATCGGCACCTGGACCGACCACAGGTCATGCCACATGGACTCTCCCCTTCAGCAACGTTTCGCACGGCCCGGTATCCGGCCCAGTATCCGGCGCGGGGCGGCCCGCGGAGTTCACCGACCCGCGGCAGGCATGGCCCGCCCGTTGCCGGGCACATGCGAGATGTCGGCAGTTCCAGTCAGTGACCAAGGAACTGATACTGCATCAGGAGGCATCGTGCTCTGGCTCGTCTGGCTCATCCTCGAAGGCCTGGTCATCGGCGTGCTCGCGAAGCTCGCTGTCCCTGGCCGCAACCCCGTCCCGATCCTGCTGACGATCATTTTCGGCATCGTCGGCGCGCTCATCGGCAACTGGATCTCCAACTACGTCGGCGTACGTCACACCAACGGCATCGACTGGATCCGCCACCTGCTGCAGATAGGCGTGGCCGCGGTCCTGGTCGCCCTGGCCACCCCGGCCTACACCAATCGCCGCCGACGGGTCTGACCCTCGGTTGTCCGACTCCCCCCGGCCCCATCGGTGCTCGCACCGGTGGGGCCGCTCTGGCAGCGCGGGCACCAGAACACGACCCGGTCCTGCGCCGACGCCCCCGGACCGGCCGCCCCGAAGCCGGTCGTCCGGACCGGGGTGCCGCAGCGGCGGCAGGGCTGCCGGGCCCGGCCGTAGACCCAGTGCCGCCGGTCGACCCGGGTGTCGCCGGTGGTGACATGGCCGTGGCGCAGCCGGTTGAGCCCCAGCAGCCGGTGGGCCAGGGCCACCACCCGGTCCAGCCGGGCCACCTGCCCGACCGGCGTCCACGGGGTGACCCCGGCCATGAAGCACAGCTCATTGGCGTAGACGTTGCCGATGCCGGCCAGATTGCACTGGTCGAGCAGCGCGGGCGCGATCGGCCGCTCCGGCTGTGCGAGCAGCCGCCGCAGCGCCTCCTCGGCGTCCCAGCCGGGCCCCAGCAGATCGGGTCCGAGGTGGCCGACCGTGCTCTCCTCCTGTGCGGTGGGCAGCAGTTCGACCACCGGCAGGCGGTAGCCGACGGCGGTGTGCCCGGCCGTCCCGAGCACGGCGCGGATCTGCCAGTCGGCGCCGCCGGTCCAGCGTTCACCGGCGGTGAACACCTTCCACCGGCCGTCCATCCGCAGATGCGTGTGCAGGGTGAGCCCGCCGTCCAGCCGGGTCAGCAGGTGCTTCCCGCGCGGTGCGACCTCCAGCACCCGGCGTCCCACCAGGTCGGCCGTGGCATGGGCGGGCACCCGCAGGTCCGCGAGCGTGAGCACGCGCCCGCCCAGCACCTGCTGCAGCTGCGCGGCCACGCGGAACACCGAATCACCCTCGGGCATGCGACCACGCTACCCGGCCGCTGCGGCCGGGGACGAAACCACCTTGCGGGGGCGGAGCCGCCGGCCTCAGAGCGCGAGGTCGACCTGCACCCGCTTGCCGCCGGCCTGGCGCTCGACCTCGTAGCGGCGGCACAGCGCGAGCACGATCTCCATCCCGTGGCAGCCCACCCGGCCCGGGTCGGCGCCGATCGGGACGGGCAGCGCGGCCTCGGTGTCCCAGAGGGTGATCCGCAGGATGTCGTCCAGGATCTCCAGGTCGAGCAGGCACGGCCCCGGCGCGTACTTGGCGGCATTGGTGACCAGCTCGCTCACGACCAGCCGGACGTCCTCGGTCAGCAGCGCCGTGACCGGCACCGCGTGCTCGGCCTGGGCCTGCCGCAGGAAGCCGGCCACGAAGTCGCGCGCGGCGGCGATCGTGCCGGGACGGCCGTCGTAGGAGACTCCGGCCCTGATCGGCGCACCGTACAGCTGGTCCTGCCGCTGCATCCGCACCGCTGCTCCCTGGTCCATCCCTGCCTGCTTTCCCGCACCGCGCCCGGGGCCCCGGTCAGCCACTCGAACGACAGGGCATCCCCTACCCCGGTTCCGACAGGGCATTCCCCCGAGTATCAGCACGCCTCAGCAGCAGCAGTTTCAACGTTGAAAAACAGCAAATGCGGGCAAAAAACCTGGACAGCGACCGCACCGCGTGCTCTCATTCCGTTTGCGACCACTCTTCCAACGTTGGAACGACCCCCCACCCTTCCGTCGTCCCCTCCCGGAGTTCGCCATGCCTCTCAACCGACGCCAGTTCGTCGGCACCATCCTGGCCACCGGCACCGCCGGGCTGGTCCTGCCCGCCCCCGGCGCAAACGCCGCGACCCCAGCCACCGCCCGCGGCGCCGCCGCCACACCGGCCGCCGCCACCGTGGCCCCCGCCCCCGGCGGCCTCTACTCCCCCAACGCCGCCCCGCTCCAGCCGACCGCCTTCCTCCGGCTGCCGCCGGGCAGCGTCACCGCCCGGGGCTGGCTGGCCGGCCAGCTGCAACTGCAGTTGGGCGGCCTGTGCGGGCGCTACCAGGACACCTCGCACTTCCTGGTCAAGGCCAACTCCGGCTGGGCCAACCCGAGCCAGGTCGGCTGGGAGGAGGTGCCCTACTGGCTGCGCGGCTACGTCGACCTCGCCATCGCCACCCGTGACGCCACTGCCCTTGCCAGCGCCGGCAGTTGGATCGACGCCATCATCGCCACCAAGCAGCCGGACGGCTTCTTCGGCCCGACCGCCCTGCGCACCTCCCTCAACGGCGGGCCCGACTTCTGGCCCTTCCTGCCGCTGACCTGGGCGCTCCGCTCCTGGCAGGAGTACTCGGGCGACAGCCGGATCGTCCCGCTGCTCACCGACTTCTTCCACTACATGAACGCACAGGGGCCCGGCGCCTTCAACAGCAGCTGGGTGTCCTTCCGTTGGGGCGACGGCCTGGACAGCATCTTCTGGCTGTACAACCGCACCGGGGACGCCGCCCTGCTCAGCCTCGCCGACAGGATCCACGCGGGCGGCGCCAACTGGGTGAACAACCTCCCCACCCTGCACAACGTCAATATCGCCCAGGGCTTCCGGGAGCCGGCCCAGTACGCGCTGCGCTCCCCCTCGGCCGCGCTCAGCCAGTCCGCCTACCAGAACTACACCGCCGTGATGAACGCCTACGGGCAGTTCCCCGGCGGCGGCTTCGCCGGGGACGAGAACGCCCGTCCCGGGTACGGGGATCCGCGGCAGGGCTTCGAGACCTGCGGCATCGTCGAGTTCATGGCCAGCCACCAGCTGCTGAACCGGATCACCGGCGACCCGGTCTGGGCCGACCGCTGCGAGGAGCTGGCCTTCAACTCCCTTCCGGCGGCCCTGGATCCGAATGGCAAGGGGGTGCACTACATCACCTCCGCCAACAGCGTGGACCTGGACGACAATGCCAAGACCCAGGGGCAGTTCTCCAACAACTGGGCCATGCAGGCGTACATGCCCGGCGTCGACCAGTACCGCTGCTGCCCGCACAACTACGGCATGGGCTGGCCCTACTTCACCGAGGAGCTGTGGCTGGCCACCCCGGACAAGGGCCTGGCCGCCGCGATGTACGCGGCCAGCGCGGTCACCGCCAAGGTCGCCGACGGGACCTCGGTCACCATCACCGAGACCACCGACTACCCCTTCGCCGAAACCGTCACACTCACCCTGTCGCTGCCGAAGAGCCTCGCCTTCCCGCTCTACCTGCGCATCCCCGGCTGGTGCGGCAGCCCCCAACTCGCGGTCAACGGGCAGACGGTGAGCGCCCCGGCCGGTCCTGCCTACACCAAGCTCAGCCGCACCTGGGCGAACGGCGACACCGTCACCCTGCGGCTGCCGCAGCAGACCGCCGTCCGCACCTGGGGCAGCGACCACAGCGCGGTGTCGGTCTCGCACGGCCCGCTGGAGTACTCGCTGCAGATCGGCGAGAGCTACGTCCAGTACGCGGGCAGCGCCGAGTTCCCCGAGTACGCGGTCCATGCCACCACCCCGTGGAACTACGGCCTGGCGCTGAACCCGTCCGCACCCGCAACAGGCTTGGCCTTCACCGCTGTCGGCGGCACGCTGGCCGCCAATCCCTTCACCCAGGGCACGGTGCCGGTACGGATCACCGCGCCGGCCCAGCGGATCCCCTCCTGGGCGGCCGACAGCCAGCAGGTGGTCACCACCCTGGAGGACAGCCCCGCGCTCACCACGACCACCACCGAGACGGTCACCCTGATCCCGATGGGCGCGGCCCGGCTGCGGATCAGCGCCTTCCCCACCACCTCGGCGACCGGCCGCCCCTGGACCCCCGGCAACGGCTACGTCCGGATCCGCAACCAGAACTCCGGCAAGCTGATCGGCGTGGACGTAATGTCCACCGCCAACAGCGCCCGGGTGGTCCAGTTCGACGACAACGGCACCGCCGACCACCTCTGGCAGTTCGTCGACAACGGCGGCGGCTGGTACCGGATCCGCAACCTCAACTCCGGCAAAGTGATGGGTGTTGACACCATGTCACTGGCCGACAGCGCCAATGTGGTCCAGTTCGACGACAACGGCACGGCCGACCACCTCTGGCAGCTGCTGGACAGCGGCGGCGGCTGGTTCCGGATCCGCAACCAGAACTCCGGCAAGGTGCTGGGCGTGGCCGGCATGTCGACCGCCAACAGCGCCCAGGTCGTCCAGTTCGCCGACAACGGCACCAGTGACCATCTCTGGCAACTGCTGTGACAACCACCGTGACAAAACCCTGGATCGCGGTTCCGGAGCTGCACAGGGGTTGACTTGACTGCGTCAAGCGCTGGTAGCGTCCTGGATCTGAGAGCGCTCTCTGAATTGAAACCCCTCAATTCGGACCGCGCCGCGCCCTGGGCCGGAGGCCCCCACCTGCACGCCCGTATCCCCCTGCGGGCGTGCACCCTCCGCTAAGGAGACCCATGTTCACGGGCCGCACACCACGCAGCACTGACAATCAGACAGAGCGTCATTCCCCGTTCAGGACACGGCGGTTCGCCGCAGCAGTCGCGGTCGGAGCGCTGTGCCTCGGCGGGATCGGCCTCGGCGTCGCCCCCAGCGCGCTCGGGTCCACGGTCGCCGCCGCACCGGCCGCCGCACCCGCCGCCGTCTCCCCCGCGACGGTGCCCGCCGCACCCAGCGGGTTCACCACCACCTGGAGCGACGACTTCAACGGCGCCTCCGGAAGCGGCGTCGACGCCGGCAACTGGAAGTACGACACCGGACCAGGCAGCAGCTTCGGCACCGGCGAGATCGAGACCATGACCAACAGCGCCTCCAACGTCTACCAGGACGGCGCGGGACACCTGGTCCTCAAGGCCCTGCACTCCGGCAGCGACCCCAACTCCGGCTGGACCTCCGGCAGGATCGAGACCCAGGCCGCGACCTTCGGCGCCCCTCCCGGCGGCGTGGTCGAGATGCAGTCCTCGATCCAGCAGCCCAACCTGACCACCGCCAACGGCGCCGGGTACTGGCCGGCCTTCTGGATGCTCGGCTCCACGCTGCGCACCGGCACCCCGTGGCCGGGCTCCGGCGAGGTCGACATCCTGGAGGACATCAACAGCCGCAGCTCGGTCTTCGGCACCCTGCACTGCGGGGTCGGCCAGGGCGGTCCCTGCAACGAGACCACCGGCATCGGCAGCGGTGAGCGCGCCTGCGCCGGCTGCCAGACCGGCTACCACACCTACGCCGTGCAGATCGACCGCTCGGTCTCGCCCGAGCAGATCCGCTGGTACCTCGACGGCAGCAACTACTTCACCGTCAACTCCACCCAGGTCGACGCCACCACCTGGGCGAACGCCGTCGACCACCCGTTCTTCATCATCTACGACCTGGCCATGGGCGGCGGCTTCCCGGCGGCCTTCGGCGGAGGCCCCAACGCGGCCACCGTCTCCGGCGGGCAGATGAACATCGACTACGTCGCCGTCTACAACAAGGCCCCGGGCGGCGGCGGGGGCACCGGCGGCGGGACGAACATCGCCCAGGGCAAGACCGCGACGGCCTCCTCCACCGAGAACGCCGGCACCCCGGCCTCGGCGGCGGTGGACGGCAGCACCACCACCCGCTGGTCCAGCGCCTTCAGCGACCCGCAGTGGCTCCAGGTCGACCTGGGCCAGTCCTACGACATCAGCCACGTCACCCTCAACTGGGAAGCGGCCTACGCCAAGGCGTTCCAGATCCAGACCTCCCCGGACGGGACCAACTGGACCACCGTCTACTCCACCACCACCGGCACCGGCGGAGTCCAGGACCTGGCGGTGACCGGCACCGGCCGCTACATCCGGGTCTACGGAACCCAGCGGGGCACCGCCTACGGCTACTCGCTCTACGAGTTCTCGGTCAACGGGACACCGGCGGCGGGCGGCGGCGGAGGCACGCTGCTCTCGCAGGGCCACCCGGCGACCGCCTCGTCCACCGAGAACGCCACCTTCCCCGCCTCGGCGGCGGTCGACGGCGACGCCGGGACCCGCTGGTCCAGCGCCTTCAGCGACCCGCAGTGGCTCCAGGTCGACCTGGGCGCCAGCCACAGCATCAGCCAGGTCAAGCTCAACTGGGAGGCCGCGTACGCCAAGGCGTTCCAGATCCAGACCTCGCCCGACGGGACCAACTGGACCACCGTCTACTCCACCACCACAGGCACCGGCGGCAACCAGACCCTGAACGTCACCGGCACCGGCCGCTACGTCCGGGTCTACGGGACCCAGCGGGGCACCGCCTACGGCTACTCGCTCTACGAGTTCCAGGTGCTCGGCAGCTGACCGCCGCGCCGGACAGACCCTGGTCGAGCCGGAATGACAAAGGGAGGGGTGGGGCCGCCTGACCGGGCGGCTCCACCCCTCCCCCGTGTTCCGGTCAGGGGCTGGGCGACCGGGTCAGCCGCAGGCGCTCGTCCAGGCGGGCGTCTATCCACTGGAGCAGCCGCTGCACCTCCACCCCGTCCCGGGCCGCGCGGGCGCAGGACAGCAGCGCGGTGGCCTGGGCCAGGACGTAGTCCACTGCGGCGGCCGGATGGGCGGGCACGGCCGGACGGATGCCAAGACGCAGCTTCGGCTGGTCCTGAGCGGAGCGGGAGCGCGGTCGCCGCCATTCCCACACGGTACTGCCCTCCTGCGGGGGTGGGTGTTGTCCTGTCGTCTACCCGTCGCGGGCGACTCAACTCTCCAATGAGCTCCGGTCAACCGTACGCGCCCGCGTGTACAGCGGATGTAAACGGATGTGTGCCCAGGCCTGTCCTGCGTTCACCTTGCATCCCTACCGTGGTCGCATGCTCACCGTCATGGTGCTCGCACTGATATTCGGCTTCTGTCTCCTCATCGCCGCCGCCACCTCACTGCTGCTGCATGTCGGCGAGCTCCACGAGGGGCGGCTGGTCGAACGCACACCGCTGACGCCGCTCGGCGCCCTGCACGGCGGCAGACGGCGGATCGCCGCCGTGGGCGAGACCGCGTACGGGCCCGCCGGGCCGTTGACCGCACCGGTCAGCGGCGAGGAGTGCGCCTGGTTCGCGATCCGGCTGGTCCGGACGCCGACCCGACGCCAGACCGAGGACACCCCGGGCGAGGACCTGCTGCTGGACCTGGCCGCGCCGATGCCGCCCGCGCTGGTCGACCCGTCCGGCCATGTGCTGATCGACCCGCGCCTGCTGACCGGGCCGCCGAATCTGCACGACCCGGTGGCCACCGAGCTGACCCTGCGGGTGCTCGGCCCTTCGTCGGTCGACACCGCCCCGCCGATCGTCCCGCGCCGGCTGATCGAGACCGCCCGCAGCCATGAGCGGCTGGAGCTGTGGGAGACCCGGCTCGCGGCGGGACGGCAGGTGTACGCCCTGGGTTCGGCCGGCCACGGCCACCGGCAGGGCTCCATCGTCCTGCTGCCGACCCGGCACGGCGGCTTCACCGTGCTGACCACCGACGACCGGACGGCCGTCCGGGAGCGGCGCCGCCTGCAGGCGGCGAACTCGCGGAGCCTGGCCCGGTCGCTCGGAATGGCCGGGGCCGTGGTGACGCTGCTGTCAGGGGCACTGGTGCTGTGGTTCGCCCAATCGCCCTGACCGAGCCGCCGGTACGGACCCGCCTCGACGAAAAGCCCCGCAGAACCGCAGAAGCACCGGCCCAGCATGAGAGGACAGCCCGTGTCACCCGACAGCACCGGTACCCAGACCCGAGCCCTGTTCGATGGAATCGAACTTCTCTCCGACTTCCGCATCGACTACACCGACCAGGACGAGCCGGTACTGATCCGCCAGGACGGCAGCGCCGTGCAGACCTGGCGCGAGAACTACCCCTACGACGAGCGGATGCAGCGCCCGGAGTACGAGCTGCACAAGCGGCAGCAGCAGATCGAGCTGCTGAAGCTGCAGAGCTGGGTGAAGAACACCGGCCAGCGCATCGTCATCGTCTGCGAGGGCCGGGACGCGGCCGGCAAGGGCGGCACCATCAAGCGGTTCACCGAGCACCTCAACCCGCGCGGCGCCCGGGTGGTCGCCCTGCAGAAGCCCACCGACCGCGAGAACGGCGAGTGGTACTTCCAGCGCTATGTGGAGCACCTCCCCACCGCGGGCGAGATCGTGCTGTTCGACCGCTCCTGGTACAACCGGGCCGGGGTCGAGCGGGTGATGGGGTTCTGCAGCGAGGACGAGTACCAGCGGTTCATGCGGCAGGCCCCCGCCTTCGAGAAGATGCTGGTGGACGACGGCATCGCGCTGGTGAAGTTCTGGTTCTCGGTCTCCCGCGAGGAGCAGCGCACCCGTTTCACCATCCGTCAGATCGACCCGGTGCGGCAGTGGAAGCTCAGCCCGATGGACCTGGCCTCGCTGGACCGGTGGGACGAGTACACCGCCGCCAAGGTCGCCATGTTCCGGGAGACCGACACCGAGCACGCCCCCTGGACGGTGGTGAAGAGCAACGACAAGAAGCGCGCCCGGGTCGAGGCGATGCGCAGCGTCCTGGCGCGGTTCGACTACACCGACAAGGACGCCGAGGTCGTCGGCGCTCCGGACCCGCGGATCATCGGCGCGGCAGCGAACCTGCTGGAGGCCGGCGAGGAGGCGGCGGAGCCTTCGGTGGCGCCGTCCTCTGTGGCGCCGTCCGTGGTGCCGTCTGCGGGCGAGCATGGGTGAACCGCACCACGTCGAGGGGGCGGCCGGGGCGGCGCGGACCCGGCTCTACCGCAAGGGCGTGCTGGAGCGGGAGGACTTCCCGGTCCAGGACATCTCCGACCATGTGCAGGACAGCGGCTGCACGGTGTGGCTGGACGTCTGCGATCCGACCTCGTCCGACTTCGCGATGATCGCCGAGGAGTTCGGGCTGCACCAGCTCGCCGTGGAGGACGCCGGGCAGGAGCACCAGCGGCCCAAGCTGGACCGCTACCCCACCCACCTCTTCCTCAGCGCCTACGCGGTCTGCCCCGATCCGGGCGGTGGGCGGCTCACCGCCGAGGAGGTCTCGGTGTTCGTCACCCCGAACGCGCTGATCACCATCCGCAAGGGGGACCGGCTCGACCTCGACCAGGTCGTCTCCCGCTGGGACGACTCCCCCGACCTGGCCAAGGAGGGCGTCGGCTTCCTGCTGCACGGCCTGCTCGACTACCTGGTCGACAACCACTTCAGCGCCGTCCAGGAGCTGGACGAGCGGATAGAGGCACTGGAGGACCTGCTGTTCCAGGAGAGCCGCGACGCCATCCACGCGGTCCAGCGCAGTTCGTTCGAACTGCGCCGGGACCTGGTCCGGCTGCGCCGGGTGGTGCTGCCGATGCGCGAGCTCGTCAACTCGCTGCTGCGGCGCGACCTGCGCCTGGTGACCGAGCCGCTGCTGCCCTACTACCAGGACGTCTACGACCATGTGCTGCGCGTCACCGAGTGGACCGAGTCGCTGCGCGACCTGGTCACCTCGGTGATGGAGACCAATCTGACCATCCAGGGCAACCGGATGAACCTGATCATGAAGAAGGTGACCAGCTGGGCCGCGGTCATCGCCGTCCCCACGGCAGTGACCGGCTTCTACGGGCAGAACGTCCCCTACCCCGGCTTCGGAACGCATGCGGGGTTCTGGGTGTCCTGCGCGATCATGGTCCTGCTGTCCCTGGTGCTCTACCTGGTCTTCCGGCGCCGCGACTGGATCTGACCCGTCCGCGGCGCCGCCGTCCCCCGCGACTACGATGCGAAGGCCCTCAGCCATACATCCATCCATCCCCATGGGGTCCACCCGGAGGCGGTCGCCGATGTCACCCACCCGGAACGTGCCGCAGGTGCTGGTCGGGCTCGACGAGTGCCTGGCGCGGGCGGCGGCGGGTCGGAGCGGGGCGCTGTGGCGGCTCGCCGAGCCGGGACGGCAGCTGGACGCCAATGTGGTGCGGCTGCCGCCCGGAGGCGGGGTGGACGAGCACGTCGAGGAGGACCTGGACGTCCTGCTGGTCGTCATCGAGGGCAGCGGACGGCTCGGCGGAGCGGGCGGGACGGGTGGAGCGGGCGGGACGGGTGACGGGGGTGCGGAGCTCCTGGCGCCGCGGAGCGTGGTGTGGCTGCCGCGCGGCTCGCGGCGGTCGCTGAACGCCGGCCCGGAGGGGCTGGTGTACCTCACCGTGCACCAGCGGCGCCCGGCCCTGAGCATCAAGGGGCTGAGCCTGCCCGACAGCACCGGCACCAGCACCAGCACCGGCACGGGCTCCGCCGGCGGCGAGGGGCCGTGCCGACTGGACCGGGTGTGCACGGCCTGCGGGCGGCTCTCCCCCGAGCTGTCGGCGCGCTACTGCGGGCAGTGCGGCGAGCCGCTGCCCGCCCGGGAGCCCTGAGGGCGGCGACGTTCGGGGCTGTCCGGGCCGTCCGAACGGGACCGCCGTATGATCATGCTGTGCCTGAAGCCACTGCTGACCTGACTCCCGTCCAAGCCCTGCGCCTGCTGCAGGAGGGCAATCGCCGCTTTGTCGACGGCCGCGCCGAGCATCCCAACCAGGACGCCGCACACCGTGCCTCGCTGGCCCCGTCCCAGTACCCGTTCGCCGTACTGTTCGGCTGCTCCGACTCCAGGCTCGCCGCCGAGATCATCTTCGACCGCGGCCTGGGCGACCTGTTCGTCGTCCGCACCGCCGGACATGTCGCGGGCCCTGAGGTGCTGGGCAGCATCGAGTACGGGGTCAGCCTGCTCGGCTGCCCGCTGGTGGTCGTGCTCGGCCACGACGCCTGCGGCGCGGTGGGCGCGGCCCGCAGCGCGGTGGAGCAGGGGACGGAGCAGCCCGGCTACGTCGGCGACGTGGTCGAACGGGTCACCCCCAGCGTGCTGGCCACCCACGCCGCCGGGCTGACCGAGCCGGACGACTTCATCGACACGCACATACGCCGCACCGTCGACCAACTGCTGAACCGCTCGCGGCTGCTGGCCGAGGCCGTCGCCGAGGGCCGGGTCGCCGTCGTCGGCCTCTCCTACCGCCTGGCGGACGGCAGCGCCCGGATCGTGGTCGGACCGAACGAGAAGGACGCCGAACAGTAGGGTCCCGACCCCACGGTGTCGCCGGACGCGAGGAGGCCGGTGAGGCCCTAGCGGCCCAGGCTTGCCGCCTTGCTGACCCGCTCGGCGAAGACCCGTTCCTGACGGTCCGCCATCTGTCGCAGCGCCTCCTTCCGGTCCCGCTTGGAGAGCCGGTCCAGGTAGAGGAAGCCGTTCAGGTGGTCGGTCTCGTGCTGCAGGCAGCGGGCGAAGTAGCCGGTGCCCTCGATGACCAGGGCGTTCCCGTCCTGGTCGAAACCGCGGACCACGGTGTAGTCGGTCCTCGGGACCTCCACCCCGGCGCCGGGGACCGAGAGGCAGCCCTCGCCGTCCTCGATCAGCACGCGGTGGGCCGGATCGGGCTCGTCCAGCACCGGGTTGACGATGTGTCCGACGTGCCGGACCCCGTTCTCGTCCTGGCAGTCGTAGACGAACAGCCGCAGGTCGACGTCGACCTGGTTGGCCGCCAGCCCCGCGCCCTCCGCGACATACATGCTCAGGAACATGTCGTCGACGAGCTGGGCCAGTTCAGGGGTCCCGAACTCGGTCACCGGCCGGCAGGGACGGTGCAGGATCTCCTCCCCCACCACGGTGATCCGCCGGACCGAGCCGCGTCCGGCCTCCGGAGGGAGGGCCGGATAGGAGTCGACGGGCACACCCTGCACCCGGACCCGACGATCGACGGCATCGGGACGGCCATGAAGCGCGGACACTGCGGACCTCACCTTTTCTCGCACCGGGAACACGGTCCCAGGAACACGGTCGCGGTCGGCCGGGCGGCTTGACCGCATCCTTTGCAAAGTAGCAGACTTTGCAAAGTGACCGAAGACGAAATCCGAGCCTCGCGCCCGCACACCGACGAGGGCATGGACCAGGGCATGCCGGCGCACCCGCTGCGCAGCGCCCTGCTCGACCTGCTGGCGGAGCTCGGGACGGTCACGTCGACGGAGGCAGCCGCGCGGCTCGGCCAGAGCTCCGGCCTGTGCTCGTTCCATCTGCGTCAACTCGCGCGCTACGGCCGCATCGAGGAAGTTCCGCAGGCCGGCGGCCGGGCCCGGCCCTGGCGCCTGCGCCCGGCGCCGAGCACCCCCGGTTCCGACGCCGACGCCGCCGGTGGGGCCGGTGGGGCCGGCCCACTGCCCGGTTCACCCGCCGAGGAGGGCTTCGGCGAACTGGCCCGCGGCCTGGAGGACGAGAGCCACCAGCGCTGGCTGGCCCAGCGGGACCAGGCCCCGCCCGAGTGGCGCCGGGACGAGGCCTTCAGCGCCGTGGTCTACCTGACCCCGGACGAACTGACCGCCGTCGCCGACGCCGTGCGCCAGACCCTGGCCCACTACCTGCCCCGGGAGCACGAGCCCTCCGCCCGCCCCGCGGACGCCCGCCCGGTCGCCCTGATCACCCGCCTGTTCCCGCTGCTCCCGACGCCGGGGACGTCCGAGCAGGACTGAAACCGCTGACCGCGCTACTCCTTGGGCGCCGTGGGCGGCGTGGGCGGGTTGAACTCGGGCTGATCCAGGACCCGCAGCCAGCTGCCGTCCGGCTGACGGCGGACGACCTGCGCCCTCGCGCCCGAGCCGTCCTTGGGCGGGGTGGAGGTGAGTGCCAGGTCCCCGCTGAGCAGCGTGGGCAGCGGCTGCTCCGGTTCGAAGTGGGGCCCCTGGGCCAGTACCTTCTCCCACAGCTCACGGATCGCCGCGCGGCCGACCGTCCGGCTGCCGGGCGGGTAGGCCATCACCGCGTTCTCCTCGTAGAGCGCCGCGATCCCGGCCGCGTCACCGGCGTTGGCGCGTTCGACGAAGAGGCGGGTGAGGTCTTCGGGCTTCATCGCTCGCTCGTTCTCGGACACTGCTGCCTCCCGTTGTCGACGATCATTCGTTCCGGCTCACTTCCCAGTCTGGAACGGGTCTCATCAGAAATCCAACAGATAGTTCTTCTCGCTACTAGAATCAGCAGCTATGGAACTGAGGCAGCTCGAGTACTTCGTCGCCGTCGCCGAGGAGGCGAACTTCACTCGCGCCGCCGAGCGCGTGCACATCAGCCAGTCCGGGGTCAGCGCCCAGATCCGGCAACTGGAGCAGGAGTTGGGCGCCCAACTGCTCGACCGCGCGGGCCGCAGCGGTCGCACCGCGACCCTGACCCAGGCCGGCGCAGCCGCTCTGGGTCACGCACGGGCCGCACTCGCCTCCGCGGACGCGCTGCAGAAGGCCGTGGACGAGGTGAACGGCCTGGTCCGGGGCCGGCTGGTGGTCGGTATGGTCACCGCGTGCACGGTCACGCCGCTGTTCGACGCGCTGGCGGCGTTCCACCGCAGCCACCCGTCCATCCAGATCACCCTGGTCGAGGACACCTCCGACCAGCTGGTCGAGCGGGTCCGCGACGGCGCGCTGGACCTCGCGCTGATCGGCGCTTCCGGCACGGCCCCGGCGGGCCTGGACGCCCTGCCGATCGTCAGCGAACGCCTGGTCGCCCTCGTGCCGCCGGACCACCCGCTGGCCGCGCGGTCGCGGACGACGCTGGACCGGGTCTGCGCGCATCCGATCGTCTGCCTGCCGCAAGGGACCGGGATCCGGACCGTGTTCGACGCGGCCTGCGCCGCAGCGGGCCTGCGCCCGGACATCGCCCTCCAGGCCAGTGCGCCGACCGCGGTCGCCGACCTGGCCGCCCGCGGGCTCGGCGTCGCCGTCCTCTCCGAGTCCATGGCGTCCTTGGGATCCACAGGGTCCGCGGGGTCCGCGGCAGTGGATTGCGCGGACCGACTGGTCGCCGTCCCGATCGAGGACGTCGACACACCGGCTGTGCTGGCCCTGGTCTGGACGGCGACCGGCGGCCCCGCCCTGCGGGAGCTACTGCTGCACTGCCGACGGGAGTTCACACCGTCGATCTAGATGCAGCAATGCAGAGTGGTAGATGTATGCGCCCGGGCGGCGGGTTGCGACCATCACCGTCCGGGCATCCCAAGGATGGCACGTACACGTCACACTAATCAACAGTCTGCGCACTCTTTTCTCTCACCCCACGCGCACATTCTCCTGCCGGGCCGAGCACGACCGGCGCCCCCCGACGCCGCCGCCCCGCCGCCGCCCTCGGTTATCCCGCCAACTGCGGGTACAGCGCGCCGATGTCGCCGGCCAGGCCCTGCTTCACCCGACGTGACAACTCGTCGGCCAGCACCTCGAAGGCGTTCGACTCGATGCCGTCCAGCGCCTGCCTGGCGACGTCCGCGGGCGAGGACTTGGGCGCGTCGATGTGCGCGGCCAGGTCCGTGTCGACATAGCCGACATGGAGGCCGGTGACGCCGATGCCCCGCGGCTTCAGGTCCAGCCGCAGCGAGTTGGTCTGCGACCAGAGCGCCGCCTTGGAGGCGCTGTAGGAGCCGGCCAGCCCGATCCAGGACAGCACGGAGGCCACGTTCAGCAGGTGCCCGCCGCCGTTGCGCTCGATGATCGGCACAAAGGCGCGGGCGGTGAGCAGCGGGCCGTAGAAGTTGGTCTCGAACTCAGTGCGGACGTCCTCGATCGGGGCATCGAGGAAGGACGCGTTGACCGCCCGGCCGGCGTTGTTGATCAGGATGGTCACATCCTGGGCCTGGGCCGCGGCAGCCGCCACCGAGGCGGGGTCGGTGACCTCCAGGGCCAGCGGGATCGCCCCGGGGGTCCGCACGGTCGAGACGTCGCGGGCCGTGGCATAGACCTTCTTGGCGCCACGTTCGTACAGCGCCTCCACCAGCGCCCGGCCAATGCCCCGGCTGCCGCCGGTGACGAGGACGGTGGCGCCTGCGATCTCAGTCATGGTCTCTCCCTCAGTCGTGGAAACCGATCGGTTTCCACCGAACATACACCGATCGGTTTCCGATCGCCACCGCCCGGCGTAACCTCGGAACCATGACGACGCCAGAGACCCCCACGATCACCGCGGCCACCGAGGGCTCCGCGGCCCCCGCCGCGCCCGCCGCCCCCGCCGCCCCCGCCAGCCGCGTGCCCGGGGCCGCCTCGCGCGACCGCCTGCTGGACGCCGCCGCCGCGCTCTTCTACCGCGACGGCGTCGGCATCGGCGTCGAGGCGCTGTGCAAGGCCGCCGGGGTCTCCAAGCGCTCCATGTACCAGCTGTTCGGCAGCAAGGACGAGGTGCTGGCGGCGAGCCTGGAACGCAGCGGCCCCGCCTACCAGGAACTGCTGCTGCCGGCCCCCGACGATCCCCGTCCGCCCCGTGCGCTGATGCTGCACGTGTTCGAGCGCCTGGACGCGCTGTCGGCGACCTCCGAGTACCAGGGCTGCCCGTTCGTCTCCACGGCGACCGAGATCAAGGACCCGGGGCACCCCGCGAGCCTGGTCGCCCGCCGCTACAAGCAGGCCCTGACCGCGTTCTTCCACACACAGGCCGCGCGTGCGGGCGTGTCCGACCCCGAAACCCTGGCCCGGCAGCTGACCATCGTCTTCGACGGCGCCGGGGCCCGTACCGTGGTCCAGGACCAGCCCCTGGACGGCCTGGCCACGGCAACCGCCCTGGTCCTCCTGAACGCGGCCGGCCTGACCGACGCCGCTCAATCTGCTTCTGATTCTTCTGACTCAGCCTCAGCCGAAGGTGAACGAGTACGCGCTCAGGCCGGGTGACAGCGTCACCCGAAGCGTGTCCTGCCCCTGCCCCTGGGCCTGCGCCGACCCCTGCGCCCCGGCCTTGCGGTCGACCAGGGTGTAGATGTTGGGCGCCCCCGAGACCCGGCGGGTCGTGGTCTTCCCGTCCACCGTCGCCGTGATCGTCCCGGTGCCGCCCACGTCGAGGTAGACCTCGTCCGCCTCGAAGCTGAGCGTGATCCCGGCGTCGGCCTTCGCGGTCAGCGACTCGTCGCTGACCGTCCAACTCCCGGCCAGCGTGAAGGCGTCGCCGGGGACGGAGGCGGTGTAGGCGAAGGCCTTGGTCCCCAGGGTGAGCGGAGTCCGGCCCGCGTAGTTGTCCGCACGGGCCGCGCCCAGGTACGTCTCCGGAGTCTGGGTCGCGGAGGTCGGCGTGGTGTCCGCGACGTCGGTCGCGTGAGGCAGCACGACGCCCGGATCGGCGGCGCTGAGCAGTTGGCGGATCAGCAACTCGGTCCCCGCGTAGTTGCCCTCGCCGATGCCGACATGGCGCACCGTGCCCGTCGAGTCGATCAGGTAGTCGGCCGGCCAGGACTGGTTCCCGAAGCTGTTCCAGGTCTTGTAGTTGTTGTCCAGGGCGACCGGGTAGCCGATGCCGAGCCGCTTCGCCCCCGCCGCGACATTGCCGGGGACGTGCTCGAAGGCGTACTCCGGCGTATGCACCCCGATCACCTCGAGACCGTCGGCCCGATAGGCCGAGTACCAGGCGTTGACATGGGTGATGGCACGCTGGCAGTTGATGCAGGAGTAGGCCCAGAAGTCGATCAGGACGACCTTGCCCTTGAGCGAGGACAGGCTGACCGGCGCGTCCCCTGGGGTGTTCAGCCACTGCTGGATCCCCGAGAGCGCGGGCGCCGGGCCGCAGTCCTGCAGCCCGGCCGGACCCTCGCCGGTGCTGGCGCCCTGCACACAGTCGGACAGCGCGAACGACGGCGCCGTTCCCGCCCCGGCCCCCGCCCCGTCGTCCGACCCCGTTCCTGTCCCTGATCCCGTTCCCTGCTGGCCGGCCAGCGCCTTGGCCACGCTGTGCGGGCTGTCGACGGCCCGGTTGAGCGCGGAGGTGTAGTCGGGGATGGCCCGCTGGACGGCATCCGTGACATGGAAGGTGAGCGCGACAGCGAGGGCGATCACCACCACCCCGGCACCGATCCGGATCCCGCGCTGCCGACTGCGGAACCACCGCAGCCGCTCGGCGATACCCCGTCCCGCCAGCGCGAACGCCAGCAGCGGCAGGGCGGTCCCGACCGCGAAGGCCATGGTCAGCACCAGGGTGTCGGCGCCGATCCGCCCGGTCGCACCGGCCACCGTGATCGCCGCGAGCACCGGACCCGCGCAGGGCACGTAGACCGCCCCGAGCGCCAGCCCGAGCACAAACGCACCCCGGTCCGCGGCCACCCTGCGCTGCGGAATCCGCGCGAACGGCCGCTCAAGCAGCGCCTCCACCTGCGGAAACAGCATCCCCGCCCCGAGCAGCACCAGCACCGTGAGCCCCGCCCAGCGGATGATGTCCTGCGGCAGCGGCAGCGCGCTCAGCAGCAGCGTCCCGACCAGGGTGAACGCGGCGAAGCTCAGCGTCAGCCCCAGCACCACCAGGTACGGACGCCTCCGGTCCGCCTGGACGCCCTGAACCCCGCCGGACAGGAAGATCACCGGCAGGACCGGCAGGATGCAGGGCGAGATGCCAGTGATCAGGCCACCCACAAACCCGATCAGGAGCAGCGTGATCAAGGGTGCCTCCCCAAACGGCCCCGGTGCACAGTTCACCGGCCGGCCCCAGCCTAGGCCCCGTACCTGGGAGTACCTGGGAACCCCCCGTACTCGCCCCTTCCCTCCCCCACCCCCGCCCTGACCAGGGCTTCCGCCCCGCAGACGCCCCATACCCGCCGCGCGAAAGGTGGGCGCGAACACCGCCCGACGTGCTGTATTGTTCTTCCTGTGCCCGGGAGACCGGGAACAGGGCCGCAAAGCCGCAAGGCAGCGCAGCCTCGGGACGTGGCGCAGCTTGGTAGCGCACCTGACTGGGGGTCAGGGGGTCGCAGGTTCAAATCCTGTCGTCCCGACAGAAGTTTTCGCAGGTCAGAGACCGTCTCCACCTTCTGGTGGGGACGGTCTCTTTTGCGTGGTGGTCGCAGTGTGGTCGTGAACGCTTGTTCACGCGGCCTGCAGGGTGGTGTTTTGGTGCCTTCTGAGCAGGCTTTTCCATATTCTGCGGGTGGTGGAGGGGGCGGGGCTGGCTGTCGCATGGTTGTCGCCTTCGGCTTGGGCCAGGAGGCGGGCGACGGCTTCCACTGCTCCGGGGTCTGTACCGTGAGTGGTGGGAACTTCCGGACAGGAAGTGCTAGTTGATGTCTACCGTGACGAGTGAGATCGAGGCCGACGGGTCGGCCGCGCCCGGGGCTGCGAGCCCCGTGCTGGACCTGGTGGATCGGGATCTGGTCGGGCAACTGGTGGCTCAGGCCAGGGCTGGTGGGATGAAGCTGACGGGCGAGGGCAGCCTGCTGGCGGAGCTCACTCGGCGGGTGCTGGAGTCGGCGCTCGAAGGTGAGATGACCGACCACCTGGGCCGTGGCCGGCATGAGGTGGCCGGTGGCGAGGAGGCGCCCAACCACCGCAACGGGCACCGCACCAAGACGGTGACCACTGAGGTGGGGCCGGTCGAGATCGCGGTGCCCAGGGATCGGGAGGGGACGTTCGAGCCGCAACTGGTGCGCAAGCGCCAGCGGCGCCTGTCCGGGGTTGACGAGATGGTGCTGTCCCTGTCGGCGAAGGGCTTGACGCATGGGGAGATCTCCTCCCACCTGCGGGAGGTCTATGGCGCCGAGGTCTCCAAGCAGACGATCTCCACGATCACCGACAGCGTCGTGGCCGGCATGACGGAATGGCAGAACCGGCCCCTGGACGTCGTTTACCCGGTCGTGTTCATCGCCTGTGTGCACGTGAAGGTCCGCGACGGCCAGGTGGCCAACCGGCCGATCTACGTGGCGCTGGCGGTCACGGCCGACGGCACCCGCGACATCCTGGGCCTGTGGGTCGGCGACGGCGGAGAGGGCGCGAAGTACTGGCTGCAGGTCCTGACCGAGATCAGGAACCGCGGCGTCAACGACGTCCTCATGGTCGTCTGTGACGGACTGACCGGACTTCCGGACGCTGTAAACACCGTCTGGCCTGCAACGATTGTCCAAACTTGTGTGATTCACCTCCTGCGGGCCTCGTTCCGATACGCGGCCCGCCAGGACTGGGACAAGATCGCGAAGGCGCTGCGGCCGGTCTACACAGCGCCGACCGAGGACGCCGCCCTGGAGCGGTTCCTGGAGTTCACCGAGGCCTGGGGCGCGAAGTATCCGGCGGTCGTGCGGCTTTGGGGGAACGCGTGGGCGGAGTTCGTGCCGTTCCTGCAGTTCGACGTCGAGATCCGAAAGATCATCTGCACGACGAACGCCATCGAGTCGGTCAACGCCCGCATCCGCAAGGCCGTCCGCGCCCGCGGGCACTTCCCGAACGAGCAGGCCGCCCTCAAGTGCGTCTATCTGGCGGTCATGAGCCTGGACCCGACCGGCACAGGCCGCAAACGCTGGGCCATCATTCGACATCGCCTTCGACGGACGGTTCTCCGCTGCCCGCCGCTGAACCCCATCAAACAAGTTCCCACCACTCGCTGGACACACCCTCGGGCCGCAGGCGTTCTGGCCCCCGAGCCGGCCCGCTGAGACCTTCTGGTCATCCCTGGTCACGAAGCCGGGCCGCAGTCCGCGGGCGAGTCGGCCGCCCCTGCCTCGACGCCGCCCCTCGGCTCCTGGGCGTCTCCAACTCGCACCCGTCCCAGGTCGCCTGAATAGCAGGGAGCAGCTTGGCAGGCGTCAGTCCGGCGTCATGGATCCCGTACCCGAAGCCGTGGAGCTGCCAGTGCAGTTCGGACTCGACGTGGTCGCTGACGGTGATGGGCCGTCGAGGACCGATGGGCTCGGCGCCGCACTGCGCGATGTGGTCGAGGAGGGCCGGCCGGTCGAGCAGGCGGACGATGTTGCGCAGGAGCAGGGTGGCCTGCTCCGCTTCGAAGGTCTGGGTGCGCTCGGTCTCCAGGACCAGCCCGACCAGGCCCTTGTCCCTCTCTCGCAGGAACAGGGAGAGGATCGCGGGGACGCGGCCGGCCACCCAGGAGAAGTCCGTCGTGCGCAGCCGGGCGCAGGGCAGCACCGAGGCCAGGACGCACTGCAGGTCCCAGGAGATGAGGAGCTTGTGCTCGTCGAAGAGGGCGGCGACGTCTCCGGAGTGGGCGAGTACGACGCCGTCGAGCTTGTGCGCCCAAGCCTGTCCGACCTGGGCCATTGCTGCGCGCAGCCGGGTGTAGAAGTCCTCTTCGAGGTCGCTGCGGTAGTGGCGGGTCTCGCTCTCCACTCGCTCGCTCATGTCCGTGGTCGCGGATGTCGCCGAGCGACCGTGGGCGACCTGGTGAAGCCAGAACGGCAGGAGGTCCTCGTTGTCGAGGTAGCGGGTGCTCGTCGACGCAGTGATCTCGCGGGCCTTGAACTCGTCCGCCGCGACGTTCAGGAAGGCGGTGTATCGGGGCTGGCGCCTGCGCGGAGTTTTGCCGTTCAGGATCCACTGCGCTGCCAGCATCATGGGCAGTCGATGGGTGAGTTGGCGCTGCAGGTCCTCCGCCAAACTCCGTCGATCGCGCTCGGCCTCCTGCCAGAGCGCATCGAGAGCTGGTGACTTCAGATGCTCCCAGCCGTCCGAGGCCAGCGACTGCTCGCCCACCAGCAGGGACAGGTCCATCCGCCCCTCACGTAGTTCTGCCCTGCCATGCGCTGTCGCGCCGGTGAAGTCCACGAGGAACTTCGCGGCGCCTGCGTAGTCTGACAGCGCCCCAGGGGGCAGGCAGTGCAGCCGGCCGGGCAGGTTCCTGGCGTCCAACGTGCCTGCGGCCGGCTGGGCGTAAGACTCGGTGCGGGCCCTGCTGCGAAGGCTCCGACACTCGGGATCGGCGTGCCAGACCGAACCCGTCTTGCCCGCCCAGGCCTCGAAGACAGCACCGGTCCACGGCCCCAGGGGGATCACGGATTCGGAAACCGGTGACTGGGTGGGGGCTTTTTTCGCTTGGGTGTTCGCCACGTGCTCGCCTCCGCGTCGCTCAATCGCCGCCAGCGCCAGCGTAGATGTGCCCCGCACAGGAGAAGACCCGTATCGCGATTGCCGCCCGTGAACTGGCGTTGTGAGGTAGGCCGGTCCGATCGCTCGTCACGTGCACGACGACCAGGGGGCGCTTCCAGGCCGGGGCAGAGGCGGCAGAGCGCCGTCGCTGGCATGCAGCGCACCCTGTCGAATGCCGCGGGCCGGTTCTACGCTCGTATGCATGGCGAACGGGGTGTTCCACACTGGGTACCGCACCGTGATCGAACTGAGCCACGCAGATCTCGGCAATCCCGACCGGCCGGGACTGCTGGAGGAGATCACCCAGCCGATCGACAAGCGCGATCGGGAACTCCTGGAGTGCCTGGAGCACCACAACGATGGCATCTGCCAGGCCGAGGAGGACGGGGAGCACACCCCGTGGATGACGATCCAGCGCCGGCCCGTCAACGGGCACGTCGTCCTGGTCGCCGCGCACCTGCCGCTCCGCAGGACCCCGACGGCCGAGGAGAGCGACAAGCACAAGGCCATGAAGGAACGCATCGCGCGTAGCGCCGAGCGGCACGGCCTGGCCGCCGAGGTCGAAGCCCGCAGCGCCGACGGCAAGGTCCGCAGCGACGTCCTGGTCACCGGACCCGGTGGCCGACGCATCGGCTGGGAGGCGCAGTACGCGCCCATCACCGCCAGCACGGTCCGCCGCCGCTCCCAGGCCAGCGCCGACGCGGGCATCGTGCCGCTGTGGGTGACCACCAGCGACCGGGCCGCGCTGATCGACCGGGCCCCCTGGGCGCGGGTCGACGACTTCACCTGGAAGGAGATCGCCTCACCGCGCACCATGCTGGTGCGCGCCGGCGTCCGCCACCTCCAGCGCTGGAAGTGCCTGCCGAGCAGTGAACGCCCGTGCCCCGACACGGGCAGCGCCTGCGGCCGGTTCCACGTGCAGTGGGTGCTGCCCGCACTGTGCCTGCCGCCCAAGCCGCACACCGACGTCGACCACCTGGTCGCCGCCAGCGCCGACGGCGAATACCTGCCCATGCAGATCCCCAGCCAGCGCGACTCCCGCAGCAGCTCACGGATGTGGGTGCCAGCGGGCGACCGCGACCAGTGGCTGGAGATCTTCGGCCCCGCAGAAGCGGCCGACACCGCGTCAGCGGACGCCGAGCAGCCCCTGGCCTTCACCGAGCAGGAACTCGACGCGACCTGCCACTACGGCGACGAGACCTTCGTCTTCAACGACCCCCGCCCCCGCCGAGGAGACGCCGCCGGTACCGGACTGCACACTTTCGACGACGTCCCCCCGCGGCTCTTCGTCATCCCGAACCTCACGCAGCGCCTCCAGGCAACCATGGAGCAACGCCTGGCAGCAGCCGCCTGCCAGCTCTGCAAACCGTGGGAGGTGGGCCCGTGCGCGGGCTGCGGAACGCCGATCCACCGCTACGGTGCCGGCTCCCGCCACGCCTGCGAACACTGTCGCGCCAAGGTCCTGGCCGGACGCCACTGAGCGTGGTAGCGGTTAGGTTCCCGCGTTGCGCGGAGCGGAGCCCCATGGGCGACCGGAGCGCTTCAAGGGGAGGTGCTGCGGGTGCTTGGTGCGAGCGCTGAGCACCTCCGCCCAGGGCCCGATTGAAGGGTCCGGACTCTACCGGCGGTAGTCAGTCGGCGTGCTCGCCGTAGGCGGCGGCGACCTCCTGAGAGGTCGCCCAGCGGCTGTAGGTCGGTGACTGGGGCCAGCCTTCGGGAGAGTCCTGCCATTCCTCCTGGCGGCCGTAGGGCAGGACGTCGAGCAGGGGGAACAGGTGGCTGAGCTGCTCGGTGCCGCGGCCGTCGGTGTGCCAGGTGCGGTAAACCTTGTCGCCGTCGCGCAGGAAGACGTTGACGGCGAAGCCGCCGTCGGGCGGGGCGCCGACGTCGGTGCCGAACGGGCTGTTCGCGGTGGAGTACCAGGTCATCGTGTTGCCCACCTTGCGCTTGTAAGCAAGCGCCTCCTCGATCGGGCCCTGGGTGACGATCACGAACCGGGCGTCGAACTTCTCCAGGGCCGCGAGCCGGGTGAACTGCGAGGTGAAGCCGGTACAGCCGCCGCACTGCCACGCCGCGCCGTCACGCCACATGTGGCTGTAGACGATGAGCTGCGGATGCTCTCCGAAGACCTCCGCGAGTCGGACCGGGCCGTCTTCGCCCTCCAGTACGTAGTCGGGCAGCTCCACCATCGGCAGTCGGCGGCGCTGCGCTGCGATGGCGCCGAGCTCGCGGGTGGCGGCCTTCTCGCGCACGCGGAGGGCGGCCAGCTCCTTCTCCCAAGTGGCGAGTTCGACGACGGGCGGCAGGGCATGAGGGTTACTACGGGTGGACACGATGCCTCCGGGCGGTCGAGTTGCCATACACAGGTACCGACTGCTCGGGCTGCCGAAACTCATCGGCCGACCGCGGGAGCGGCGCGCGTCGCGGCGCCTGCTCGGCGGGACCGCGGAGCGGATGCGTGGAGTCCCGCTGCCTGCCAGCCCGCACTGCGGTGTCGCCTCCGCCCTGCTGCCGCTCAGCGCCCACTCGCTCGACGCTGGCACAACGTCCCCGGCGGACTGCTTGCGTCTCCTCGGGGAGGATCACCGCTAATGCAGGATCGCGGTGCGCTGCCCGTCCTGCCAGCGCTCCACGCGCACCGCCAGCTGCGCGGCATCGGGAACGGCGTGCTCTACAGTCAGCTCCGCGACGACGGCGCCGCGAGAGCGGTGCTTCCGGCGCCAGTGCTCGTAAGGGAAGTCGCCAACGTCGCGGAAGACGTCGCGCCCGCGCACCGGCACCCTGGGTCCCTTCATGCTGCCGCTGTTGAAGGGAGACAGCTGCACCCGTGGACCGTGGCGCTCCAGGACCTCGGCCGTGTCGAAGCAGCGCACCAGCTGAGCAGAGCCCCGGTAGGCGTCGAGCAGCGCATCCAGCCGGCCACGGCTGAGCCAGAAGAAGACCCGGCCGTTGAGCAGGTCGAGGTACTCCTGCACTGTGGTGCCCGGTGCCCGGTGCCCGCTGCCAGGCGGTTCAGCTGTTGCAGCGGCTTTTGGTCCCGGATCACCGCGCGGCCCAGGACCGGTTTCTCCAGAACGATGCTGCGGCTGCGCCTGCTCTCGAGGATGGCTGCGCGGTCGGCCGGTGCGGGATCGTAGAGGTCGACGAGCGTTCTGGTGCTCAGCAGGCCGTGTGCCTGGATCGAGGGCCAGGAGCCGTCCTGCGCCATGTGGAACAGGGTGGGCTGCTGCTCGATCAGCCGCGTGCGCTCCACCAGGCGAGGGTAGCAGCGCGCAGCCGGGTTCCGTATGGGCAGCGACGGCTCGGCCCACGCGGTGTAGAAGTTCGCGGTGTAAATTTAGGCTATGACGCGCTCGCAGTAGGAGTCAGTCTCGGTGCCCTCGCGGATTGATCCGCTTGCGGGATCTGAGTAGCAGCGGAAGGAGGGAAGCCCGGCGCTCACTGGCGAGCCTTCCCGTGTAGAACCGACAGGCCATCTGCCCGGTTCAGCCGCCGAATCTCAGCACAGTCCTCCGCACCTATAGCTCTTCCCCCCTGCGACTCCATAGGTCTTTCGGGAGTCCCGTGGATCGAGGGACAGGTCCTGTCCGGATGCAGCACAATCATGGTTCGACCAGCGACCCGGAAACTCAGACCGTGCGCCGATGGTCGACGGTAATCGGCATTGGCCGACAGATGCCGACCATGAACAGGCTGGGCTGAGTGAGGAAGATATGCGCGCAGCGGAGATCGTTGGGGTGCACGGGATTGGCCAATCGGGGACCTCAGAGGAGCAGTTGACCCGGGACTGGAGGAAGGCGCTCGGGCGCGGCATCGCGGAGTTTACCGACTTGTCCGGCTTCCCGATCGCGCTCCGTGTGCCGCACTGGACTTCCTTGCTCGTCAAGGGAGTGGACCACTTGGGACCCCAGGACGACCCCTACGGCGAGTCGATGACACCGGAGGAGGAACAGTTCGTAGCGGAGGCCCTCGGTGACATTGTTGGGCCGCAGGACCTGGCCTACGCCGAGGAACAGCCGTTGGCCGTACTGGGTCCGCCTAAGCTCTGGTCGCCTCGGATCACGCGACTGCTAATAGCTTATGATCATCGCTTCCCTGGCGGCGGAGGGCTGGTCTTCGTCCGACGGATGCGGGAGGTCCGCTCTTATCTGACGGAGCCAGACCTGGCCGCCAACGTCCGCGCGCTCGTCCGGGATCACGTCACCGCGACCACCTCTGTGGTCATCGGCCATTCCCTCGGGAGCGTGATCGCTTACGACCTCTTCCACCACGAGGACGACGCTGCAGGTCGGACCTCCGGATGTCTCCTCGGCCCCGCCGTCGATACCCTCATCACCTGTGGTTCCCCGCTGGGAATCCCCTCGGTGCGGCGGCTCATGAAGATCAAGGACAGTGAGCACCTGCACCTACCCAACCACGTTCGTTGGATCAACGTCCACGACCCGGACGATGTGGTAACCGGCGGCATAGGGCTCCGCCGGGTGGCTCCGGGACTGGTCGATGCCGCGGTCGACAACGGCTTGATCGACCCCCACAGCGCTGTGCGCTACCTTCGCAGCGAGCCAGTAGCCCGCGCAGTGACGGGCAGGCGGCCATGACGGGCGACCCAGTCCCCGGCACATATGCTCGTCGCCTCATAATCTTGGCAGTCACCGAGTACGACGACGGGTCGCCCTCAGAGCAGCGGAAGTTCAGCACGGGCATCTCCGCGCAGGTCAGCATCGTGGAGGGCTGGTGGGCCGATCCCAGCCTTGACGACAGGCGCCGTTTCGTTCCAGCCCGGCCCAAACAGCTCAGTGACCTAAGGGGCCTGCGCGATTTCCTCCTGGATGAGGAGCTTGCCGAGGCGGACGACGACGAAGCCCTCGTCATCTACATCACCGGCCACGGTCTGGCTCCCGCCAACTCCCCGCAGCACTTCCTGCGCCTGCCCGACTCCTACGAGGACCGGCCACTCAGCACCGCCTTTCCGACTGCGGAACTGATCGCAACAGTGCTGGATTCCCAGGCAACGCACGTCCTGGTGATGGTTGATTCCTGCTTCTCCGGTCGGCTCGAAACCGAACTTAAGGCCAATCTGAAGGCGCTCCGAGAAGGGCGTCGCTCGCTCGCCTCGCTCGTTGTACTCGCGGCCGGGAACGACGAAAGCAGGCCCCGGCTTGGTCAGTTCACCAACCTGCTCCGGGCCGTCCACGACCACTGCGCGGACCAAGCCAATGGCTACGCCGGGTCCCACCTCAGCTGGCAGGAATGGAGGGGCATCGTCGGCGCGGTGTTCGACGCGAGGACCATGGCCGATGTCCACGAGATATGGCCGACATCATCCGCCACAGTACAGAAGGCGCATCAACAGCTTAGTCCCTGCCTGCCCAACCCCGGCTATACGGCGATCGATGCTGTACTTGGTGCCTCCCTTAGCGAGGTCGGTTGGACCCGCACCGAGCTGGACAGATACTGGATCTCGCGCGCCGCTGGTCAGCCGGAAGCCGACGGCCCCGGCTGGTACTTCACCGGACGCACTGACCTAGTCAAACGGGTGCTCGAATTCCTGAGTGGCACTGAGCATGTACTCGTCGTCACCGGCGAGGCTGGTTCGGGCAAGTCCGCCCTCCTGGCGCGCGTGGTAACTCTCAGCGACGCCCGCTTCCGTGCGGACCCGCACTATGGCCCACTCATCGCCGACATCCCCCAGGAACTCGACGTCCCGGTGGGCTCTGTGGATGCGGCCGTCCTCGCCCGCAACTCCGATCCAGACGAACTCGCCCAGACTCTCTTCGAGGCGCTCGATGGCTCCCCGAGTGCCTTTGGCGCAGCAAACGGGGCACGCTCTCGGACAGGGTCAAGAAGGTTGGCGAGGTTTCTGGACGAGGGGCCAGTGAAGGCTCTTTGCAAACTCATAGGGGAGCTCACACTTTCGCGAGGAAAACCCCTGACTCTCGTGGTTGACGGCGTCGACGAGGCCAAGAACCCTACGCGCGTTATCACCGACCTGCTCCGCCCACTCACTCAACTGCGCATGGACACGGCGATAGACGAAGGTCCCGCGGTCCGGCTACTTCTAGGCGTCCGCAGTCCCCGGGAGTCTACGACGGCCCCGACGCCCACGGCTCCCGCCATCGACCTGCTCGGACTCCTCATCCGGGCCACTCACGCCGGGCCGCTGATCCGCACAGACGAAGTCGAGGCGACCAGGGGCGACATTGCCGCGTACGTCCACGCGCTGCTCCAAGCGCCGCAAGAGGGCCAGGGCAGCGCCGCAGAAGGGCATTCGGAACTCACTGAGCTGGAGCTCGCCCAACTCCGGCACCGCCGGCTGGCCGCGGCGATTGCCGAGGAAGTGTCCCCGTCTTTCCTGGACGCCAGGATCGCCGCCGAGCAACTTCGCTCGATGCCTGTCATGCCGGACCCCGAAGATCCTTCGTGGCGCCGGACCCTGCGCGAGGGTACCGAGGCGCTCCTCCGAGAGGACCTCGGCGAGGTGGCTCGCTGGCACGAGACACTGCCCGAGCACCTGATGGCTGTGCTTCGGACGACCGCCTTCGGGCAGGGGGCGGGGTTGCCTTGGGCCGAAATCTGGCCCGCCGCGGTGCGTGCATTGTCCTCGACCCCCGTTAGCGACCCGGATGCGGCCATCCGCCTGGTGATGAGCAGCCGACTCAACGGCTACCTGACAACCGCAGTCGAGGACGAGCGGACCGTGTACCGACCGATCCACGAGCGGATCAGCGAAACCCTACGGCTCTCACCACAGTTGCTGCTCGATCTCCCAGATACGGGCACGGCCCCAGCGGCGCGATTCCCTGAGATCCCAGTCACCGCTGCGCACGCACTACTCGTACAGGCTTTCGGTGGGATCCTGCCTGAGGCGCTGGACCAGCCGCCACACCCGTACCTTCGGCGCCACCTCATCGAGCACGTGGCCGCAGCCGGACTCGTCGATGACAAGCACGTCCCTTGGCGATTCCTGCCTTGGGAGACGAGCGGAACGGTGCGGGCAGCCCTCGGAATCCCTGCCGACTTTCGCACCAGTGCCGCTAACCTCGCCGCGTGGGCTCGTATTGAAGCATTCCTGGGCGATGCAGGAACTACGGCCCGGGCCGACAGCCTCCGCCTGTCCCTTCTGGGCACAGCTGTCGGCCGTGGTGCCGTCGGGAATCTGGTCGCAACACGGCCGCTACTCGGCTATCGCTCCAGCGTCACACCGCAGTGGAGCCAACTGCGCGTGTCCGAAGACCTCTTGGCAAAGGCGTCGATGCCCCTCGCCTCGCTGGTGTCCCTCACCCTTCCGGATGGCAGCCCGCTCGTCGCGGCGGGTGACCAAGGTGGTGAGGTGCGAGTGTGGGACCCGCGTACCGGAACGGAATTCGGCCTGCCCTTCAAGCCAGCCCCGTACGTACGCGCCCTGGCCGTGCTGACCAGTCCCGCACAGATCCCCCTGCTCGCGGTGGGTGCCGCCCACGGTGTCTGGATCTATGACCCGCAGAGCGGCGATGCCACCCGGCTCCCTGAGACGGAAGCCGTGTTCGCGCTTGCCGCGTTCAGGACCAGGAACGGACGAGTGCGGCTAGCCGTCGGAACTGAGGCGGGACTGATCACGTGTGATCCTTTCGACGAGGAGACGGCGGGCCTGCCCCTCATGCCTCTCGACGGCGTGATGGGCCCCTCGGTCAAGGCGTTGGCGACGTTGCGACTCCCCACAGGCAGGACGCTACTCGCCGCAGGCGGCAACAACAGCACGCTGCAGGTCTTTGACGCCGAATCGCTTGACACTGTCACCGTGGTGAATGGGCAGGGCAGAGGCGTGGTCGCTCTCGCTCTCCACTTCGACCACGAGGACCGACCCCAACTTTCTGCGGCTTCGAGCACAACGCGCAGCGTGCGCACCTACGACGCATTCACCGGTGAGGAGAACACGGCCGCGCGTATCCGCCGAGCGGCTGCCTCCCTCGCGCCCTACCCTCGTCCGGGCCGCGGGTCACTGCTGGCACTTGGCGGCACTGACGGCGGGGCCGTGAGCCTCTGGGACCCGACTAAGGGTAGAGAGTTGTACACATCACCACCCGACCACACAGGAAGGGTCAAGGCCGTGGTCGCGGTGGATACGGGAGGGCAGATGCCCTTCGTAGTGTCCGCATCGTTGGACCGGACAGTCCGGATCTGGAACCCCGCTGGCCCGACACTGCCTATGGAACCCGCTCCCGAGTCGTTGGCGGACGGCACTCTCCTAGCCGTGATCCCAGGATCGGACGACGGCCCCAGCTTGCTGACGCCCGGGCGTTCAGGCGCCATCAGTATTCGGTCGGCGGCAAGAGGGCAGCTGAGGGGCAGGCGGCCGCGTCCTCAGCAACTGACGTGGCCCGACGAATGGGGCTGCGGTGTGTTGACCGCCCTGGCCACCCACGTCTGGCCAGACGGATCGGCCTCCGTCGTCGTCGGCCTGCAAAACGGCCTGATCGGCCACTGGGACGTGCTGCGCGGCTGGCGGTCCCTTCCTGTCGAACGGCGCTGGCAAGAGAATCGGGTGCGCTCTCTCACCATGCTTCCCCATCCCAGCGCCGACGACGTCGTCTTGATCAGCGGCACGACCGCGGGAGGCATCTACTTCCATGCCCTAGCCAGCGGCGAACAGCTTTGGGAGCCCCTCCACACGAACGGATCCGTGCGCGCCCTCGCGGCTCTGCCGGCCAAGACCGGACCACTCGTGGCGTACTCCAGCGACCGCACCGTGAGGATTGGCCACCTCGGTGCGTCACCACATCTGCGCCTACCCGGCCGCTCAGGCCCCATCCATTCACTCGCCGTCTGCCCTGCAGAGGACGGGAGTTTCCTGCTGGCCACTGGCGGCAATGACGGTTGCGTCCGGCTCTGGTCCCCGGACAATGTTCGGACGGAAGCGTACCCCGTACTCGAGGGGCACCAGGGCCCGGTCTCGAGCATCAGCGTCCTGCCGCCGACTCCCACTTCGCCGCAGCCGCTCCTTGCTACCACAGGCTCGAGCGACACCACCGTGCGCCTCTGGAACCCGTGGACCGGGGAGGAGCTCATGCGGATAGTCACAGGCACACCCCTCACGTCTCTCTGTGCCCTGCCCGACGCCAGCATGCCGGGCACCACCGACCCGGCGATCGCCTTCGGCGGGCCAGCGGGCCTGGCAGCCGTCACCGTCAGCCGCTGAACGACTCCGTGGCAGCACCCGAAGGCAACCCTGGATGGGCGCGGCTCATCGCGCCCATCCGATTGTGGGGCCCGCCGGTGCTTTCCCTCGGGGTGCACATCAGGGATGGGGCGGAGGCGGAGGCCAAGTGGTTGCGGTGCTGCAGTGGCTGCGGAAGGCCGGCACCCATGCCCCGAAACTCCCGGACTCGCTGAGCATTGTCAGCTTGTCGCTCAGGAGTGGGGCCGGTGGGGGCCTGGAAAAGTCGGCCGACCGAGCCGAGAACGAATCAGATCCCGTGGAGCATCTAGGAAGGCGTGGGGGACTGACCTGGGGCGCATGCGAATATGGCGTTGTTAATTTCTGGAAGTCGCAGACTTATTATTCAATCCACTTGAAACTCAATTCTTTCAAATGCGAGATTGTCCTGGACTTGGAAGATTCTCCGCCACGGGAATTTCATGGGGACCACCTGGGGACCAGGGGCTGTCGAAGTAACAGGTGGAGGCCGTTGGGGACCAGTTGGGGACCAGCTGGACGGCACACCTGGCGCGCTATGTGCCATTTTGCACGCCTGGAACGTTCCTAATGCGCCCAGCGTGCCATAGTTCGTAAACCTACCTCACTGGGGGTCAGGGGGTCGCAGGTTCAAATCCTGTCGTCCCGGCAGTGAGTCAGAAGGCCGTTGATCCGGACGAAAGTCCAGGTCAGCGGCCTTCTGCATGACGGCCCGTCAGGAGTCTAGGACGTTCCGGCAGGCTCCGGTCAAGGGGGTTACGGCCCCACTGGGGACCACCTGGGGACCAAGATCGCCACACGGCGCTGATACCCGATCACGTTCTGCATTGGAAAAGGTCCTCTCGAATTTCATTTCCGCCGCCGAGTGGAGGATTTCTGGAAGACTCCGCAACCCCTCGGTAAAGCTTTCCAGAGACGTCTCGGGCACAGCTCTTTCAACCCGTTTCGATCGCTGGTCCCACGAGCAGCGCTAACCACTGTGCGTAACAATGAGGGCCGTCAAACCGCCGTGGCAGCCACCGGTTGAAATCAGAGCCTCGCGGGCGTGCGTCCCCAGACACCGCGCTGATAGCCGCTCCCTGGTCCTCGCCACCGTCAGCCCGATGCCTGCGTTGGCCGTCCTGCTGGCAGGCAAACGCTGGAGCGAGACCGGGTACGCCTTCACAGACGTCCGCGGCCACCCAGTGAACCCCGACCACGTCGGCCACATCTTCCAGCAACTGGTCCGCGGCCACGACCTGCCCCCGATCCGCCTGCACGACCTGCGCCACGTCGCCGCCACCCTGGCCCTGAACGCCGGCGTCCCCCTCAAAGTCGTCCAGCACCAGGTCGGACACGGCAGCCTCTCCACCACCGCCGACATCTACACAGCCGTCCTCCCCCAGACCGCCCACCAGGCAGCTGAGGCCACCACTCGCCACAGGACGGGTTCCCCACGGCGCCGATTCACGGATCTTGATCTGACGCGGACAGTGAATCGTGCGGGACCACTTCCAGGACGGGATGCTCCCAGGGCGCTGCCCCAATGCCGGGCAGTTAACGGATTTCCGCTGGTGGCAAGGGGTTTCCGATACCAACAACCCCAACTCGCCGAAGCATTTGCCAACACCCGATACTGGCAACCGCGATGGGCTACGAGGACTGACCCGGGCGTGAGTGATCACGGGCTCCACCGCTTTCACGCGGTGGAGCCCGTTCTGCTCAAGACCTACGGCTTGACCTGTACGTCCTTGCGGAGGATCACCAGCAGCTCCCGCAGGATCGCGTTCGGGCCGGTGCGCCCCGGGAGATCGTCCATGGTGATCAGGTCCTTCTCGCGGCTGACCTGCCGGTGCATCACATCATCGCCGACGATTCGGTGCCCGGCCAGCGCCTTGGCGTGCTTGCCGTCCGTTTCCGACCACTTGTAGCTGCTCGCCATCCCAGCGAAGCCCTTCTGCCCGAACGCCGGAGGGATGTGGTCCATGACGGCCCGGATCAGGGCGGCGGCGGCGAAGGGGTGGCGGTCGGCGATGTTGCTGTTGAGCTCGCGCAGGATGGCCAGGAGCTTCTTCAGGTCCCAGTTGCTGGCCGCGCCGACCTTCTCCAGTTCGGTGATGAGGTCGGCGTCGATGTAGGGGGCCGGAGCGGCTTCCAGAGCGGCAGGAACCGGAGGGGCGGTGATGGCGCTGGGCGTCGGAGTGTCGTCGCCTTGCAGCAGTTCCAGCGTCGTCGCCACGTAGCCGCGGATGTCGTAGACAGCGGCGAACCGCGTCACCTTCCGCGTGATCACGTAGGTCCAGTCCCCGCCCTGGAGAGTGGCGAAGCTGCCCGGCAGGATCGGTTCGCGGTTGAAGACCTCCGGCAGGCGGCGGATGAACTCAGCCTTGAGTGTGGGGATGGCCTTGGCCAGCTCCTCGGAAGTGAGGTTCACCTTCTTCGGCTGGTTCCCCTGCCGGGGGGCCGCCTCGTAGACCTCGATCATGTGCTTGAGGGTCAACAAGAAAGGCTTGCCCAAGATCGCGTCAACGTCCGAGTCAACTAGGGCTGCGGCGACGGTCAGTTCGATCGGCTGCTCTTCGCGGAGCATGCCAACACTGGGCAGGGGGCCGGTGAACCCGTAGCCGGAGTGTGCGTTCCGCTGCGCTCCGCGCGGCAGCGCGTACAGGCCCTTCTTCGCCTCGTCGGGGGTCGGGCCGATGTCCGCAAGGGCGTCCTCGACGGACTCCCAGATCGGCCACTCACCCTCCTCCCACCACCTCCGTGCGACGTGGGAGATGAGGATGGTCTGGGCGCGGGACAGCTCGGCGTCGAGCATCGGGTGGGGCAACTTCGGCACGGGGGCTCACAGTTCATGTACGGGGCCGGTCGGCGCGGCCACGGTGGTGCGGGTCTCCAAGGTAGATCCCCTAGCCGCTTGGGACGCACGGGTTTTCGGGTGTCCCGTCTCGATTCGTGTCAGTCCGACAGGTCCAGGGCCAGGCGCAGGGCCTGGCCGACCCGGGCCATCTCCTCCGGGGTGACGATGCCGAGGCACTTCCCCTCGTGATCCGCCCGCGCCGGTAGCCCAGGACGTCCACCGCGCCGGCCATGCCGTCCACGGGGTGGGTGGTCGGGGCGGTCAGCAGGGTGTCCGGCGCGGTGCCGAAGCACCGCCAGCAACTGGCTGGACTTGTAGATTCCCTCCAGCCCGACCCCAAAGGTTCCGCACCATTACAGGCAGTTCTTCAAAGTCATCCGGGCGACTAGCGCGCGGGGCGGGTTAGGGGACAAACCGGACGCCGACTTGTACGGCCATGGATCATGGAAACGACTAAGGCCCAGCTCACACGGGTGAGTTGGGCCTTTACAGGGTTGGCCGTGTGGGACTCGAACCCACAACCTATGGATTAAAAGTCCACAGCTCCGCCAATTGAGCGACACCCCCTGAGGTCCCATCCGGGGCGGTTCACGGTACAGAGCGCCCTCAAACGAGCGCGGGCCACCATCGACAACCACCTGCCGGACACCGGAAGCAGCAGCAGCCGGCACGCCGACCGGCCGGAAAGCGCGACCGAACACCAACTGGTGGCCCGGCTGACCGACGCGCTCGAACGGGCCGACCTCGACGCGCTGGTGGGGCTGTTCGTAGCCGACGTCCGGTTCTCCATGCCGCCCGCCATGCTGGAATACCGGGGTATCGACATGGCACGCCGCGTCCTGCTGGCGGTCACCTTCCGGCCCGACCGGTCGTACCGCGTGGTACCGACCCGCGCGAACGGCCAGCCCGCGTTCGGGATGTACATGGCCGACCCGTACGCGGGTCTCTACCGGGCCTACACCCTGCTCGTCGTCACGACCGCCGGCGACCGCATCACCGTGATCACCGGCTTCGACGCGAGCGTGATGCCACGGTTCGGGCTGCCCCGCACGCTCCCCGGAACGGACTGAGACCGTGTCCTACGCGGGGCAGGACTCCACGACGCGGAGGTACCGTGGCTGAACACCTGGGCGCAGGGCCGGACCCGGACCGAGCGGTTGATCTCGCGGAGTTCGTCGGTCTGCTTGGTGAGTTGCGTGCGCGGGCGGAGATGCCCTCCTACCGAGTGCTGGCGAAGAGGGTCGGGCCGCTCATGCGCCCCCCGCGCGTTGTGCCGACCATGACGGTCGCGGACGTGTTCAAAACCGGACGGCGCCGCTTGGACCTGGACCTGGTGGTCGCTGTCGTCCGTGCGCTCGGCGAGGACGAGTCGGCGGTCGATCGCTGGCGCCGTGCCTGCATCAAGGTCCACGCGCAGGCCAAGACCGGCGGTCCAGAACGCGTGTTGGGTCAGCTGCCCACGGATCCGGCCACCTTCACCGGACGCCGTGAGGAACTCGCCCGGCTGGTGGCCACCGCGACGGCACCGCGCGACAGCGAGAGCGTCGGCGACCGGTTGCGGGGCCACCACGCATTGGTCCTGCTGGCCAACGCCGCAGACGAGGACCAGGTCAGGGAATGGAGCCTCGCGGAGCTCGCTGACCGGATGCAGACCGGTCGACTCGAAAACGACACTGCTCTTCGACGCGAGCTCATGAGTCGGCTGAACGAGATCGACGGGATCGAACTTCCCGAAGCCAAGCTGGAGTTGCGCCTCTCATTCCCGCTGGAGGCGCTTGCAGGCCACGTTGACGAGATCCAGGGCGTCCTGGAGTGGTTCGCCCGCACCGTGGCGCTTCACGGTGCGGACGGGCAACGCTGAGGTCACCGAGCTGAACGGCATCGCCGTCGACATCACGTTGCCCGCGGTCCACGGGAGTCCAGCCGTGCTGCGAGTGCGCCGACCTCGGACTCGACGGTCGCCAGGGTGTAGTCAGTTCTGTAGCCGAGCTGGGCGTTCACCCGGATCATGTGCAGGTTTTCGGATGCCGTCGTCGTGCGCACCTGTTCCAGCCGGGGAAGATCGGCGGTGAGCCACCGCATCATCGAGGCCTTCATGGCGAGGCCGAGCCCGAGTCCGCGGAATTCGGGCAGCACGGCAGTGTCCTCCTGGGTGCAGTGGCTCCACTGTCCGGGGACGATGGCGATCTCGGTGAAGCCCGCCACAGTCCCGCCGCGTTCGTCCACGGCCACGACGTAGCGGTGGGACTGCCCACCCTCGCGCGTCTTGGCCTCGTACTGCCGCACTCGTTCCGCGGTCCAGTTGGGGTGCCGATAGCTTGATTCGCCGGCCGGCGAGTCGGCGATGGCGTTGCGTGCTCGGGCGAAGCCCTGCACCAGGTCCTCCGGTGCGGTGTCCGTCCAGCGGTGGAGCCGGAATCCGGATTTCGGCTCCACCTGCCACAGGGCCGGGTCCGCGCTCGTGATGTCCAGATGGTGCGAGGAGCGCTGCAGGACCGTCTGGAAGCCGAGGGCGTTCGCCCACCTCTCGCCGTCCGCACCGGCTTTGACCGTACCGGCGATCGCCCGGTAGCCGTGTTCGTGGATCTGCGGCAGCATCGCCCGGAGCAGCCGTGTCCCGACTCCCGCTCTGCGGTCCCGGTCTGGCACTCGCACAGAGATGAGGGCGAGCCCGCTGTTCTCGTCCGTCGGGAAGATGGCGTTCGCCGTGCCGAGCAGCCGCCCCTCCTCGCGTGCGTCCCATCGCCGCAGCAGCCCGTGGAATGACGTGGACTGATTCAGTTGGTGTACATATGACTCGTACGACGGCACCGGCGAACTCGGGAAGTCCACGGACACGGCGACCAAAATCTCGTACCACGCGCGCAACTCGTCGGGCGAGGCGAGCTCTGGTACGAACGGCGCTGTCTCCAGGCTCATGACGGCCTTCCTTCCCGAGGTCTCGTTGGCAGCTCTCCTGCCGAGCGGTGTAGCGCTAGCACTGGATCACGAAGTTGCGTCCGTCGGGCAGGAGAGGTGGGGGCGGCCCGGTCGGGCCTTGCCGCCGAAGCGCCATGCCTCGATGTCGCGGTAGCGGATGGTTCCGGGGCCCGACCCGTTGCTCCCCACCAGGTGGAGGCGCTCGGTCTGCCATGGACGGCCGGCGAAGTCGGCAAGGGCCGCAGCCGCCGACGGAATGCTGGTCCGCTCGCCCCGGCGTGCCCGAGCCAGCGTCAGGTGGGGGCGTAGCGGGCGCTCCTGGAAAGTGACACCGCAGGTCCGCACCAGGTTCCGGACGTCATCGGCGAGCAGGTGGAGTCCTTCGAGTTCACCCTGGATCCCGCTCCACAGCAGGCGTTCGTCGAAATGGCCGCCGCCGTTCAGGCTCAACTTCAGGGGTGGGCAAGACGCGGCCAGCTGGGCGAGCACCGCCCGCAGGACCGGGACGGCCGCCACCGGGAGCCCGCCGAGAAACGCCAGGGTGATGTGCCAGTCCTCGATCCGGTTCCACCGCAGCTGGGGGTACTGCTCATAGACGGGCTGCAGGGCGCCCGCCAACTCGTCCTTCGCATCGTCGGGCGGAGCGAGCGCGATGAACACGCGTACGGTCGAGGGCTGCTGAGGATCATCCGTCACCAGAGCTTTCTAACACTTTTCCGTCCCTGCCCGCCCTCACCGACAGGGGGCGCGGTAGGCGCTCGAACCGTGTGCCGCGGTGTAGGCAGTCTCGGTGGACGGCTCGGTCATGAGGGGGTGAGGCGGCCCTGGTGGAGGCGGGTGCCTGCCTGCTTGAGGCGGTGCAGGACTGGGACGACGTCCACCTGGGTGACGGCGGGCAGGATGCCGACCTTGTCGGTGACGTAGGTGTAGAGGTCGTCCATGGTGCGGCAGGTGACGGTGACCAGGAGGTTCGCGGAGCCGGTGACGGCGGCGGCGAAGGTGGTCTCGGGGTGGCTGGACAACGCCTCCCCGGTGGCCTTGAGCCGGCCCGGGTTGACGGTGAGCCAGAGGTACGCGGTGGCGTGGAATCCGAAGCGGGCGTAGGCGAGGTCGACGGCCAGGCGCAGGGCCTGCCCGTCGAGCAGTTCCTCCAGGCGTGCTGAGACGCGGGCCTTGGACCACCCGGTCGCGCGTGCCAGGTCCACCACGCCGGTGCGTCCGTCCCGTGCCAGTTCCACCAGCAGCGGGGCGTCCTTCGCGGTGAGGACTGCCGTGCGCGAGTCGGACACGGGCTGCGTCGGGGCGTCGTCGCGGTCGTGCAGCGACTCGTGCAGCGACTCGTGCAGCGCGGCGATCTCGGCGGGGGTGAGCGGTTCGTCGAAGGCGCGCCATTTGGCGTCGGCGCCGAGGTGCATGTGGAGCACGGCGTAGGCGTGGAAGCCCAGCACCTTGGCGGTGCGAGGGAGGCGGTGCAGGACGGAGCCGTGGGGGTGGGTGGGGTCGCTGCGGGTCTGGCAGACGATCTCGGAGCCGCCGGAGGTGACGCTGACGTAGGAGGTGTCCTCGCGCGCCGCCAGCGCGTCGGCCAGGGCGTCCGCGGCGTCGGGCCGGCATTGGACCCGCACGAACCAGGTCTGCTCGCGGGAGCCGCCGTGGCCGGGCAGGGCACGGACCCGGACCGCGCCGTCGGCGACCAGCGCGCGGTAGCGCCGTGCCGCGGTCTGCTCCGAGACGCTCGCGACCTGCGCGATCCGGCGGAACGACGCGCGCCCGTCCTGCAGCAGGCACTGCACGATACGCCGGTCGGTCTGGTCCATGAGGGAAGTATAGGCAGCAAAACAGCGAACCCTTGGATGTTCGGGGCGGCTTTTCGGCGGTTGACTGGTGGGAAGTTCCGGCGGGCCAGCACAGTGGTCCTACCAGTTCCGAGAATGCTTTTCTGCAAGGAGTCCGCGATGAGCGATGTACTTCCCGGGGGCACCCTGCGCCTGTCCGAGACCCTGACCGTGACCCGGGTCGGCTACGGCGCGCTCCAGCTGGCCGGCCCGATGGCGTACGGGCCGCCGCGCGACCGCGACGAGGCGCTGGCCGTACTGCGCGCGGTGGCGGCGGCCGGGATCACGCACCTGGACACCAGCGACTACTACGGTCCGCACCTGGTGAACGGGCTGGTCCGCGAGGCCCTGCACCCCTACCCCGAGGGCCTGCGCATCGCCACCAAGGTCGGGGCGCGCCGCACCGCGGAGCGTGGGTGGCCTGCGGCGCTGTCGCGGCCCGAGCTGGTGCAGGCGGTGCACGACAACCTGGACCACCTGGGCGTGGAGGCGCTGGATCTGGTGAACCTGCGCATGACCGACACCCTGGCGGCGGACGACATCGTCGAACCGTTCACGGTGCTGGCCGAGCTGCGCGAACAGGGCCTGATCCGCAACCTGGGCGTCAGCAACGTCAGTGCGCAGCAGGTCCGCACAGCCCAGCGGATCGCGCCGGTGGTCGCGGTGCAGAACCACTACAACATCGCTTTCCGCCAGGACGACGCCCTGGTGGACTGGTGCGCCGAACAGGGCATCGCGTTCGTGCCGTTCTGGCCGCTGGGTGGATTCCGACCGCTGCAGGCCAAGGCCCTGGAGCAGGCCGCGGCCGACCTCGGTGCCACGCCGCGGCAGATCGCGCTGGCGTGGCTGCTGCACCGCTCGCCCACGATGCTGCTCATTCCCGGCACCTCCACCCGCGCCCACCTCGCGCAGAGCATTGCCGCCGCCACGATCGCCCTGCCGGACCGGGCGCTGCGCACCCTGAACGCCATCGCCGACCCGGCCCACTGACGGCCGCCGCCTCCCCTTCTCCCCCTTCCTCTCATTTTGTGGAGTTCGCCGCCATGTCGTATCCGCCTGCCCGCCACCGCACGCTGGTCCTCTCCGGGAGTCTGCGCACCGGGTCCGTCACCGGCCGGATCGCCCGAGCGGCGCTGGACCGAAGCCACCTGGGGCACGAGGTCGTCCTCGCCGCCGATCTGGACCAACTGCCGCTGTTCAACGAGGACTTGGACACCGATCCGGCCCCGGCCGCCGTGGCCGCGCTGCGGGCTCAGGTCGCCACCGCGAACAGCGTGCTGGTCCTCAGCCCGGTTCACAACGCCAGCGTCTCGGCCGCACTGAAGAACGCCCTGGACTGGCTCTCCCGCCCCCGCGACGCCAGCCCCTTGGCCGGGAAGCCGGTCACCGGCCTGGTCATCGGCTACCACTCCCACGGTGCCGAGCACCACCTGGAGGCGATACTGCGCGCCGTCGGGGCCCATCCGAACCCGGCCCCGATCCCAGTGCTGGGTCTGCGCGGCCTCGACCCGCAACGGGCCGCCCACGACCATCGGATCACCGCCGCCCTCGCCCAGGCCCTGGACGCACTCGCACTCGCACTCGGCGAAGCACGGCCCGTCCCACTGGCATCTGATATCGGGGCGGCCTCCGCCGGTGAGATCCGCTGACGGTCATGCCTCCGGAGTGAGCACGATGCGGCCCTTGACGTCGCGGCTCTCCATCCGCCGGTGGGCGGTGACGGCCTGGCTGAACGGCAGCACGTCGACGTCGGTCTCCGCCAGGCCGGCGGCGGTTGCCTCGATGGCCGCAGCGAGTGCGGCGGGCACGAACTCCGGGTGGGTCGGCAGGAACGCGCCGGCGTTGTAGCCGGACACGGTGATGCTGCGGAACCACAGCTGATTGGTGTCCACCTGGTGTCCCCAGTCGTCGGACGCATTGCCCGCGGCGATGAGGCGGCTGCCCGGGGCCATCACGTCGAAGCTGCTGGTGCGGAGCGTTCCGCCGACCGGGTCGATCACGACGTCGAACTTCTCATCACCGAGGGCCCGGTGCAGATCCGTGGAGTCCACGATCCGGTCGTAGGGCAGTTTCGTCGCCCGGCCTGCGGCGAGCTTGCCCGGCAGAACCGTGCCGACGACCCGGGACGCGCCCAACTGCTTTGCCACGCCCGGGAATCCGGCGGACAGGCCGCCGAGTGCGCCGTGCACGAGGACGCTCCCACCCGCGACCAGGTGCGCGACCTGGGTCAGCGCGACGTGTGCCATCGCCGCGTTGGGGATCACGGACACCGCGAGAGCCGGGTCGATGCCGCGTCCCTCGATCGAGACGGTCAGCGGAGCCTTCGCGATGTAGACGGAGGCGTACCCGCCGGTGCCGCTGCCCGAGGACATGGCGACCACCTGCTCCCCCACGCTCAGCCCGGTGACGCCGTCGCCGAGTGCGCGCACGGTGCCGGCCACCTCCAGGCCGGGCACGAACGGGGGCTGCGGCATACCGGGCCGGTCCTGGTACCGGCCCTGCCGGAAGAACAGGTCGATCAGGCCGACCGCGGAGTGCGAGACGTCGATCGCGACCTCCCCCGGGCCCGGGGTCGGGTCCGGAAGATCGGTGACGAGTTCGAGGGCGGTGGGGTCTCCGAACCGGATGGCATGTACTGCCTGCATGAGCCTGTCCTCTCCTGGTTCCTGTCCTGTGCTCCTGGGGGCGACGTCTGCGCGCCGCCCAGTTAACGCACTCACTGATGCGTTATTCGGAAACGTAGCACGCGGATCCACGTAGCGCATCACGGGGCGCGTTATAGTTTCCGCATGAAGGAGCGAGCACGGTCCGCGCAGGACAAGGCACAACGGTCGGAGGACCTGCTGCACGCCGCGGAGGCGCTGGCGACGGAACTCGGCGGCGTCCGCTTCATCACCGTGCAGGCGGTCACCGAGCGCACCGGCCTGCACCGCACCGGCGTGCGCCGGTACTACTCGAGCAGGGAAGAGCTGCTGCTCGAACTCGCAGAACGGGGCTGGGAGCAGTGGCGGGCCGCGATCGCCGCTGCGGTGGCCCAGCGCGACGGCCTCGGCCCGGAAGACGTGGCCGGCGTCGTCGCGGAGACCATCACCGCCCTGCCGGTGTTCTGCGACCTGCTCACCCACGTCACCCTGACGCTCGAGGGCGACGTCGCCATGGAACGCGCACGCCGCTACAAGACCGAGTCGTTCGCCGCGTACGACGCGATCGTGGACCTCCTCGACCGGGCCGGCTCGATGACCCCCGACCAGTTGCGAGGACTCATCGCCGCGACCCTCGCCCTCGCGTCGAGCGGGTGGCAGGTGGCGCACCCGACGCCCACCCTGGCCGCGCTCTACGAGCAGGTGCCCGCATGGGGCCATGTCGCGTTTGATTTCGCCCCGCGGCTGAAGCTGCTGCTGACCGCACTCGCCGTCGGCCTGCACAACGTCGTCCCGGACACCGTCGTCCCGGACTCCGATCCGGCTCCGACCGCCGACTGACAGCCGTCCGGGCCGGGCCCACCAAGGGCCCCTCGGAGGGCGCTACCTGGCCTGGGAGAGCGCTGCGGACACTTCGGCGCGCATCCCGGCGACGCGCAGGGAGAGGACGAGGTCCTCGTGGAAGCCGGACGAGATGGACAGGGCGACATCGAGGACGAGCGGCACCAGGTGGGCCGGGTCGGCGAGTGCCACCCGGGCGGATTCACTGGTGGCGCGGGTGCGGAGATAGATGTCGAGGACCGCGCGGGCTTCCTCGTACCGTGCCTCGGCGACCAGTTCGGCCACGGCGGAGCCGACGTCCACGGCCGACCTGCCCATGCCCAGCCGCAGCAGTTGTTCGCCGTCCGCGGTACGCCCGGAGGCGCTGAGGGCGTCGGCGGCGGCGAGCACCAGGTCGAGCGGCAGGGCAGCCGCCTCCCACAGCAGGGTGGCCCAGTCCGCGGCCATCCCCGCTCGCTCCAACTGCTCTGCCAGCAGCGGGAACCGTGCGGCCGGCTGGTGCACGGCCTCGGCGAGGACGGCGTGCGCCTGGCCGCCGTTGTCCTCCGCGCGGAGTTGCCGCAGCATCCCGACCGTGCGGGTGACCGCCGCACGGTCGGTGGCGTCCACCGCGGGGGCGACTCGGGCAACGGGCGTTGCCCCTGCGGCGCCCACGAAACGCGCGCCGCCCGAACCAGCGGCCGAGGCGCCGCCCACTCCCGGCAGCACGGGGGCCGCGAAGTTGGCCACGGAGCCCGTGGTCGGCGCCCCGGAGAACCGGGCACCGCGAGGTCCGGCCACGGTGCCGGTGACCAGATCCGCGCCCGCCTCCGCGGCGGCGGACCCTCCCTCGTCCTTGACGTCGACGTCCTGGCCCGCGCCCGCGAAACGGGCGCTGCCGCGCTCCCGACGCTTGCGCCTCTGCCCGGGGGCGGCGGTCGCAGCGGCGGCGGCGGTCACGGAAGGTGGATCCGGCGGTGAGGACAGCGCAGACCTTACCGAGGACGCCGACGGCCAGGGATCCTGGGGCGGAAGGCGGAAGGACTCCGTCTCCAGCTGCTCCAAAGCCGCGACACGGCCCCGCAGTTCGGCGATGCGGCTGCAGATCCGCGCGTAGTAGTCGCGGGCCCAGGCCAACTCGCTCTCCACGGCCTGCAGATCGTCCATGCCGGTGACCGAGGCGCTGAACTTCTGCAGGTCCTGCAGCCGTCGGGTCGAGCGCTGCTGCTCCTCCCGCAGAATGCGCAAGCGTTCGGTGAGCGTGGCCTTGACCCCGTCCGCACGGTCGTAGGCGCGTACCGAGGCGCGGTGCAGCGGGCGGAGCCGGGCCGCCTCGTGCCGGGCGTTCTCCGCGCCGCTGACCGCGGCGAGGTCCTGGAGCAGGGAGTCGATCACGTCCCAGGGCGGCACCTCCCGACCCTCGAGACAGGCGCGCATGCCTTCGGCGTCCCGTTGCCAGAACTCCCGGAACCAGCTGCCGTCCCAGTCGACAAGAGCCGCGACCCCGCTCAGACGCTCCGCGAACTGCCGCATCTCTCCCGGGAGTTCAGGGAGCGTCCTCAAGGTCGTCACATCCGCCCCTCAGCACTGGATTGGTCTCAAGGGCACAGAACACCAAGAGTGTTTCAGGCTCACTACGCGGGTTTTGCCGACACGTGCATCTGCCGGCCCCAGCCAAGATTTTGCTGAACCACGGTCAAGAACGCGTGCCGGGTCGGCCGTTCGGCATCACGGGGGTGACATGCCGGATCCGGCGGTGCCGGGAGCACCGCCGGATCGACGTGGAGCACAGGGCCGGTGGCGGCCTCCTCAGAGTGCGGACTCGAGGATGGTCTGGAGGTGCTTCGTGCGCTCCTCGACATGGTGGGTGTTGGTGTCCGACATGTGGTCGAACGTCAGCACCCCGTCGACGAAGGTGATCCCCGTCGTGCTGGAGAACTGACCGCTGTTCCTGACGACCACCTTCGTCACGCCCTCGCGGAGCGCGTCCCTGCCCATGTCATCGGCCCCGATCACGCTCAACGCGTCGGCCAGGGGCTGGAAGTACACCTGGGGGAAGTAGTCGACGTACCTGTCGGCGTAGTCGGCGACGGCCAGTTCCTGCCACTCCACCTCGATCGGCACCTCGAAGCCGGCCGCCTCGTCGATCCGTGACTTCCAACCGGGGTAGTCGTCGTTCTTGAACTGCTCAACGGCGCGCCGTTCCGCCAGACCCATCCGAAACTCCAAATTGTGCGTTGCGACTTCCTTGCTTGCGGCGAGCCTTCCAGCCGCGGGGCGGGGAGGCATCCGTGAGATTACGCAGATCTCCTACGTAGCCCTGCGAGCGCGTGCAGCAGTGCCGTGCGCGAACGGATGCCGAGCTTGCGGTAGATGTTGCCGAGGTGGGTCTCCACGGTTCTGGCGCTGAGGAAGAGCTGCTGGGCGATCTCCTTGGTGCTCTGGCCGGTTACCGCCAGTTCGGCGATCTCGCGCTCCCGTCTGCTGAGGAGGGCCGCGGTCGGGCCGGTGCCCATGTCCGGCGGCGTGACGGCCGACCCGGCGACGACGGGGCGGGCCGTCGGCAGCTGGGCCCGGGTTCTGGCGACCTCCTCGAGGATCCGCCGTGCGCCGCAGGCGCGCGCGGCCTTCGCCGCCGAGTCCAGCCACTCCACCGCCTGGTTCGTTCCTCCGGTCGCCTGGGCCGAGCCTGCCCCGGCCACCAGGGTCAACGCGTGTTCGACCGGCGCGCCGGCGCGGCGAAACGACTCCGCGGCCCCGTGGAACAACCTGGCGGCCCGGTCGTGGTCCCCCTCCGCGGCGCAGAGCTCCGCCTGCGCCCTGCGGGCATGCTGCTGCTGCAGCGGCAGGCACAGCTGCCCTGCGGTGGCCTCCGCCTCCGCGGCCCAGCCGCGGGCCGCGTCGACGTCACCGCAGCGAAGCGCCGCGGTGGAGGCCAGCGCCAGCAGCGAGGGCTGCCAGGGCCGCAGCAACCCGCGCAGGTGCGGACCGCCCGCCTCGGTGAGGGTGCGCAGGCAGTCCGCGGGGTGTCCGCCGTAGAACTGGACGTACGCCAGGAGCCCGGCGGTGACGTGGGCCCGCAGGCCGCGCACGGCCGAGGCGAGCGCGAGGCCCTGCTCCGCGATGTCGATCAGCCGGCCCGTGTCCCGGCACGGCCGCGTCCAGAGGAGTCCGACCGCGCTCAGGGTCAGTGCGATCCCCGCGCCCTCGTCGGCTCCGATCATCCGGGCGAGCAGTTCCGCCTCGCGGGCCCGTCGGCCGAGCCGGTCCAGCCGCCCGGTCAGCTGGTCGAGGTGGCAGAGGGCCACCAACTGGTTGACTCTGAGGTAGCGTCGGGAGGCGCCCGCGGTGGCCTCCAGGCCCCGCTCCAGATGCCGGTAGGCGTCGTGGAAGCGCTCGTGGAACAGCTCCGAGCAGCCGAGCATCGCCAGGACCTCGGGCATGGAGGCGGCGGTGGCGTCCGGAAGGGAGTCCACCAGGCGCGCGCACTCGGTGACCTCCTGGGCGGCCTCCGGCACCAGGCCGAGCTGGGTGTCGCCGAAGGCCGCCAGGGCCCGCAGGTAGGGGGCCATGGGATCGGCGCCGGACGCCGCCTCCGCCGCCTCGCGGACCAGCTCGCGGGCCCGGCCGTAGGTGTCCCGGAACATCTGCACCCGCCCGTGCGTGGTGATCAGTTCGGCCGCCGGGCCCGGCAGGGGAACCGGCAGCGGCCGGGGCAGCAGGGCGAGCCCGGCATGGACGACCGCGTCGGCCTCCTGGTAGCGGCCCAGCAGCCGTTCCACCTCGCCGCAGACGGCGTAGGTCCGCACCGCCAGGTCGTCGGGCAGGTCGGACCGGTGCCGCAGCAGGTCGTGCGCCAGCGAGCGGGCCTCTCGCAGGTGGCCCACGGCGGTCAGGGCCCGGCAGCAGTCGAGCACGAGCACGGCCCGGGTCGGGCTGATCTCGGTCCCGGTCGGCAGGTGCTCCAGGGCCAGGCCCAACCAGCGGGCAGCGGTGGCGGGGGTCTGCGCCGTGGCCTCCGCCGCGCCCTCGATCAGGCCGTGCAGAGCCGGGACGCTGCCCGAACCCACCAGGTACTCGGCGTGCCTGGCCCGCTGGACGGCCCGGGCCCGGCGCGCGGTGAGCAGGTCCAGGGCGGCCCTGTGGGCTTTCAGGAGCAGGGACGGTGCGGTGTGTTCCAGGACGACGTGGCCCAGCACAGGGTGCCGGAAGGCATATCGACCGCCCCAGGGCACCGGACGGATCAGGTCCGCCGCGCAGAGTTCGGTGAAGGCGCCGAGGGTCCGTTCGACCCCCAGCCCTGAGATCGCGGCGACCTCGGCCGGGCGGAAGGGGTCACCGAGGACGGCCGCGGCTCCGGCTGAAGCCGCGGCGGCCGTGCTGAGGGCGGTGAACTCGGTGACCAGGGGCGCCGCCGCGCGGCGCAGGCCGTCGCGGTCCGGGCCCGCGCTGAGCGGCCATTCGTCCGGGTCCCAGCGGGCGGCGGCGAGGATCTGCAGCATCCGCGGGTTGCCGCCGGACGCGGCGTGCAACTGCTCGGCGTAGCTGCCCTGGTCCATCGGCTCCCAGGAGGCCCACCGTCCTGCGGACCGGTCGCCCCCCGGTGCGGTGCCGGGGAAGGGGCTGCCGGCCCGGGCCCGCCAGCGGTCGAGCAGCGTGGCCATGGCCTGGGGGTCCAGCGGCGGCGGAGCCAGCCGTACGACGTCACCGGTCTCGACGCCGCGCTCCAGGACGTCCAGCAGCAGGGAGCCGGTCTGCCTGGGACGATGGGCCAGGGCCAGCACGAAGGGGCCGGCCGGGGGTGTCCGGAGCAGCCGGGCGATCACCCTGGCTGACTGCTCGTCACACAGGTGCACGTCGTCGAGCAGTAACACCCCGCCCTGCCCGGCCGCCCAGTTCTCCAGGACGTTCCGGACCTCCGCCGCCGGACCGGAGTCCGCCGGCGTGGGGCGCCGGCGGTCCAGGGCGGCCAGGGTCTCCCTGATGAGCTGGCCGGGCTCCGCCGCGCCGTGCACGGCGTGGCCCCGTACCACCCGCGCACCTGCGGCCACGGCCCGCTGGGCGAGTTGTCCCAGCAGGGTCGTCTTGCCGATCCCCGGATCGCCGGTGATCTCCAGCACAGCACCGCGGCCGGTGCCCATGCGCCGCACAACCTCGGAAAGACGGTGGATCTCCGCAGACCTGCCGACCAGCTCGGTGCCGTTCTCCGCTACCGGATCTTCGGAGGTCACTGGATGCACCACAGCTGCGTCCCAGTCTCGAAGGTGAACGATGTGCTTGCAGTCGTCTTGATCGGGTTTGCCCTGACGGCGTCATACTAGATCGGCAGGCGCCGCCGCGGGGCTCGCGGCCGATATCCGCACGGCGTTCAGACCTCGCTGGGCTGCTCGGCCGGCGCGGAGTCCTCGGCCTGTGCCGACGACCCGGGCCGACCCGGCAGCAGCAGGCAGAGCGGAACGGCCGCGGCGGTGAACGCGGCGGACCACCAGAAGGCCTCACCGAATCCGGCGGCCAGCGCGGCGGGTGTGCGGGCGCCGGCCGAGGCCCGCTGCAGGATCACGACCAGGACCGCGACGCCCATCGAACCGCCGACCTGCTGGGCGACCCGGCTGATCCCGGCGGCGGCCGGGATCTCCTCGCGCTCCAGTCCGACGAAGCCGGCGCCCATGATCGCGATCATCGCCGCGCCCAGCCCGACGCCGCGTACGAACAGCACCGCCATCAGCGCGGTGTTGCTGGTGGAGGCGGTGACGAAGCCGAACGGCACGGTGGCCGCGAAGGTGAGCACGAAGGCGGCGACGGCGACCGGACGCGCCCCGAAGCGGTCCATGCACCTGCCCGCCAGCGCCCGGGAGAGCAGGGCGCCCACGCCGGTCGGGATCAGCAGCAGCGCGGCGCCCAGCGCGGATTCGCCGCGTACCTGCTGCCAGTACAGCGGCAGCAGCAGCATGCTCCCGTACAGGGCGGCGCCGGTCAGGAACACCAGCGCCGAGGACGCGGCCACGGCGCGGTGGCGGAACAGCCGGATGTCGAGCAGGGCGTCCGCTCCGAGCCGCAGCGCCCGGAGGACGTAGCCGACGAGCAGGGCCAGGCCGGCGAGCAGGGGCAGCGCCACCCTGGGGCCGGCCAGGCCCCCTTCGGAGCCGGAGAGCTGGGTCAGGCCGTAGAGGATCGCGGCGATGCCGGGGGACAGCAGCAGCAGACCCACGGCGTCCAGGCGGGCGCGGGTGGCGGGGGCACCGGGGCGGGGCCCGTCGTCGGGCAGATCGCGCCGGGCGAGGTAGCCGCCGACGACGCAGAAGGGCACATTGAACAGGAAGATCCAGCGCCAGTCGCCCAGGTGCAGCAGGGCGCCGCCGATGACCGGGCCGATGATCGGCCCCAGCGCGGTGGGCACGGTGATCAGGGACATCACCCTGCCGATGCTGCGGCCCTCGGCCGCCTGCATGACCAGCGTGAACATCAGCACCATCATGGTGCCGCCGCCGATGCCCTGGACCACCCGGAAGGCGATCAGGCTCTGGACGTTCCAGGCCGCGGCGCACAGCAGCGACCCGACCAGGAACATCCCCAGGCCGGCGATCCACAGCCGTTTGCCGCCCAGCACCGACTGGGCCCAGCCGACGGCCGGCATCGTCGCGGCCAGGGCCAGCAGATAGGCGGTGGTCACCCACTGGGTGGTGGCCAGCGAGGTGTGCAGCTGCCCGGCGAGGCTGTTGATGGCGACGCTCATGATCGTGGTGTCGAAGATGACCGCGAGCGCGCCGATGATCAGGGTGAAGGTCAGCCGTCGCAGGGCCGGGTCGATCCGGCCGGACTCCGCGGCGACGGGTGGCGGCTTGGTTGCGCCGGCGCCCATGGACGCCTCCTTAGGATAGATGGATCTATCTTACGGATGCCAGACTAGGCCGCTAGGATTAGATAGGCAAATCTATCCAGACTGTGCAGGGGGTCCCATGGCCGAGCGACGTCGCGGAGCAGCGCTGGAGCAGGCGCTGCTCGACGCGGCCTGGGCGGAACTCACCGACCACGGCTACGCCAGGTTCACCATGGACGCCGTCGTCAAGCGCGCGGGCACCAGCCCCCCGGTCCTCTACCGCCGCTGGTCCGACCGCGACTCACTCGTCCGGGCGACCGTCGCCCACGTCCTGCGGGAGAACGTCCTCGACCTGCCCGACACCGGGAGCCTGCGGGAGGACGTGCTCACCCTGCTGCGGGAGATCAGCGCCACCCGGCTCCAGCTGGTCACGGTCATGAGCGTGAACCTGGCCAGCTACTACCAGGAGACCGGAACCCGGCCCGGCGACCTGTTCGACCCCTCCACGACCGGCCGCAAGGAGGCCGTCGACCTGCTCTTCGACCGCGCCGTGGACCGCGGCGAGGTCGCACCGGAGGTCCTCACCGAACGCATCAAGTCGCTCCCCTTCGACCTGCTGCGCCACGAGTTCCTCACCACCTTCGCCCCCGTGCCCGACCACGTCCTCGAGGAGATCGTCGACACGATCTTCCTGCCCCTGCTGCGCTGACCGCGGCGGCGCGGACGAGGGCCCGGGCGGCGCGCCCGGGGACCGCGGTTGTCCGGGCGGTGCAGGGCGGTTCAGTAGGCTGTGCGGTGTCCGCCACCGCGGTGTCGCCACCGCACCGCCCGGCCCCGGAGTCGTCTTGGCGCTGTTCCGTCCGCTGTTCCGCCGACGCGCGGACGAGGAGCGCTGGAACACCCTGCCTGTCCAGGGGCATGTGCTGGCCGTGGCACGCACACTGACGTCGGCGACCCGGGTGATGGACACGCTGCTGGCGCTTCCGCCCCAGGTCAAGGTGTCCTTCACGGTGAACCCCGGGTCCGCGTTCGCCTCAGGTCTTGACGGCTACCTGCACACGCTGCGACTGGACGGGATCACCGTGCTGCCCTGGCAGGACGCGGTCGGCGGCCGGTTCGACGTGGCGGTGGCCTGCGCCGTGCACCGGTCGATGCACCGGCTCAGGGCCCCGCTGGTGGTCATGCCGCACGGGGCCGGCTACAACCGGCTGGTGCGCCAGTCCACCGGGGACGGCACCTCCGCGGCCGGGCTGTCGCGGCGTGAGCTCACCTACCGGGGCAGGGTCTTCCCGGCCGTGGTGCTGCTGTCGCATCCGCGGCAGTTCGAGCAGCTGAGGCGCTCGTGCCCGCAGGCGGTGGAGCGGGCCGAGGTGGTCGGCGACCCCTGCTTCGACCGGATCAGCGACAGCCTGCCGCAGCGCGACCGCTACCGTGCGGCGCTCGGCGTGCGGCAGGGGCGCAGGCTGGTGGTGGTGAACTCCACCTGGAGCGAGCACTCGTTACTGGGCCGCCACCCGGACCTGCCGCTGCGGCTGGTCCAGCAACTGCCCGCCGACGAGTTCGCCGTCGCCCTGGTGCTGCACCCGAACATCTGGGCCCGGCACGATCCGCACCGGCTGATGCGCGACGCCGAGGCGGCCGGGCTGATGGTCGTCCCGCCGCAGCGCGGCTGGCAGGCCGCGCTGGTGGCCGCCGACTGGGTGGTCGGGGACCACGGGTCGGTGTCCTTCTACGGAGCCGCCCTGGACCGGGTCACCCTGCTGGCCGCCACCGGCCAGGCGGAGCTGGACCCGCACTCCCCCGCTTACGCCTTCGGGCACACCGCCCCGCCGCTGGACCCGGGCGGCGACCTGCACGCCCAGCTGCTGCTGGCCGCCGAGCACCACGACGGGCAGGCGCTGCGCGAGGTCACCGACCTGTCGCTGGGCGAACGCGGGCAGTCCACCCGCAACCTGCTCAAGGCCCTCGGCCCCTTCATGACGGCGGTACGGGTGCCGAAGGACGACCCCCGGCCCGTCCCCTACCCCGCTCCGCAGCCGGTCACCGGCCGCCCCACCGCCTACGACGTCACCGGCGAGCGGACCGGGGACGGCGTGCGGATCCGCCGCTACCCCCTGGGTGTCGAACCGGCGGCGGCGCGCGGCTTCTACGCGGTCACCTCGGAGGAACCGCGGCTCGGGCTGCGCGCGGTCGCCGAGGTCGTGGTCCGCGAACACCCGCACGGGGAACTGCCGCCCGCGCAGTGGCTGGCCGCGACCGCAGGGCAGCTGCCCGGGCTGAGCGTGGCCGTCACCGCACTGGACCCGGACCTCGGCCGCCACCTGGTGCGGCTGCGCTCGGGGCTGCTGCTGGAGGCCGCCGCCGTCAGGTCCTGGGGCGAGGCGGCGCCCCAGTTGGACCCGGTGCTGCTGGGCGCGGCGCTGGCGCTGTGGCTCGGCCGCGGCGGAGCCGAGGCCGACCTGCCGAAGGCGGGCCTGCTGGTGCGCACGGGCGACCGCACGGCGCGGGTGCGCTTCAGCGTCCACCCCTGACCTCCGCGCCCCCTCAGGAGTTGTGGGGACGCGGTGCCTGCGGGGCCACTCCCGCCTGACGGCTCAGCTGCTGCCTTCTGGCCGCGGTGGCGGCCTGCAGGTCCGCGTCACCGGACGCGGCGGCCAGCTCGGCCACGAACGTCAGGGCCTGGTCCTCCTTGGCGACCTGGCCCAGGCCGGCCGCCAGGCGGGCCGCCTCCTGAGCACCCGTCAGGGCCCCCGCCGGGTCGCCCGTCGCCCGCAGGACCCGGGCCCGCACCAGTGCCAGCCGCATCAGCATCGGCGTATCGCCCTGCTCCCGGGCGGCCTCCGCCGCGCTGTTCAGGACCTGCAGGGCCTGGGTGTGCCGGGTGGCGGCGAGCAGCGCCTGGCCGAGGTTGTAGGTCTGGACGACCACGCCGTGCGGATCTCCGGCGTTCGCCTCCAGCGCCAGGGTGAAGTAGTGCGCGGCCCGGTCCGCCTCGCCCTGCGCCAGCCGCAGCAGGCCCTGCGACTCCCAGAGCAGGCCGGCCAGGCGCGGGTCCTGGACCAGGACCAGCCGTTCGCGGGCCAGGTCCAGCTGCGCCTGGGCCCGCGGGTAGTCGCCCATCTCGTAGTGGGCCCGGGCCAGTTGGTTGCGCATCCGGATCTCGGCGTCGGCCCGGCCGTCCCACTGGGCGGCCTCCACTCCGAGCTCGTGGGATTCGATCCAGTCCGCGAAGTGCTTGCGGGCGTGGTAGAGCGGCCACAGCGACTCGCACAGCTGCCAGACCGGCTCGTGCCACCCGCGCTCGGCCGCCGCGTGCAGCACCGCGAGCAGATCGGCGCGCTCGGCCTGGAGCCACTCCAGCGCGGCCGACCGCCCGGCGGGGAGCGCCCCCGCGGACGCGGGCGGCGGTTGCAGGCGGAACCGCTCGCCCAGGATCTCCCGGTCCGCGGCAGCCGCGCGGTCGCGGTAGAAGTCGACGATCCGCCGCAGCACCGCCTCGCGCCGGTCCTCGGGCCACGCCTCGTACGCGCGGCGCCGCGCGTGCAGCCGGACCAGGTCGTGGCAGCGGTAGCGGTCCTCGTCGGCGGTCTCGTCGACCAGGTGGGCGTGCAGCAGGTCCTCCAGGGCCTGGTCCACGCCGTGGAGCCCGGCCGCCCGGGCCAGGTCCGGGGTGAACAGCGGCCCGGGGTGCACACCCAGCAGGTGGTAGAGGTCACGGGTCTGCGCCGGCAGGTGGGCGTAGACCGACTCGAACGCCTCCTGCACGCCGGCCTCCCGGGTCCCCAGCGGTTCCAGGCTCCTTTGCCGCTCGGCGAGTTCGGCGACCACCCGGCCCATCCGCATCCGGCTGCGGGTGATCATCTGGGCGCCGACCGCCTGCAGCGCCAGCGGCAGTCCGCCGCACAGCCGCACCAGCTCGGCCAGGTCCTGTTCGCTGCCCCGGTCCTCGCCCAGCCACATCCGCACCAGGTCACCGGCCGCGCCGGAACCGAGCGGGCCGACGGTCACCGGCCGGGCCCCCTCGAGTACCAGGGCCTCCAGGCGGGTGCGCCCCGCGGCCACGACCAGTCCTGAGGAGGGTGTCAGCGCCCGTGCCTCGGCCGCGTGCTCGACACCGTCGAGGAAGACCAGCAGGCGGCGGCCCGCGGTCACCGTCCGGTAGAGGTTGGCGCGTTCGCCCATCGAGGCGGGGACGGAGTCCTCGCGCACGCCCAGCGCACGGACGAAGCCGCCCAGCACCTCGCCGAGGTCGACCCCGCCGCGGTGGCGCACCGCGCCGAGGTCCGCGTACAGCTCCCCGTCGGGGAAGTGCTCGCGCTGGTCATGCGCCCAGCGGGCGACCAGTTCGGTCTTGCCGACACCGCCCAGTCCGGTGCACGCGACGACGACCGGCCGGTCGACGCTGGACTCCAGCGCCTGGTTCAGCACCGCGATCTCGGCCTGCCGGTTGACGAACACCGGGCGCGGCGCCCTGATCTGACGCGGGGTCAACGGTGCGGGCGGCGACGGCGCCGGGGGCGGCGCCGGGTGGATGTGGACCTGGCCGATGCTGCCGGCCTGCACCACGCTGCCTTCGACCGTGCCGCCGGAGACGCTGTTGCCCACCGTGCTGGACCCTGCGGCGTTCCCGCCAGTATCGCGGCCCGCGACCATCCTGTCTCCCTCCGGGCCGCACGGAGCCTCCGCCCCGACCTGCCCCGCCCAGCCTACGGCAGGCGTCTACCCGGCCTTGCGGGCAACGCCGCCGTACATGTGCACCTGCGCGTCGTCGATCGCCCGGGACTCCTCGTCCGGCTGCCAGCGGTGCACCAGCGCCACCCCCGGCCCGACCAGCTCAAGACCCTGGAACAGTTCCTCCACCTGCGCCTTGTCCCGCGCCAACTCCGGGATGCCGCGGGCCTCGTAGGCGGCGATGCCGCTGTGCACCTCGTCGGGCGCGCTGTCCGCGGTGACGGTCGAGAGGGCCAGGAAGCTGCCCGGCACCAGGTGCCGCATCAGCCCGTCGATGATGGCGCGGGCCTCCGCCTGGTCGGTGACGAACTGCAGCACCGCGATCAGGCTCAGCGCGACCGGCTGCTTCAGGTCCAGCGTCCCGCGCAGCGCCGGCGCGTCGAGAATGGTGTGCGGATCGCGCAGGTCGGCGTCGATGTAGGCGGTTCTGCCCTCCGGCGTACTGGTCAGCAGCGCCCGGGCGTGGACCAGCACCATCGGGTCGTTGTCGACGTACACGATCCGGGCGTCGGGGTGCACGCCCTGGGCGACCTCGTGCAGGTTCGGCGAGGTGGGCAGGCCGGTGCCGATGTCCAGGAACTGCCGGACGCCGCGCTCCGCGGCGAGGTGGTGGGTCACTCGGCGCATGAAGCTGCGGTTGGCACGCATCGAACGGGGCAGGTTCGGCCACACCCGGGCGATCTCGGTGGACGCCTCGCGGTCCGCCGGGAAGTTGTCCTTGCCGCCGAGCAGATAGTCGTAGATCCGCGCCGAGTGCGGCACCTCGGTCCGCAGCTCGATCGACGGCGTGTCGTTCTCACCGGGCTTCATCCAGTTCAGTGCGTCCGTCACCCTGTCACCTCTGCCACTCGACTCTGCCGCTCGACCGACTGGACGATCAACCGTCACACAGCCTAACTCCCCGCCGGTTTGACGGTTCCCCGAGCAGCGCGCCACCTCGCCCGGAACGACGAGGCCGCGCGACCCTCTCCTGACACGGCCCGCGCCCCCTCCCGACCGGGCCCGCGAAGATCGGGCAGGATGGGCGGCATGGACTTCCGCATCTTCACCGAACCGCAGCAGGGTGCCGACTACAACACCCTGCTGCGCGTGGCCACGACCGCCGAGGACCTCGGCTTCGACGCCTTCTTCCGCTCGGACCACTATCTGCGGATGGGCGCGGGCGACGGCCTGCCCGGCCCCACCGACGCCTGGATCACGCTGGCCGGGCTGGCCCGGGAGACCTCCCGGATCCGCCTCGGGACGCTGATGACCGCGGGGACCTTCCGCTGGCCGGGGGTGCTGGCGATCCAGGTCGCCCAGGTCGACGCCATGAGCGGCGGGCGGGTCGAACTCGGGCTCGGCGCCGCCTGGTTCGAGGCGGAGCACACCGCGTACGGGATCCCCTTCCCGGACCGGCGGATCGACCGGTTCGAGGAGCAGCTGGCGATCGTCACCGGGCTGTGGGAGACCGAGGCCGGCAGCACCTTCGACTTCGACGGGGTGCACTACCAGCTCAAGGACTCGCCCGCGCTGCCGAAGCCGGTGCAGGACCGCATCCCGGTCCTGGTCGGCGGGACCGGCCCGAAGCGCCTGCCGGCCCTCGCGGCGCGCTACGCCACCGAGTTCAACCTGCCGTTCGCCTCGGTCGAGGACACCCGGGCCCAGATCGGCCGGGTCCGCGCGGCCTGCGCGGCGGCCGGACGCGCGGACGGCGGCATGGTGTACTCCAACGCCCTGGTCGCCTGCGTGGGCCGGGACGACGCGGAGGTGGCCCGGCGGGCGGCGGCGCTCGGCCGCGAGGTGGCCGAGCTGAAGGCGAACGGCCTGGCCGGGAGCCCGGCCGAGGTCGTCGACACGATCGGCCGCTACGCGGAGACCGGCAGCAGCCGGTTCTACTTCCAGTTCCCTGAGCTCCCCGACCTGGACCACCTGGACCAGATGGAGCTGATCGCCAGTCAGGTGGTCTCCCAGCTCAACCGGTGAGCACCGTCCCGGTGCCGTCGTGGCCTCAGCCGCCTGCGAGCTTCTCGCGCAGCGCGGCGAGGGCCTCGTCGCTCGGCAGGGAGAACGCACGGGTCGGGACGTGCGGCTCGGGAGCCGTGCCCTCGCCCGCCGCGGCGGCCTCGGCGTCGGCCTCGCGGCTCCTGGCCACCTGGGCCTGGTGCTGCTCGAAGCGCTGCTGCGCCTCGGCGTACTGGCGCTCCCAGGTATCGCGCTGCTTCTCGAAGCCGGGCAGCCAGTCGTTCACCTCGGGGTCGAAGCCTTCGGGGTAGATGTAGTTGCCCGCGTCGTCGTAGCTGGCAGCCATGCCGTAGAGGGTCGGGTCGAACTCGTCCGAGGCTTCGTTGGCCTGCTTCAGTGAGAGGCTGACGCGGCGGCGTTCGAGGTCGATGTCGATGACCTTGACGAAGATCTCGTCGCCGACCTGGACGACCTGCTCCGGGATCTCCACATGCCGCTCGGCCAGCTCGGAGATGTGGACCAGGCCCTCGATGCCCTCGTCGACGCGCACGAACGCACCGAACGGAACCAGCTTGGTGACCTTGCCGGGGATGACCTGCCCGATCTGGTTGATCCGGGCGAACCGCTGCCACGGGCCCTCCTGGGTCGCCTTCAGCGACAGCGACACCCGCTCGCGGTCCAGGTCCACGTCCAGGACCTCGACGGTGACCTCCTGGCCGACCTCGACCACGTCCGACGGGTGGTCGATGTGCTGCCAGGACAGCTCCGAGACGTGCACCAGGCCGTCGACGCCGCCCAGGTCGACGAAGGCGCCGAAGTTGAGGATCGACGAGACGACGCCCGAACGCACCTGGCCCTTCTGCACGGTGGCCAGGAACCCCTGCCGGGCCCTGCTCCGGGTCTGCTCCAGCCAGGCACGGCGGGACAGCACCACGCTGTTGCGGTGCTTGTCCAAGTCGATGATCTTGACTTCGAGTTCCTTGCCCACATAGGGCTGCAGGTCGCGGACCCGGCGCAGCTCGACCAGCGAGGCCGGCAGGAAGCCGCGGAGGCCGATGTCCAGGATGAGACCGCCCCTGACCACCTCGATGACGGTACCGGCGATGATGCCGTCCGCTTCCTTGATCTTCTCGATCGTGCCCCAGGCGCGCTCGTACTGGGCCCGCTTCCTGGACAGGATCAGACGGCCCTCCCGGTCCTCCTTCTGCAGGACCAGGGCCTCGACGGTGTCGCCGACCGCGACGACGTCATGGGGGTCGACGTGCTGCCTGATGGACAGTTCGCGGGCGGGGATGACGCCCTCGGTCTTGTAGCCGATGTCGAGGAGGACCTCGTCCTGGTCGACCTTCACGATGGTGCCCTCGACGAGGTCGCCGTCGTTGAAGTACTTGATGGTCTCGTCGATCGCCGCGAGGAAGGCGTCCGCGCCGCCGATGTCGTTGACCGCCGCCTGTGCGACCGGGCGGGTGCTGAGGGCGAGAGCCCCGGCCTGCTCGAACTCCCTTGTGCCCAGGCCGATGTACGTCACGCCACCGCCACCGCTACCGCCACCGGCCGAGGAGGTGGCCGCGGCTGCCCTGGGGGCGCCGCCGGCCCGGCTGCCGTGCGCGGCGGTCTCCCACCCGGCGGGGACCAGCTCGCGGCAGGCGAGGTCGCAGGCCCGGACCAGTCGGGACACCTGGTGCTCCGCGCCCAGCAGGGCGGAGACCCGGCCGGCCTCGGCCGTGAGCAGGGCCGCGATCCGTGCGGCCCGGTCCCGCTCGTGCGTGGTCCGCACGCATGCGAGCCGGGCCAGCGCCAGATTGCCGAGCGCCACCAGCGAACGCGGGTGGGTCGCCCCGAGGCGCTTCGCCATCCGCTGGCTGACCGAGGCCAACGCCTCGGTCGCCCGGTCCAGCCGCGCCGTCGAGTTCGCCGCCTGGGCGCACTCCACCTGCACGGCGGCCAGATCACCCTGCACCACCAGTGCGCGCGGATGGTCGGCGCCCAGCGTCGCCGAGAGCCGCTGGCTGGCTGCGGCCAGCACGCCCGACGCATGTTCCAGGTCTTCGCCGGAACCCTGCGCCTGTGCGGCCCTGACGTGGGCGAGCGCGAGCTGCGCCAGCACCAGGAAGCCCTGCGGCCCCTTGTGGTCCTGGCCCTGCAGCAGTTCCAGCGACGCGGCGGTCAGTTCGGACACCGTCTGCTGGGCCGCCCCGGACCGGTCGTCCCGCCGGACGAGGGCCGACTCCACGGTCACCAGCGACCGTTGCAGGTCGGCGGCGATCGGCGGGTCCCCGTTCTCCCGCACCAGCGCACGTGCCGCTCCGGCCCAGCGTCCGGCGGTGGGCAGATCCCGGGCGGCGACGGCGACCAGGGCCAGGTTCGCCATGGTGCGGACGTCGGACCAGAGCGACCGCGAGCGGTGCTCGATCGCATGCTGCAGCAGGAGCCGCGCGTCATTGAGCCGCCCGAGGGCGGACGCGAGGACGGCGATCCGGTTCGCGAGGTCCAGGGAGTCCTCGACCGGCCCGTCCGCCCGGTCGGCCTCGATGAAGTCCCGCGCCCAGGAAGGCAGTTGCTGGGCCAGCTGATGTGCCTGCTGCTCCAGGCCCAGCTGGTGCAGCAGCCAGGCGAGGCGGAGCAGCGCGTCGGCCGTGCCGCGGTCCCGGGTCAGCCCGCTGGGCTCGGCGGCGATCGTGGCGACGAAGTCGACCAGCGGGGAGGAGGGTTGGGCGTCCGGGCTGCGGAGCGTGCGCAGGCTCTCGTTCGCGAAGGCGAGGGCCTCGTCGAGCGAGGTGATCACAACTCCCCTCCCGTCCGGGAGATCGCGTCGGTGACAGCCTCCACCAGGGCGTCGGCGATCGCCAGGCGGTAGGGGGTCGCGTCCAGGGGTTCGATGGATTTGAGCTTCACCCAGCCGTCCAGGATCTCCATGCCCCGATTCCCGATCTCCAGCTGGTCGTCCAGCGCCTGCCGCCGGGTCCTGGTGGCGGCCGACGCGGCCGCGACGGGCGGCGTGCCGTTCTGCTGCGGCTCCGCCGGCGTCGTCGGATCGTCGCGGACGCCGACCAGCCACTGGGCGAGCGTGTAGGCCGAGAGGCCCTCGAACACGTCCATGGCGCTGTCGATCGCCCCGGCGGTCAGGGTGTCCGGCGCGCCCGGCGCCACCGCCGAGGAGGCCGCCTCCGGTGAGGTCAGGATCCCGACCAGGGCGGGGACGGTGCCGTGGGTGCGGCGCTCGACCGGGCCGCCCCGGTATCCGGTGTACTGGTCCGGGATCCGGTCGCAGGTCAGCTGGATGGTGGTGTGCGGGCGCTCGGAACCGTCGCCGGGCTCGTGGGTGACCGCGTCGACGGTCCCGCTGAGGCGTCGGACCAACTGCGAGGGACGGTAGGGCGCCTGCCATTCGTCGCCCTTGACCGCATGGTCCATCCGCGGGGTCGCCAGGTCCTGTCGGGGGTGGGCGGCCACGGAGACCAGCGCCAGGCCCATGGTCGGGTTCGCCTCGATGACCGTCCCGTACAGGCGGTCGCCGTTGGCGGTGAAGAGCCGGACGGAGTTCTCCTCGGCCGGCAGCCCGCGCTGGTAGGGGTCCGCGGTGAGCGCGTGATGACGGGTCAGCAGTACCCCGCCGCCGAGCACGGTCTCACCTCGGCAGACGACAACCCAGTACTCGTCATTACCCATGGGTACCCTCGCATCCCGGCGGTTGGGGCACCGAGAAGGTCAACTGCCCTGACACATAAGGCGGCTCAGCCCGACACCGCGGCACTCCTCAGGAAGATGTTACGCACATCGCAGCCTCAGCTGCGGCTCAATGCGCGACGAGCACCTCGGCCGATCGGGGACACTGTCAGCGTGAAGGACAAGGACTCCGACGTCTCTGACGCCCCCGACGTCTCCGGCTTCTCCGTGTTCGGCGACGAGGCGGCGCGGGCGCTCGAGGACTGGCGGGTCGTCAACCAGCGCCGGCTGCAGGTCATCCAGCGGATCCACGGCGGTGGAACCGGCTCGGTGCTCGCCACCGCCCGCCTCTGGGACCCGGCCCGGGCCACCAGGAAGGTGCTGCTGAAGCTCTGCTCGCCGGACGAGGGAGCAGCACGCGAAGCCGGTGGCCACACCCGGGCCTGGCGCTCCAGGCCCGTCCCCTTCGGCGCCGGGAGCGCCTTCCAGTACCCCGAGCAGCACCTGGTGGACCAGGTGTACGACCCGCTGCCGGTCGGCCGGTCCTGGCTGATGTTCCTGCAGCTCGCCCTCGACCGGCAGGGCAAGGCCGAACTGGTGCCCCTCGACCAGGTGGTGTCACGGCCCGAACGGGCCCGGGTCGCCGCGACGGTCGTCCGGTCGGTCCTGCTCGACTGGAACCCCGACGAGGAGCCGGTCATCGGCCCCGGGGCAAGGGAGTTCGTCCGCGACGTGCTCGGGGAGCACCGGCTGCGCGGGACCGGTTCGCTCACCGGCTGGGTCCGCCGCAACCTGGCCGATCCGGACGCGACCACGATCGGACTGCCGGGCTGCTCCGAACTCCTGCCCAATCCCTACGCGCTGGGCCGGCACAGCAGCCCGCTGGCCGGTGCCGTGCTGCCCGTCGCCGCACGCGGCCGGGCCCACGGCGATCTGCACCCGGGGAACATCATGGTGCCAAGCGGTTCCGCCCGGGCGTCCGAGGACTTCCGCCTGATCGACCTGTCCCGTTTCTCCGAGACGGCGCCGCTGGCCCGCGATCCCGCCCATCTGCTGCTCTGCGTGGTCCAGGACTTCCTCCCGCAGTTGCTGGGCGACGCGCGGAGCCAACTGCTGGCCCTGCTCACCGGAACCGGGCAGCCCGGCGCGGACGACCTGCTGCCGGGCGCCCTGACCGACGCGGTCCACGCGCTGCTTGACGCCCCGACGCCCTGGCTCACCGACCGCGGGTCGTACAGCGACTGGGCTCCGCAGCACCTGCTGGCGCTGCAGGGCTGCGCCCTCATGTTCGTCGGGAGGGACGGGGCCGGCGAGCAGGACAACCACTGGTTCTTCGAGTTGGCGGCGCGGGCCTGCGCGGCGTTCCTGGCCACCCACCCCGGCGCTGCGGCCAGGGCCGGCGCGGCCGAGGTCCTGCCCCCGGTCACCCCACCCGCCGCCGTGCCGGTGGAGCCGACGCGTCACGGCCCGGCCCTGGCACCGCTGGCGGCCGCACTGGACGCCATGCGACCCGAGCTGCGGCGCAGGCTCGGCGACTGCGGTGATCCGGGCCGGGACAAGTGGCTCAAGTACACGCTGGCCAGCGTGGCCAACCGGTGCGAGGCGCTGCGCCGGCAGGCGGAACAGCTCCTGGCCGAGGAGTCGGACCGGGCCGATTCGGCCGACCGGGGCCAGGCCCAGTCGGTGGCGATCCTGGCCGGTGAGGTGGTCAGGACGGCCAGGGTGGTGAGTCTGCTGCTGACGGACGGAACCCCGGCGGCCGTGCCGGAGACCGCGCGCCGGAACTTCACCGGGGCGCTCGCGCTGCTGCTCGACCGGACGGCGGAACTCACCTCCCTGCTTCCGGAGGCCAACGGCTGACGGCCGACGGTTCAGTCCGTCAGTACGCCGAGCTCGACGGTCAGGCCGTACTCGCGCAGTTGGGCGACCTGGGTGCCGGTGGCGTTGTCGCCGACGATCAGCAGGTCCAGGTCGCTGAGCGGGCAGACCGGGGCGAGGTCGGTCCGTCCGAGCTTGGTGGAGTCGGCGAGCAGGATGTGCTGGGTGGTGGCGCGCAGCATCCTGATCTTCATCTCGGCTTCCTGGATGTTGATGTTGGTGACGCCGGTGTCCGGGTGGATGCCGCTGCAGGACAGGAACGCGGTGTCGGCGTGGATGTTCTCCAGGATCCGTCCCCCCATCGGGTCGACCAGGGACCGCTGGAGCGGGCGCAGGGTCCCTCCGGACAGGACGACGGTGAAGCGCGGGATGGCGGGTTCGAGCTGGTGGGCGACACTGGTGCTGTTGGTGAACACCATCAGGTCCGTCAGATCGCGGCGGGCGACCAGTTCGCGGGCGAAGAAGGTCGTGGTGGTCCCGGCGTCGATGACGATGGACTGGCCGCTGCCGACCAGCTTGGCCGCGGTCTTGGCGATGGCGGCCTTCTCCAGCGCGGCCGAGCCCAGCGACTGTTCGTAGGAGGGCTCGTTCTGCGTGCCCAGCGGTGCCGCCCGGGCCCCGCCGCGGACCCGCCGGATCAGGCCGTGCTCCTCCAGCACGTCCAGGTCTCCCCTGACGGTGACCACGGAGACGCCGAAGGCCTCGGAGAGGGCGGCGATGCGCACGAAGTCCTGCTCCTGGACCAGCGCGAGCATGCGCTCGCGGCGGACCTCGGCCGGCATCGACTCATGGGTGTTGGTCACGCCTGGCCCTTCCGGTCCGCGAAGCCGACAGGCAGCAGGTCGCGGTGCGCTTCGGTCATCTCGTCGCAGAGCTGTTCGATCGCGGCGAGAGGGAGCGTCGCCGCGGTGTTCGGGTCCAGCATCGCAGCGTGCCGCACATGCCGGGGGTCGCCGTCCAGGACGGCCCGGACGGTCAGTTCGGCGACATTGAGATAGCTGCGGTTGAGCGCCGCCAGCTGCGCGGGGTAGCGCTCGATCGGGGCCGCGGTGATGCCGTCGGCGTCGACGTCGGCGGGCACCTCGACGAAGCACTCGGTCGGCAGGGCGGGGATCAGGCCCTCGTTGGGGAGGGTCAGGTTCACCCGGCGGGCCTCGCCGGTGATCATGGCCCTGAGCACCTCGGAGGCGATCTCCGGGTCCTGCCAGCGCGTCAGCATCGGCCGCCCCTGGGCCAGGCCCCGGCGGATCTCCTCATAGGCGTGCAGGCTCTGCCCCAGCCGCCCCAGGTACTCGCCGACGGGAATGTCCAGGCGGGCGATCTCGTCGTCGTGCCGCATGAACCAGGGCACGTACTCGGCCGCGTGCTCGCTGGACTCGGTCGGGAAGTGGCCGAAGCGGCGCCACATCTCCATCCGCACATGCCGTCCCAGCTTGGGGTCGGCCCGCACCACGGCCTCCAGCTCGGGGTAGAGGGAACGGCCGTCGGCCTCGAAGCGCAGCACGAAGGCCTGGTGGGTCAGGCCGGCGGTGAGGAAGGTGAGGTCCTCGACCTCGCGTCCGACCGAGTCGGCGAGGAAGGCGTGGGTGTCCCGGACCGCGTGGCACAGGCCGACCGCTCGGGTCATGCCGGTGGCCTCGCGCACCGCCCACAGGGTCATCACCAGCGGGTCGGTGTAGCTGAGCAGCCAGGCGTCGGGGCAGTGCTCGGCCATGTCCTGGGCGAGTCCGACCATCACCGGGATGGTGCGCAGGCCCCGGAAGATGCCGCCGATGCCGATGGTGTCGGCGATGGTCTGCCGCAGTCCGTGGCGGGCCGGGATCTCGAAGTCGCGCAGGGCGGTGTCATAACCGTCGACGCCCAGTTGGCACACCACGTAGTCGGCCCCGTGCAGAGCCGCCCTGCGGTCGGTGTGGGACTCGATCACCGCCCCGGCCCGGGCCTCGGTATTGAGGCTCTGGGCCAGGGTGCGGGCGGTGGCCAGGCGGTCGGTGTCGATGTCGTGCAGCCGGATCCGCAGGGTCCCGGCCAGGGCAGGGACCAGGAACAGGTCGGACAGGATGCGCCGGGTCATCTTCACATTGCCCGCGCCGGTCAGCACGATGTCGGCCATGCCCGCCCTCCTCCGGCAGAGTCGTTCTGGTGGTGAGAATGGCCCTCAGCGTACGCCGCGCGGGGCGCCGGTCGCATGATCCACGCACGGGGTCGTGCGACCGGCGCCCCTGGTGAACGGCCTCGGGGCTAGACGGTGATGCGGTCGATGTCGGGAGCCCAGCCGGTCGGGTTGGCGATGGTGACGGTATTCGCCGACCCGGCGTTCAGGGACAGCGTGACGGTGGTGGTCGCGGTGGTCTGCCAGTCGGCGGTCGGACCGACCGACACAGTGACCGGCGTGCCGCCGTTGGCACTGATCTGGAAGCTGCGCGCGACAGCCGTGGTGTACGCGACCGTCACCTGCTTGGCTCCGCCGCTGCCCCCGGCCACGCTGCGGAAGGTGACGGTCGCGCCGTTGCCCAGATAGCCGACCTTCTGCCCGCCCGAGCAACCGCCGCAGGCCGCGACCACAGCCGTCCCGGTCAGGGTGTTCGCCGACGCCTCCGCCTCGAACGACCCCGCCGTACTGCCGCCGGCGCCGACGCCGACGGTGATGCGGTCGATGTCGGGGGCCCAGTCGGTCGGGTTGGCGATGGTGACCGTGTTGGCCGACCCGGCGTTCAGCGGCAGTGTGACCGTGGTGGTGGCCGTGGTCTGCCAGTCGGCGGTCGGGGTGACCGACACACTGACCGGGGTGCCGCCGTTGGCGCTGATCTGGAAGGTGCGGGCGACAGCCGTGGTGTAAGCAACCGTCACCTGCGTCGCCCCGCCGCTGCCCCCGGCCACATTGTGGAACGCGACGGTCGCGCCATTGCCCAGATAGCCGACCTTCTGCCCGCCCGAGCACCCGGTGCAGGCCGCCACAACCGCCGTCCCGGTCAGGGTGTTCGCCGACGCCTCCGCCTCGTAGGAGCTGGAGCTGCCGCCGCCGGCCTGGGTGGTGGCGGTGACCGGCCCGCTCCTGGCGGAGGTGTTGCCCGCCGCGTCGTAGGCGTCGACGGTGTAGCTGTAGGCCGTGGAGGCGCTGAGTCCGGTGTCGGTGTAGCCGGTGCCGGCCGTGGAGCCGACCTTGGTGCTGCCCCGGTAGACGTCGTAGCCGGTCACGCCCACGTTGTCGGTGGACGCGGTCCACGTCAGCGAGGCGCTGCCGGCCGTGGTGCCGCTGACCGCGAGGCCGGTGGGCGCACTGGGCGCCGTGGTGTCGCCACCACCCGCGCCCACATTGATGGCGCCGAGCCCCAGCCAGCCGTCGGCGTTCTGGGCGGCGTTGGCGAACCGCAGGCTCTTGGCGCTGCTGCTGACCGCGGACAGCGGGTTCACCACGTCCATGACCAGCTGGTACGAACCCGCCGTGACGGAGGAGGTGTCGACGCTGGTGTTGAAGTACTGCGGGTAGCCGAAAGGCAGGTAGGTCGGGTCGGCGCCGACGTTCCAGTCCGGAAAGGCGCGGATCTTCAGCGGCATGACCTGGCGGAGGTCCCAGGAGGTGTTCCAGGTCTTGACGACCTTCCCGGTGGAGTCCTTCAGGCCCAACCGCACGGTCCAGGGGTGGTAGAACGGCGCCACCCCGTCATTGGAGATCTTGACGCCGATGCTCGCGGTGCCGGAGACGGTGTTCTTGTAGTACGCGTCCGGAACGGTCAGGTCGTAGCCCATCGCCCGCACCGCCGCCCCCACATCGGGGTCGGTCGGGCTGTAGCTGGTGCTGCCCTGGTCGAGTTTCCAGGTGGTGTGCTCCGCCTCGATGCAGGCCTTCATGTCGTCGTCGGAGCCGTTGGCCCCGGTGCTCCAGGTGTTGAAGGCCGTGCCCTGGATCTCGGGCCGGACCTCGCCGCCCATCGAGTCGGTGATCCACTTGTTCTCCACGCCCTCGTTCAGGGCGTACTGGAGCTGCGAGTAGTCGGCCCCGCCCATGGACTGGGGCAGGGTGACGCCGGCCAGCGGGGTGCCTTCGCGGTAGCAGAAGGAGTCGTCGTGGTAGCCCACGTCGAGGTTGTTCGCGGCCCCGCCGCCGGACGTCGGGTAGCGGACCTCGATCTTGGTGGTGTGGAACGCGTTGGCGAAGGCGTTGACGATCAGCGCCGCGTTGGCGTCGGTGGCCATGAAGTCCGGCTGGCCGCCGGTGCCGTTCTCGGGCCAGGTGTGCCACTCGCCCCAGTAGCCGATCAGGCCCATCTGGATGAAGCCGATGCGCGGATCGCCGTCGTACTTGGCGCCGAACTGGCCGATGAACTGCTGCAGCGAGCTGAGCAGGAACGCGTTGTTGTAGTCCGGGCTCTGGGTGCCCCAGTAGGTGTCGTTGTTGGTCGGCACCTTGCCGTTCCAGCAGGCAGGCATGCCGTTGGTCGGGTTCCCGCTGGGGTAGTCCAGGTAGAACCGGATCGCGGCGGTATTGCCGTACGAGGCGGTCTCGTTGAGCATCTTCTCCACCGGGGTCCAGTCCAGCGCGGTGCAGTCGCCCGCGTTGGTCATCACCGCCGAGAGCGGGAAGTAGCTCCAGGTGATGCTGTGCGGGTAGCCGGTGTTCTGGTCGGTTCCCGCGTTGTAGTACACCGCGAGGCCCTTGTCCGGGTTGTCCAGCGGGCCTTCCGCATAGGTCAGTTGATGGTCCGTCAAGGACGGGTCCGGGGTGGCCGGCGGCGCGGGTCGGGCCGGGGCGCCGGTGGGGACCGAGGTGAACGCGGAGGCGCTCTGCATCCCGGCCGCGGCGGCCAGCAGCGCCAGCAGCGCCACCAGGGCCAGGGCCAGTCGCGTCCTCAACTGCCCTACTGTTCTCGTGCGTTGGTGCATCGTGTCGACCTCCATTGGTCGATCGGAGTGAACGTGCGCGTGCTGCCATCCGGCCCGACCCCGGAAGAATGTCCCCCCCCTGTCGCGGCGCCCCCGGCCGCCCCGGCGCCCCGGCGCTCAGCCGCTGCGGCGCAGTGCGGCCGCGGTGAAGTCCACGACCTGCTCCCCCACCTCGAACCGGTAGCGGTCCAACTGCCGCACCGCGGGCCGGGAGGTCAGGAAGTCGGCCAGCACCGCCCGTTCGGCCGTGCCGAGCCAGCCGGGCGGGTCGGAGGTGGCCCGGAAGTCGCAGACATGGGCGAGGTCGATCAGCAGCCGCCGCTGCGCCGCCGTCAGCAGGCTGTGCCGGTTGCGGAAGTAGGCGACGTCCGGGTCCAGTTCGACCAGGCCCTTGAGCCAGAGCCGGTTCACCGAGGCGACCAGGGCGTTCTCCGCGGTGGCGTCGGAGGGGTCCTCGGTGGCGTAGTGGGTCCAGAACGGGGCGACATCGGGCCCGACCCTGATGCCGTCGCACACGCCGATCGACGGCAGCACCGGGGCGCCGGAGCCCAGGATGTAGACGTCCTCGCCCGCGGTCTCGCGGATCAGCCGCATCGCCTCGCGGTACGCGCTCTCCCGTCCGACCGCCGGGTCGTGGCGCCGGGCGGTGATCGCGGCGGCGTTGACGAAGTCGAGCTTGAGGTAGCGGAAGCCCCAGCCGACCACGGTCTCGGTCAGTCGGCGCAGGTGGTCCTGGGCCTCGGGCAGGGTGACGTCCAGGGCGTAGTACGGTCCGCCCCAGTTGTAGCCGGCCGGGACCGGCGCGCCGGCCCGGTCGGCGAGGAACAGCTCCGGCTTCTCCTTGACGACCTGCGCGTCCGGCCGGGCGATGAACGGGGCGATCCACAGGCCAGGGGTCAGCCCGGCGGCGGTAATGCGGGCGGCGAGGTCGTCCATGCCGGAGGGGAACTTGGCGTTCGCCCCCCAGTCGCCGACCATGTGCTCCCAGCCGTCGTCGACCTGGAACACGTCGAACGGCAGCCCGGCCAGCCCTTCGAGGTCCGTGTGCAGGGTGTTCTCGTCGATGTCCTCGTGGTACGCGTACCAGCTGCACCACACATTGCCCGCCTTCCGGCCGGTCCGCCCCAGGCGCTCGCCCAGCAGCTCGGCGTAGCGGGCGAAGACCTCCAACTCCGGTCCGTAGCCGCAGAACCAGGGCGCTTCCCCGGCGGCCTCGTCCTCGAACCAGCCGGACAGGGTGTCCCGGTCCACGCTCAGCCGCGGCACGTTCAGACCGAGCGCGCCCAGCAGCAGGACGTTGCCGTCGCCCGCGGTGAGCGCGGCCACCGCGGCGGAGTGGTGCCGGGTCTCCTCGTCCCAGACCGTGTCGTCGGCGGTGAGGCGGCGTACCGGGTTGGCGATGCGCAGCGGCGTGTCGTCCATGGCCCGCCAGCCCGAGGGGCTCCATGAGTTCCAGCCGTGGCGGTAGACCTGGGCGTCGGGCAGTCCGTGCAGCAGGGCGACCCGGCCCGGCGGCAGCAGCAGGCCCCCCGCCACGGCGCGGGGCGGGCCGGTGAGCTGCGCCGGTATGCGCAGGGGGCCGAGGTCCAGGAGGTGGGGCATGGTGTCCCTTCACGTAGCGGGAGGGCCGGGGCGTCGTGGTCGGGACGACGTCCCCGGCCCGGTCACGGTGCGTCGCGGCGACGCGGGTCATGGGAGCGGCCGGGCCGGTCAGGGCCGGTCAGGGCTGGGCCGGTCAGGGCTGGGCGAAGTACCCGTCAACAGCCTTCTGGGCCTTGGCCAGCGCGTCGGAGGCACCGGCCTGGCCGAGCCAGACGCTCTCCAGGTCGGTCTGCACCTCCTGGGTGACCTGGTCGGCGTGGTCGGTGACCGGGTAGGTCAGGGTGCCGCCCGGCGCGGAGGCCTCGTCCACGAAGACCTTGACGTCCTGGCCGGCGGCCTGGTGCGTGGCCAGGGCCTTGACGCTGTCGGTCTTGATCGCGGGGAACACCACGCCCTTGGCGGCGATGATGTCCTGGCAGCCGGTGGAGCCCAGGAACTTGACCCACTGCCAGGCCTGGTCCGGGTGCTTGGTGCCGGTGTAGATGGCGTCGGACAGGCCGTTCATGAAGGTCTTGCGCCCCTGCGGCCCCACCGGCAGCGGAGCGAAGGCGAACTTCTGGGTGGCGGTGGACCCCATGTAGGTGTTGATGTTCCACGAGCCGGTCATCGTCATCGCGGCCTTGCCGGCGTTCAGCACCGCATCGGGCCCGAGGCTGGAGTTCTTGTCGTAGGCCGGGGCGTAGCCCTTCCCGGCCAGGCTCGCCTCCCAGCTGATGGTCTGGGCCAGCGCCGGGTCGGTGTAGTGGTACTTGGTGCCGAAGGGGTTCTTGTCCAGGAAGGTGAAGCCGTTGGAGGCGGCCAGGTTGCCCCAACTGCTCTGCCCGGTCGAGCCGTCGTCGTAGGCCAGCTCGATTCCGTAGGTCTTGACGTGCTTCTTGTCGAACTGCGGGTCGAGCCCGTTGCGGCCGTTGGCGTCCACGGTCATCCTGGCGATGAACTGCTCGAAGCTGCCGCCGTCGGTGGGGTTCCAGGTCAGCTTCGCCAGGTCGGCGGCGGAGTAGCCGGCCTTGGCGGCCATGGTGGTGTTGTAGGCGATGGCGATGGTGTCCCAGTCCTTGGGCAGCCCGTAGCGCTTGCCGTCCTTGACCCAGGCCTCGGCCAGGCCGGTCTGGTACTGCGTCAGGTCGACGTGGTCGGCGGCGACCTGCTGGGAGATGTCCATGATCTGGTGGTTCTTGACGAAGTTCGGGTAGTAGGCGACGTGGTCGGTGAACACGTCGGGGGCGTTGCCGGCGGTCATCTGGGTGGTCAGATTGGTCCAGTACTGGCCCCACGCAGTCTGTGTGATCTTGACCTTGATGGTGGGGTTGGCCGCGGTGAAGGCATCGGCGCAGGCCTGGTAGGCGGGCAGCTGGCCGCTGTCCCACAGCGCGTAGTTGATGGTGACCGGGCCGGCCGCCGCCGGGGAACCGCTGGAGCAGGCCGCGAGGGTGACGGGGAGCGTGGCGGCGAACACGGCGACCGCGAGGCGGACGTTGCGTCTCATCGGGGGTCCTTAGATTGGAGAGGGTGTCGTTCGAGGGGGGTTACTTGATGCCGGTGAAGCTCATGGACTCCACCAGGCGCTTGCCGAAGAAGATCAGCAGCAGCGCGACCGGGGCCACGGTCAGCACGGAGCCGGCCATCAGCCCGGTCCAGTCGGGGGCGGTGTTCGGGGACTGCTGCAGAAAGATCCCGAGCCCCGCGGTCAGCACCCTGGTGCCGGGATCGGGGCCCACCAGCAGCGGCCACAGGTAGTCCTTCCAGGCCCAGACGGCGGTGATCAGGCCGATGGTGAACAGCGGGCCGCGGCTCATCGGCACGATCACCCGCCAGAACTGGGTCCACTTGCCCGCGCCGTCGATCGTGGCCGCCTCCTCGATCTCCCTCGGGATGGAGAGGAAGAACTGGCGCAGGAAGAACACCGCGAACGGCGTCATCAGGAACGTGGGCGCGACCATGCCGGCGAACGAGCCCAGCCACCCCAGGTCCTTCATCAGGGCGAAGTTCGGCAGCAGGGTGAAGATCGGCGGGACCATCAGCGACAGCACGAACACCGAGAAGAGCAGGTCCCGGCCCCGGAACCGCAGCCGGGCCAGCGCATAGCCGGCCATGGCGCAGAAGAAGGTCTGGGCGGTGGCGATCAGGGTGCAGTAGATCAGGGAGTTGCGCAGGTACAGCAGGAAGTCCAGCTGGGCGCCGGACCCTCCGGCGGCCTGGTTCTGCGCCAGGGTGGTCAGGCCGATCACCCGCCTGAAGTTGATCAGCGTGGGGTGCCGCGGCCACAGTCCGGTGTTGTCGGTGAGCAGTTGGTGGGCCGGGGTGAGCGCGGTGCGCAGCATCCAGTAGAACGGGAACACGGTGACCACCAGGGCCACGATCAGTGCGGTCCAGGCGAGCGTGCGGCCGGCGGGCAGCCGCAGGGCCGGGTGCCGGGTGCGGTTTCGGGGCATGGTCGGGCCTCCTAGGCCAGGTCCGAGCGGGATGCGCGCAGCAGCCGCATCTGCACCAGGGTGAGCGCGCCGAGGATCAGCACCAGCGTCATCGCGACCGCGCTGGCGTAGCCCATCTCGAAGTGCTTGAAGGCCAGTTCGTAGATGTAGTAGTAGATGACCCGGGTGGAGTTGACGGGTCCGCCGGGGCTGGGGGTGATCGCGACGGTGTCGAAGATCTGGAACGAGCCGATCACCGAGACGATCAGCACCAGGGCGAGGACCGGCCGCATCAGCGGCAGGGTGAGCCGGAGGAACATCCGGATCTCGCCGGCGCCGTCCAGCAGCGCGGCCTCGTAGATCTGGTCCGGGATCTGCAGCATTCCCGCGTACAGCAGCAGCGCGGTGTAGCCGGTGTAGGCCCAGGTGTTGGTCAGCGCGATGGTCGGCATCGACCAGGTGGTCGAGGAGAACCAGCCGTGCGTGGCGAAGCCCATGGAGCCCAGCACATGGTTGACCAGTCCGAGATCGGCGTCGAACAGCCACAGGAACAGCAGGCCCACGGTGACGTTCGGCACCAGCCAGGGCAGCAGCAGCACCACCCGGACCGCCACCGAACGGGTCAGCCGGAACATCAGCCCCGCCAGCAGCAGCGCCAGCACGGTCTGCGAGCCGACGTTGAGGAGCACGTAGTAGGCGCTGACCCGCAGTGAGTTCCAGAACAGCGGATCGTGCAGCAGCGCCGAGTAGTTGGCCGCCCCCACTCCGTGCGGGGCGGAGAGCAGGTTGTAGTCGGTCGTGGAGAAGTACGCGCCGCGGATCGCCGGGTACACGTAGAACACGGCGAAGCCGAGCAGCACCGGCGCCAGGAACAGCAGGGCGACGGGCCCTTCCCCTCGGCCCTTCCTCCGGGTCTTCGACGTACCGGCCACGAGCACTCCCTCGAAACGACTTTCCATTACTTTCTCTTCTCATCGCTTGGAGAGAAGTAACGGCTCTTCGCCGAGGCTTGTCAAGGCCCCTCGCAGCAATAACCTCCAGGGCCCGCCAACGCTTCGCCGACCCTTGACTTTCCAAAACTTTCCATCGATGCTCCCTGCGGGGCTCGCGGAGTCCTACGGACGGCGGCCCTGCGCGAAGGAGCGAGAGCATGATCGACCTGCTGGTCATCGGTGACGCCCACCCCGAGGTACTGCTCCGCGGCACTCCCCCGGCAGCGGCCTCGGGGGCGCTGACGCTGGGCGGAACCGCCGCGGTCGTGGCCCGTGGAGCCGCCCGGCTCGGACTGTCGGTCGCCCTGGTCGCCGTGGTCGGGCACGATCCCGCCGGGGACTTCGTCCTCGACACGCTCTCCACCGCCGGCGTCGACATCCGCCGCTGCCTGCGCCACGAGACGCTGCCCACCGCGCTGACGGTCCGGCTGGACCGCGCGGACGCCGACCGCTCCGTGCTCAGCGCGCCCGGCTGCCTGCCCGCCTTCGACCCCCGGCAGGCGCGACTGCCCGACGCGGGCCACCTCCACGCCGCCTCCCCCTTCCTGCAACCACGCCTGGCCGACGCGCTCCCTGCGGTGTTCGACGCCTTCCCCGGCACCACCTCCCTGGACCTCGGCCACGACCCCGCCGGGCGCTGGGACCTGCCTCCGGGTCTCCTGACGGCCGGTGACCTGCTGTTCGCCGACGAGACCGGGGCCATGGCGCTGACCGGCACGGACACCCTCGACCTGGCCATGCGCCAGCTGGGCCGCCACGGCTGCGTCCCCGTCGTCACCCGCGGACCGGACGGTGCGGCAACCCTGCACGCCCAGGGGTACACCACTGCGGTCGGACCGGCCCGTACCCCCGTCGTCGATACGATCGGCGCCGGCGGCAGCTTCACCGCGGGGTTCCTGGCCCGGTGGCTGGACAGCCACGACATCCCCGGCAGCCTGGCCTTCGGCTGCGCCTGCGGCGCCCGGTCCACCGGCCGGGCCGGGGGCACCGCCGGCCAGCCCTCCGCCCACCAGGCACTGGCCGCGCTCGACGGGATCCGGGTCAGCACGGAGCCGCCGACTCCGCCGACTCCGCGTCAGGCGGTCCGGGAGCGGAGCAGCACCGCCCTGCTGCCGGTCCAGCGCAAACGCGCGATCCTGGCCGTGCTGGCCACCGAGCACGCGGTCGGCACCACCCGCCTCGCCGCACGGTTCGGTGTCTCCACCTCCACCGTCCGACGCGACCTGGAGCAGCTCCACGAGGAAGGCCGCCTGGAACGCGTCCACGGCGGCGGTCATCCGCCGCCGCCCTCCGGCCGGACGGTTCAGACGGCGAAGCCGTAGTCGCGCATGGCGGTCTCGTAGCGGGCCACGGCGGGGACCGGCGAGCCGGCGGCGTGGGGTGCCGTCAGTTCCGCGCACAGGCGGCCGGCGTCCTTCAGCGCGATGTTCGCGCCGGAGCCGCGGGCCGGCGACATGGCGTGGACGGCGTCACCGAGCAGGGTCACCGACGTGGCCGGCCAGGGCTCCACCGGCCGGGCCACCCTGATCTGCTGATAGGCCGTCTCCGCCGGAGTGGCGTGCTCCACCAGCGCCCGCAGCGACGGATGCCAGCGACGCACCATGTCGAGGGCGACCTGGTGCAGGCCCGGGCCGTCCAGTGCGCGCATCCGGGCGTCGGACGGGAACGCCCGCCCCTGCCCCGACAGGCCCCACATGGCGTACGGGGCGGCGCCGCCGAAGTCCGCCGCGGGCCACAGCCGGGCGGCAGCCTGCCGCGGGGGCTCGCGGAAGTCGACCAGGCCCACCGCCATGCCGAGCCGGCGCGAGGCCACCACGGCGGTGAAGCCCTCCCCCAGGAACGGCGGCAGCAGGGTGCGCAGCTGCGGGGTGAGCGGGGCGCGCCCGTACAGGGTCCGGTCGCCCGTGTCCGGCACCTGCGCCTGCGGCAGGTACTGGGCACGCACTCGGGAGCCGGTCCCGTCCGCGCCCACCAGCAGGTCGCCGGCCTCGGTGGACCCGTCCGCGAACACGGCCCGGACGGAACCGTCGGCAGACGACTCGTAGCGGACGTACTCGCTGCCGAAGCGCACCGCGTCGCCCAGCCCGCACAGCAGGATCGTGCGCAGGACGGACCGGTCGACGGCCGTGTTCACCTCCTCCGGCCGGGTGGGCTCCGAGGCCGGGAAGCCGGCCGTGTGCAGCTCCCGCAACCGCTTGGTCACCACGGTGAACCGGTGGCTCGGACGGTTCGCCGTGGCCAGGAACAGCTGGTACAACTCCGTTGGCAGGCAGGCGTGCAGGGCGACGGCGGCCCGGCCGTCGAGGTGGATCCGATAGCCCTGGGGCCGGGCTCCCACGGACGCGTCCCGCTCATGGACGACAGCCTCCATGCCCGCCCCGCGCAGCCCCTGGGCGAGGCACAGCCCACCGAGCCCGGCGCCCGCGATCACCACCCGCATCTGATTCCCTCCCTGGCCGAGGTCCGGACCCCGGCTGCGAAGACACCGTCGTTCGACGCATGGTTCCAGCACAGCGGGACAGACGAAGCGGGTCCCTCCCCCGTACCCGCAGAAGGAGATCGTCCATGGACTGGCGTGACCGCGCGGCCTGCCGTGCCGAGGACCCCGAGCTCTTCTTCCCCGTCGGCAACACCGGCACGGCGTTGCTCCAGGAGGAGGCGGCCAAGCAGGTCTGCCGCCGGTGCCCGGTCCTGGCCGCCTGTCGGCAGTGGGCCGTGGACAGCCATCAGGAGTCGGGCATATGGGGTGCGCTCAACGAGGAGGAGCGCCGCTCCCTCAAGCGCCGGCACCAACGCGCGGCTCGCAGCCGGGCCGACATGGACCAGTGTGCGTCACCCACGAGATCACCTTCCTGCTCACGGCCCAACTGACGACTGGTCAGGGCGAGTAGCAGCCGCAGCGAAGCGCAGGCCGCAGAAGGAGTCCGGCTCCGGGCCGCGCAGCGGCGTCCGGCGCAGTGCCGCGGTCGGCGACAACCCCACCGCCGACCTGAGCAGTTCCGTCGCCGACGTCCGTACCGTCTCCCGGACGAAGGTGTACACCCGTTCGGGACTTGCCTCGTGGAACGCCCGCGGTGCGTAGTGCTCGATCGAGTCCACGATGACGGCACCCGCGTTGACCAGGGGTGTCGGCAGATAGGTGATGCCCCTGCGGTGCAGGGCGTCCGCGGTGACGGCCTCGTCGGCCAGGACGGCGTTCGCGGAACCGATGACGGCGCCGCAGCGGAGCCGTCGCGCCAGCGACGGGTCGATGAGATCACTCACCGAGCAGGGCACCAGCAGGTCCACCTCCTCGGCGGCCCAGTCCAGGACGGCCCGGCAGCCCGGCAGGTCGGCGGCGCCGGGTGCGGTGTCGCAGGTCAGCACGATGGCTCCGGCCGCGGCCAGGGCACCGGCCAGCACCCCGCCGACCTTGCCGGTGCCGTGCACCAGGACACGCAGCCCGGCGACGGCCCCGCGTGCCCACGCCTCGATCGCGCCGAGCACTCCGTGGGCGGTGGCGGAATTGGGTTCGACGGAGCTTCCGACAGCGTTGAGCACATACGGGGTCATCCGCGACAGCCGTTCCATCTGGTCCGCGGTCACTCCCATGTCCGCGCCGGTGTAGAGGGCACCCGTGTGGCTGTCCAGGACCGAGGCGACCAGCGCCAGCAGTTCGTCGTCCACCGCCTCGGCTCCGGTCACCACCATCTTGGCTCCCCAGAAGCCGGTGTGGTGGAGCCGGTGCTTGAGCAGCATCTCGGTGGCGAGTCGGCGACTGAGCGGCCAGGGGTGAGGAACGTCGGGGCCGTGGGCACGCACCCGGAGACCGCCGTTGGCGGGAAGCGGCTGCTCCGGGCTACCGGTGGCGAGCGCCACATGGAGCGAGCTGCCACGGGGGCCGGCGTACCGCCTGACCCGCACCGCTCCCCCCGCGCCGCCGAACGCAGCGCCGCCGGTCACCGCGCCGCCGGTCACCGCACGGCCGGTCACCGCAGCGCCGACGCGGGGACGTGGAACCCGCTGTGGCCGTCCAGCGCGAGGTCCGCGCAGATCCGGCCGAACACGGGGACGAACTTGAACGCCCATCCTGCTGACTGCACCACCACACGCTCCCCGTGCTGCACCTGTCCGGCCAAGGATCCGAGGTAGAACTGCCGGCCGGGGTCGGCAGGCAGCGAGGCGAGGCAGGTGCTCCGCCGGACGCACCGCGGGACGAGACCGGGCAGGTGCTCCCCCACCCAGGCCGCGGTGGCGGCCAGGTGGCCCGCGTCTGGAGGGCCCGGCACCGCCGGATCCGGTTCCACGACCCGCAGTTCGGCGTCCGGAGCAGCGCGGACGGCGTCACTGCCGGTCCACGGGTTGTGCCCGAAGCCGTAGAGGGAGCCGTTGGCCCCGTCCGCACCGTCCGCACCGTCCCCGTCGCCCTCGCCGGGTTCCAGAAAGGCGTACCAGGTGGGCAGGTCGACGTCGGCCGTGCGCCGGTCGAAGTAGGCGGAGCTCATCCGGAAGACCCGGAGGTCCACCGGGCAGCCGAGCGGGCCGAGCAGTTCGTTGGTGAACGCGCCCGCGTTCACGATCACCGCCCCGGCCCGGTGCACCCCGTCCTCGGTACGGACCGTCACCCCGTCACCGTCCGGCTCCACGGCGCGGACCCGGGTGTTCTCGTGGACCCGCACCCCCGCCTCCGCGCCCAGCCGGTGCAGGGCGTCGAGGGTGCCCCTGACGTCGATCACCCCGCCGTCCGGCTGGTGGAAGCCCTCGTGGTCGGCAGGCAGCCGGGCGAAGCCGAAACGCGCCTCGATCTCCGCGGCGGACACCCAGTCGTACCGGACGCCGAGCCGCTCCAGGACGGACGCGGCTGCCTGCAGCTCTCCCTCGCTGGTGGCCACGCCGACCCGTCCGAACCACAGACTGCCGGTGAGACGGACCAGCCTCCTGCCCGCGGCGGACTCAAGCCCCTGCCACAGCGGCAGGGTGTCGAGGGCGAGCCGCGACCAGCACTCCTCGCTGTACTGGACCCGCCACTGCCGTTCGAGCCCGGCCGAGCTGCCCCGTTCGTGGCCGACCCGGAAGCGCTCCAGCACCAGCACCGACCGTCCCCGCCGGGCCGCCTCCCACGCCGATGCCAGACCGATGGCCCCACCGCCCACGACGATGACGTCGGCATCCCCGGACGACCGTCCCAAGCCCACCACCCCCACGTATACGAACCGTCCGGACGGGGCATTCCTCCCCCACGGCCGCACAGCGGGAACACCTCCGCCCACGGCGTGCGGAAGCACGTGGAACGGCAGTCGCACCCCGTGCGCCCTGCGGCGGGGCTATGGTGGGGCGGTGATCGTTGACGAACGGCCCTCGACATCCGGCGGCGGTGCCGGATGCTGAGCCTGGATCTGCACCCGATCTACCGCAACAACCGCGACATCGAACTCGCCCTGCGCCAGTTCCTGTTCACCGCCGCGCGCTCCGGCGAGTCCGTCGTCGAGATCATCCCCGGCAAGGGCACCGGTCAGCTGAAGCGGCGGGTGCTGGCCTTTCTCGACCAGAAGCACATCAGGAAGCTCCACGCCGGCCATGAATCGGCTCCGGGCAACGAGGGACGCATCCTGGTCCACCTGCACCCCCGTCCGTAGCCGACGGTGCGTCAGAAGAGGGTGGGCGGACCGGTGGGGAGCGGCTCGGGCAGCGGCTCGACTCCGGGGACCAGTGCCCTGACCTCGTCGTGGAAGCGCCGGGCCAGGGCGAGTGAGTCGTCGTTGTCCGGTGTGTGGATGAACACCGTGGGGGAACGGCCCTCGCGCAACCAGTCGGCGATCGTGCCGGTCCAGTGGCGCCACCCCTCCGTGGTGCGCCGCGCGTCCTCCCGGCCGATGTAGCGCACGATCGGACGGTCGGTGAGCGCCCGGGACCTGCGCGGCAGGCGGGGCTTCTTGGCCCAGGCCTCCCGCTCCGCCTCATTGGTCGGCGGGGTGGCGAACACGCTGGTGGTGTCGAAGGAGGTCCACTCGGCGCCCACGTCGCCGAGGACCCGCTCCAACCGCTGCTCCCAGCGCCGGTCCTCGAAGAACGCGGGGTGGCGGACCTCGACGGTGCTGCGGAGCCCGCGCGGCACCCGGTGCAGGAACGCCGCCAGCGTGCCGAGGTCCGAGGGGCCGAAGGAGGCCGGCAGCTGGATCCACAGGGCGTGCACCCGCGGCCCGAGCGGCTCCATCACCTGGAGGAAGGAGCGCAACGGGACGTCGGCGTCGGCCAGTCGGAGCCCGTGCGAGATCGGCTTGGGAAGCTTGAGCAGCAGCCGGAAGTCCGGCCCGGTCTGCTCGGCCCAGGACCTGACCGTCTCGGCGGAAGGCGTCGCGTAGAAGGTGGTGTTGCCCTCGACCGCGTTGCACCAGCTCGCGTAGGCACGCAGGCGTTCCCTGGGGGCGAGGGGGTGCGGCAGCAGACGGCCCTGCCAGCCGGTGTGGGCCCACATCGCACATCCGACGTGGAGTTTCATGCCCCGAGCCTAACCGACCCCCCAGCCGCCCGGGGGCGTGCCCGGCATACGGGCGGGCAGGCCGCGCTTCCGTGCGCCGTCCCGGAATCCGCGAAGCCGGCCTGCCCGGGGCGCGGCTCCTGGATGGTGAGCAGGAGCGCGTCCGTCCGCCCACGTACGGTCGGCGCGGACGTGTGGAACCACCGACGAACAGGGGATCCCTCGTGACGTCCTCCCGTACCCACCTGAGCCCGCTGCCGGGCCTGCGCCGGGCCGCCACCGCGGTCGCCGCGCTGACGGCCCTGGCCACGGTCGGCCTCACCGGCCTGACCGGTCCGATACCCGCGCACGCCAACACCCCCGGCCAGGCCGGGACACCCAGCGCGCCTGCCGTCGTCTTCACCGAGGACTTCGAGAACGGCCAGGCCGGACCGCCCACCCTGCTGACGGACTACACCGGCGCCGGTCCGCTCGCCGAGACCTACACCGCCGCACCGGCCTGGCTGACCGGGTGCAACGGCCTGCTGGTCTCCCAGCAGGCGCCCGCCACGCCTCCGCCCGGCAGCGGCTGCGGCGGCTACTGGTCCGCGACCAAGCAGATGGCTGCGGCCCTGGGCACCTGGTCCGGCGCCGACCCGGCCACCAACCACGCCGTGACCGCCTACACCCAGGGGGACCCCGGCGCGGGGCTGACCCAGCTGCAGACCGTCCAGCCGATCCCGCTGCACAGCACCGGCCGCTTCCTGACCTTCTCGGTCGACGCCGCCGCCCAGAACTGCTTCACCAACCACCCCCTGCTGTCCTTCTTCCTGCTGGACGGCAGCACCGCGCTGCCCACCTCGACCTCGCCCATCGACGTCTGCCAGAGCCCCGGCGCCGTCATCGGGGGAACCTCGGTGGGCACCTACGCCAGCAACGGCTCGGTCCTCTTCAGCGGGTCGACGGCCGGGATCCGCCTGGTCAACGACCAGGCCAGCGGCAACGGCAACGACGGCGCCGTCGACAACATCCGGCTCCTGGACGCCACCCCGCAGCTCGACCTGAGTGCCGGTCCGGCACAGCTGCCGGTCGGTGCGCCGGCCGCGCTGACCTTCACCGTGACCAACACCACCGAACTGGCGGCCAAGAACGGCTGGTCCTTCACCGCCCACCTGCCGACCGGGCTCGCCCCCACCGCCGCCGCACCGGCCACCACCTGCGGCGCGGGGCACGCCACCACGGGCCCGGACGGCAGCACCCTGCAGGTCGGCGGCAACCTGGCCGCCGGGCAGAGCTCCTGCACCGTCACCGTCCAGGTCAGCTCCACCGCGAGCGGCAGCTACCAGCTGTGCGCCGGCGCGATCACCGACCAGGTCGGCGTCGACCCGCCCGGCTGCGCCTCGGTGACCTTCACCGCTCCCGTCTTCGACGCCCGCGCCAACGGTGCCAGGCTCACCTCGCCGCTGCTGGGCGTCGGCCCGGTCGACCCCTCCGCCCATGAGTGCACCACCGCTCCGGGCAGTGACACCCACACCGTGGTCAGTGCGGCACTCGGCACCCTGGGCGGCCTGGGCGCCGTGACCACGGACGCCGCCGGCACCATCGACCAGGACGGCACCCGCACCGCCACCGCCCATGCCCGGACCGCGGGGATCAACCTGCTGGCCGGCGTGATCAGCGCCGACGCGGTCACCACCAGCGCGCAGGCCCGCAGCGTACTGACCGGAAGCGGACCCGGTCCGGTCAGCGTCCAGGGATCGACCGTGCTCACCCATCTGCGGGTGCTCGGAGCCACGGTGGCGGCGGACCCGCTGCCCAACACCACCATCGACCTGCCACTCGTCGGGTCCCTGGTCATCAACCAGCAGACCCCCGTCGCCGGCGGCCGGGGCATCACCGTCACCGCCCTGTCACTGACCCTGCTGACCGGCACCCACCTGACCGTCGGCCAGAGCACCGCCGCCCTGCTCACCACCGCCGACAGCTGCCCCGTGGGCTGACACACCGTCAACCCCGGTGTGCTGTGGCCGTTCGACGGCCGCAGCACACCGCGCTGTCAGTGGGCGTCCGCCTGGGCCGGCTCCGCACGGGCCAGCAGCTGCGGTTCCGGGGTCTCCCGCCCGGGCGCCGCGGGCCAGCTGATCCGGGTGGCGCACAGGGACACGATCAGCGCGGCCAGCGCCACCGCGCCCATGCCCCAGACCAGGCCGGCCGCGTTGGCGACGAAGCCGATCACCGGCGGCCCGCCGAGCAGGCCGACCGTCCCCATGGTGGCGACCAGCGTCAGCGCGTCGGAGCCCTGCGCCGCGGCGGCGACATACACGCAGGGCGTCACCGCGGCCACGCCCAGGCCCACGCAGGCGAAGCCGATCAGGGCTGGCACCACGCCGCCGACCAGCAGGGCCAGCGCAAGTCCCAGCGCCGCCAGCGCACTGCCGGTGCGGACGATCGGCCCGTCCCCCCAGCGGCTGCGCCAGCCGTCGGTCAGCAGCCGGGCGAGCACCATCATCACCGACACCACCGCGATGCCCATCGGCGCCAGCTCCGCCGAGGCCTTGGCGACCTCCTTGAGGTAGAGCGAGGACCAGTCGTTCATCGCCCCTTCGGTGATGGTCCCGAAGGCCATGGCGATGCCCAGCCACAGCGTGAGCCGGGCCGGCAGCGTCCAACTGCGCTTCTTCTTCTCCTTCTCCGTCTTCTCCGGCTCCCCCGCCGCCTCGGCCGGCGCGTCCTCGGCCAGCAGCCCGGGGCGGGCCCCGACGAGCGCCGCCAGCAGCAGGCCCGCCGCGACCAGGAAGTGCGGCAGCACCGACGAGGTCAGCAGGTTCATGGCCGACGCCAGCAGCGCGGCGACCAGCGAACCGCCGCTGAAGGTGGCGTGCAGCCTGGCCATGGTGTTGCGCTTGAACCGCACCTCGAGTGCCGCGCCCTGCGCGTTCATCGACACATTGAGCGCGCCGACCAGCACCCCGTCCACGCACATCACCAGCAACGCCACCGGATAGTCCGGCAGTTCGGCCATCGCCAGCAGCAGCAGGGCCAGGCACAGCGCCGACAGCAGCGACAGCCGGCGCGAGCCCAGCCGCCGCATCAGCCAGGCCACCAGCGGGAAGGAGGCGACCGCGCCCACGCCGGTGGCCATCAGCAGCAGCCCGACCTCCGCCGCGCTCAGGCCCAGGTGCGCCTTGATCGCCGGGATCCGCGAGGCCCAGCTGGCGTACTGGAACCCGAGCGAGAAGAACAGCGCCGCAACTGCCAACTGCCCTCGTCGGAAGTCGTCTTGAATGCGGGGCATAGGGGTCAGTCTCCTCTGTGGTGCGTTGCTGGACCGTCCGGCGGGTCGCCGACCGGTCTGGACATGTAGACGGCGTCGTCGCCGTAGTGCCGGGGCGGGTCGACCTCGTGGTGGGAGCGGAAGCCGCGCCGGGACCAGAAGGCCCCGCTGCCGCCGACCGCGACCAGGGAGAGGTGGGCGTGCCGCCGCTCCCGTGCCACCGCCAGCAGTCGGCCCAGCAGCAGACCGGCGAACCCCTGGCCGCGCCACTGGTCCGCCACGACCAGGTCGTGCAGATGCAGGTTGTCGGACTGGAACCCGGCGCGCTCCGGGCGGCCGAGACCGGGGTAGCGGAACCTGGGGTAGGGCAGCGCCAGCAGGTATCCGGCGACGGACGGTCCGCGCGCCAGTACGAAGCAGGTCGTGGGCGAGGCCTCCGCCCGTGACTCCAGCGCGGCCCGCTCCTCCGACAGCCCCAGGGGGGCGTAGGCCCGGGATTCCAGCAGGACGATCTCCTCCCAGTCCTGCTCCTCGATCTGACGGACGCTCAGACTGTCGCCCATGCCGCCTCCTCGGACAGGTCCACGCCCGGCGTCCACTGCTCCGGCCCGCCCCGGACGCAGCTGTGCTCCAGCGGCCGGAAGCCGTTGAAGCCCTGCGTCAGATAGCTGGTGGCATAGGCGCCAGCGGACAGCACCCAGACCGGGTCGCCCGAGGCCAGCGCCCGGGGCACCGGGACCAGGGCGTGCTCGGGCGAATAGGCGTCGTCGCTGTCGCAGGTCGGCCCCGCCAGCACCGCGGGCACCGAGTCCGCGCCGGGGCGGGTGGGGTCCGGGTGGGTCGGAAACACCAGGCGGTACTGCAGCGCGTCCATCTCGTACAGGCCGTTGAACTTTCCGCAGCTCAGGAACAGCCAGTACTCCCGTGCCCCGTTCAGTTGCTGACGGATCGTCAAACGGGCGACCCGGGCCCGGATCGCGCCCGCGTCGGCGACCAGGTGCCGGCCCGGCTCCATCACGAAGTCCAGCGGCCCGGCCGACACCTCCCGCAACTGCCGTACGCCCTGCCGGATCACCGCCAGGATCGCGTCCAGGGCCGGTTCCAACGGCCGCCCGCGGCGGTCGAGATAACCGAGCGCGGGCAGGCCGCCGCCGAGGTTGACATGGTCCGGATGGATGCCGCGGCGGTTCAGCGCCGCCAGTGTCCAGGCCAGCCGGTCGAAGGCGACCTGCCAGGCGCTCGTGGTCATCTGCTGCGAGCCGACGTGCACCGAGAGGCCGGCCGGCACCAGGCCCGCCGCCCGGGCCGCGCCCAGCACCCGCAGCGCGTCCCGCGGTGAGCACCCGTACTTCTTGCTGAGCCCCCACAGTGCCCCCTCGCCGCTGGTGGCCAGGCGGCAGAAGACCCGGCTGCCGGGGGCGTGGACGGCGATCGCGGCCACGTCCGCCAGGCTGTCGGTGGCGAAGTCGCGGATGCCCAGCCGGTAGGCGTCCGCGATGTCCTGGTCGGACTTGACGGTGTTGCCGTAGTGCACCTCGCCGGACCGGGCACCGGCCCGGACCGCCTGCCCGATCTCCTGCGGGCTCGCCGCGTCGAACCCGGCCCCCCGTCCGGCCAGGGCGGCGAGCACCTCGTCCACCGGGCAGGCCTTCACCGCGAAGCGGACTGCCACCTGCGGCAGTTCACGCCGCAGGGCGGCATAGCGCCGCTCGACCGCGTCGAGGTCGAAGATGATCCGGTCCTGGTCGGCGGCGGCCAGGGCGGCGCGCAGCAGCGCACTCCCGTGGGTCATCCGTTCCACTCCGACCGGGCCGCGGCCTGCATCAGCGGGCCCCAGGCCTCGGTCAGCAGGGCGAAGTCCTCGATGTCCTGCCGGGCCTCGGCCAGCAGCCGGGGTCCGCGGGCGGCCAGCAGCTCGGCGAACTCGGCGTACCTGCCGCCCAGTCGGCGGTAGCAGGTGTCCAGGCGGCGCAGCCGCCAGCGGTTCTCCCCCTGGTCGAGGCCGGCGCTCTCCCGCAGCAGTCCGGCGATCGTCCCGGGCCTGACCAGGCCCCGGCCGTCGAGCAGCGACTCACCCGCCGCGGTCATCGCCGCGTAGACGTGGTTGAAGTAGAGCATCGACAGGAAGAACTTCACCAGCCGCAGCTGGTAGGCGGTGAATCCGGCATCGGTGCGGCGTTCCGGGGTGTAGTAGTTGACGATGTGCCGGTTGTGCAGCACGCCGGGCAGCCGGGCGTCGTACACCAGGTGGATCAGGAAGTAGTCGCTGCCGATGGTGTCGGTCGCGGGCGGCAGCGGCACCAGTTCCTGGATCTGCTGGAAGCTGATGTTGCACATGTCCACCCGCATCGGGTCCACCAGCCCCAGGCTGGTGCGGTCGTGCTGGAACGGCTCGGTGCCGGCGCCGCGGAAGGACTCGGCGACCAGCTCCCGCTTCTGCTCCGCGGTCCACTGCGGCGGGGCCCAGAGGCTGACCAGGTCGTGGTAGACCTCGGGGTCCAGCTGCCGCACCTCGCCGATGTCCACCGACAGTTCGCCGATGAAGGAGCCGGCCACCATCGCCACCGGACGCCGGGCCAGGCCCGGGTCCGCGTCCGGGTCCGGGTCCACGGCGCTCTCGGTGACCTCTGCCGCCGCCTCGGCGGCGGGGCGGCCCAGCCAGGCCAGCTCGTGCTGGATCGGGAAGACCGGTACGCCGTCCAGTTGCTGGTAGCGGCTGTCGGAGTCGCGGCGGTGCACCGAGACACAGCCCAGTGCGCGGGCGATCAGGAACGCCCGGTTGGTGCAGGCCCCGTAGGAGAGCCGGTCCGGCAGCATCAGGTCGAGCACCAGGTCGGGCTTGGCCGGCTCGGCCCGCTCGACCACGCCGCGGAGGAAGGCGCGCTGCGCCGACTCGTCCAGATGGTGCGTCACCACGTGCGGGACGGAGGGGAGTTGGCGCAGGGCTTCGCCGTGTTCGGGATAGGCGTCGGAGGAGTCCAGGACCAGCAGGTGCACCTCGACGTCGAAGTGCGCGGCGGCGTAGGCCGCTTCCTGGTGGACGGCGGCGATCGTCCCGGCGCAGGGCCGGTTGGTGGGGAGGGTCAGACCGATACGGCGCATGCGCGGTCCTCCTCGGCGCGGTCGGCCAGGGCGGCGCGGTCGTCGTGCCAGGAGTCCAGGCCCAGCAGCTTGCGGCCCAGGCTGTTCAACTCCGCCGTGCCGTAACGCAGGGACTCGTGCTTGTCCATGTCGCCGACCAGGGTTCCGTTCCACTCCGGGGTGCTGAGCCGGCGCCAGGACTCCACCCGGGAGCGGCGCAACTCCTGGTGCGACTCCAGCGCGGGCATCATCGACAGGTACTGGACCGCACGCACCCCGTCCGCCGAGGTGTTGCGGGCCACGCCGTGCGCCAGCAGCCCGTTCCAGATCAGCAGGTCGCCCGCCCGCAACTGCGGTCGCACCACCGGCATCAGCTCCCGGTCCACCTGCGGCCGGATCGGGTCGCGGTCGGCCGGCTGAGCCACCCGCCAGGGGTCGAACTGCCGGAACAGCTCCGGGTCGCACTGGAATCCGCCCAGTTCGGGGGTGGTGTCATTGAGCGCGATCAGCCCCTGCACCCGCTGCGGCAGGACGCTCAGCGTGCTGTCCACGTCCCAGTGCAACTCGATGTCGAAACCCCGGTCGGTGGGCGCGATCAGGGCCCGGTCGCGGTTCCTGACGTTGGGCGGGTTGAGGTTGAGCCGGTCCAGGGTGACCCACAGCTCCTCGCAGTCCCAGACGTCGGCGAACGCGTCGTAGACCCGCCGGGTCTGCCGGCTGTCCCAGATCAACTGGTGGTGGTACGCCTCGACGAACCCGTAGATGTGCAGCTCACGGTCCAGATCGGTGCGGAACGGACGGTCCTCGTACCAGGTGTCCGGACGGCTGGGGTCGAGCCCCTGGAAGTCCCAGGTGAAGCTCAGCAGCCGGGCCGCGGCGGCGGCGGGGATCGCCTGCCGCACGACGACGTAGCCGTAGGTCTGCCAGAAGGAGAGGTCCTCCTCCGACAGCACCCGCAGCGGGCGGAATTTCTGCAGGTCACGGAGGGGGGTCGGGGCGAAGTACTGCTCGCCGTCCGAGCTGAAGTACGGGACGTCCGAGTCCGAGCGGAACAGGTAGTTGTCAGGCGTCGGCATGGGTCGCTCCAAAGTTCGAGACTGACTGAGGCCGGGCGGGAACGCAGCGACGGCTGGTCGGAGGTCAGCGCGGCACGCGCCGAGGGCGGCAGAGCGGGCCTCGGCGTCAACGTGGAATCGACATGGGTACGTCGGCCAGGCGGGACGGCTGGTCGACGGCGAAGCGCCGGTCAGCCCACGACGGGCTGACGCTGCGGCGGTTCATGCGTGGGCAGTGGGGGACGTTGTGCTTTCGTCCCTTCCTTCACTCGTGGATCTCCTGCCCCACCAAATTGGACTAGACCAAGTCCTGGCGTCAACGGTCCACTTACGGAGGTTGTGTGTTCAATTCGCCATGCTCAGGTAAATGTGCAGCTCAGAACGTGTCGATGGTGGATTGTCAGCCAGACCTCTGGCCTGATTTGCCCACTCTTGACACCCTTGATGGCCATGAGTCAAGATCCGAAGCAGTACTCAGCTGCCGGTCTTCAGGAGCGACGGCCCGGCTTGCCCCGGCGGCCGGGCTTGGGGCTGCCGCGACGGCCGGCCGGCTGGGGCTTGGGCTGCTGCTTGGGCTTGGGCTTGGCCTTCTGCTTCGGTTCCGGTGCCGGCTGGGCGCGGCCCCGGGAGCTGTTGACCGTGCGCCCGCGGACGATACCGATCAGCTCCTCCACCAGGTCGGTGGTGTTGTCCTGCGGCCACGACAGCACGACCTGCGACTGGGGGGCGTCCGCGACCGGCCGGTAGGTGAGGTCCTTGCGGTGGTGCAGGCGGGCGAGCGACTGCGGGACGACCAGGACGCCCACCCCCGCCGCCGCCAGCTCGACCGCGTCCGCCGTCGTGGCCGGGCGCTCCAGCGCGGGCAGCCCGGGGCGGGCGCCGCTCCACTCCAGGGTGTCGTCCAGCGGGTGCAGCACGATCTCGTCGGCCAGGTCCTCCGCCATCACCTCGGTGGCCGCCGCCAGCGCGTGCTCGGTGGGGATCACCACCACCGTGACCTCGGTGTAGAGCGGGATCGCGCTGAGGCTGGTCCGGTCGACCGGCAGCCGGACCAGCCCGGCCTCGGCGCCGCCGTCCAGCAGCAGCTGTGCGCCCGCGGCGGCCGGCACCGCGACCAGCGCGAGCGGGACCTGCGGCAGGCGCTCGTTCCAGACCTTCACCCATTTGGTGGGCGTCACTCCCGGTACGTACGCCAGCCGGAATGACGAGGGTCCATCCGTATCTGTCACCTGGCCAGGCTACCGGGCGTGATCGGGCCCGGCTCCCGCTCGATACCCTAGGGCTATGACATCGCTCAAGCCGAAGACGACCCAGACCATGAAGCCCGCGACAGCGGCGAAGAAACTCGGTGTCTACCTGGGGGCCACCCCCGCCGAGTTCCAGGAGGGCGTCGTCTCCCGCGAGGAGTTGCAGACGCTGCAGACCGACCCTCCGGAGTGGCTGGTCGAGCTGCGTCGCAACGGCCCGCACCCCCGGCCGGTTGTCGCGACCAAGCTGGGTGTCTCCATCTCCGGGCTCGCCCGCGGCGGCGTCACCGACGCCCTCACCACGGAGGAGATCGACGCGCTGAAGGCGGAGAACCCGCTGTGGCTGCAGCACGAACGCGCCACGCAGGCCGAGGTCCGCAAGGAAGCGCTGCGCCTCAAGGAGAAGAGCAAGAAGTAGGTCCGCCGCATTCCGGCACTTCAGGTATTCGAGGCCTCATTTCCGCCAGGATACTGAACTATCGGCAATTTTCTGGGCTATCCGCCCAGCAAGCCTGTTAGTGGCCATACAGTCGATTTCGATTCAAGGTGCACCTCGGCTACATCCCCCCATCAACCAGGGAGAACAGCATGTCCGACACCACCGCGAACCCGAGCTTCGACCTGCAGGACCTCGACCTGAGCGACCTCACGGTCACCTCCATGCGCGACACCGTCGCGCTCCCCGAGACCGGTGCCTCCTGGGGCAGTTGCTCCTGCCAGGGCTCGTCCTCCTGTGCCCAGGCGCAGGTGCCCCCGCTCGCGCAGTAACCGCAGCGTAGAACGCTGTTGACGGTCGCGGGTCCGCACGACAGCTGCGTGCGGACCCGTGACCGTCGCGCGACCGTTCGACGGGAAACGGGGTTACTGCCATGCCGCACTACACGGTCTGCTCCGCGCCGTACGCCCTGGTTCGCGCCACGGTGCTGCGGCATCCGGCCGAGAGCCCGTCCGCCGCCGCCTTCCGCAGTGAACTGGCCCGACTCGCCGCGCTGGACGCCGAGACGGCGGCCCTGCTGCCGCAACTCCGCGACGGCCTGTACGCCGGCCGGAGCGGCCATTCCCTCGACTTCCACCGCGAGGTGGTACTGCCGCTGCGCCGCGCGCTGCACAACGGGCGCGAGCCGCGGCCCGCGCTGCTTGCGCGACTCGGCGACCTCCCCGAGCGGATTCCACCGCTCGCCCGCTGGCTGTCCCTGCGCGACCGCAGGGCCGCGCTGCTCAGCGGACTGCCCGCCGTCGCCGAGGCCGCGCTGAACGCCGAGCACGACGCGCTGGCGGCCCTCTGCCGCGAGCCCGCACTTCTCCGCGCCGTCGCCCTGACCAGCCCCGACCTGCTGCGGGCGGTGGAGCGCGCGGGCACCGGCCGCCAGGACCGCAAGGCCCGCAAGGAGGAGCCCGGGGTGCTGCGGCACGTGCTCCGCGCCAGTACCAAGACCAGCCCGCTCTCCTGGTTCACCGCCGTCGGCTGGGGCCGCCTGCCCGGCGACGCCCCCCGGCACGGCGGGCCCGGAGCCTGGGCCGGACTCCCGGCCGACGCCCTGACCTCGGTGGTCAAGGTCAATCGGACGCTGGTGAGCGCCCTGTCCGAGGCGCTGCTGGACGACCCGCACCGCCGTGGGTCGCTGCCGCACCGGATGGCCAGCAGCGCCCAGGTCGCCGACGGCCGCGCGACCTATGCCGGCAGCCGGGTGGTGTTCGCCGGAGGCCGCTACCTGGTCACCACCGAGGACGAGGTCGGACTGGTCTTCAGCGGCCCGCTGCGACTGATCGACGCGCGCTGCGAGAAGCCCACTGGCCTGGAGGAGTTGGCGGCGGCGCTGAACACTCCGTCGGCGGCAGCAGCCATGGCGTTCCTGGGCCGGCTGACCGAGGCCGGTCTGCTGGTTCCCACCGAGCCGGTGGACCCGCAGGACGAGGACCCGTTGACCCGCCTGGCCCAGTGGCTCCGGGACGACCCGGACCAGGCGGCACTGGTGCGTCAGATCGACGACATCGCCGCCCGGACCAGGACGTTCGCGACAGCCGAGCCCGCCCGGCGTCCCGCGCTGCTGGCCGACCTGTCGCAGCGCTGGCACACCCTGCTGGCCGAGGCGGGACGGCCGGTGCCCACGGGTGCCGCTCCGTTGAACGTGCTGTCCGAGGACGTGGTGGCAGCCGAGCCGGTCCGGCTGGACGGGCTGCTGGACCGTGCCGACCAGCAGGCGCTGGGCGAGCTGACGGCGCTGGCCGAACTCTTCGACCTGGGGCATCAGCTGCGGCGGCTGGTCCGGGACCGCTTTGTGGCGCGCTACGGAAGCGGCGGGGTCTGCCGGCATCCGTGGGAGTTCGGCGCGGAGGTCGCCGAGGCCTGGGAGCAGGTCACCCTGGACGAGCAACTCGCGCCGCTGCGGCAGGACTTGATCGACGCCGCACACGGCGCGGGGAGCGGTGACGCGGTGCTGCCCGCGGACCTGGTCCGCGGCCTCGGCGACCGACTGCCGCGCTGGATGGTCCAACGGCCGCTGAGCTACTCGTACTTCCTCCAGCGCGGCACCGCGGACGGCCTGCTCTGCGTGAACCATGTGTACGGCGGCTGGGGCAGGTTCACCAGCCGCTTCCTCGGATCGATGGCGCCGGAGGCCGGGGCCGAGGTGGCCCGGCAGATCCGCCGGGGGCTGGGCGAGGGCGCCAGGGCGGTCCAGGTCCGCCCGGTCGGCGGTTTCAACGCCAATCTCCATCCGCTGCTGGTCCCGGACGAGATCGGCCCCGACCGCCGCTGGACCTCGATCGGGGAGCCCGAAGTGGACCTGGTCCACGACGAGGCGAGCGACCAGGTGCGGTTACGGCTGCGCGCCACCGGCGAGTTGCTCGAGGTGCTGTACGGCGGCTTCCTGGCCCCGATCATGCTGCCGAGGCGGATCGCGCCGCTGCTCTCCGACCACCCCAACGGGGTGGTCGACTTCGCCTCCCTGCTCCCGCGGTCCAGCAGCGAGGCTCCCGGCGGCCGGGTGGTCCGCACGCCTCGGCTGCGCCACCGCCACCTGGTGCTGCAGCGGCGCCGCTGGCACCTGCCGGCCGGTGTGGTGCGGGCGCTCCGCGCCGACCTCGCCGCCGAGCAGGGGATACCGGTGGCGGCCACCGCCCGCTGGCGAGCACTGCTGGAGCTGCCCGAGCAGCTCTTCCTGCACCCGGCGCCCGCTCCCCTGGACGGAAACGCCACCGAGGACTTCCTCACCCGTCTCGGCCGTCCCAAGCCGCAGTTCGTGGATCTCGGCAGCGCGCTGCACCTGCGCTCGCTGGCGAAGTGGCTCTCCCGCCACCCGGGCGGCGCGGTCCTGGAGGAGGCGCTGCCGGCCCCCGGCGGACGGGAAGTCGCGGCCCGGGCCGTGGAACTCGTCGTGGAGACCTACCGCGAAGGGCTGCCGTCATGACCCCTCAGGATGTGGTCGCCTACTACTACCGGCCGGTCAAGGGCCCGCTGCTGCGCGGCGCGTTCCTCCCGCTCGCGGACAGCCTCGCGGCGCAGGGGCTGGCCGTCCATGTGGAGCGGCACTGGCTGCACGGCCCGCATCTGCGGTTGCGGCTGCGGGGGTCGGAGGACCATGTGGCGGAAGCTGTGGATGCCGTGCGGGGGTGGGTTTCCGAGCATCCGTCAGTGAGCGCGCTGGGAACGGAGGAACTGCTCGCCCAGGCGGCCGAGGCCGGTCGCGCGGAGCTGATCGCGCCGCCGTACGGGCCGGTCCTGCCGGACAACACCGTACGGGTCGAGCAGGTGGACCATGCCGGGCTGCGGGCGCTGATCGGGGACGACGGCGTGGCGCTGCGCGAGGACCTGTTGGGGTCGGCTCTGCCCGCGCTGCGTGCGGGCTCGGAGTTCCTCGGCGAGCACGGCGACGGTTCGACGGCGCGGCTGCAGCTCGCGGTGGCCGCGCTGGCGGCCCACGCCGCGGCACACCCCGGCGGGCTGGTCGGCGGCCACTACTCCTATGTCTCCCATCTGGAGGACTTCCTGCTCCACGAGGACGGCGACGGTCGGCTCCGGCAGGTCTTCGAACGCCACTGGCAGAGCGCGGGCGCCACGGTGACCGCGCTGGTCGGACGGATCGCGGACGGCGGCGGCAGCGGCTGGGAGCGGGAGTGGGCCGCCTGGTCCGCGTCCGCCTGGCGCCTCACCGAGAGCCGCCTGGCCGCCGGGGCGAACCTCAGCGGCGACCCGGAGGAGTACCGGGTCCGGGCCGCCGCCACGGGTGACGCCGCGGCGGCGCAGCGCTGGGACCGCGAACTGCGCACGCGGTACAGCGAGTTCCACCAGCTGCTCCGGCGCTCCGACCCGGACGGTAGGATGTGGAGCCGCCCCGACTACCTGGTCCACCGGGCGTGCACCAATGCCCTGTACCGGCTCTTCACGATCTGCGACGTGCTGCCGCTGGAGCGCTACCTGGCCGCGTACCTCGTGGTCCGGGCCGTCCCGGTGCTCACCGGGCACGACTGGCGCACCGAGGTGGCCGGCATCATCGAGGCCGTGGAGCGTGCCTCATGAGCCTGGACGATCTGGCTGCCTGGCGGTTGCGGCCGGGGGTCGCCGTCACCCTGCTCAGCGACGGCATCCACCTGCGCGGGCGGCGGTCGAGCGTCACCCTGGAGGGCAGCCGCGCGCTCCCGGCGCTGTGGCGGATGCTGGAGCAGGTCCTGTTGTCGGGGCAGGCTCCCGTCGACTCCAAGGTGCGTGCCGCGCTCGGCACCATCGTCGCCCAACTGCACGCCCACGACCTTCTGGTGGCGGCGGACGACGACACCGGGGCGCGGCGGCTGCGTGCCGTTGCCTCGGCCGAGTGGCGGGTGCTGGCGCCCGATCCGTCGAGCCCCCTGGCGCAGGCCGCCGGACGGGCGCTGGCACGCGGCGGGGCCACACCCTCGTACGTCGCCTCCGGGACCGCCCGTGCCGGGCAGATCGTCCTGACGGCACAACAGGTCGCCGTGGCTGCCGGGTGGTGCGGCCGGGCGGCGTTCGTCACCGCCCCGGGCAGCCCGGAGCAGGCGGGGGCGGATGCTGCGGCGCTGGACGCCCGGCTCGGGGCGGACTCCGCGGCGGCCCCGGGGACGGCCCTGACGGCGCTGATCGCCGGTGCTGCCGCACAGCGGTTGCTCTGCGCCGTCGCCGGGTCGCCCGACCCCGCCGACGAGGGCGACGATCAGCGCCTGCTGCCGGGGCGGCCCGCGGTTCTGCTGGCCACCGCACGGCCGCTGCAGGCCGAGTACCACTGCTGGTTGGGCCCCGATCTGCTGGATCCGGACCGTGCGGCGGAAGTGGCGCCGCCCGGCACCCTCGCCGAGGCGTTGCGGCGGGTGGCCGCCCTGGGTGACGAGTTGGTCGGGGTGCTGGCCCCGGCGCTACCGGCTGCGCTGCCGCAGTTGCCCGCGGCGCTGGCCTCCTGCGGCCCGATTGTCGCCGGTGGAGCGCGAGTTGATCTGGCCCGGCTCGACGCGATGTGCCGGGCGGCCGAACTCCGGCTGGGTACGACAGTGGGAGTGGACCCCCTGCACGCCTGGGGTCGCGCGCTGCGGCAGGCGGCCATGGGCAGGCCGCCGGCGGCCGGTGCAACCGTGCCGGAGGAGCAGTGGTCGGCGCATCCGCAGGCCCGCCACTGGTGGAGCACCCTCACCGGGCGGCTGGGGGTGCAGGCCGGACTGCATGTGGTCCGGGGCTCCTCCGGGTTTCACGCCGCCGTGCGCGACCCCTCGAGTCGTTTGCTGGGCCGGGCCGTGGAGGCGACCGCCGGGGACGCCGCGGCCTTCGCCGCGCTGGCGGCGACGGCAGCCGCGCAGTCGGCGGGCACGGGGACAACCGGCCGGCCGAGCGGGGCGTCGGCTTCGATCGCCACCGCCGGGGCGGAGTTCGCCGGTTGGGAGGACGACGGCTGGACCATGAAGTGGCTGGCCGGGGTCGCCTCCCGCGAGTTGGCCTTCCAGGCGGCCCTGCGGCGGCTGACCGGACTGCGCCCGGTGCCGTGGAGGCCCGCCGACGCGGACGCACGGGCCGTAGCCGCCGGGTTGCACGGCTGCGGCTTCACCCTGCTGGGCAGCACCCCGTGATCGTCCTGGACGCCAAGGGCGCCCTGGCCGCCACCAGCGGCACCGCCATGGTGCTGCTGGAGCAGTGGACGCTGGGCCTGGCCGAGGAGTTGAGCCGGCATGCGCTGGCCCACCCGGTGGTCCAGGTCCCGGTCCGCCTCGACGGCGCGCTGACCGTGGTGGGCCCGGTGCTGCGGCCCGGTGCGGCAGCCTGTCTGTGCTGCGCGGAGTACCAGCGCCTCGCCACCGCCGGGGGCCGCGTCCCCTGGCGCAGCCCGGCCCTCGCCCTGGCCGGGCTGCCCTCCCCCGCCCTGGAGGAGGGCATCGCGGCGTTGGCCGACGAGTTGCTGCAGGGCACCGAACAGGAGCCGGGCGCCACCGTCCATGTCGTGCACAACGGCCGGGCCACCTGGTCCACCCATCGGGTCCGCCCGGTCGGCGGCTGTGCGGTCTGCCGTCCGCTCCCGCCGGACTCCGCGGAGGACGCCGCCGTCCCCGCCGTCCCGCGGCCGCTGCCCGATCCGGAGGTGCTGCGGGCTGCCAACTCCCTTACGGACAAGGCCGGACTGCGGGCCGCTCTGTATGACGAACGGTTCGGTCCGGTCCGTCGGCTGGTCCGCTCCGAGCAGTCGGTCTTCAGCCTCACCAGCGCCTATGTCACCGATGGCCGCCTGGTGGAGGACGGCGGGTACGGCCGGGCCACCGACTTCGACAGCAGTGAGCGGATCGCTCTCTTCGAGGGTGTGGAACGGCTCGCCGGGATGCGTCCGACCGGCCACCGCACCGTGCTGCGAGCCTCGTTCGAGTCCTTGGGCAGCGAGCGCGCGGTGGATCCCGAGCGGCTCGGCCTGCCCGACCCCGCCCACCAGGGGCATCCCGCCTCGCGGACCGTGCCGTACACCCCGCAGCTGGCACTCGACTGGGTGCACGGCTGGTCGCTCACCCGGGGGCGCGCTGTCGCCGTGCCGGAGCATGTCGCCTACTGGGACGTGCCCGGCCCGGACCGTCCGCGCGTGGTCTATGAGTCCTCCAACGGGTGCGGTCTGGGCAACAGCCCCCAGGAGGCCGCCCTCTACGGCCTGTTCGAGGTCGCCGAGCGGGACGCGTTCCTGATGGCCTGGTACGCGGCCACCCCGCTGCGTCGGATCGCGGTACCGGCCGAGGATCCCGTGGTCGCCCAACTGGCCGACAGGGCAGCCCTGGTGGGCTACCGGCTGACCCTGTTGGACGCCGGCAACGACTTCGGCATCCCGGCCGTCGTCGCCGTCTGCCGCTACCGGGGCGACGATCCGGCGGCGCCCCGGGCGTTCCTGGCCGCCGGGGCGCACCACGACCCGCGCGCGGCCATCCGCTCGGCGGTCGCCGAGGTGGTGACCAATGTCCACGAGTCGGCCGCGCGGGCCCTCGACCCGGGACGCCCACGTGCGCCGGAACGGCTGCGCCCGATGCTGGAGCAGCCGGAACTCGTGGTCTCCCTCGACGACCACGTCGGCCTGGGCACCCTCCCGGAGGCCCAGGGGCGGCTGGAGGCGCTGGTCGCCGATGCTCGGGAGCTCGACTGGCGCGAGGCCTGGCCGGGAGCGCCGACGCCGGTGGCCGACCTGACCGCGCTGCTGGGCGAGACCGTGCGACGGCTGTCCGGGGAGGGGCTGGAGGTGATCGCCGTCAGCCAGGACGAGCCCGGCATCCGCGACCGGCTCGGCCTGCACTGCGTCAAGGTGATCGTGCCCGGTTCGCTGCCGATGACCTTCGGGCACGTCAACCACCGCACCCGGGGCCTGCCCCGGCTGCTGGAGGTGCCCTACCGGCTGGGCCGGGTCCAACAGCCGCTTCGTTACCACGAGTTGGCCATCCATCCGCACCCGTTCCCCTAGGAATCCCATGACGGACGACGCTCTCGGCTTCCACAGTCTCCACCTGTTCCTGCACTGCGACACCGAGCAGACCGACGCCTTTCTGACGGAGGACCTCGCCCCGCTGCTGGAGGATGCCGAGTGGTTCTTCATCCGCTACGGCGAGGACGGCCCCCAACTGCGGGTCCGGGTGCGCGGGCTGAGCCCGGGCGCTGCCGCCGAACTGCCGGTGGCCCTGGCCCGGCTGGCCAAGGAACGGCCCGCCGGCAACGGCCCGTGGCCGTCGGAGCACGCCGAGGTCCGCGCGGTGCCCTACGTCCCCGAGACCGAGCGGTACGGCGGGCCGCGGGCCCTTCCGGTGGCCGAGGAGGTCTTCGTCGTCTCCTCCCGGGTGGCGGTGCAGGCCCTGCGCCAGATCGGGGAACGGACAAGCCGCTTGACCATTGCGGCGGATGCCTGCCATGCCACCGCCTTCGCCCTCGGCCTGGAACCGCTGGCCGCCGCGCAGTGGCTGCGCCGGCATGCGTCCGGCTGGCGCTGGATCACCGACGTCTCACTGCTGCCAGGCGAGTTGGTGCACGCCAAGGTCAACTCCGTCTACGCCGCGCAGCACCGGGCCCTGGTCGACCGGGCCCGGGCCCTGTGGGCGGGCCTGGAGCAGCGCACCGCCGCGCCCTGGTTGAACGACTGGGCGGAGCAGGTCCGGGCCGCCGACCAGAAGCTCCGCGGGACGGTCTCCGAGGCGGGGCTGCTGTGGGTGTGGGGGTCCCAACTGCACATGCTGCTCAACCGGCTCGGGGTCACCCCCGACGAGGAGCGGGCCGTCTGCCGACTGGTCGCCAGGACCCTGCTGGACGCCGGCGAACCGCCCTCGTTCTTCCCCACCGGGCACCGCGCGCCGGACCGCCAGTACCTGGAGCGGAGCAAGTTCCAGATCGGGCGCCCCGAGGACAGTGCCCTGCGCCCCCTGCCGCCTTCGCCCGACAGCGGCAGCGGCGACAGCAGCCAGGCCCCGGCGGAGATCGACCTGCCGGCCGAGCCGCTGCCCGAGGTCTCGCTGCGGGCCGCGCTCACCGCCAGGACCTCCGCGCGGGGCCCGCTCGGCGGCCCGCTGACCGCCGGGCAACTCGGCACCCTGCTCTGGGGTTCGCACGCCGAAAGCCACCGCACCGAGCGGCAGACGGCGGACGGCGGCCGACACCTGCTCAGCCATCGGCCCTACCCGAGCGCGGGCGCCCTGTACACCGTCCGGCTGCGCCTGATCGCCCTCGACGTGGCGGGCCTGCCCGCGGGCACCTACCAGTGCGTCCCACTGCGCCGCACGCTGTCACCGGTCGGCCCGGCGCCGTCCGTCGAGGAGATCAAGCCGCTCTCCTCGTACTTCACCCGCGCCTCCGACGATCCCGACGGGATCGGCGTCGACCGGGTGCCCGCCCTGCTGGGCCTCTACCTGGACCTCGGCCTGCTGCGCCGACGCTACGGCCTACGGGCGCTGCGCCTGGGCCTGCTGGAAGCCGGCCACCTGGCCCAGACGCTGCTGCTCACCGCCGCCGCGCTGGGCCTGGCCACCACCCCGCTGGGCGGCTTCCACGACGATCTCGCCCATGAACTGTTCGGCCTGGACGACCTGGACCAGCCGCTCCAGTACCTCCTCCCGCTGGGCCGCCTGGTTCAGCTCTGACGGGCCTTGTAGCGGGGGTCGCGCCGGTTGATGACGAACACCCGGCCGCGGCGGCGGACGACCTGCGCGCCCGGCTTGGCCTTCAGCGCGCGAAGCGATTTACGGACCTTCATCGGCGTCTCCCTGCTCCTCGTCACGGGTCTTTATGGCCATGACAACCAAGGGGCAGAGACGTGTATTCCGGCGACGATGCGGAATACCGCTCACCTCCGGCCAACTCGGGTCGTTTAAGGTCAAGTTCAGCCATCCAGCATCAGCCGGTCCAGTAGGATGCGGTCGTACTCTGGCATGACTCAGTCAAGGGGAGAGCTTCATGGGTGGCGCGAACAGCGGAATCGGTCATCAGAACGTCCGGCTCGACCATTCCGGTCAGGCCGAGGCCTTCGATGCCATCGGCGACCGCTACGACGAGGCCTTCCCGCACAAGGAGGGCCAGCTCGCCGCCGGTGAATGGCTGATCGGGGCCCTGGCGGGCGGATCCCGGGTGCTGGACCTCGGCAGCGGCACCGGACTGCCGACCGCGCGCCAGCTCGCGGACGGAGGGCTCGACGTCGTCGGCGTCGACCTGTCCGGCGGCATGGTGGAGCTCGCCCGTCGCAACGTCCCGGCCGCGCGGTTCCACCAGCTGGACGTCGCCGACGTGCAGCCCGGCGGCGACCCGGACCTGGGCCGCTTCGACGCGGTCGTCGCCTTCTTCTCGCTGCTGATGCTCCCCCGGGCCGAGATACCCACGGTGCTCCGGACGATCCACCAACTGCTGCTCCCAGAGGGCCTGTTCGCCCTCTCCATGGTGGAGGCCGACGTGGACGACTTCGCCATCCCGTTCCTCGGCAACACCGTGCGGGTGTCCGGGTACCTGCGCGACGACCTGCGCAAGGTCGTCGAGGAGGCGGGCTTCGAGATCGTGGCGGAGTCCTCCTACAGCTACGCCCCGGCCATCGCGGACGTGCCGCCGGAGGAGCAGATCTTCCTACGCTGCAGGCGAAGCGCCTGATGGGGCCCCATGAACGCCCCGGTGCGGCAGCCGCCGCGTTCGTGGACCTGCGGGACCTGGACGTCCCCTTCGCCCCGCCCCGGTCCGAGCCCGACTGGGGCGAAGCAGCCTGCGCCGCCGAACCGCACGTCACCGAACCGCAGACCGACCGGCTGCGGTACGTCGACGCGGCGACGCGCCGGATCGCCCGCGGTCTGGACCTGGACGAGACGCTGGGGGAACTGCGGCTGACCACCGTCCCCGCGTTCGCCGACGCGATACTGACCTACCTCTGCGACCCGCTGCCGGTCGGCGGCGAGAAGTCGGCCTCGGCCGCCGCCCCGCTGAACCTGCGCCTGCACCAGGCCGAGCAGACGCTCGCCGACCTGGACGCCACCGAGCCCTGGGCGCCGCCGCAGGCCGTCCGGCACGCGGCGCTGGGCGCCGCCGCGTCCGAGCACCTGACCGTCCCGGCCAAGCTCGCCGCGTTACTGCGGGCCGGCCGGCCGGTGTTCGGCGACGCACCCGGGACCGCGCCCACGGTGGCCGCGCTACTGGCCCCGGTGGCACGGGCGCTGGGGACGCCGCCGCAGGACCGGCGACTGATCGTCGCCCCGCTGTACGGCCGCCACCGCGCCCTCGGCGCCATCGTGCTGCTGCGCGGTACGGACCGGCCGGCCTTCACCGCCGACGACCTGCTCGTCGCCTCCCAACTCGCCACCCACACCGCGCTGGGACTCGACAAGGCCGCGCTCTACGGGCGCGAGGCCTCGGTCGCCGACGCGCTGCAGCGCGCGATGCTCCCCTCCTCGCTTCCGGAACCCGCCGGCGTCCGGCTCGCCAGCCGCTACCTGCCCTCCTCGGAGACCGCCCGGGTCGGCGGCGACTGGTACGACGCGATCCCGCTCCCCGGCAACCGGGTCGCCCTGGTGGTCGGCGACGTCATGGGCCACTCGATGACCTCCGCCGCGATCATGGGCCAACTGCGCACCACCGTCCAGACCCTGGCCGGACTCGACCTGCCCCCCGACGAAGTACTGCACCACCTCGACGAACAGGCCCAGCGCCTCGGCAGCGAGCACATGGCGACCTGCCTCTACGCGATCTACGACCCGGTGTCGCACCGGCTCCTGGTGGCCAACGCCGGCCACCCGCCGCCCGTGCTGCTGCACCCGGACGGCCGCACCGAGGTGCTGTGGATCCCGCCGGGCGCACCCATCGGCGTCGGCGGCGTCGCCTTCGAGTCGGTGGAGCTCCCCGCTCCCGCCGGGGCGACCCTGCTGCTCTACACCGACGGCCTGGTCGAGTCCCGCGACCGCGACGTGTGGACCGGCGTGGAGCTGCTGTGCGACCGGCTGCACGCGGCAGCGGCGGCGCTCGCCTCCCCGCCCCTGGAGCAGCTCTGCGACCAGGTCCTCGGCATCCTGGGGCCGGGCGGCCGGGACGACGACATCGCCCTGCTGGCCGCCCGGTTCGACGGCATTCCCTCGCACGATGTCGCCTACTGGTTCCTGGACCCGCGCCCGCAGACCGCGGAGCGGGCCCGCCGGCTCACCCGGCGGACCCTGCGGCGCTGGGGGCTCGACTCCATGCTCGACTCGACCGAGCTGATGGTCAGCGAGGTGGTGACCAACGCCGTCCGCTTCGCCTCCCGGCCGATCACGCTCCGGCTGCTGCGCACGGACATGCTCCGCTGCGAGGTGAGCGACGACTCCCCGAAGGTGCCCAGAATGCGCCACGCCCAACCCGGCGACGAGGGCGGCCGAGGCCTCTTCCTGGTCGACTGGCTCGCCCAGCGCTGGGGCGCCACCCGCCTGAGCACCGGCAAGGTCGTCTGGTTCGAACAGCAGATCCTCGACAGGAGCCCGTAGCGCACCCCGTCGGGATCAGACGATGCCGTGGCGGTGAGCGTAGCCGATGGCTGCGGGGCGGTCGCGGGAGCCGGTCTTGGCGAAGATCCGGTTGATGTGGGTCTTGACGGTGTGGTTGCTGAGGAACAGCCGTTCGGCGATCTCGGGGTTGGTCAGCCCCTGGGCGATCAGGGCCAGGATCTCGACCTCACGCTGCGTCAGACCGTCCGGCGAAGGCGGCGGCGGAAGTTGCGGGGCGGCCGCGGCCGGCCCGGTCGCGGCGAGCAGGGTGGCCTGGACCCGGGGGTCGAGGACGGACAGGCCGCCCGCCGCGGCGTGCAGGGCGCGGGCGATGTCGGTGCGGTCGGCGTCCTTGGTGAGGTAGCTGCGGGCACCGGCCCGCAGCGCGTCCAGGACCGAGGAGTCGTCCAGGTAGGTGGTCAGCACGACGACGGCGACGTCGGGGTGTTCGGCGGTGAGCCGCCGGGTGGCGCCGATGCCGTCGAGGACCGGCATGTGCAGGTCGAGCAGGATCGCGTCGGGACGGTGCTCGGCGACCAGCTCCAGGGCCTGCTGCCCGTCCGCCGCGGCGGCGACCACCTCGATGTCGGGCAGTCCGCCGAGCAGCAGCACCAGGCCCTCGCGGACGGTGGCCTGGTCGTCGGCGACCACGATGCGCAGCGGCACGGGGGCGGTGCTCATGGAGCGGCGTCCTTTGCGAGCGGGAGGCGGGCGGTGACGGTCCACCGGGTGTCGTCCGGGCCGGCGGCGAGGGTGCCGTGGAGCAGCAGCAGCCGTTCCCGCATCCCGGTCAGCCCGTAGCCCCCGTCCACCCCGCCGGCGCCCCGCGGCCCGGCCGCACGCCCTTCGGGCAGGCCGTTGACCACGCTGAGCCGGACCTGACCGGCCTCGAAGTCCAGCCGCACCTCGACCGGGTGCCCGTGGGCGTGCTTGGCGGCGTTGATCAGTGCCTCCTGGGCGGTGCGCAGCAGCGCGACCGTGGCCTCGGGCGGCAGCGGTGCGGGGGTGCCGCCGGTGGCGAAGGCGACAGCCACACCATAGCGCCGGCGGTAGGTGTCGACGGCCCGGGCCAGCTCCTCGTTCAGCGGCAGGGTGTCCACCCGCAGCGCGTGGACCGCCCGGCGGGTCTCGACCAGGCCGTCGGAGGCCATCCGCTGGGCGGTGGTCAGGACCTCGATCGCGCGCTCGACGTCCCGCTGGTCCTCCAGCACCGCCCGGGCCGCCTGGATCTGGATCCCCAGCGCGCCCAGGGAGTGGGCCAGCACGTCGTGGATCTCGCGGGCGATGCGGGTGCGCTCGTCCAGCACGTCGGCCCGGCGCTGCTGCTCCTGCAGCCGCTCGTACTGGGCCAGCAGCGCCGCCGACTGCCGGGCCTGGACCTGGTAGGCACCGCGGTTGCGTCCCACCAGCAGGCCGACGACCAGCAGCATCGGGAAGCCCAGCAGCGTGCCGTACCCCTCGTCGAAGACCACCCCGCCGACCTCGATCGCCAGGATGCCCGCCGCGGTGACCGCCAGGCTCGCCGTGAAGCCGATGTCGCCGCCCACGGACAGGGTCGCCGCCGCCGCGAAGGCCACGATCGCGGCGCCGCCCCCGCCGACGGCGGAGGCGAACCCGGCGACGACGGCGATCATCCCCAGGATCACCGGCAGCGCGGTCGGGCGGTACCGCGCCGCGGCCGGGTGCAGATCGACCACCGCCCATGCCGCGAGCCCCGCGCCGAGCAGGCCGTAGCCCGCGATCAGCACCGCCACCGACGCGGAGCCCTTCGGCGGACCGACCAGCGCCAGCAGCCCGACCAGGGCGAACCCGGCCGCACGGGCCAACCAGACGACTGAGCGCAGCATGGCCTCAGTATGACGCCGCACCGTCACCGCTGGTCCCGGCGCCCGCGGTCGAAGGACGCGGACATGAACGACTTGCCGTCCTTCTCGGGTGCGAAGGGGATGCCGGCCGCGAGGGCACGGGGCACCACCACCGCGGCTTGGGCCAGCCGGTTGAGGCCCAGGGTGAACAGCAGGGTGGTGGCCGACGCGGCGACCGGGGCGTGCACGGCGGTGGCCAGCACATACACGACGCCGCGCCAGGCGACCAGACCGCCCCAGAGCCAGAGGCCGCGCATCGGCAGCTTCGCCCACAGCACCCCGCCACGGGATTCCAGCCGGGTGATCGCCCCGAAGGCCAGGCCGATCGCGATCGAGCCGGCCGCGCCCACGGTCAGGCAGGCGATGTCGGCCGTACTGAGGTGGCGGCCGCCGCCGGTCAGGTCGGTGAACCCGATCACCGTGAGGACCACCGGCAGGATGACCACGCGCTTGCCCCGCAGCAGCTGGCCGCTCAGCTGCTGGTAGATGACGTAGCCGACGACGGCGACCACGGCGATGATCTCGAATCCGGACACGGTGTCCTCCTCTTCCTCCACGCCTCCCCGACCGAGGACCGGCCTGGTGGCGACAGGTCCGACGCTACGGACGGGGGCGGTACCAGGACGTCGGCCCGGGGGTTGAGGCACGGGTGGAGTCCCGGACGCCCGCCTGGTACCAGACCGCCCGCCGGGCTCATACCGGGGACCAGCCCGTGGGCCGATCCGAGGACGGGCGGATGCCGCGAAGGTTGGGCCATCAGCCAGAGACCGACCCCCAGGGAGACACCATGTTGTCCGAACTCACCGAAGCGATGATCGTCAACGGCGCGGTGCTGGCCGCGGTGCTGCACACCGACCTCGGCAGCGCACGCAAGATCGGCCCGATGCGGATCCTGCGGCCCCTGGTCATCGCCGGCGCCATCATCCCGCTGTTCCTGGAGAGCCCGGTCACCCACGGCACCGGCCTGTCCGTGGAACTCGCCGCGATCGCCGCCGGCCTGCTCGGCGGGCTGGCCGCGCTGGGCCTGATGCACGTCTACCGGAGCCCCAGCACCGGCAAGCCGGTCAGCCGCGCCACCGGACCGTACGCGCTGCTGTGGATCCTGGTGATCGGGGCCAGGGCCGCCTTCTCCTACGGCTCCGCGCACTGGTTCCCCAGCCAGCTGACCCACTGGTGCATCGCCCACCAGGTCAGCGGCGCCGCGATCACCGACGCCCTGATCTTCATGGCCGTCGCCATGCTGGTGACCCGCACCGCCGGACTCGCCGTCCGCGCCTCCCGCCTGCAGTCCGTCTCCAGCGGCTACGCGGACGCGCGGATATAGGCTGGGCCGTATGAAGATCGGGTGTGGTGCTCCTGTGTCCGGTGCCTGGGCCACCGCCGACAACCTCGCGCGGTTCTCCGCCCGGGCGGAGGAACTGGGCTACGACTCCCTGTGGACGTTCCAGCGGCTGCTGGTGGGCGCCGACCAGGAGTTGGCCCCGGTCTACCGCAGTGTGCTGGACCCGCTGATCGCGCTGGGCTTCGCCGCGGCCCACACCTCGCGGATCCGGCTCGGCGTCGCCGTGCTGAATCTGCCGTTCGTCTCCCCCGCCCATCTGGCGAAGCAGGCCGGGACCCTGGACCTGCTCTCCGGCGGACGGTTCGACCTCGGCCTCGGGCTCGGCTGGTCGGCCCCCGAGTTCGCCGCCACCGGCGCGTCCACGGCCCGCCGGGGCGCCCGTACCGAGGAGTACCTGCGGGTGCTGCGCACGCTCTGGGCCGACGAGGTGAGCGAGTTCAGCGGCGAGTTCTACCAACTGCCGCCCAGCCGGATGGAGCCCAAGCCGGTGCAGCGCCCCGGTCCCCCGGTGCTGCTGGGCGGTGTGGTGCCGGCGGCGCTGGCCAGGGCCGGCCGCCTCGCCGACGGCTGGATGAGCAGCAGCCGCACCGACCTCACCGGGATCGCCGAGCAGATCGCCGCGGTCCGCGGCGCCGCCGAACAGGCCGGCAAGGACCCGGCCGCCGTACGGATCGTCTGCCGGGGCGCGGTACGGGCGGACGACCGGGGACGCGGCCTCACCGCCCCGGACGGCACCAGGCAGCGGCTCTCCGGCTCCTACGCGCAGATCCGCGAGGACGCGGCCTGGCTGGGCGAGCAGGGCGTGACCGAGCTGTTCTACGACCTGAACTGGGACCCGCTGATCGGCCATCCCGAGGCCGACCCCCGCACCGCCGCCCTCCGCGCCGAGGAAGTGCTGCACGGGCTGGCCCCCTCCGGCAGTTGACGTCCCGTCAGCACGACCGGCCCGAGCGCAGACCGCCGCCCTCGCCGGTTCCACCTTGTGAACGCAGTGGACGGGGATGTCCCCACCTGCGCGTCAGGGTGTGGAACAGCTTTATTAGGAAACTTTCCTGACGGTGCTCTTGACGCGATGTCATGGACGCTAGTTAACTCTGGCGCGACAGGCATGTGTACGCGTTCTGGCAGTGCCGGTTCCGGAAATTGGTCCAGACCTTGACCCGGATCCGGTGCCGGGTCCACTCTCGACCCATCCCCCCAGTGCCCCGCCATTCGTTCACTTCATGAAGACGGCGGGCGGAGCGCCGATCATCTCGGGAGCACCCCCACTTCCGACTCCACCAGGAGGAATCCTGTGACATGGTCACGCCCAAAGAGGTATCTCGTCGCCTCCACGCTGCCAGTGGCAGCGCTGGCGATGGCACTCACCAGCAGCGCCAACTCCCAGGCAGCGGGAACCTTTCCGGCCCACTACGCCGCGCCGTACCTGCAGATCTCGGACAGTGACGCCGGCGACATGGCCGCCGACATGAACGCCACCGGGCTGAAGTACTACACCCTGGCCTTCCTGATCCCCCGGTCCGGCTGTACCCCGCAGTGGGAGGACGGCGGCGACTCCATCGGCGCCTTCGCCTCGCAGATCAACGCGCTCAAGTCGGCGGGCGGCAACGTCATCATCTCCTCCGGCGGCGCCGAGGGCGGCGAGCTCGCCGAGACCTGCACCTCGGTCACCTCGCTGACCGCCGCCTACGCCAACATCGTCAACACCTACGGCATCACCAAGCTGGACTTCGACATCGAGGGCGGCACCCTCGACGACTCCGCGGCCAACACCCGCCGCAACCAGGCTCTCGCCGCACTCCAGGCGCAGAACCCGTCGGTCCAGGTCGACTACACCCTGGCGGTCGACCCCACCGGTCTGCCGTCCGAGGAGCTCGGCGTCCTGCAGAACGCCAAGAGCGCGGGCGTCAACGTCAGCACGGTCAACATCATGACCATGGACTTCGGCGACGGCCAGAACGCCCTGAACGACGCCGAGGGCGGCGCCCGCGGCACCGCGGCCCAGCTCGCCAGCCTGTACGGGATCTCCACCTCGGCGGCCTACGGGCGGATCGGGCTGACCCCGATCGCCGGCCAGAACGACGACAACGAGAACTTCACCCAGGGCAACGCCTCCACCCTGGAGAGCTTCGCCGCCACCAACGGCGTGCAGGAGCTGTCCTTCTGGGAGGTCGACGGCTACGACAAGGGCACCGGCTACGCCTACTCCCGGATCTTCAACGCGATCACCGGCGGGACCACCACCCCGCCGCCGCCCCCGCCCACCGGAACCGGTCAGATCACCGGCTACGGCGGCAAGTGCGTCGACGTCGCCGCGGCCAGCAACGCCAACGGCACCGCGGTCCAGCTCTACACCTGCAACGGCACCACCGCCCAGCAGTGGACCGTGGCGTCCAACGGCTCGCTCCAGGCCCTGGGCAAGTGCATGGACGTGACCGCGGCCGGCACCGCGAACGGCACCAAGGTGCAGCTCTACGACTGCAACGGGACCGCCGCGCAGGCCTGGACGCACCAGTCCAACGGTGAACTGGTGAACACCGGCTCCGGCAAGTGCCTCGACGCGACCGGACCCAGCTCCGCCGACGGCACCCGGCTGCAGATCTGGACCTGCACCGACGGCGCCAACCAGCAGTGGAACCTCCCGAGCTAGTCCCCACCCGAAACACCAGAAACACCTGGAGCACCCGGAGGGGCCCGCGGCGCTGCTGCCGCGGGCCCCTCCGCCGTCCCGCTAGGCTGCTGAGGGTGTTCACTCCCCTCGGGCCGTCCCTGCGCGAGCTCGCCGTCCAGGCGCTCTCGTCCGTCGAGCACGGTTACGACCTGCTGGCGCCGAAGTTCGACCAGACCCCGTTCCGCACCCCTGACCGGGTGCTCGACGCCGTGGCCGAGGCGCTGGCGCCGCTCGGGCCGTTCGGTACCGGGCTCGACCTCTGCTGCGGGACCGGGGCGGGGGTGGGCCCGCTGCGGCAGCTGTGCGCGGACCGGGTGGTGGCCGTCGACTTCAGCGCGGGCATGCTGGCCGCGGGCCGGGAGGCCGCCGCCGCGACCGCGGACCCGGCCGAAGGACCGCCGGTCGACTGGGTCCGGGCCGACGCCCTGCGGCTGCCGTTCGCCTCGCGGTTCGACCTGGTGGTCAGCTTCGGCGCGTTCGGGCACTTCCTGCCCGAGGAGCGGCCCTCGCTGTTCGCGCAGGCCTTCGCCGCGCTGCGGCCCGGCGGCTGCTTCGCCTTCCCGATCGGCGCGCCGCCGAGGGTCGGCTCACCGCTGTACTGGGCGCTGTGGGGGTTCGACGCCGCCATGTACGCGCGCAACGCGCTCCGCCGGCCGACCTTTGTGATGTACTACCGCACCTTCCCGCTCGCCGAGGTACGCGGCGATCTGGAGCGGGCCGGCTTCACCGTGCAGACCCTCCCGCTGCTCGGCCGACTGGACGACGGCAGCCCGCGGGCCCGACTGGTGCTGGCCAGAAGGCCGCTGACTCCGCCTCAGTGATTCCGGACAGGGCGGTGCCGCCGGGCGCGGACGCGCCCGGCGGCACCTGGGTGCTCCGGTCAGGTCAGGTGTTCCAGACCTGGAACTCCGAGAGCTGCCCGGCCGGCCAGCCGGTGTTCGCCGTGACGGTCACCCGGAAGTAGCGCTGGGTGGTCGCGGGGAAGGTGATGGTGACCGTGTTGTTGCTGTTGGGGTCGAAGGTGTAGGCGGCCGACGACTTGACGGTGCTGAAGGAGCTGCCGTCGGTGCTGCCCGTGAGGGACAGCGTCTCGTTGCGGCTGCCCCAGCCCGCGGGGAGCTGGAGCACGACTCGACTGGCGCTCTGCGCGGAGCCGAGGTCCACCTGGACCCACTGCGGGAAGGCGTTGTTGGCGCTCTCCCAGTAGGTGCCCTGGTTGCCGTCCGTCACGTTCGAGGACGGGTAGACGTCGGTGTGGCTGGACTCGCTGGTCGGCTTGCCCGCCGCCAGGTTGGTGCTCACCGTGCCCGCGCCGGTTCCGGTCAGCGCGACCGTGGTCGGGCTGTTCGACGCGTTGCTGCTGATGGTGAGGTTGCCGGTCCTGGTTCCCGACGCGGTCGGGGTGAACTTCACCGCGACGGCGCAGGAGGCACCGGCTGCGATCGACGTCCCGCAGGTGTTGGTCTGCGAGAAGTCACCGGTGGTGGCGACGCCGGAGACGGCCGCGGCGGCGGTACCGGTGTTGGTCACCGTGACCGACTGCGCGGCGCTGGCGGTGTTGAGCGCCTGGCTGGCGAAGGTCAGCGAGGTCGGTCCCGCCGACAGGGTGGCCGAGGGGTTGGTGCCCCCGCCGCCACTGCTGGGGAAGACCTCGAAGTCCGACAGCTGGCCGGCCGGCCACCCCGTGTTGGCGGTGATGTTCACCCGCACGTACCTCGCCGTGGCGGGGCTGACGGTGATGGTCGCCGTGTTGCCGTTGGCGTTCGGGTCGAAGGTGTACCCGGCCGAACCGACCAGGGTCGAGAAGTTGGTGCCGTCCGTGGACCCCTGCACCGAAAGGGTCTCGGTACGGGTGGACCAGGCGGTGGCCGGCGGGAGCTTGAGGACGACCTTGCCCACGCTGAAGTTCTGGCCGAGGTCGACCTGGGCCCACTGCGGGAAGGAGCCGTTGGCGCTCTCCCAGTAGGTGGACGCGTCCGGGTCGGTGAGGTTCGCGGCAACGTAGGGGCTGCTGCTGGAACTCGCCGACGCGGGCTTGCCCGCCGCGATGTTGGTGCTGCTGTCGATGCCGCTGCCGCTCAGTCCGACCGCGGTCGGGCTGTTGTTGGCATTGCTCGCGACGCTCAGGGTGCCGCTGCGGGCGCCGCCCGCGGTCGGCTTGAAGGCGACGTTGACGGTGCAGGAGGCACCGACCGCGACGCTGGAGCAGTTGTTGGTCTGGCTGAAGTCACCGGTCACCGAGACGCCGGAGACGGTCGCCGTGCTGGTGCCCGAGTTGGTCAGCGTCACCGTCTGCGCGGCGGTGGTGGAGCCCACCACCGTGCTGGCGAAGGACAGGCCGCCCGGGGAGGCGTTCAGGACCGGGCCGGGGGCGGTGCCGGTGCCGGAGAGGCTGACCGTGTTGGTGACCCCGCCCGCGTTGACGGTCAGGGATCCGCTGCGGGCGCCGGTCGCGGTCGGCGCGAACTTCACGCTGACCGTGCAGGAGCCGTTCGCCGCGATCGAGGACCCGCAGGTGTTGGTCTGCGAGAAGTCGCCGGAGGCGGCGATGGAGGAGACGGACGCGGCCGAGCCGGTCGGGTTGGAGACCGTCACGGTCTGCGCCGCGCTGGTCGCGCCGGTCGCCACCGAACCGAAGTTCAGCGCGCTCGGGCTGGCCTGCACACCGGTGACCGGGTAGGGCGGGAAGACCGGGGCCGGCCACGGGCCGCAGACCGGGGTGCCGGTGATGCCGGAGTTGCCGCCGCCGTCGGTGACGACGAAGTTGCCGCCCTCGCAGTTGTAGATGGGGGAGGACGCTCCGACGCCGGTCGCCGTGACATTGGTGAACGTCGCCGCGCCGCCGGTCTGCTCCTGCAGCGCGAACGTACCGGTGCCCGCGATGGTGACGTTGTTGAGACTGACACCGCTGACGGTGCCCTCGACCCACTGCACCGCTTCGTACGGGCTCTGCTCGATCAGCGCGTTGGTCACGTTGACCGGTCCGGTGACCGCGCCCTGGCTGCCGTCGAACCACAGCGCGCCGACGCCGAACTGCCAGTTCGGGTCGAGCGAGCCGTCCCGGATCATGGTGTTGTTGGAGACGGTGGTCAGGCCGACCGGGGTCGACGTGAAGCGCTGGGCCACCGTGATGCCGCCGCCCTGGGCGAGGCCGGTGTCCTGCACCAGGTTGCCGGTGACGGTGTTGTCGTGGCCGCCGTAGATGGCGATGCCGTTGGCCAGGATCTGGTCCTGCACGGTGTTGTTGGAGATGGTGTCGTTGGCGTCCGCGCCCTTGCCGGAGTCGGCCCAGGTCGCGATGCCGTCGTCACCGGTGTTGCGGATGTCGCTGTTGGTGACGGTGGAGTTGGTGACCCCGCCGTGGAAGTTGATGCCGTCCGCGGTGGTGTCCCGGATCCGCAGCCCGCTGAGGGTCAGCTTGTCCATCGGGCCGTCCAGCCAGGCGCCGACCTTCAGGTGGTCGATCCAGATGTTGGTCGCGGACGAGTTGCTCAGCGCACCGCCGATGCCGTTGTCCTGGTCGCAGTCGTTCCGCACGCCGACCTGGCCGAAGATGGCGAAGTTGGACAGGTGCACATTGGTGCTGACGCCGGAGTTGCCGCCGACCCCGCAACTGTCCGGTTCACCGAGGCCGTAGAAGCCGGGCTCGGCGCCGTTGACGCTGGAGTACCACATGCCGGCGCCCGCGACGGTGACGTTGTTGACGGTGATGTGGCCCGGGATGTTGAACGTGCCCGGCGGGATCCAGACCGTGCCGCCGGGGCCGGCCGCCGCGATCGCCGCGTTGAAGGCGCTGGTCGCGTTGGCCGCGCCGCTCGGGTCGGCGCCCTCGCTGGTCACCGAGACCGAGCCCGAGGGCTGCGTCAGCGGCGCGCCCACCTGCTCGAAGTCGGCGAAGTCGACGGTGTAGGAGGAGGCGTTGTCCCCCGCGTCGACCTGCAGCTTGAAGGTGGTGCCCTGCGGATAGGTGGTCGAGAAGAGGCGGTGCGCCTCGTCGTAGAAGTGGTGCGGGTTGCTGCCCGGGTCGTTGGTGAACGGGTAGCTGCCGTAGTACCAGCTGGTGGCGTTGGTCAGGGTGAAGTCGGGCTGCTTGACCCCGTTGATGTACAGCGAGAGCGGGGCGGTGTAGGCCGTCCCGCCCGAGGTGTCCGGGATGCTGTAGCGGAAGTCGATCGAGTTGGTCGCCACCGGGGTGGTGAAGGTGACCTCCTGGCCGGTCCCCTGGAGGGTCACCGCCTTGCGGTACGACGCCTCGTCAGCGAGCTGGCCGGCGGCGTAACTCGGGCCGATGACCGTGCCGTTGGTGGCGGAGTTCTCCGCTTGTACCTCGACGTACGGCAGGCTCGCCCCGCTGCCGCCGGTGGCGGCGGCCCAGGCGGGTTGGACGGCGAGGGTTGAGATGCCGATGGCGGCGAGCATCGCCGGGGCGAGCCCCAGGACCAGCGTTCGCCTCAGATCTCGGATGGATCGGAACACTTGTTGCTCCTTTCGACACGGAATGCCGGATCTACACCGTCGGCACCGCAGTCAGGTGGGGTGGAGGAGCGTGAAAATCAGCAACAGACACAGGACAGGGCATGGCGAGGGGCCTCGCTGCTCCGTGGGTGGTGGAGCGCGGCGAGGTGCTTCGCGGGCGGGTGCGGACACTGAGTGGTGGGGGACGGCGCAAGTGGGACCGTAATCTCTTCGCCACTACTGCGCAATATCTAGATTCATATCTGTCGGATTCATACTTTTGACTGCAAGATCCAATGCAGTTGAGGTTTCATCCGGGTTTGGCGCGTAGTCGGCGGGCAGGTTCACGCCTCGTCCCGGCTTCCATCACAAATGGAACACGAGAGCCACAAATGTTCGCCGGGGCCTAGAAATGGTCTACACCACAAAGGCATAGTGGCGTAGACCACACACATGTGCAGTCCGAGGAGAAGGCCATGGGATTCACCGGATCCGTCCACGATCTCAAGCCGCGCTGGTCGGTGGACCTCCCCATCAGCGCGACGACGGCCACTGCCGGAAAGCAGACCTTCATCGTGCTGGCGCACACCTTCGCCGAGGCCGTGGAGGCCGCCTGGGAAGAGGCGCACACCCCGCAGGCCACCCGGCACCGCAAGGGCGCCGCCCTCGCCGCGCAGCGCCACGACCTGCACGCGCGCATGCTGTCGGTCGGCCTCTTCTGACCCTGGGTGGCTGACCCCGGCAGGGGCAGGCTGGGCCGGGGCGGCGGCACCATACTCGGATCCATGAACGAACAAGGGCAGCTCGGGGAGTTCCTGCGGACCCGCCGCTCCCAGCTGCGGCCCGACGACGTCGGGCTGCCGACCTACGGGGACCGGCGCCGGGTACCGGGCCTGCGGCGCGAGGAACTGGCGCTGCTGGCAGGGGTGAGCGCCCCGTACTACACCCGGCTGGAACAGGGGCAGTCCCTGAACGCCTCCCCCGGGGTGCTGGACGCCATCGCCGGGGCCCTGCAGCTGGACGAGTCCGAGCGGCTCCACCTGCAGACCCTGGCCCGTACCGGCGCCCGGCGCACGCGGCCCCGGAGGCCGGCGCCGGAGCGGGTGGCACCGGCGACCGAGGAACTGCTGCACGCCCTGGGGGACGTGCCGGCGATCGTGCTCGGCCGCCGGCACGACGTCCTGGCCTGGAACCCCCTGGGGCACGCGCTCTTCGCCGGGCACCTGGACCCGGACGGGCCCGGGCGGCCGGCCGAACGCCCGAACATGGCCGCCCTGGTCTTCCTCGACGCCCACGTCCGCGAGCTGTACGCGGACTGGCCCAGCAAGGCGAGGGCGGTCGTGGGCAACCTGCGGCTGACCGTCGGCCGGTACCCGGACGACGCCCTACTCACGTCCCTGGTAGGCGAATTGACGGTGAAGAGTTCGGAGTTCGGCTCGATGTGGGCCGACCACCGGGTGCAGGCTTGCGACGTGGCCCGCTACCAGATGCGCCATCCGCTGGTCGGCGCACTGACCGTCACCCAGCAGAGCCTGGCGGCCCCTCAGCGAAAGGGGCAACTGATCATCGTCGCCACCGCGGCCCCTGGCTCCGCCTCCTCCCACGCACTGACCCTGCTCGCCCGAACGATCCAAGGAAGCCATGCTTAGGAAGCTCTCCACCACAGCCCTGTCCGCTGCGGTCCTGACCGCCGTGCTGACCACCCCGGCCTCCGCGTCGACGGCGGCCGGCACCGTGTCCGACCCGCACATCGCCGTGCACTTCGACCTGGCCCGCGGCCAGATGCCGGAGAACGTGGCGCTGGCCCCCGACGGCACCGCCGACGTCACCTTCGCCGGCGCCCGCCAGGTCGCCCAGGTCAGCCCGCGCGGCACCACCCGCGTCCTGGCGACGCTGCCCGCCCCCGCCGACGGCGGGGTGAACACCCCGGCCCTGCACTTCCCGCTGACCACCGGCATCGTCCGCGACCAGGACGGGACCCTGTACGTCCTCTACGCCACCGGCACCGCGGACCTGACCGGGCTGTGGCGGATCCGTCCGGGCGGCACGCCCGAGCGGATCGCCGCGCTGCCCGCCGACGGGCTGCCCAACGGCCTGGCCCTGGACCCGCGCACCCGCACCCTCTACATCGCCGACTCCGTGCTCGGCACGATCTGGAGCGTCGGCACCGCCGGCGGCACCCCGACCGCCTGGTCCACCGCGCCGGAGCTGGCCTCCACCGGCTTCCTCGGCGTGAACGGCCTCAAGGTCCACAACGGCGCCGTCTGGGCCGGCAACCTCGACCGGGGCACCGTCCTGCGCATCCCGCTGCGGCACGGCCGCGCCGGCCGGGTGCAGGTGAGGGCGACCGACCTGGCCGGTATCGACGACTTCGCCTTCACCGGTCGCGGCGACCGGATCCTGGCCGCCCTCAACGGGCCGGACACCGTGGCACTGATCCAGCCGGACGGCAGCCACAGCATCGTCCTCGGACCCGGTGACGGGCTGCAGAACCCCACGTCGATCGCCCTGCGCGGCGACACCGTCTATGTGTTCAGCGCCGCCTACCTCACCGCGAAGGACCCCAATCTGCTGCTGGCCCGCCTCCGTCACCAGTGAGCGAATGATCGAACGACTGGCGGTTGACCGCTGCTGCTCCGGCCGTGACCGCCCGGCGCAGCAGCGGGAGGTCCACCTCCAGCAGGCTGCGGACCACCGTGCGGCCGGGGGCGGAACGGACCGGCAGGAAGGACGGGACCGCGACCACCGCGCAGCCCGCCGCCTCGGCGGAGGCGATGCCGGTGGGCGAGTCCTCGACCGCGACACAGCTGTCCGGCGGCACGCCCAGGGCGGCGGCAGCGGCCAGGTAGGGGTCGGCAGCGGGTTTGGTGCGCGGGGTCTCCCCCGCCGCCCGCGAGACGCTGAAGCGGTGCCGTCCGAGGACGTCCAGCACCGGGTCGACCACCTGGCGGGGCGAGGCGGAGACCAGCCCGGTGCTGACACCCGCCGCGTTCAGCCGGTCCAGCAGGTCCAGCGCTCCGGGCAGCGGGACGACCCCGTCCCGCACCAGCGCGGTGAAGCGCCGGTCCAGGGCGGCGGCGAGGGCGGTCGGCGACACCTGCTGCGCGCTGCGGCGCAGCAGGTGCTCGGCGGTGTCCTGCACCGCGCAGCCGAGCACGAACGGGCGGTCCTGCTCGCCGAGGGCCAGGCCGAGGCGGGCGGCTTCCAGCTCCGCCGCCTCCCACCACAGGCCCTCGGTGTCGACCAGCGTCCCGTCCATGTCGAACAGGACGGCATTGAGGGAAGGCAAGGGTCCGCTGCTTTCTGATGACGGGTCAGCTGACGGGTCAGGAGACCGGGGCCGGAACCCGGGCCGTGAACGGCAGCCCGTCCAGGGTCCAGTGCGGGTCGATCCGGCGGCCCAGCGAGGCGTAGACCTGCGCCGCCACGTCCACGTGCCGCAGCGGACGCGGCGGTGGCGGGCCGGCCGGGAGGCCCGGCGCGGAGCAGGCCACCCAGGCCGTGCGCTCCTCGGCGCTGCGCCCGCCGTGGCCGCCGGCCTGGACGTGGCCGTGGTCGGTGACCACGATCACGGTCCAGTCCTCCTCGGCCCGGCCCGCCCGGTCGGCCAGCGCCCCGAGCAGCCGCCCCAGCCGGGCGTCGGCGTTGATGATCGACCGGTGGTAGCGGTCCCCGCAGCCGTGCAGATGGGCGGTCTCGTCCACCGCCCCGAGGTAGACGAAGGAGGCCTCGGGGTCCTCGTCGGCCAGCACCCGCACCGCTTCGACGGTCACCCGCTCGTCGCAGTCCTCCCAGTCCTCGGCGGTCTCGGCGCGCGGGGCGATGTAGCTGAGCCTGCTGGGCGCGGCGAACAGCGGGCCGCCGCTCTGGGAGATCATCAGCGGCTCCCAGCCGCCGACGGCGAAGGTGCTGCGGCCGTCCTCCTTGGCCAGCCGGGTGGTGAAGTCGGGGAACACGGCGAGCCGGTTGCCGCCGAAGTGGTTGCCGTAGACGCCGTGCTTGGCGGCCGAGACGCCGGTGGCGATCGTCGCCCAGCAGGGCCCGGACATGGTCGGGGTGTCCTCGTCTATCTCGATCGGGGCGAGGAACCCGGCCCCGGCGACGGCGTCCAGGTGCGGGGTCCGCAGGGTGCGGAGCACGTCGAGGCGGACGCCGTCGATGCCGACGACAAGCACCCGGGGGCGGAGGGCGAGGGAAGGGGACACGCGCTGTTCCTCTGTTCTGTCTCTGGCTGGCTCAGTGGGTGATGATCTGGAGCAGGGGCGGGTTGGCGCCGTTCTCCCGGCTGTTGAGCAGGACGGCCAGGCCGACCGCGCCGAGTGGCTCCCAGACTGCCAGCGAGGCGGTGCCGTCCCCGCCCGCCGCGACGCTGGAGGCGGCGACCGCGGCGGTGACGTCGAGCCCCACCCAGTCGGCGGCGCTGGAGAGTTGGCCGGTTCCCTGGGCCGCTCCCAGGGCCGGGGCGGTGTTCCAGGTCACACCCGATTCGGTCCAGCTGTGGCCGGCGGTGGCGAAGGCCTGCAGTGTGCTCTGGGTGCCGCCGGAGTCGGCCACACAGCCGTTGACCCACAGCACCGCGCGGGCCACCGTTCCGCCGACCGCCGAGGTGTCGAACTTCAGCAGGGCCTGCCGGGCGTAGCCGCTGCCCGAGGTGTCGGTGTTCTTCACCGTCAGGGTGGTGGCGGCGCCGTAGTTGACGGTGTTGTAGGCGCTGCCGTCCCGGACGTAGCTGTCCGCGACCGGGGCGAGCAGGGTCGCGGTCGCCGGGACGACGGCCGTCCCGGAGCCGCTGAGCGTCGCGGTGCGGGAGGCGCCCTGCGCGCCGCCGGTCTCCGCCAGCACGGTGATCCCACCGGAGCTGGTCAGCACCGAGATGCCGGGCCCGGCCGTGGCCGCGGTGTAGCCGGAGCGGGCGACGGTGACCCGTACCGTGGCGGCGAGCCGGGAGGGGTCGGCCACACTGACCGTCAGCTTTCCGCCCTGCTCGCGGACCAGCACCGAGCAGGGCGCGCTGACCGTGATCGGTCCCGCGCTGCCCGCGGCGAAGAAGTTGGCGGCGGTGACGCCGGAGGCGCTGTCGCTGATCGCCTGCACCGTGGCGCTGTTGGCCAGCACGCCGACGGTGGGCGCGGCGGCCCGGGCGGCGGTGGCCGCGGGGGTGGCGCCGGGCAGCAGCAGATAGCTGTACGCCGCCGCGCTCGGGTCGGTGCCGTGGGCGAACCAGAGGGTCAGGTAGCGCCGGGTCTGGGCGGTGGTCGTACCACCGGAGTTGAGGTCGGACCAGGCGCCGGTACGGGCCTCGCGGAGGGCGTTGACGGTGGCCCCGCCGGGGAAGACATACCCGCCGAAGCCGCCGATGGCGATCGAGGTCGCCCCGGTGAACTGGGCGCTCCAGCCCAGCGTGGTCGGCTGCGCGGCGCCGTTGACGGTGAGGCTGTGGGTGCCGGCCGCCCCCAGGTTGCGGTTGTCGACCACCGTCTCCACCGGGACGCCGTCGGTGCAGCTGATGCCGGCGCCCAGGCACATCACCGAGTCGTCCAGGAAGAACCAGGACTTCTTGCCGCTGAGGGTGCTGGAGAGGCCGCGGACGTCCTGGCCCACCGCGGCGTAGCTGCCGTCGGTCGCTCCGCCGGCCCACACCGCCGCCGGGTGCGAGGCGCCCCAGGTGCCGCCGGCGCCGTCGGCCAGGGCCTTGCTGGAGACGGTGGTGCCGGGCAGCCGGTAGGGGTTGACGGTGGGCCAGAAGGCGTCGGAGTACTGGCCGTCGCCGTAGGTCGAGCCCCACCAGGACAGCAAGCCGGCGTTGGTGTGCCAGCCGCGGACGTTCTCGCCGTTGCCGGTCTCGTAGTAGGTGGTGCGCGCCGAGCACATGCTGACCGTCGCGGCCCAGGTTGCGCGGCGGTGCACCGCCCGGTCCATGCCGAACACCCGGCTGCCGTCCGGCTCGGCCGCGGCGGTGACCGAGGAGTCGCCCAACAGGCTCTGCGCGCGGGCGAGTTCGGGAACGCCCAGGGTCGCATCGGAGAGGAAGGGGCTGTAGTAGTCGCGCTGCATCCAGCCCTTGGCCATCGCCTTCCACTGGGCGCTCTGCGCGGCCCCGGCCACCCCGGAGTCGGCCAGCCGCAGGATGTCGGAGACCAGGGTGTGCCCGCGCCGGTGGTCGTCCTGCTGGATCTGCAGCGGGTCGGTCTTCATCAGCCCGCGGCTGATCGCCCGGCCGACCACGCCGTCCATCACCAGGCCGTTGTAGAGGAAGGGGGCGTAGGCGGTGGCGACCGAGTCGAAGAGGTTCTGCCGGGCCGGGTCGGTGACCGCCCAGGAGGATCCGGCCAGCAGTGCCAGCATCCGGCTCAGCCCGCTGATCATCACCTCGCCGTAGGAGCCGGTGTAGGGGACCACCGAGTGCTGGACGAAGGAGCCGTCGGGGTAGAGGCCGTCGCCGGTGAGCACGTAGGGGAAGACCGGGGAGAGCGCGGCCGAGGCGGTGGCCAGCTTGGCCGAGCTCTTGCCGAGGACCCCGCGCAGCGCGATCACCCGGCACAGGTCGACCCGGTTGGCCCCGGTGCTGGTCCCGGTGTAGGCGGCCACCGCGGAGTCGGGGACGTAGTGGTCGACGGCGGCGCAGTAGCCGGCGATCTGGGTCGGACCGAGCTGCCCGTAGACCAGGACGGCGGTGTCCAGCAGCGCCTCCGGGCTGCCGATCTGCCAGTCCCACCAGTTGTCGTAGGTCGCCGCGGTGGCGGTGTAGGCGTGGGCGCAGAGGTAGTCGAGTCCGGTGGTCACCGCGGTGGCGAGGTCGGCGTCGCCGGTGAGGCCGGTGCCGGGCTGGGCCCAGGCCAGCGCCATGGTCTTCAGCCGGTTGCAGCTGGTGCTGACGTTGGCGGAGACGCTGCCGAGCGGGAGGTCGCTCCAGAGCGAGGAGCTGGCCGCCGCCATGGAGCTCCGGTAGCCGGCGGCCTGGCTGCCGATGGTGGCCAGGGCCGCGGCGAAGGGGGCGGCGGTGGCGTCGAAGCCGGTTCCGGTGAGCAGCTGCAGCCAGCCGGTGCGCAGGCCGTCATAGGCGTCGGCGGCCCGGGCGGCGGTCGGCGCCGCCCACTGCGCGGTGCCGGCCAGCACCGCCCCGGCCGCGCCGACCTGCAGAAGACGTCGTCGGGAAAAGAGCGTCGCCATGTGGCCTCCTTGCCTCAAAGCTCGCATTCCCGGGGCTGCGGCCTCCGGGTGCAGCAGAGGGTAAGCGCTTTCCAGAAACTGGGTCAACGGTTCACGCACGGGAAATGACCATTGATACAGAAACTCCGAGCGACTGACCGTATGATCGATCCCTGCGTCGAGTCAACGCCGCCAGTGAGGGAGCCGTCGTGCGACAGTCCGTGGAAGAGCGCCAGGAGCGGATCCTGCTCCTGGTCAAGGAGCGCGGCAGTCTGCGGGTGGCCCAACTGGCGGACGAGTTGGGCATCTCCGCCGTCACCACCCGGCGCCATGTCGAGGCGCTGGCCGAACAGGGGCTGCTGCGCCGCGCCCACGGCTCGGTGGCCTGGCCGGACGCCCCGGCCGCCGACCCGGCCCCGCTGCCCGGGCAGCAGCGCGGCGCCGCCTCCTCGGCCGTGCTCGGCCTGGTGGTGCCGGCCGCGTACTACTACTACGCCGAGGTCATCCGCGGGGTGAAGGCCGCCGCCAACGCGGCGGGGGCCCGGCTGGTGCTGGGGATCTCCGACTACCGCCCGGAGGAGGACGCCGCGCAGATCGCCTCCATGCTGGACACCGGCGTGCACGGGCTGCTGCTCACCCCGAACTGGGCCGCCGACACCCCCACCGCCGAGGAGGAGGGCCGGATCCTCGGCCTCGGCGTCCCCACCGTGCTGCTGGAGCGCCGGGCCGCCTCCGGCTCCGCCGCCGCCGAGCTGGACCGGGTCTGCACCGACCATGTGCACGGCGCCTGCGCCGCGGTACGGCACCTGGCCGGGCTCGGCCGCCGCCGGATCGCCCTGCTGGCCCGGGAGAACACCCCGACCGCCGGTTATGTCGCCACCGGCTACCGGACCGGACTGGCCGCGCTCGGCCTCACCGCCCCCATGACGGCCGCCGAGACGGCCGCGGCCGCGGACTTCGAGGCCCGGCTGCGGCGGATCCCCGACCTGGTCGCGGACGGGCGGGTGGACGCCGCGCTGGTGCACACCGACACCGACGCCCTGGTGCTGCTGCAGCACCTCCAGGCGCGCGGGCTGCGGGTCCCCGAGGACATCGCCCTGGTCGCCTACGACGACGAGATGGCCGCGCTCGCGGACGTCCCGCTGACCGCGGTCGCCCCGCCCAAGCAGGCGCTGGGCGAGGCCGCGGTCGGCCTGCTGCTCTCCCGGCTGGCCGAGCAGCCGGGGACGGCTTCGCCCCGGCGCCATCTCGACCTGCTGCCGCAGTTGCATGTCCGGGCCTCCACCCGGGTCGCCGCGGAAGGCTGACTCCGGTCCTTCCGGGTCAGGCGGTCCGGTCCCACTCCTCCAGCAGCACCGGGTGCTGGAAGGGCTGCCCGGCCGCGTAGCGGGCCAGTTCGGCCACCGCCGAGTCCGCCATCCGGTGCAGCTCGCCGCCCACCGAGCCGGCCACATGCGGGGTCAGCAGCACGTTCGGCAGCGCGTAGAGCGGTGAGTCGGCGGGCAGCAGCTCCGGCTCGGTGACATCGAGCACCGCGTGCAGCCGGCCCGCGCTGAGCTCGTCCACCAGGGCCTCGGTGTCGATCAGCGAGCCCCGGGCGGTGTTGATCACGGTGGCCCCGTCCGGGAGCAGCGCCAACCGCCGCCGATCGATCATGCCGCGGGTCTCGTCCAGGGCCGGGGCGTGCAGGCTGAGCACGTCGGAGACCGCGCACAGTTCGTCCAGGCCGAGCCGGCGCACCCCCAGCGCCTCGGCCTCGGCCCGGCCCAGGTAGGGGTCGTGGACCACCAGGTCGAGGTCGTAGGGGCGGAGCAGCTCGATCACCCGGCGGCCGATCCTGGAGGCGCCGACCAGGCCCACCGTGCGGCGGTAGTTGCCGACGTCGGCGTAGCGGTGGTGCCAGTCGTCCAGGTGGCGCACCCGGCGGAAGTCAGAGCTGATCTGCAGCAGCCGCTTGTTGGACATCAGCACCGCGGCCACGGTGTACTCGGCGACCGGCAGGGCGTTGGCCCAGGCCGCCGAGGAGACCGCGATGCCGCGGAGCCGGCACTCCGGGGTGACGATGTACTTCACCGATCCGGCCGCGTGCACCACGGCCCGCAGCCGGGGCGCGGCGGCCAGGACGGCGCGGTCCACCGGGGGGCAGCCCCAGAAGCTGAGCAGCACCTCGGTCTCGGCGAGGGCCTGCCGGGCCCGGCGGGTGCCGAAGTCGTCGAAGACCCCGGGGACCAGGTCGGCGACCAGGGCCAGCCGGCCGGCCGCGGCCGTGCCGAGGATCCTGGGCAGCAGTTCGGGGCTCATCGCGAGCATGGTGCGCGGACGGTGCGGCGCTCGGCCGGCGGGTACGGACATGTCGGGCGGGGCTCCTTGGTGGCCGGCTGCGGCTACTTGATGCTTCCTGCGGTGAGCCCGGCCCGCCAGAAGCGCTGCAGGCTGAGGAAGAGCAGGACGACGGGGACGACGGCGACCACCGAGCCGCAGATGACCAGCGAGATCATCGAAGGGGCGTCCTGGGCCACCGAGTCGTTCCACATGTAGAGGCCCAGACTGACCGGGTAGAGCCGCTGGTTGGAGAGCATCACCAGGGCCAGGAAGAAGCCGTTCCAGATCGCCGAGAACTGGAACAGCATGATGGTGGTGAAGCCGGACTTCAGCATCGGCAGTCCGACCGACCGGAAGATCCGCAGCTCCGAGGCGCCGTCGACGCGGGCCGCCTCGATCACCTCGCCGGGGACGTACCCGGCGCTGAAGACCCGGGCCAGGTAGACCCCGAACGGGTTGACCACGGACGGGATCAGGATCGCCCAGACGGTATTGACCAGGTGCGCCTTGGAGGCGAGCAGGTACATCGGCAGCACGGTGGCGGCGCTGGGCACCAGTACCCCGAGCAGCACCACCCCGAACAGCTTCTCCTTGCCGGGGAACTCATAGGTGTGGAAGGCGTACCCGGCGGCGATGCTGACCAGGGCGCAGACCACCGAGCCCGCGCCGGCGTAGAACAGCGAGTTGCCGAACCAGCGGAGGTAGATCCCGCCGTCCTGGTGCAGCAGACCGGACAGGTTCGCGGACAGGCTGAAGTGCCGCAGGGTGAAGACCTGGCCGCTCATCACCCCGGTGGGGTCCTTGGCCGCCGCCACCAGCATCCACACCAGCGGGAAGAAGGTGTAGAGGGCGGCCAGCACCAGGGCGGCGTTCACCGCGGCCTTGGACATGGTCCTGCGGTTGCGGACCGGCCCCCGGTTCGGCGCGGTTGCGGCGGTCATGAGCTCCTCCACGGGTTGGAGATCCGGGTGACCAGGAAGGACAGGCCCGCGCACACCAGGGCCAGCAGGATGGATCCCGCGGCGGAGAGTCCGTAGTCGGAGTTGTTGAACGCCTGCGCGTAGTCGTACATGTTGGGGGTCCAGAAGGTGGTGATCACCCCGGGGGCGGCGCGGTTGAGCAGCAGCGGCTCCTGGAACAGCTGCAGCACGCCGATGCCGGTGAACAGGCCGACCAGGCCGACCGAGCTGCGGACCAGCGGCAGTTTGACGGACAGTGAGATCCGCAGTTCGGAGGCGCCGTCGATGACCGCGGCCTCCAGCAGCTCCCTGGGGATGGCCTGCAGCGCCGCGTAGAAGATGACGATGTTGTAGCCGAGCACCTCCCAGACCGCCACATTGGCGGTGGCCGGGATCGCGGTGAACGGGGTGTCCAGGTTGAAGCCGATGCCGCCCGACTGCAGCGCCGAGACCACCGGGCTGACCCCGGGGGTGTAGAGGTACAGCCAGATGATGGCGGCGATGATGCCGGGGACCACGTGCGGCAGGAACAGCGCCAGTTGCAGGAAGCGCTTGGCCCGGGCCAGCGCCGAGTCCAGCAGCAGCGACACCAGCAGCGAGCCGGCCAGCATCAGCGGCACATAGACCAGGGCGAACACCGCCACGTGCAGGAAGCCGGAGCGGAACACCGGGTCGGCCAGCGCCGTGCCGTAGTTGGACAGTCCGCTGAAGACCGTGGTGGCCGCGCCGAAGCCGAGCCCGGAGTGGTGCTCCTGGAACAGGCTGAGCCAGATCGCATAGCCGATCGGCAGCAGCGTGGCCAGGCCGAACAGCAGGAAGAAGGGGGCCATCAGCACCGCCGCGGCGCCCCTGCCGCGGCTCCGGCCGCGGGCCGCGGTCGCCGCCAGGGGCGCCCGCGGAGCGGCGGACGGCTTGGTGAGCAGAGCCATCGTCCCCGGCCTCAGCCGTTGCTGACGTTCAGGCCGGCGGCCTTGATCTGGGCGACCGTGGCGGCTTGGGCGGTCTGCAGCGCGCCGGCGATGGTGCCGCCCTTGCCGACCTTGCCGAAGGGGTCGGTGAAGGCGGTCCAGGTGGAGACCATCGACGGGCCCCAGGTCCAGCCCGGCTTGACCGTGGTGGCGGCCTGGGTGGCGAGGCCGTAGACGTCCTGGCCGCCGAAGAAGGGGGTGGTGAAGCTCTTCTTGGCGACCGGCACCATCTGCGGGTCGGCCGGCAGCGCGCTGGAGGCGCCGCCCTGGACCCGGGCCGCGACCGCGGTGGCGTCGGTCGACATCCAGGTGGCGAACTCGACCGCGGCGGCGGTGTTCTTGCTGTTCTTGGTCACCGCGTAGCTGGAGCCGCCGACGGTGCCGACGGCCGGGGTGCCGTCCCAGGTCGGCAGCGGGGCGACGGCCCACTTGCCGGACTGGTCGGCGAAGCCGGCCGAGAGGTAGGCCGCCTCGAACGGGCCGTTGATCATGCCGATCACGTTGCCCTTGGTGATGTCGGCGGTCAGCGCCGGGCTGCTGCTCAGGTCGGAGCCGACCAGCTTGGAGTCGATCAGCTGCTGCCAGTACGCGGCGACCTTCCGGGTGGCCGGGTCCTGGAAGTTCACGGTCCAGCTGTCGCCGGAGGTGCCGAACCAGGTGCCGCCGGCCTGCCAGGCCAGCGCGGCGAAGGTGGAGGCGTCGTCGGTCGGGAAGTTGACCAGCTTGGCCTGCGGGTCGGCCCGGTGCAGCGCGGTGGCGTCGGCCTGGAACTCGGCCCAGGTGGTGGGCACGGCCAGGTGGTACTTCTGGAACAGGTCCTTGCGGTAGTAGAACTCCTGCGGCTCGACGTCGTAGGGGATCGCCCAGGTCTTGCCGCCGAGGCTGGTCAGCTGGGTCGCGCCGGACGCGAACTTCGAGGTGACCGCGCTGGTGGCGTACTGGCTGATGTCCTGGACGTCGCCCTGGCTGACGAAGTTGGGCAGCTCGGCGTACTCGCAGTTGAACAGGTCCGGGCCGTTGCCCGCCTTGATCGCGGCGAAGATCTTGGCGTAGCCCGCCGCGCCGCCGGTGATCTGCGAGTAGGTGACGTGGACGTCCTTGTGGGTGGCGTTGAAGGTGGCGACCACCTGGTCGGAGTTCTTGGTCCAGGACCAGAAGGTGAGCTCGACCGGCTTCGCCGCGGCCTTCGCCGGGGCGGTCTTGCCACTCCCACTGGCACAGCCCGCGACGGTCGCCAGCGACAGCAGGACACAGGTGGCGGCGGCGAGCGTGCGGCCGGTGCGGGCGGGGCGGGTCGGGCTTTGCGTCATTGCGGGGCTCCCCTGCTGGTGGTGGACTCGGTTCCGGTTCTGCTGAAGCGCCATCATTGAGAGCGTTACGATCGAAGTCAAGAGAAAAGTTCCATTAAGCTTTCGATCGGTCACTCGATCGTTACATGGTCTCCGCTACTGCCAAACCGCCACAGGATGCACGTATCCGCAGCTCAGGAAGCAGTTCAAGGTGGCGGTACGGTACCTCGCGCTGCCGGCGGCCGATCCCCGGGGCCGGGATCCGCAGCCGCAGCAGCTCCAGGGCGGCCGTGCCGATGGTGCGCTTGGGCGGCGCCACGGCGGTGAGCGGGACGTCGGCCAGGGCCGCGATCTCGTCGTCGTAGGCGATCAGCGCCAGTTCCTCCGGCACCCGCACGCCCTGCGCCCGCAGCTTTCTGAGCAGCACGATCGCATCGGCGTCGGTGTGCACCAGGGCGGCGGTGACCTCGCCCCGGCCCACCGCGCCGGCCAGGCCGTCGCCGGTCACGGGGTCCGGCTCGTCCAGCCCCAGCGCCCGGAGCGCGGTGCGGTAGCCGGTGCCGATCGGGCCTGCCGTCGGCGTCCCCGGGCTGGCCAGCAGGGCGATCCGCCGGTGGCCGAGCCCGGCCAGGTGCCGCACCGCGGCCGCGGCCCCGTGGGCGTGGTCGGAGCAGACCCGGTCCAGGGCGGCCAGCGCGCTGCCGGGACCCGCGCCGCGCTCCACCAGCACCACCGGCAGTCCGAGGCCGAGCAGCCATGCCTCCTCGGCCGGTCCCGGCTGCCCCCCGGTCCAGTTCGGGGTCAGCAGCAGGCCCTGCACACCGGCCGCCACCAGGGCGCCGACCTGCTCGGCGTCACCGGCCGGGGAGTAGTCGGAGATCCCCAGCACCAGCCGGGCGCCGCAGGCTTCGGCGGCGGCCCTGGCCCCCCGGATCACCTCGGCGAAGTAGTAGCCGGCCGAGGGGACCACCATGCCGAGCAGTAGTCCGGCGCCGGAGGCCCGCCCCGGTCCGGCGGCGGGGAGCCGGGCCACCCGGCCGTGGCTGCGGTCCAGCAGCCCGGCTTCGGCCAGCGTCTCCACGTCCCGCCGCACGGTGACCGCGGAGACCCCCAGCTCCGCCGCGAGGTCGGCGATGCGCCAGTGCGGGCGCTCCCCCACCAGTCCGAGGATCCGGCCCCGGCGACCGTCGATGGATGAGTGCACTCGCATCTCCCTGTACTGATCGAGATACCGATTGAGCGATACTTTCGTTTCGTGATCATACGATCGATCGCTCTTGACGCAAGTGGGTCCGCCTTCCTAGATTCGACGCAGCGCCGTGAGCTGCGGTGAGCCGCTCGACCGAAGGAGTGCTGTGCCTGCTCTGCCTGCCGACCCGGGGACGTACTACGAGGACCCGGCGCCCGGCGCCGGGGCCGTGGCTCCGCGCGCCGTCGCCCCGTCCACCGCCCCGGCGCTCCCGCTGGACGGCGACTGGCGCTTCCGGCTCTCGCCCACCGCGGCCGGCGGCGGCGACGGGTTCGAGCGCCCGGACTACGACGACTCCGGCTGGGGGCTGCTCCCGGTCCCCGGGCACTGGCAGCTGCACGGCCACGGCTCCCCCGCCTACACCAACGTCCGCTACCCCTTCCCGGTCGACCCGCCGCACGTCCCGGACGAGAACCCGACCGGGGAGTACCGGCGCGTCTTCGACCTCCCGCAGGACTGGCCCGACGGCCCGGACAGCGGCCGGACGCTGCTGCGCTTCGACGGGGTGGACTCCTGCTTCCGGGTCTGGCTGAACGGCACCCCGCTCGGCCACGCCACCGGCAGCCGGCTGGCGCACGAGTTCGAGGCGGGCGCGCTGCTGCTCCCCGGCCGCAACACCCTGGCGGTACGGGTGCACCAGTGGTCGGCCGGCAGCTACCTGGAGGACCAGGACATGTGGTGGCTGTCCGGCATCTTCCGCGGGGTCACCCTGCTGCACCGCCCGGAGCCGGCCCTGGACGACTTCTTCGTGCACGCCGGCTACGACCACACCACCGGCGCCGGCACCCTCGCGGTCGACACCGCGGGACCGGCCCGGCTCAGCGTCCCCGAGCTCGGACTGCACCAGGTGGACCCGGCCGGGCCGCACCTGCTGCCCGCCGTCGAGCCCTGGTCCGCCGAGCAGCCCCGGCTCTACGCGGCCACGCTCAGCGCCGGGGAGGAGACCCTTCAACTGCGGATCGGCTTCCGCAGCATCGCCATTGAGGACGGGGTGCTCCGGGTCAACGGCCGCCGGATCCTGTTCCGCGGGGTCAACCGGCACGAGTGGCACCCCGAGCAGGGCCGGGCCGTGGACCGGGCGACCATGCTGGCGGACGTGCTGCTGATGAAGCAGCACCACATCAACGCGGTGAGGACCAGTCACTATCCGCCGCACGCCGACTTCCTGGACCTCTGCGACGAGTACGGGCTCTGGGTGGTCGACGAGTGCGACCTGGAGACCCACGGCTTCGAGCCGGTCGGCTGGCGCCGCAACCCCGCCGACGACCCGCGATGGCTGGACGCCTGCCTGGACCGGATGCGGCGCACCGTCGAGCGCGACAAGAACCACCCGGCGGTGCTGCTCTGGTCGCTCGGCAACGAGTCGGGCCACGGGGCGAACCTGGAGGCCATGGCCGCCTGGTGCCACGACCGCGACCCGGAGCGCCCGGTGCACTACGAGGGCGACTGGGACAGCCGCTATGTCGACGTCTACTCCCGGATGTACGCCACGCACGCCGAGGTCGAGGCCATCGGCCGCCGCGCCGAGGACCCGGCCGGCACCCCCGAGGCGGACGCCCACCGCCGGACGCTGCCCTTCCTGCTCTGCGAGTACGCCCACGCCATGGGCAACGGCCCCGGCGGCCTGACCGAGTACCAGCAGCTGTTCGAGCGCTACGAGCGGCTGCAGGGCGGCTTCGTCTGGGAGTGGATCGACCACGGCATCCCCCGGCACGGCGCCGACGGAAGCCTGGACTACGCCTACGGCGGCGACTTCGGCGAGCCGCTGCACGACGGCAACTTCATCGCCGACGGCCTGCTGTTCCCGGACCGGACCCCCTCCCCCGGCCTGGTCGAGTACGCCGCGGTGATCGCACCGGTCCGGATCGGCGCCGCCGGCGACGGCCTGCGGATCAGCAACCTCTACGACGTCTCCGCGCTGGACCACCTGGAGTTCCGCTGGGTGCTGGAGCAGGAGGGCCTGCCGGTCGCCGAGGGCCGGTTCGACCTGCCGGCGGTCCCGGCCGGCACCTCGGTCGACCTGCCGCTGCCCGAGCTCCCGGCGACCGACGGCGAGAGCTGGCTGACGGTACGGGCGCTGCTCGCCGAGGAGCGGCCCTGGGCCCCGGCCGGGCACGAGGTCGGCCGGGGACAGCTGCCGATCACCCCCGCCGCCCCGCGCCGTGCGGTCGCCACCGCCGGCGGCGGCTCCTCGGAGGACCTGCCGGCCCGGATCCGCGCACTGTTCCTGGACGGCCCCCGACTGGACGTCTGGCGGGCCCCCACCGACAACGACCACGGCGGCGGCAACCGCTCGCTGGTCCACCGCTGGCGTGCGCTGGGACTGGACCGGATGCGCCACCGCACCGTGTCCCGCACGGTCGGACCCAGCAGCCTGCTGGTCCGCACCCGGGTCGCCCCCGCCGCCACCGACCTCGCGCTGCTCGCCGACTACCGCTGGAGCGAGGAGGCCGGCCGGCTGCGGCTCGACCTCAGGGTCGAGCCCGAGGGCGACTGGAGCGGGGTGCCGCTGCCCCGGCTCGGGCTGCGGCTGGCGCTCCCGGCCGCGGTCCAGCGGGTCGACTGGTTCGGGCTCGGCCCCGGCGAGTCCTACCCGGACAGCAGCCGCGCCGCCGGGGTAGGCCGCTTCGGCAGCACCGTGGACGCGCTGCAGACGCCCTATGTGATGCCGCAGGAGAACGGCAACCGCAGCGGCACCCGCTGGGCCGAGTTCACCGGCGCCGACGGCGCCGGGCTGCGGGTGGAAGGCGCGCCGTGGTTCGCCTTCACCGCCCGCCGCTGGACCGCCGAGGACCTCGACGCCGCCCGGCACACCTCGGAGCTGACGCCCGGGGACCGGGTGGTGCTGACCCTGGACCACGGCCAGCAGGGCCTGGGCACCGCCTCCTGCGGCCCCGGCGCCCTGCCGCAGCATCAACTCACCGCCGCCCCGGTCGAGTTCACCCTGCTCTTCAGCACCCCTCGGAACCGGGACGGCCGATGACCGGACTGACCGTCAGCGGCGACGGCTTCCTCCGGGACGGGCGGCCGCACCGGATCGTCTCCGCCGCGATCCACTACTTCCGGGTGCACCCCGGACTCTGGCGGGACCGGCTGCTCCGGCTCCGCGCCATGGGCGTCAACACGGTGGAGACCTACGTCGCCTGGAACGTCCATGAGCCCGCGCCCGGCCGGCACGACTTCGCCGGCGCCCAGGACGTCGCGGCCTTCCTGCGGACCGCCGCCGACCTCGGGCTCGACGTCATCGTCCGCCCCGGGCCCTACATCTGCGCGGAGTGGGAGTTCGGCGGCCTGCCGGGCTGGCTGCTGGCCGACCCGCTGCTGAAGCCGCGCCGCAGCGAGCCGCGCTACCTGGCCGCCGTGGACGCCTGGTTCGACGTGCTGCTGCCGGTACTGCTGCCGCTGCTGCACAGCAACGGCGGCCCGATCGTGGCGATGCAGGTAGAGAACGAGTACGGCAGCTACGGCAATGACACCGACTACCTGGCGTACCTGCGGGACGGGCTGCTCCGGCGCGGGGCGGACTGCCTGCTGTTCACCGCGGACGGCGCCGCCGACGGCTTCCAGCTCGGCGGACGGCTGCCCGGGGTGCTCAGCACCGGAACCTTCGGCTCCCGTCCGGACAGTTCGCTGGCCACGCTGCGGCGGCACCAGCCCAGCGGCCCGCTGGTGTGCATGGAGTACTGGCACGGCTGGTTCGACCACTGGGGCGAGCCGCACCACACCCGGGAGCCCAAGGAGGCCGCCCAGGTGCTCGACCGGCTGCTGGCCGAGGGCGCCTCGGTCAATGTCTACATGGGCCACGGCGGCACCAACTTCGGCTGGTGGAACGGCGCCAACCACGACCAGGGCCGCTACCAGCCCACGGTCACCAGCTACGACTACGACGCGCCGGTCGGCGAGGCCGGTGAACTCACCGAGAAGTTCCATCTGTTCCGCGAGGTGATCGAGCGTCACACCGGCCCGGTGCGGCACCCGTTGCCCGCCCCGCTGCCCCGGCTGGCGCCGCGGTCCGCGGTCCGCGGCGAACGGGCCGGCCTGCTGGAGTCCCTGGACGCGCTGTCCGTCCCGCGGCGGCGCACCGACCCCGAGCCGATGGAGGCGCTGGGCCAGTCGCTCGGCCTGATCCACTACCGCACCCGGCTGCGCGGTCCGCTGGAGTACGCGGAGCTGGCGATCGACGGCCTCGGCGACCGGGCCCAGGTCTTCCTGGACGGCGCCGAGCTGGGGGTGCTGCACCGGGACCGGCCGCTGCGGACCCTGGGCCTGACCGTCCCCGCCCGCGGCGCGGTGCTCGACGTCCTGGTGGAGAACCAGGGCCGGGTCAACTACGGTCCGCGGCTGACCGATCGCAAGGGCATCAGCGGCGGCGTCCGGCTGGACCACCAGTACCAGTTCGGCTGGGAGATCCGCCCGCTCCCGCTCGACGACCTCTCCGCCCTGGACTGGTCCGGCCGGGAGGACCCCGGCGCCGAGCCCGCCCCGGGTCCTGCCTTCCACCGGATCACCCTGGACCTGGACGCCCCGGCGGACGGCTTCCTGGCGCTGCCCGGCTGGACCAAGGGGGTGGTATGGCTCAACGGCTTCGCCCTCGGCCGCTACTGGGAGACCGGGCCGCAGCGCACCCTCTACGCCCCCGGCCCGCTCTGGCGGCCGGGGCGCAATGAGCTCGTCGTGCTCGAACTGCACCGTCCAGGACCGACCGTGGAACTGCGTGACCGCGCCGACCTCGGCCCGGCCCAGCCCGCCCCCATCCCGGAGTGGTGACAGCCCGTCAGGGCAGGTCCGGACTGCCGTAACTGTTGACGCTTCAGCGTCAAAACGGCTGTCCGGACTGATCAGTGGGGTAGCCTGAGGCACGCTGAGTGCTGTTCTCCGACGGAGCTGGAGCCCGGAATGTCACAGAAGCACTTATCAGACGAACTTACGGTATGGAAGCGCGTGGCCGAGTTGCTGCACGCGTGCACCGCACTGGCGGAGGAATGGGAGCAGTCCCCGTCCGAAACGGACACCGGGTCGGCGCAGCGGCTGCGGGCCCGGGTGGTCCGTCCGCTGACGGCGGCCCTGGCGGCGAACGCCGAGCAGCCGGAGGCAGACGCGTCCCCGTCCGCCTCGTCCGCGCTTTCGCCGGACGAACAGCTGTGGGAGCTGACCAAGTCCGCGACCGCGCTGTCCGCCCTCGCCGGGACCCCCGGCCGGGTGCTGGAGGCCGCCGCGGGCCTGCAGAGCCTGGCCCTGGCCGGCACCGGGGACGCGGCGGCCGACGCCGCCCGGCAGACCGAGCTCGCCGAACTGCTGACCGGGGTGCCCTCCGGGATCCGGGTCAGCAGCGACGGGCCCTACCTGGTGGTGGGCGCCGAGGAGCTGCACACCCATCTGGGCGAGGACGTCCCCACCCGGCCACTGGCCGCCCTGTGCCGCTGCGGCGAGTCGGCGGACAAGCCCTGGTGCGACGGGACCCACGCCACCAACGGCTTCAACGGCGCGAAGGACCCCAAGCGGGTCCCCGACCGCCGGGACAGCTACCAGGGCCAGCAGGTCACCGTGCTCGACAACCGCGGCATCTGCGCCCACTCGGGCTTCTGCACGGACCGGCTGAACACGGTGTTCCACGCCGGCAGCGAGCCCTTCGTCACGCCCAGCGGCGGACGCACCGACCAGATCGTCAGCGCGGTCAGGGACTGCCCCTCCGGCGCCCTGAGCTTCGCCGTCGACGGGCGCGAGGCCCGCGAGCAGGTCGACCAGGACACCCGGGAGCGGGTGATCACGGTCTCCAAGGACGGCCCCTACCGGATCACCGGCGCGATCCCGCTGCACGGCGACACCCTGGAGGAGGAGGTGGAGCGCGTGGCCGGGGCCTCGCGCGAGCACTACAGCCTCTGCCGCTGCGGGCACTCGCAGAACAAGCCCTTCTGCTCCGGCATGCACTGGTACGTCAACTTCAACGACCCCCAGCCCGAACCGGACACCGTCCCCAGCCTGTTCGCCTGGTGCGGCGGCTACCCGGCGCTGCTGCGGATGACCCGGCTGTTCTACGAGAAGTTCGTCCCCGAGGACCCGCTGCTGAGCCCGCTGTTCGCGCGGATGTCCCCGGACCACCCGGAACGGGTCGCGGCCTGGCTCAGCCAGGTCTTCGAGGGGCCGGAGTTCTACAGCAAGCGCTACGGCGACTACAACCGCATGATCTCGCAGCACCTCTCCAAGAACCTCACCGAGCAGCAGCGCGCTCGCTGGGTCGCGCTGATGGCCCAGTCCGCGCAGGACGCCGGGCTTCCGGCCGACGCCGAGTTCCGGGCCGCGTTCGTGGCGTACCTGGAGTGGGGCTCCCGGATCGCGGCCGAGAACTCCCAGCCCACAGCCATGCCGGTGCCCAACATGCCGATCCCGCACTGGTGGTGGGTGTGCCACGCCACGCCCGGCGCCCGGGTCTCGGCGCTGGCCGCCAACCAGGAGGCCGAGGAGCAGCCGGCCGCGGTCGCGCTGCCGGGCCCGGACGAGCCGGTCGGCTACAACGCCCACATCAAGGACCTGTTCCGGCCGAAGGACCGCAACTCGATGCGCTTCGCCTTCGACCTCTGGTCCTACCCGGACGCGTCCCAGTACGCCGACGCCATCCTGGAGCGGCTGGGCAACGGGACCATGCCGTGCGACGGGGCCTGGCCCGCCGAGCAGGTCGAGGTGTTCCGCCGCTGGGTCGAGGCCGGCACCCCCGAGTAGCAGCACGTCCGCCCAGCCGCACGTCCGCACGGCACCGCGCCCGACCAGAGAGAACCACCGCACCCATGGCTGTCCCCGAAGGCCCCTTCCCGCCCCGCTCCCGACCGGTCCACCGGTGGTGGAGCGGGGGGGCCGACCGCGGCGATCCCGGACGCCTCGAGGCCTTCTCGGACGGGGTGATGGCCATCGCCATCACCCTGCTCATCCTGGACGTCCATGTCACCCAGCACGACGGGCAGAGCCTGGCGCACGCGCTGCGCGAGGCTCTGCCCGAGATCCTGGCCTACGCGGTGAGTTTTCTGCAGATCGGCATCATCTGGGCGAACCACCATGCCCTGTTCCGTCTGATCCAACGCGTCGACCAGGTCCTGCTGCTGGCGAACCTGCTGCTGCTCGCCTGCGTGTCCTTCCTGCCGCTGCCGACCCAGCTCATCGCGGAGCACACGCACGGGAGCGACGCCAGGACCGCGGTGCTGCTCTACGGTGCGACCCTGGCCGGGTGCGCCTTCTCCTTCAACGTGATCTGGCACTACGCGAACCGGCAGGAGCTGATACTGCCCGGTCTCAGCCCCCTGTTCCACCGTGATCTGACCGTCAGGTACCGGGTCGGCCTGGCCAGTTACGCGGTCGCCGCGCTGCTGGCGCTGCTGCTGCCCTGGCTCTCGCTGGCACTGACCGTGGTGCTGGCGCTGGTGTTCCTGCTCGGTCCCTCACCCCGTCAGGCGTTTCAGGGGCCGACCACGTCGTCGTAGAGCCGGACCGCGGTCAGCCGGCCGTCGGGGCCGCGCTGGTAGACGCCGAGGCCGGCCTGCGGGACCAGCCGGTTGGCGCCCCAGTTGGTGCAGATGTACTCCACCGCGCAGTGCGTGCCGTCGTCGGTGACCGCGCAGATGTCCAGGCCGATGCCGCCCACGTAGCCGAAGAAGCCCTCGAAGAACGGGCCGATCTCCTCGGTGCCGTGGTGCAGGAAGAGCCCGCCGGAGGGCTCGCGGAAGGTGCCGCCCGGAGCGAAGGCGGTGACCAGTCCGGCCGCGTCGCCGGCCGCCAGCGACCTGAAGTACACCGCGACGCTGTCGTCCGGCAGCGCCGCCCCGGCCGGGAGGATCGCCGGACGGAGCCGGTTCACCCCGGACAGCGGCCAATGGCTGTAGTACAGGCGGACGGTGGCGCTCCCGCCGTGCGACTCGGCCAGGGCCACCACCGGCAGCAGCGTCCGCTCGCCGCCGCGCTCGGGGTGGTCGATCACGATCTCGGCCTCGACCACGCCCCGGTCGCCGACCGAGAAGGAGTCGATCAGCTCGACTTCGGCGTTGGTCTTCCTGAGCCAGGCCGCGCTGCTGCTCAGCAGCTCGACCACGGCGGCCCGGTCGGTGGTCCGGCCGTGTTCGGGCTCGTCCACCACGAGGTCGATCGGCCAGTCGGCGGCCGGATCGGGGAGGGCGCCCTTGCGCAGCGCCTGCAGAAACTCGGTGGTTGCATCATTCGACGCCGCTCCCCCGTGGGAGGCCAGTACCGCGTCGGCGAACTCTGGTATCCAAAACATGGAGACACGGTAGGGGCGGCCCCGCAGGACCGCCCGAGCGGCGGTCGCGACCGGCCCGAGTTAGTCACCTCGGACGCCCCGGTACCCCACTTCGATTGATTCGTCTACGGCGACAACCCGCCACAAGACCCGACGATACTGGAAAAATCGACCACTGTTGTGGGCACCTCAGGAAGTAGCCGAAGCATCCTTTGAACTGCCCCGAACGACAGGTAGGGTCAGAGATCAGCTACCGGGGGAGGATGGTTGTGCCGGAGAATCGATCTGCGCCCAGAATATCCCCGACTTCTTCCGACTTCGTGGAAGTCTTATCGGACTCCATCTTCAAGTCGCTGCCGAGGAGCGATCAGCGCAGGTGGGCGCAGGTCTACCTGCAGGGTTTAGTCGCCACTCCAGGCAAGAAGACGATACGCAACATCGCTGGGGAGTGGAAGAGTCCTGTTGAGCAGAGTCTCCAGCAGTTCATCAGCAAGTCACCTTGGGAATGGTCTCCCGTTCGCCAGGAACTGGCACGCTTCCTGGAGACGAACGTCCAACGGTCGCTGGCCTGGGTGATCCGCCCGCTGGTGATCGAGAAGGCGGGCAGCCACTCGGTCGGCGTGGCCCGCCAGTTCGTCGCCCAGCTCGGACGTGTCGCAAACTGTCAGCAAGCGGTGGGAATATGGCTCGTCTCGGAACGGGCAGGGTTTCCGGTGGAATGGAGTCTCATTCTCCCGCCGCCCTGGACCACCGAGAGCGGTCTGCGTCGCAGGGCCCGGATACCGGAGAGTGACGGTCCGCCCACACCGGTGCAGGCCGCTCTTCATTCGGTCTCGCAAATGGTGGGCAGCTGGCCGCTCGAAGTCCGCCCGGTCATCATGGACCTCAACGATGCGGAACCACTGGAAACCATTTCCGCGCTCATCGCCATGAACGTCCCTTTCATACTCAAAGTGAAGGGGTCGCTTCCGGTCGCCCTGGGCAGCGACGCCCGGCGGCATGTCGACCTGCGCAGCGTGACCGCGGACTACCTGATCAAACTGCTCCGGGCGCAGCGGCGCCCGGTCGAGTGGAACTGTCCGCTCAAGGGCGAGCGGCTGGTGGCTCCCCTGGTGGCCCAGGACGTGCTGATCCAGCCGGCCGGCGGCGACCCGGTCCAGTTGCAACTGCTCGGGGCCTGGCCACCGGGCGGGGGCGAACTGCCCACCGAGTTCTGGCTCAGCAACATGGTCAGGACCCCCTCGGCCCAGGTCTTCCGCCTGGCCAAACTCTCCGACCGGGTGACCCGGGACTTCGACGACTTCTGCGATCCGATCGGGATCAGGGACTTCAGCGGCCGTTCGTTCCGCGGCTGGCACCACCACGCGACCCTGGTCGCCGCGGCCCACGCGGTGGCGGTCCTGGTCAAATGGGCCGACAACGGCGCGGAGGCGGGCCTGGCCCCGCCGGTCGAACGGCCCTCGGTACAACCCGCAACCGGCTTCATGCACGCGCCGTCGGCCCGTCCACAGTGGCTCGCCTCCGGCTGACCCTCGGTCACCTCCCGTTCACCTCCCTTCATCCCGCACGTATCACCTGTGCCGAGCGAGAGCTCCGGAGGCTTCGCCATGCTCGATATCTCTTCCGAACTGGACCAGTGGTGCGCGCAGGAACGCGACTTCGCCCTGGCCACCGTGGTGCGGGTGAGCGGCAGCGCCCCGCGTGAGGCCGGCGCCGCGCTCGCGGTGGACTCGGCCGGGACCGCGATCGGCAGCGTCTCCGGCGGCTGCGTGGAGGGCTCCGTCTACGAGCAGTGCCAGCAGGCGCTGACGACCCGTCGGAGCAGCCTCGAACACTACGGCTACAGCGCCGACGACGCCTTCGCGGTCGGCCTCAGCTGCGGCGGGGAGCTGGACATCCTGGTGTCCCCGGTGGTGGCCGGTTCGGAGCTGCACAGCCTGCTCTGCGAGGCGCTGGCGCTGGTACGGGCCGGCGAGGCCGCGGCGCTGACCCGGGTGGTGGCCGGGCCCGCCGAGCTGGTCGGCCGGGCCATGCTGGTCAGACCCGACGGCAGCTACCGCGGCCGACTGGGCGAGCCCGGGCTCGACCGCACCGCGGCGGCCCAGTCGCTGGCCCTGATCCAGACCGGCGGCACCGGCATCGTGGAACTGGGGGCCGAGGGCAGCCACTGCGGCGAGCCGGTCACCCTGCTGGTCGAGACCAACACCAGACCGCCGCGCATGATCATCTTCGGGGCGGTGGACTTCGCCGCGGCCCTGTCCAGGATCGGCGGCTACCTCGGCTTCGACGTGACGGTCTGCGACGCCCGCCCGGTGTTCGCCACCCCCGCCCGGTTCCCCGAGGCGGACCGGGTGGTGGTGGACTGGCCGCACCGCTACCTGGCCGCCGAGGCCGAGGCGGGCCGCCTGGACGGCCGTACCGCGCTCTGCGTGCTGACCCACGACGCGAAGTTCGACATCCCGCTGCTGGAGCACGCGCTGCGGCTGCCGGTGGCCTACGTCGGCGCCATGGGCTCCCGGCGCACCCACGCCGAGCGGGAGGACCGGCTGCGCCGGGCCGGCCTGGACGAGTCCGAGATCGCCCGGCTGCGCTCCCCGATCGGGCTCGACCTGGGCTCGCGGACGCCCCAGGAGACGGCGCTGTCCATCGCCGCGGAGATCGTGGCCGACCGGTACCAGGCAACCGGGGTCCGGCTGGGCGATACCGGTCGGCCGATCCACCGCCCGCAGCGGCTGGCGCTGGGGCTGGGATCCGTCTGACGGGCGCTACTCGGTCTTGGAGAGGAAGTACGCCAGGGGAGGATCGGACGACTCACTGTCGCCGTCCTCCCCTTCCGCGTGCAGCGGGATGGGCAGCTGGTTGGCCGCGTAGTAGGCGGCGATCACCCCGTGCATCAGCAGCGTCAGCGGCGCTGAGACGAAGGCGAGCCCGACCGTGGCCGGGTAGGCCACACTGCCGATGCCGAAGCGGATCCTGGTGCCCCGCGCGCCGGCCCGGTCCACTCTGGCGTGGAACAGGTGGCCGACCTGGGTGACGTACCACCAGAAGGCGGTGAAGGACAGCGCGTAGACCACCATCCAGCCGCTGTAGAGGATCGCGGCGACCTGGGCCCCGCGTGGATCGGTGAGCTGTCCCGCCATCACCGAGGTGGTCCAGGGGATCGCCGAGACCACCATCAGGACCAGCAGGTTCAGGAACAGCAGTGGGCGGTTGACCCGCACCAGGTGGCTGAAGATGAAGTGGTGGTTGACCCACATCACCCCGATCACCATGAAGCTGACGACGTACGCGGCGTAGTGCGGCCACTCCCGGCCCAGGGCCCACCACAGGCTGTGGCCGCTGATGTCGCTCGGTGTGTCGATCCCCAGCACGAGCAGGGTGATGACGATGGCGAAGACCCCGTCGCTGAAGGCCTCCACCCTTCCGGTCTCATTTCGCATGCCTACCCCTAAAACTGTGCGGAGGGGCGGCGGACCGCCCCTCCGCACTCGGTTGCTTCGCGGGTCAGCTGCCGAAGCCCGCGGTCTGCCGCCAGATCTTGCCGTCGCGCACGACCAGCGTGCCGAAGGCGTGCTCGGGCTCACCGTTGAGGCTCATGATGGCCCGGTAGAAGATGGTGTCGTCGGTCTCGATGTACTCCTGCAGCTCCACCAGCTTCGGCTTGACGGTGAAGTAGCCGGTGAAGGTCTCCCGCACGGCGTCGATGCCGGTGGACACGCCTTCGTAGCGCAGCAGGACCGCGTCGTCGGTGTAGTTCTTGATCAGCGCTTCCAGGTCCAGCGCGTCGATCGCCTCCATCTGACGGCGAAAGACCGGGTGCAGCTTGGCGATGTCGTAGGTGGCCATGGTCAGGTCCCTCTCTTCCACTCTGGGGTCCGGGTCCACCGGGAGGCGGACCTCTATCCGGGTCTCCCCGGGTACCGAATGAGCCGAGATCGTGCCGTGATGGCGCTGCGTCACGATCTGATGGGCGAGGTGCAGTCCAAGACCACTGCCCTTGCCCACGTCCTTGGTTGTGTAGAAGGGCTCGAAGACGTGCCCGAGCACGTCCGCCGGGATGCCGCTGCCGGAGTCGACCACCTGCACCACCAGCGAGCCCTCCTCGCAGCGGACGCGCAGGGCCAGCGTGCCAAGGCCCCCCATCGCGTCCACCGCGTTGTCGATCAGGTTGGTCCACACCCGGTTCAGCTCGGTGGGGTAGCCGCTGAGCAGCGGCAGCTCCGGGCCGTAGTCGCGGACCACCCGGACCGGGCCGAGTTTGGTGCGGCTCAGGGTCAGCGCGTTCTCGATGCAGTCGATGACCGAGAAGGACTTGCGGGGGCCGCGCTCCCAGTTGGAGTAGTCCCGGGTCGCCGCGACCAGCGCGGAGACCCGCGATCCGGCCGCGGCCAGCTCGGCGGCCATGGAGTGGGTCTCCAGTACCGCCGCCAGGTGGTCCAGCGCGGCCGGCAGCACCGCCGGGCCCAGGGCCCCGGCGCGCTCGCGCAGCTCGTCGAGGCTCAGACCGCGTTCGGTCATCACCGTGGCCAGCAGTTCCGGATGGCCGGCCCCGGCCCCGGCCGCCCAGTCCGCCAGCGCGTCCTCGGCCTCGGCCGTGCCGATGGCGTCCGGCTGCGGCGGGTCCGGGCTGTCCGGGTCGTATCCGGCCCAGCCCTGGCCCACGAAGCTCCGGATCATCCCGGTGACCGCCCCGAACTCGGCCGTCGAGGCCGCCCCGCCCCAGCTCCAGGCGGTCTCCACCAGCAGCTCGACGATGCCGGTCAGCTCCCTGGCCACCCGGTCCACCACCGCGACCGGGTTGTTCAGCTCATGGGCCAGCGAGGCCGCGAGGATGTTCAGCGCGGCCGCCGAGGCCAGGCTGCCGACCTGCTCCTGGGTCGACGCCGCCCGCCAGGCCAGCGCGGGCAGCAGCTGCCGGGTCACGCTGTGGCAGCGGTTCAGCATCTCCAGGAAGGCGGCCTTGGGGTAGGCCAGCACCAGCACCGGTCCGTCGGCGGTGGCGTTGGCGGTGTAGGCGGAGTCGGTCAGCAGCGCCATCTCGCCGGTGACGCAGTGCGCCGTCGAGGGCTTGTGCGGCTCGGCCCTGGCCGCGTCCGGGTGGGCCGAATGGCGGGTCAGCTCCTGTTCCCGGCCTGCCAGTTCGGCACTGATCACCAGGTCGCCGTCCAGCAGCACGTAGAAGTGCGTGCCCGGCTGGCCGGCCCGGAACAGCGCCTCGCCCGGGGCCAGCCGCTGCTGCTCCCCCACCGAGGCCAGCCAGTGCAGCTGCTCCTCGGCCTCGCCCGCGAACAGCGGCACCGCCCGCAGGGTGTCCACGAGGGCCTGGCCGCTGCTCATCGGACGCCCCCCTGCCCGCGCGGACGGAGCCAGAGGCCCGCCAGCGGCGGCAGGGTCACCTGCGCCCGGGCCGGCAGTCCGGCGTACGGCAGCGGGACTGCGGCCACCGTGCCCAGGTTGCCGACGCCGCTGCCGCCGTAGCAGTCCGCGTCGGTGTTCAGCAGCTCGGACCAGGGCCCGGAGCGGGGCATCGCCAGGCTGAAGCCGCGGTGCACCACCGGGCTGAAGTTGAACACCCCGACCAGCGGCTCGCCCCGGTCGTCGAAGCGGATGCAGGAGTACACCTGCCGGTCGGCGTCGTCGGCGTCGATCCAGCGGAAGCCGCCGGGATCGGTGTCGCGCTGCCAGAGTTCGGGCTGCGCCCGGTAGGTGCCGTTGAGGTCGCTCACCAGCCGCTGCATCCCCCGGTGCCGGTGGCCCTCGGCCCCCTCCTGGTCCAGCAGCCACCAGTCCAGGCCGCGGTCGTGGTCCCACTCCGCGGTCTGGGCGAACTCCTGTCCCATGAACAGCAGTTGCTTGCCGGGGTGGAACCACATGAAGGAGAGGTAGGCCCGCAGGTTGGCGAACTGCTGCCAGCGGTCGCCGCGCATCTTGGTGAGCAGGCTGCCCTTGAGGTGCACCACCTCGTCGTGGCTGATCGGCAGCAGGTAGTTCTCGGCGTGGGCGTACATGGTGCTGAAGGTCATCCGGTGGTGGTGGTGCCGCCGGTTGACCGGGTCCTCGGCCAGGTAGGCGAGGGTGTCGTGCATCCAGCCCATGTTCCACTTGAGGCCGAAGCCGAGACCGCCGTGGTCCACCCGGCGGGTGACGCCGTCCCAGGCGGTGGACTCCTCGGCGATGGTGACCACGCCGGGACAGCGCCGGCCCAGCAGGGTGTTCAGCTCCTGCAGGAAGGAGACCGCCTCGCGGTTCTCCCGGCTGCCGTCGTCGTTGGGCAGCCACTCCCCGGACGGGCGGGAGTAGTCCAGGTAGAGCATCGCGGCGACGGCGTCCACCCGGAGCGCGTCGACGTGGAACTCCTCGGCCCAGTAGACCGCGTTGGAGAGCAGGAAGCTGCGGGCCTCGGGCCGGCCGTAGTCGAACTGGAGCGTGCCCCAGTCCCGTTGCTCGGCCCGGCGCGGGTCCGGGTGTTCGAACAGTGCGGTGCCGTCGAACTGGCCCAGCGCCCACTCGTTCTTGGGGAAGTGGGCCGGTACCCAGTCCATGATCACCGCGATCCCGGCCCGGTGCAGCGAGTCCACCAGGTGGCGGAAGTCGTCCGGATCGCCCCAGCGCGCCGAGGGCGCGAAGTAGGAGGTGACCTGGTAGCCCCAGGAGCCGCCGAACGGATGCTCCATCACCGGCAGGAACTCGACATGGGTGAACCCGAGCTGACGGACGTACTCCGGCAGCAGGTCCGCGAGTTGACGGTAGCTCAGACCCGCGCGCCAGGAGCCGAGATGGACCTCGTAGACGCTCATCGGGGAGTTGTGCGCGGTCCACCCGGACCGGGCGGCGATCCAGTCGCGGTCGCCCCACCCGTAGTGCGAGCGGTGCACCACCGAGGCGGTCTGCGGGGGCGCCTCGGTGGCCCTGGCCAGCGGGTCGGCCTTCTCCCTGACCGTCCCGTCGGCGCCCAGCACCTCGAACTTGTAGCGGGCCCGCTCGGTGGCCCCGGGCACGAACCGCACCCAGACCCCGCTGCTGCCGACCCGGCGCATCGGGTGGCCGCTGCCGTCCCAGCCGTTGAAGTCCCCGATCAGGCGCACCGCCTGGGCCTCCGGAGCGAGCACCGAGAAGACCACGCCGGGCTGGTCGCCGTCGACCACGTGCGCGCCGAGGACCTTCCACAGCTCCTCGTGCCTGCCCTCCGCCAGCAGGTACAGGTCCAGTTCGCCGAGCAGCCCCCATTCCGGACGGAGCACCGTGCTCACGCTCGGCTCCGGCGGGCGACCAGGACCTGCGCCACACTGCTGCGCGGGTCGAGTCGCACCTGGTTGACGTGGCCCCAGCGCTGGGTGCCGCCGCTCAGCGCGTCGTCCACCACGAAGCTCTCGCCCGGACGCAGGCCGAGCGCCGCCATGTCCAGCCGGACCCGCCCGTGCTGCGCCCGGTACGGGTCCAGGTTGAGCACCACCAGCACCAGGTCCTCACCGCCCGGCTCGCCCTCGGCCGGGGTCAGCCGCTTGGAGAAGCACAGCAGTTGGTCGTTGTCGGTGCGGTGGAAGCGCAGGTTGCGCAGCTGGCGCAGGGCCGGGTGGCGCCGCCGGATCCGGTTCAGCCGGGTGATCAGCGGGGTCAGGCTCTCGCCGCGGTCCTCCGCGCCGGCGTAGTCCCTGGGCCGGTACTCGTACTTCTCCGAGTGCCGGTACTCCTCGCTCCCGGGCCAGGCCGCGACCGACTCGCACAGCTCGAAGCCGGAGTAGACGCCCCAGGTGGGCCCGGCCGTGGCCGCCAGCACCGCCCTGATCTCGAAGGCGGCCCTGCCGCCGGTCTGCAGGTGCCCGGGCAGGATGTCCGGGGTGTTGACGAAGAGGTTGGGCCGCAGGTAGTCGGCGGACGGGCTGCCGTCCAGGCCGGCCAGCTCGGAGAGGTACTCGGTCAGCTCGACCTTGCCGGTGCGCCAGGTGAAGTAGCTGTACGACTGGTGGAAGCCGACCCTGGCCAGGCTCTGCAGCATCGCCGGGCGGGTGAAGGCCTCGGCCAGGAACACCACGCCCGGGTCCTCCGACCTGACCTCCTCGATCAGCCGCTCCCAGAACCGCAGCGGCTTGGTGTGCGGGTTGTCCACACGGAAGATCCGCACCCCCTGCGCCCGCCAGTGCCGCAGCACCCGCAGGCTCTCCTGGAGGATCCCCTCCGGGTCGGTGTCGAAGTCGATCGGGTAGATGTCCTGGTACTTCTTCGGCGGGTTCTCGGCGCAGGCGATGCTGCCGTCGAAGCGGTGCCGGAACCACTCCGGGTGCTCGGTCACCCACGGGTGGTCGGGGGAGCACTGCAGCGCGAAGTCCATGGCGACCTCGAGGCCGAGGCTCTCGGCCCTGGCCACGAAGTCGCGGAAGTCGGCGAGGGTGCCCAGGTCCGGGTGCACCGCGTCGTGGCCGCCGTCCTCCGAGCCGATGGCCCAGGGCGAGCCGGGGTCGCCGGGCTCGGCGTTCAGCGAGTTCTCCGGGCCCTTGCGGTGGCTGCTGCCGATCGGGTGGATCGGCGGCAGGTAGACCACGTCGAAGCCCATGCCGGCGATGGCGTCGAGCCGGGCCGCCGCCTGGCGCAGCGTGCCGGAGCGCTTCGGCCCCGGGCCGGTCACCACGGCCCCCTCGGAACGGGGGAAGAACTCGTACCAGGAGCCGTAGAGCGCACGGGTCCGGTCCACCCGCAGCGGGAGCAGCGGCCCGGTGGACGGGTGCTCGCGCAGCGGGTGGGCGGCGAGCGCCGCGCCCACCGCCGGGGCCAGCACCTCGGAGATCCGCTCGCCCCAGGAACGTCGGTCGTCCCGCAGCACGTCGGCCACCTTGGCCAGCACCGCGTGCGCCTCGGGGTCCTCCTTCAGCGCCTCGGCGGCGCGGTCCAGCAGGTCGGCGCCCTCCCACAGCGGCAGGTCGCCGTCCAGGCCCGCGGCCAGCCGGGCGTGCGCGGTGCGCAGCCAGCTGCCGACCGGGTCGACCCAGGCCTCCACCCGGTACTGCCACTCGCCCTCGAGGTCGGCCCGCACCTCGGCGCCGAAGCGGTCGGTGCCGCGCACCCGCTCGGTCATCCGGAAGCGCTGCTCGCGGACGGCCCGCAGGCCGTGCCCGGGGCCCGGGCCGACCAGCACGACCTCGGCGGCCAGCACGTCGTGGCCCTCCTTGAAGACGGTCGCGGAGACCTCGAAGCACTCACCGGGGACGGCCCTGGCAGGCCGCGCGCCACCCTCGACCTCGGGTCTGCAGTCAGTGATCACGATCCGGCCGAGCTGCGAACCGCCGGGCATTCCGGTCCTGGTGGCCGGGCTTGAGGTCCTGTTCGTTGTCACGGTCCGTCCCCGTCTCCTGCTGGTGTCCACGAGTACTGGTGTCTGTGAGTGGCTCCGGCGAGCGCGCAGCCGCGCCCGCCGGTTTCCCTCCTGCCGCTCCCTCTGGTTCCTGCGGCCAGCCCCTGGAACCTGCCCGGTCGGCCTTCGCGCGCAGCGCGAAGGCCGACCGGACAGGCCCTAGGCGGCAGCCGCCGCCGCGCGGGCCAACGCCCGGGCGGTCAGTACGCCGGCCAGGTGCCGGAGGTACTCGGCCGAGCCGCCGCGACCGGCGGTGAAGAGGCCGATCGGCTGGGCGGCGAACGCCGCCAGCACCGAGGGGATGTCGGTCCGACCGGCCGCGAGCCGGGTCTCGACGTCGGTCAGCCGCACCGGTCCCGCGGTCGCCCCGGTCACCGCGACCCGGTAGCCGGCCGCGCCGATCCGTACCGCCACCGCGCAGAGCGGGTAGAGGCTGGCCCGGTCGGCGGACTTCTCGAAGGCGCTGCCGACCACGCCGGCGCTGTCCGGAGCCGGCAGCTCCAGGCTGGTGACCAGCGAGCCGGGCCGCAGCTCGGCGGCCAGCCGCTCCACCGGGAGGCTCCGGCTTCCGTCGGCGTCGACCACGGTCACCACCGCGTCCACCGCCAGCGCCGCCACCGGCAGGTCGGTGGGCCGCTGTCCGACCCCGCTCCGGTCGGCGACCAGGTTGCCGCCGACCGTGCCGCGGTTGCGGACCTGCGGGTCCCCGTTGGCCCTGGCCGCCTGGGCCAGCGCCGGGGCCGCCGCCAGCACCTCGGGGTGCACGGCCAGTTCGGCCAGGGTGGTGGTGGCGCCGATGCTCAGTCCGCCGTCCTCACGGCGGCGGACGCCGCGCAGGCCGGGGAGCCCGGCCAGGTCGACCAGCAGCGAGGCGGCGGCCTCGCCGGTGCTGAGGTCGACCAGCAGGCTCTGGCCGCCCGCCAGCGGCCGGCTGCCGGCCGTGCGCGCCAGCAGCGCGGTGGCCTCGTCCACCGTGGTCGGTCTGGCGAAGTCGAACGGTGTCAGGATCACTGGGAGTCCCCCTCCGGGTAGAGCCGCCGCCAGACCTTCTCCGGGGTGATCGGCATGTCGATGTGCTGGACTCCGAGGTCGGAGAGGGCGTCCACGACCGCGTTGACCAGCGCGGCGGCCGGCGGCACGGTGGCGATCTCGCCGGCCCCCTTGGCGCCGAGGACGTTGTGCGGGGTCGGGGTGACCGTGCGGTCCAGTTGGAAGAAGGGCACGTCCGCGGCCCGGGGCAGGGCGTAGTTGCGCAGGTCGGCGGTGACCAGGATGCCCTCCTCGTCGTAGACCGCGTGCTCCATCAGCGCCTGGCCGAGGCCGTGCACGATGCTGCCCTCGATCTGGCCCTTGACGATGGTCGGGTTGCCGATGTTGCCGGCGTCGTCGACGGCGGTGTAGGACACCACCTCGGTCACGCCGGTGAGTTCGTCGATCTCCACCACTGCGACATGGCTGCCGAAGGGGTAGTTGAAGTCCGGCGGGTCGAAGAAGGTGGTCTCGTCCACGGTGGGCTCGACCTCGGGGGGCAGCCCCCAGCCGTACCAGAGCGCCATCGCCAGGTCGGCGAAGGACTTGGACTTGGTCTCCTCCTCGCCCTGGACGAAGATCTTGCCGTCCTGGTAGACGACCTTGTCGACGTCCACGTCGAACAGGGCGGCCGCTCCCCGGCGCATCTTCTCCTTGACCTTGCGCGCGGTCAGCGCCAGGGACGGTCCCGCCATGCTGTACGAGCGGCTGCCGTAGGTGCCCTGGCCGTAGGGGGCGCGCAGGGTGTCCCCCTCCATCACCTGGACCAGGGACGGGTCGATGCCCAGCTCCTGCGCGACCACCTGGGCGTAGACCGTGTAGTGGCTCTGACCGGTGGACGCCGAGCCCACCGTGGCCGACACCTCGCCGGTCGGGTGCACCCGGATGTTGGAGCTCTCCCAGGTACCGCCGAGCATGCCCTCCTTGGACATCCGGGTGGACGGGCCCACCCCGCAGATCGCCACGTAGCAGGCCAGGCCCACGCCGAGGCGCTTGCCCCGGGTCCGGGCCTCGGCCTTGCGGGCGGCCATGTCGCTGTAGCCGGACAGGGCCAGCGCCTTGTCCAGGTTCTCCCGGTAGCTGCCGGAGTCGTAGGTCCAGCCGAGGCCGTTCTCGTAGGGGAAGGCGTCGTCGGGCACCAGGTTCTTCAGCCGGACCTCGGCCGGGTCCATGCCGATCTCCGCCGCGTAGCGGTCGACCAGACGCTCCATCAGGAACGTGGCCTCGGCCCGGCCGCTGCCGCGCTGGGCGCCCAGCGACACGGTGTTGGTGAAGGCCGCGTAGACCTCGCAGAAGGAGGCGCCGATCGCGTACATCCCGCTGATGCTGCGTCCCATCAGCGCAGTGGCCACACCGGGGCCGATGGTGGAGGGGTAGGCGCCGAGGTTGGCGTAGCTGGTGGCGCGCAGACCGGTCATCTTCCCGTCGCGGGTCCCGGCCAGGGTGACGTGCTGCCGGTGGTCCCGGCCCTGCACGGTGGAGTTCATCAGACCGGTGCGGGTGTCCACCCACTTGACCGGGCGGCCCAGCTTCTTGGACATCAGCAGCACCAGCGCCATGTCCGGGTAGAGGTAGCCCTTGGTGCCGAAGCTGCCGCCGACGGTGGGCGCGATCACCCGCAGCTTGTTGAAGGGGATGCCCAGCACCAGGGCGGCGAGCAGGAAGCGGTGGTTGTGCGGGCCCTGGGTCGAGGCGTAGAGCGTGTAATCGCCGGTGGCCGCCTCGTAGTTGCCGACGGCGCCGCGCGGTTCGATCGGGCTGTTGATGGTGCGCTGGTTCACCAGGTCCAGCTCCACCACCACCTCGGCCTCGGCGATGGCCTGGTCGGTGAGCTCCTTCTCGCCGCAGGTCCAGTAGGCGTTGAGGTTGTTCGGCACCGCCTCGTGCAGCTGCGGGGCGCCGTCCTTGACCGCCTCGTCGGCCAGGGTCACCACCGGCAGGTCCTCGTAGTCCACCCGGATCGCCTTGAGCGCGGCATGGGCCTGCCGCGGGGTCTCCGCGACCACCAGCGCGATCGGGTCGCCGTAGTGGCGCACCTTGTCACCGGTCAGCACCGGACGCGCGCCGGGCAGTCCGTACGGGTGCGGCGGGAAGTGGCTCTCCACCCCGCCGGGGATCCAGATGCAGGGCATCGGCATGACATCGGCGAAATCCGCCGCCGTCGCCACCGACAGCACTCCGGGCAGCGCCTCCGCGGCGCTGGTGTCGATCCCCTTGATCGTGGCGTGTGCCCGGTCAGCGCCCAGGATCGCCATGTGGGCCATCCTCGGCAGCGTCACATCGCCGACGAACGTGGCTTCCCCGCGTAGCAGTTGGGGGTCCTCGCGGCAGTCGCTCGGCTCGCCGAGGACCGCTCTGCCCTCCGTCATGGTCATGTGCCAATCCCCTTCCGTCGCTCGAACGCCGGCTCAGCTGCCGGGAACCGCGGCGACGCCCTGGACGCCGCGGACAATGCTCTGGTAGCCGGTGCAGCGGCACAGGTTGCCGGTCAGCCACTCGCGGATCCGCTGTTCCGACGGGTCTTCCTCCCGGCTCAGCAGGTCCCGCAGCGACATGACCATGCCCGGGGTGCAGAAGCCGCACTGGGTGCCGTGCTCCCGGCGCAGGGCCTCCTGCAGGTCACTGAGACCCTCCCCGGGCGACACGCCCTCGATGGTGGTCAGTTCGGAGTCGTCCGCCTGGACCGTCAGCACCAGGCAGCTCTTGACCGACACGCCGTTCAGACTGACGACGCAGGTCCCGCACTGGCCGGTGTCGCAGCCGACCTTGGTCCCGGTGAGTTCGAGGTCTTCGCGGATGCGCTCGACCAGGAGCTCCTGGGGCTCCACCTCGGCTTCGACCGGTTTCCCGTTCACTCTCATGGAGATGTTCATGGCTCAAGCCCCTTCTTCGCCCGACTGGTCGGCACGGTGGTCGGTCGGAATCAGGCCGAGGCCAGCTGCTTGACGAAGGTCTCCGCCAGCGCCTTGGAGGAGTAGGGGTTCTGGCCCGTGGTGAGGTTGCGGTCGATCACCACGTGCGAGTCCCAGATGAGTTCGGCCTTCTCGTAGAGGGCGCCGAGCCGGGTGAGCTCGACCTCGAGGATCAGCGGCAGTCGGCCGGCCATGTTGGTGACGAGTTCCTCGCTGTGCGAGAAGGCCGTCATCCGGTAGCCCTCGAAGGGCCAGTGGCCCTCACCGTCGCGCAGGGCGAGCAGCGAGGTGTGCCCGTGGCAGACGGTGGCCAGGGGCTTGCCCGAGGCCAGCACCCAGCGCAGAAGCTGCGCCAGTTCGTCGGACTTGGGGAAGTCGCCGATCGCGCCGTGGCCGCCGCTGACGTAGACGCCGTCGTACTCGGCGAGCGAGGCCTCGGTCAGGTCCTCCACCCGGAGCGGGTGCTCCAGCTGCGGGGTGGACTCGATCACCCGGATGTACTCGGCGGCGTTCTCCGCGTCCCGGTTCTCGCTGCCCTGCGGGCGGACCCACTGCAGGAACTCCGGGTCGATGCTGGTCAGGTCGGGCGTCGGGGCGACACCGCCGATGGTGGCGACATCCACCTCATAGCCGTTGTCGCGGAAGATCTGGTAGGGCACCGCGAACTCCTCGGCCCAGAAGCCGGACGGGTGCTGCTCGCCGTCCAGCAGGTGGAGCGTAGCTTTCGCTGTCACGATCACAAGAATCTTCACGTCTGCTCTCCCCTCGTGGAGTTGTGCGCTTGCGGCATTCGTTTCGGTTGCCGCGAGTTCGATTTCAGCATGGCTTCGAGCACCGATCGAGAGTGGTCGAGGATTCCTCGGCGAGTTAGTCACTTGCAATTGCCCACCGGTCTCCGCGGGCCCTCCCGACGGGTCGCGCATTACCGCACCTGAATTGTCAAGACCGCCCTGCCGCGGTCCGGCCGCCAGCTCTCTTACCAAACTCACATACAGCGCAGCAGGTCCCGGACGCCGGACAGGCTGGCGCCGGTCGGGATCCGGGCCGAGTCGTGGATCCGCAGCCCGGGCATGGCGTGGACACCGCGCAGCCGGGTGCCGGCCGGAACCCGGACCTCGTCGCCCAGGGCGCAGTAGTCGGTGAGCACGACCGGCCGCTCCAGGGTCGAGCAGACGTCCACCATGCAGCCCAGGAACACATCGGTGAGCTGTGCGCCGGGGCCGATCACGGTGTGGTCGCCGCAGGCGACCCCGCGCAGGGTGCAGCCGGCGCCCAGGTCGACCCCGTCGCCGATGTCGGACTCCTCCAGGGTCACGTCGGGGCCGATCTCCACGTCCCGGCCGATCCGGACCCCGGGGCCGATCCGGACGCTGCCGTCGCTGATCTTGTCGGCCAGGGTCCGGCCGCTGATCGGGTCCTTCATCTCCAGGCTGCTCTCGTGGATCCGCATCCCGGCCAGCAGCCCGACGGGCGGGTCGATCCCCGCGCTGAGCAGCGGGAACCGGTCGAGCAGCACCTCTCGCAGGGTGTCCAGGTAGCTGCCCGGGTTGCCCAGGTCGCCGAATCTCCCGATCGGCTGCGCGAGCACCCGGTGGCCGCCGGCCACCAGGTAGGGCAGCAGGTCGCCGCCCCAGTCGAGTCGGGTCCTGGCCAGCGCGGCGAGGGCCGGATCGGCCGCGGCCATCCGCAGCCGCTCGCAGTCGATCAGGTACATCCCGGTGTTGGTGTGCAGCAGTCCGCCGGGGTCGCCGCCGGCCAGCGCGCAGGCCAGCTCGGTCGAGGGCTTCTCCACGAAGCGGCGGACCGAGCCGTCGCGGCCCTGCTCCAGCACCCCGTAGGTCCCGGCCGCCTCGATGGCGGGCCGCAGCACCGTCGCCACGGTCACATCGGCCCCGGCCGCGCGGTGCGCGCGGACGAGTTCGGCAAGGTCGAAGTCGAAGATCGAGTCGGTCGGGACCACCAGCGCCAGGCCGTTCAGGTCCCAGTAGTCCAGGCCGCGCAGGGTGGCCTGGCCGCTGCCGGTGTTCTCCCGGTCGAACCGGGCCCGGGAGTAGCGGACAGTGACGCCCCACTGCTCGCCGTGGCCCAGCACCGCCTTGGTCTGCGCCCGGTTCTCCCGGCCGTTGGCCAGCACGTAGTAGTCCCGCACGCCCAGACCGCGCAGCGCCAGGACCGACCACTCGATCAGCGGCCGGCCCACGAAGGACACCGCCGCCTTGCTCCTGAGGTAGTCGCCAGAATTGAGGCTCATCGGCCTGGCGCGAATTCCACGGCCGCCGGCCAGGGCAATTGTCGAGACTGCTTCCATTTTCATCCCCCGTCAATGATCGGGACTAGTCGAGTAGCACGCTGATCAGTTGTCGGAATTCGGTGACGAGGGAATGGTTGGGCCGGGCCTCGGAAAGGATTCGCTCTCCGCCGAGCACGGAGATTTCCGGGGCGTACGGCAGGACCACGGCCGGAGCCCGGTAGAGCTGCTCGGCCCGCTGCCGGGCCGCCTCCGGGTCGACGCCGCCCGGTGACATGTTGATCACCACGGAGCGCCTGCAGTCCGTAGGTCGGGCCATGGCGACGGTCGCCTCGGCTCCGACCAGCTCCGCCAGTTCCGCGCGGACGACCGTCACCAGGACGTCGGCACAGGCGATGGCGGTCATGGTCTCGTTGTTGAGCCCGGTATGGGTGTCCAGCAGCAGCACGTCCAGTTCGTAGACAGCACTGAGCCGGTTGAAGCCCTCCGGCAGCAGGCCCACGTCGTAGCCGGTGGCCATGATCTCGCCGAGCCGGCAGGACCGTCCCAGAGCCGGGACCAGCCGTAGTCCCGGCGGGCCGACAGGGTGGGCCGCCGCCTCGATCTCGCAGCGTCCCAGCAGGTAGTCGCCCAGCGAGGACTCGTACTGGCCCAGACCGAACAGGCCGTCCAGCGCCGGGGACTGGATGTCGGTGTCGACCATCGCGACCCGGCCGCCAGCCGAGGCGATCAGCATGGCCACGTTGGACGCCACGGTCGACTTCCCGGTGCCGCCGCGATGGGAGTGGAACACGACCGTCCGCGCCATTCAGGCCACCGCCAGCGGCTTGCGGTGCAGGGCCATCATGGTGACGTCGTCGTGCTGCTCGGCCAGTCCGGTGTGCGCGCTGACGGCCCGGTCCACCCGGTCCAGCAGCACTCTGCCGTCCGATGCCGGTTCGGCCAGCAGGGCGAGCATGCGCTCCTCGCCGAGGAACCGCCCGTCGGGGCAGCGGGCCTCGGAAACGCCGTCGGTGTACATGAAAAGGATGTCCCCCGGTTCCATCTGGGCATAGCCGAGGGAGAAGACGCCGTCCGGCAGCACCCCCACGGCCGGCCCGGTGACCTCCAGCGCGGAGAGCGCGCCGGTCCCACTGTTGATCAGTTGTGGTGCGTTGTGGCCTCCGTTGATGTAGACCAGGCTGCCGGTCGCCGGATCGAGCACGCAGAAGAACAGCGTGGCGAAGTAGCCCTGGCGCAGGTGGTTCCTGGCCAGGTATCCATTGGTGCTGAGCACCGCGTTCATCATCGGGGTGGCCCCGACCGCGGGCAGCGTGCCGATCGGGTCCGGCCCGCCGGCCACCAGGTGCTCCAGGCCGCTGTACTCGGCGGCGTGCCGGAGCAGGCTCCGGATCATCGCCATGAACAGCGCCGCGCCCACGCCCTTGTCGCAGACGTCGGCCACCACCAGCGCCAGCCGGCGCCGGTGCGCCACTTCGAACACGTCGTAGAAGTCCCCGGCGACCTGGCGGGCCGGCCGGAAGGTGACGTCGATGTTCCAGCCCTCGGGCTCCGGCAGCTTGTCCGGCAGGAAGCCCGCCTGGATCTCCCGGCCGATGGCCAACTCCCTTTCGTTGCTGAGCTGTTCGGCACGGGCGTCGGCCTCGCGCAGGGTACGGCCGAGCTCGGCCCGCTCGGAGCAGCTGTGCAGCCGCGAGTGGACCAGGGCGGGCAGGAACGGCGGTACCAGGAACTCGTGTCCGACCCGGACATGGGCCTCCAACTGCTCGAAGTCCTCCTCCGCGTAGACCACCACGATCGGGGTACTGCCCGCGCGGTCCAGCCGCCGTGCCGCGGCCGCGACCGACTCCGGCCCGACCCTGGCGGGGGCGAGCAGGACGTCGGTCTGCGGCAGCGTGGAGGCCGGCCGCGCGAGCAGTTCGCGCAGACCCAGTTCGGAGATGGTCACATCCTCCGATTCGAGGGCCCGCATCAGGTTCCGCGGAGGGGAAGGTCGCTCAACGAGGATCAGGATCGAGATTCCTGACATGTGGGGCTGGCCCTCCTCCAACTCGTGCATCAGCGACGGACCGTCAGGGTGAGGACGTTCCTGCCGCAGACATAGGCGTAGTCGAACTCGTCCAGACTGGTCAGGGCGAGGTAGATGCCGAGGCCGCCGATCGGGCGGTCCTGCAGCGGTGTGGCCGGGTCGGGCGGGTGCAGCCGCGTCCTCGGGTCGAAGCAGTCGGCCTGGTCCTCCAACCGGATCCAGACCCGGTCGGGCTCCACTCCGCCGTACACGGTGATCTCACCGCCACCGTCCCGGTACCCGTGGGTGACCGTGTTGGTGGCGAGCTCGTCCACCGCGAGGCGGAGCCGGTAGCCGGCCTGGTCCGGCAGGGAAGCACGCCGGACCAGGCCGAGCACGAAGCGGGTGATCTGCTCCAGCCCCGGGAACGAGGCGGGCGCCCGGAGTGCGGATGCCCTCTCGGTCACGACGGCCAACTCAGTCATCGAGCAGACTGATACTGCGGTCCAGGCCGGCCGCGCGGATCACCCGCAGCACCGGCTCGGTGGCGCCGACCACCCTGATCTCCACGTCCTCGCCCATCTTCTGCCGGGCGAAGACCAGCGAGCGCAGTCCCGCGCTCGCCATGTAGGTGAGGCCGGCCATCCGGATCTCCACGGTGGCCGGACCGCGGGCGGCGGCCTTCTCGATGCTCTCGTGGAACTCCGCGGCCGTGGACGCGTCCAGTTCGCCGGTCAGTTCGATCACGGAGGTGTCTGCGGTACTGCTGAACGAGAGTGAGAGCGGCATTGTTGTTGTCCTTCCGGTACTTCGCTTGTGTTGAGGGCGTGCGTCGGGCCGCTCCCGCTCAGGACTGCGCGGGCGGACGGCCGACCAGGACCACCACGGAGCGCGGTCCGACCAGGTAGCGGTAGGGGTTCTCCAGCTCGGGCTCCAGGCCCGGCCGGTAGAGGTCCTGCGGAGCCGGCGCCGAGGTGTCCACCGCCAGGTGCCAGACCAGTCCGCCGGGCAGCTGGGGCAGCGCCAGGTCCGCGGCCTCCCAGTGGGAGTTCATGGCGGTGTACACACAGTCACTGTCACCCAGTCCGCTGCGCAGCACGGCCAGCAGCCGGCTGTCGTCGGACCAGTCGGGCTGGCCGATCTCCCGGCCGTGCCAGCTGATGTCGGGCAGCTCGTCCCCCGGCGGCGTGGTGCCGTCCGGGTGGTCGGTGGCCCGCAGCACCAGGTGCGCGGACCGGAGCGCGATCAGGCCCCGGGTGAACTCCAGGAGTTCGGCGTTGCTCTCCTCCAGGCTCCAGTCCAGCCACGACAGTTCGTTGTCCTGGCAGTAGGTGTTGTTGTTGCCCTGCTGGGTGCGGGCGAACTCGTCGCCCGCCAGCAGCATCGGCACACCCTGGCTGGTGAGCAGGATGGCCAGGGCGTTCTTCATCTGCCGCAGCCGCAGCGCGTTGATCCCGGGGTCGTCGGTCGGCCCCTCCGCCCCGCAGTTCCAGCTGTTGTTGTCGTTGGCGCCGTCGCCGTTGCCCTCGCCGTTGGCCTCGTTGTGCTTGTCGTTGTAGCTGACCATGTCGGCGAGGGTGAAGCCGTCGTGCGCGGTGAGGAAGTTGATCGAGGCGTTGGCCCCCCGGCCCGCGTACAGGTCGGGGGAGCCGATCACCCGGGCGGCCAGTTCGGAGACGGTCCCCGAGTCGCCCTTGAGGAACTTCCGCACCGCGTCGCGGTACTTGCCGTTCCACTCGGACCAGCGCCCGTAGGCGGGGAACCGGCCCACCTCGTACAGGCCGGCCGCGTCCCAGGCCTCCGCGATCAGCTTGGACTCGCGGAGCACCGGGTCGAAGGCGAGCAGTTCCAGCAGCGGCGGGTTGGGCAGCGGGGTTCCGTCCTCGTCCCGGCTCAGGATCGCGGCCAGGTCGAAGCGGAAGCCGTCGACGTGGAAGTCGGCGACCCAGTGCCGCAGGCAGGCGAGCACGAACTCGCGCACCACCGGGTGGTTGCAGTTGACCGTGTTCCCGGTGCCGCTGAAGTTGTAGTAGTACCCCTCGGGCGTGAGCATGTAGTACGTGGCGTTGTCCAGCCCCCGGAAGGAGATGGTCGGGCCCTGCTCGTTGCCCTCGGCGGTGTGGTTGAACACCACGTCGAGCACCACTTCGATGCCGGCCGCGTGCAGGTCCTTGACCAGCGTCCGGAACTCGTCGGCCTGCATGCCCCAGCGGCCGGTGGCCGCGTAGCCCGCCTTGGGAGCCATGAACGAGAGCGTGTTGTAGCCCCAGAAGTTGACCAGCGGCTCGCCGGTCACCGGGTTGCTGCGGGGGTTGTCGCACTCGTCGAACTCGAAGATGGGCATCAGCTCCACGCAGTTGACCCCGAGCCGCTTCAGGTACGGGATCTTCTCGCGCAGCCCGGCGAAGGTGCCCGGGGCCAGCGTGGCGGAGGAGGGGTGCTGGGTGAAGCCGCGGACGTGGGCCTCGTAGACCACCAGGTCCTCGGTGGGGATCCGGGGCGGGGTGTCCGCGCCCCAGTCGAAGTCGTCCAGGCCCACCCGGGACCGGTACTGGTAGTTGTCGGACCGGTCCGGGGTGGTCCCCCACACGTCCCGCCCGGCGACCAGCCGGGCGTACGGGTCGGCGAGCACCCGGCGCGGGTCGAAGCGGTGGCCCCGGACCGGGTCGAACGGGCCGTCGGCCCGGAAGCCGTACTCGATGTTCTCGTGGTCCAGGCCGAAGACCGTCATCGAGAAGATGCTCCCGGTGCGGAACTCCTCCGGGTACTCCAGCTCGACGTGGGGTTCGGCCTCGCCGCGCCTGTACAGCACCACGCTCATCGAGGTGGCCGTGTCGGAGAAGACCGCGAAGTTCACCCCGCCGGGGACCAGGGTGGCCCCCAGCGGGTACGGGCGGCCGGCCCTGACGCCCAGTCCGTTGATCTTGTGGGTCGGGTAGGAGTCGATCCGGTGAACGACCTCCAGGCCGCTCATCGCAGCACCCGCTGGGCCTGCACGGGCTCGCCGATCTTGGTCGGGTCCTCCACCTTGGGCTCGAAGAAGTCCAGGAAGCCGGTGACCGACATGACGAACCGGATCTCGTCGCTCAGCCCGGCCAGCCGGACCGAGGTGTTGCCGCGCTGGGCCTCCCGGTAGACCACCAGCAGGGTGCGCAGCCCGGCGCTGGAGACGTAGTCGACCGCGTGCAGGTCGACCACCAGCGCCCGGCCGTTGCCGATCAGCGGGAGCAGGTCGTCCAGCAGGCCGACCGAGGTGGAGCTGTTGATCTCACCGGTCAGCTCCACCACCGTGCCGCTCCGGCCGCGGCGGATGTTCACATCCAGGGCCATGGCTACTTGTCCCCCTTGACCGGGTGCAGGCACACCTTGACGCTGACCCGCTCGTCGCCCTCGGGCAGCCGCACGGTGAGCGCCTCGGCGTCGAAGTCGGTGTGGTCCTTGCCGTTGACCTCGACCGCGCGGATCACCACGGCGCCGGCCGGCAGCAGGTCGGGCGACACCCGCAGGGTGCGCTCCGGCAGGTCGTCCGGGGTGGGCTTGAAGTAGAACTCCATGTCCCGGCCGTTGATGAGCAGGTTGTTGTAGACCGCCGCCAGGTAGCACAGCTCGGCGGAGTGGTACATGCTCATCGAGTGGCTGCCCTTGAGCCGCTCCGTGCCCAGCAGGTACGGCATGCCGCCGGCCAGCACGTTGAAGTAGACGGCACCCTCGTCGTGGTCCAGGAAGAAGGTGTTGTAGAAGGACTCCGCCTGCCGGGCCTCGCGCAGGTAGCTGTCGCCGCCGATGGTGCCGTCGAGGATCAGGTAGGCGAGGATCGCCTGCTCCTGCTGCCACCAGGCCTTGCGGTCGTGCCACGCGAAGCGGTGGTGGTCCTCGCCGTCGCCCTTGACCCGCTCCACCACGTCGTACCAGCCGCCGCGCTGCTGGTCGCTGCCCGCGGCGGGCATCAACTCGGCGATCTGGGCCGCCAGTTCCTTGTACTCGGTCTTGGGGCGCAGCGAGTTCATGCGCATCAGGTTCCAGGCGATCTTCAGGTTGTGGCCGACCACCGCCCGGTTCTGCTGCCAGCCGTGGCCGGTGTCGTGCGACCAGTCGCGGAAGAACCGCTCCTGCACGAAGGGGCTGTTCTTGTAGTCAGGGAAGCGCTCGGTGATGGTGTCGAAGGTCGCCTCCAGGAAGTCCGCGTAGCTCTCCTGGCCGGTGGCCAGGTACAGGTTGATCAGGTACGCGGGGGCGTGGTCGCCGACCGAGTTCCAGTTCTTCCGCTCGCGGTTCTCGCCCAGCGACTCGTGGTCGGCGCTGAACAGGATCGGGTCCACGTGCGAGTAGTAGCCGCCCTGCTCGGCGTCGTGGAAGAAGCGCTCGAACAGCCGGATGGTGGCGTCCGCGTCGCTCTTGATCTGCGGGTCGCCGGTGATCCGGTAGGTCTGGATCGGGCCGGCCAGCGCGTAGATCTGCTCGTACATCGGGATCGCGTCGTAGTCGTCGGAGAACTCGGAGCTGAACAGCTTGCGCTCGCTGTTCTCACCGTCGACCCGGATGCCGTGGTACCAGTAGACGACGTCGTCCTCGTTGTCGACCACCCGCATGTGCTTGCGCAGGTACTCGGTGCCGCGCTCGGCGACCTCGAGGTACTCGTCCTTGCCGGTGAGCAGGTAGGCCGAGGCCATCCCGTAGACCAGCCGGGAGATGGTGTCGGTCTCCTGGACGTGGCTGTCGGTCTTCTCGCCGCCCAGCCGGATCTCGGTGCGGTACTCGTCGAAGTCCACCACGCCCTCGGGGAACTGGGCCCGGCGGTAGAAGTCGGCCAGCGACTCGATCTGGTTGATCCACCAGCCGCCCTCCTCGAACCGGAAGTCCTCGGCCCCGCGTCCGAGGAACACCAGGCGCTTGGCCTCGCAGTGCACCTCCTCGCCCTGGGGGTAGAAGATCCCGCCGACGAACAGGAAGCGTCCCGGGGACAGCATCTCGTCGATGTGGCTGGAGGCGTCGATGTACGGCTCCTCCAGGTTGCGCAGCAGCTCGGCGCTGGGCGAACCCTTGAGCGACACCGTGAACGACCGGTCGTCGGCGGTGCGGAGCCGCAGGATCTGCTTTTCCGAGTCGAAGTGCTCGATGTATCCGGCGATCGTGTCGGAGAACGTGAAGTTCGCTGCATCAGTCATGACTCACTCCTTCGGTCGCGTGCGCTCGTACGCTGTCCGTGCTTTGCGGTGTGTCGTCCTGGAACCCCTGGCTGACCTCGACGATCACGCCGTCGGGATCACGCAGCCAGACCGTGCGCCAGCCGCAGATGAAGTCGTCGAAGCCCATCGGGCCCAGGGTGACCACGGCTTCCTCGCCCATGGCGGCCAGGAAGCCGTCCACGTCGTCGGTCTGGAAGGCCAGGTGGCGCATCCGGCCCGGCTCGGCGGGACCGTCCCCGTCGGCGGTGACCGGCGCGGACCCGCCGCCCTCGAAGAGCTCCAGGTAGGCGTCGCCCTGGCGGAGGAAGACGATGGAACTGCCGCCGAGGTCCACCTCCCTGGCCCGGCGGAAGCCGAACCAGCGGGTGTAGAACTCCTCCGTGGCCTTCTGGTCCTGGCAGTTGAGCCCGATGTGGGACCACCGCATCAGGACTCCCCCCGGCCGGCCCGCTCGGTCAGCTTGGAGATCAGCCGCCGGGCGAACAGGTGGTGGTGGGCGCCGGTGCGTCCGGTGACCAGGTCGTCCCCGTCCTCCACCACGTCCTCGTCCACGTACTCGGCGCCCATGTTCCTGATGTCGCCGATGAGGTTGTTGTGGCAGACCACCTTGCGCCCGCGCACCACCTCGGGGATCGAGGCGGCCAGCCACATGCCGTGGCAGATCACGCCCTTGAGCACCGCGGGCTCCGCGAAGGCGCGGCGCAGCAGGTCGGTGGCGGGGGCCAGCTGGTCCACGTCCTCGGTGTAGCGCAGCCGGTCGGCGACCATGCCGGACGGCACGATCAGCGCCGCGTACCCGCGCAGCTCCTCGTCGCTGAGGCCCTCGAACCCCCGGTCCACCACGAACGGCGCACGGTACTCGTGGCCGCTGAAGGTGATCGAGTCCTGGCCCCAGAGCCGGGTGAGGAACTCGACCCGGGCCCCCTCCTCGGCGAAGCGGTGCTGGTAGTAGAAGATCTCCGGCTCGTAGTAGTCGCTCTCCATCAGCACGGCGATCCGCTGACCGGACAGCGGACCGGGCTTCAGCACTGCGTCAGGCACGGGATACTCCCTTGATCAGATCGGCTGCCCGCTCCGCGATCATCACGATCGCCGCGTGGCAGTTCCCGGAGGGCACGGCCGGCATCACGCTGGCGTCGACCACCCGCAGCCCGCTCACCTGATGGACCCTCAGTTCCGGGTCCACCACCGAGAGGTCGTCCACGCCCATCCGGCAGGAGCCGGCCTGGTGGTGGTAGCTCTCCGCGCTGCGGCGGATGAAGTCCCGCAGCGCCTCGTCGCCGACCACGTCGGGACCGGGCTGCAGTTCCTGCTTGAACCACGGCGAGAAGGCCGTGGTGCCGAAGATCTCGCGGGCCAGCTTCACCCCCTGCAGCATCCGCTCCAGGTCCCAGCGGTCGCCCAGGTAGTTCGGGTTGACCAGCGGGGGCGTCTGCGGGTCGCGGTCCGCCAGCCGGATCCAGCCGCGCGAGGCGGGCCGCACCACACCGGGCAGGATGCTCACGGTGTTGGGGTGGTCCTTGCCCACGATCACGTCGAAGGGCACGTGGACGAACGCGATCTGCAGGTCCGGCGCCGGCAGCCCGGGCTGCGAGGCGAGGAACAGCGCGCTCTCGGACAGGTTCTGGGTGGGTGCGGGGAGTTCCTGCCGCACCTCCGCCATCAGCCCGGTCAGCACGTGGTTGTGGAAGTTCTCGCCGACGCCGGGCACGGCCGCCTGCACCGGGATGTCCAGGGCCCGCAGCTGGTCCGGCGAACCGATGCCGGACAGCAGCAGCAGCTTGGGCGACTCGATGGCGCCGGCCGCGACGATCACCTCGCGACGGGCCCGGACCTGGTAGGTGCCGGCCGGGTCGCTGCTTCCGCTGCTGTCGGCCACCACCCGTCCGGGGACGTCGGTCGGCTGCGCGGTCTGCTGGTACTCGACGCCCACGCAGGCGTCGCCCTCGAAGAGCAGCCGGGTGGTCCGCGCCGCGGTGCGCAGGGTCAGGTTGGGGCGGGTCAGGGCCGGCTCCAGGTAGGAGGCCAGCGAGCCCTGGCGCCGGCCGTCCGCCACGTCGATGTGGTGCCAGCCGGTGCCGAAGAGGCCGCCCTGGGGGCCGTCGGTGTTGAAGTCCGCGATCTCCCGGTGGCCCAGCTCGACCGCCGCGTCGATGAACGCCCGAGAGGTCGGGTTCGGCTGGTGCTTCCCGGCGTTGGTGATCCGCTGCGGACCGCTGGTGCCGGTGGTCGCGGCGGTGGTGTCCTCCTGGGACTCCATCAGCGCGAAGTACGGCAGCACGTCGCGGTAGCCCCAGCCGGCCGCACCCTGGTAGGCCCAGTTGTCGAAGTCGGAGGCGTGCCCGCGAATGTGCATCATGATGTAGAGGTTGCTGCTGCCGCCGGGCGCCTTGCCGCGCGGCTCATAGGTCTGCCGACCGCCCAGTCCGGGCTGCGGAACGCTGGTGTAGCCCCAGTCGATCGGGCCGCCCAGCAGCTTGTACCAGGAGGACGGGTCGTCCACCTCCGGAGGGATCCGGTCGCCACCGGCCTCCAGGACCAGCACCGTGCTGTCCGGGTCCTCGCTGAGCCGGTTGGCCAGCACGCTTCCGGCCGCGCCCGCGCCCACAACGATGTAGTCGTACTCCTTCACCACTGCCTCCTCGCTCGGGATCGTGGGCCGACTCAGACCTGGGAGAGCACCTGGAAGGGCACGGTGTCGTGGTAGTTGGCCATGTACGCGATCTTGCCGTCGACGATCCGGAAGTAGTTCATGACCTCGGCCCGGATCGCCTTGCCGGAGATGCTCTCGGCGGTCAGGTGCGAGACCGCGGCGGCGTGCTCGCCGTCGACCAGGAAGCGCACCGGCTGGTTCTGGAAGACCCGGTACATCTTGTCCATGCCGGCCATCATCGAGCGCAGCGTGGCCAGTCCCTCGATGTGCCCGGCGAGCTGCTCGTCCATCACCTGGTCCTCGGTGAAGAGGTCGCACCAGCTGTCCCAGTCGCCCTTGTTCGCGTACTCGTAGTACTTGCTCAGCACCTCGTGTGCGTCCATCCCTGCAGCCTCCCTGCTGGTTAGTTGTCGCGGTCAGTGGCCGTCGCGGATGCCGCCGGGCCGGAACGGGGCCCAGAACTGGCTGAAGGCGGTGGCGTCGTCGCCGAAGAGGCCGTCGTGGCCCTCGACGATCCGGCCGTCCCGCCAGCGCATGAAGTGGAAGACGGTGGCGTCCATGCGCTCGTACGGGGACTGGCTGTCCTCCGGCGCGCCGGCCCGCAGGCCGTAGTTGTGGCAGACGTCGGCGGAGACGTCGTCGCCCACCATGATCACCTCGCGGTCCATCCGGAAGGACCCGCCGGTGAGCTTGCCGGTGGTGGCCATCAGCTCCAGGAACTCGTCCAGGCTCTCGTACCAGCCGGCCAGCGGGTGGTTGCCCGGGACCAGCCAGCGCAGGTCCTCGGCGTAGTACTCGATGATCTTCGACCGGTCCCCGCTTCCCAGGGCCCGGTAGGCGGCCTCGACGCGCTCCCGTGTCACTTCGGTCATGGCGCTTCCATCCCTTCAGAGCTTCAGAGCTTCACGGCTTCAGAGCGAGGACGAACCCGGCATCGGGTCCAGGGCGTTGACGGCGTAGCTGCGGATCAGCGGCCCGTCCGGGCCGGCCACCACGGTCCAGGTCTGGTCGGCGTCGAAGCCCAGCCACTGGCTCTTCTCAGCCGGCGGGTTCCAGATCTTCGCCTGCCAGTTGACGAACACCCGGACGGTGGCCGAGCCGTCGGAGATGTCGGACTCCACCTTGGTGACCGTGTGCACCTCGTCGAAGAAGCGGTTGGTCACCGCCTCGTACCAGCGGGCGAAGCCCAGGTGGCCCAGGAAGGTGTCCTCGGGGACCTTGAACTCCAGCTCCTCGTCCAGCATCGCCAGCGTCTCCTCGAGCGGGACGTGGTGGTCCAGGGCGACGTACCAGTTGACGGCGAACTCCTGGATGGACGCTTCGGTCAGCGGCTGTACGGCGGTCATGCGAGCCCTCCCTCGGTTGGCGGCCGGCCGCGCGGACGCGGCCGACCGGTGGTGTGACTGCTGGTCAGATCTGCACGTCGACCAGGAACGGGCCGGAGTGCTTGAGCATCTGGTCGGCGGCGGCGGCCGCCTCGGCCGGCTTCTCCACCCGGGTGCCCTCGGCGCCCAGCGAACGGGCCAGGCCGACGAAGTCGATCTCCGGGCTGGACAGGTCGAAGGAGGAGGGGAAGTTGTGCGCCGGGATGCCGCGCTCGCGCCAGTACTGGTCGATGTTGTCGTCCAGCAGGCGGTACTTGCGGTTGTTGCAGACCACGAACTTGGCGTCCACGCCGTGGCGCACCGCCGTCCACAGCGCCTGGTAGGTGTACATCGAGCCGCCGTCGCCGGCGAAGCCGACCACCAGCCGGTCCGGACGGGCCAGCTTGGCGCCGACCGCTCCCGGCAGCCCCACGCCCAGCGAGCCGCCCCGGGTCAGGTGGTAGTCGCCCGGACGCTCCGGGGGGAGGTACTTGGACACCAGCGGGGAGTTGGTGAGCGCCTCGTCGAAGACGATGAGGTCGCCACCGGTGCGGGTGGCCAGCCGGTGCAGGAACAGCTCCAGGTTGCCGGCGTCCGGGCCGGGGCCCGCGGCGACGGCTGCCGCCTCGGCGTCCCGCTGCGCGGTGCGCTCGGCCAGCCGCTCCGCCGCGGCCCTGCGGCGCCGCTCGGGCATCTGCAGGGCCAGGCCGCCGCCGATCGCCGCCAGGGTGGCCCTGGGGTCGGCCGCGATGCCGAGGTCCACCGGGTGGTTCTTGGCGATCTCATAGGTGTTCAGGTCCACGTGCACGATCTTGGCGCCGGACTTGAACGGCGAGACCAGGCTGGGGAACACCTCGGGGAAGACATAGGTGCCGACGATCAGCACCGCGTCCGCGGCGGCCACCAGCTCGGCGCTGTGCTCGCCGAACATGTGGCCGGTCATCCCCCGGCGCAGCGGGTGCGAGGCCGGCAGGTTCACCTCGGAGGCGTCCACCTCCCACACGTCCGCGCCCAACAGCTCGGCCACCCGGGCGAGTTCGCGCTGCGCCCCGGCCAGGCTCACTCCGTCGCCCACCAGGATCAGCGGGTTCGCGGCGTCGGCGAGCAGTTCGACCGCCGCCCCCACCGCCGAGGGTGCGGGCAGGCTGTCGGTGCGCGGTACCACCGCGGAGATCACCGGCTCGCTGTTGAGCTCGTCCAGCACGTCCATCGGCAGCTGGACGAACACCGGTCCGCGCGGCGGTGTGAGCGCGATCTTGACGGCCCGGCGGATGGTGCGCAGCAGCGACTGCGGGTCGGTGACCCGGGTCGCGTACTTGGTCACCGGCTTGGCCATGGCGACCAGGTCCGCGGCCATCTGCGCGTCCATCGCGTCGTAGCGGACCCCGGCGTCGCCGGCGACCACCACCAGCGGGGTGTGCCCGCGCATCGACTGGTAGAGCATGCCGATGCCGTTGCCCAGGCCCACCCCGGAGTGCAGCTGCAGCAGCGCCGCTCCACCGGAGGCGCGGGCGTAGCCGTCCGCCACACCGGCCGCGACCGTCTCCTGGAGCGAGAGGATGTAGTGGAATTCCGGGTCGAGGTCGGCGGCGTCAAGAAACCCTTGTTCGACCGTACCTGGATTACCGAACATGAGACCGAGTCCATCGGCCCGAAACTGTTCGATCAGCTTGAATTTCCCGGCGGCGGTTGTCATCGATTCACCAGCCGTACCGGGTGAGTCCACTTTCCAGGACCTCGACAATCTTCTGCCCGGTGAGGTACGAGTCGGGCGTCGACCGTCCGGTGACGAACGGGTAGTCCACGACCACGGAGGTCGGCTTGCCGAAATTGCCGTGGTACGCCCCGTCGGGGCCGGTCGCGTCGCGCAGGATGTATTCCAGCGGGTACGGCGGCGGGCCCATCACGAAGTCGGTGCCGAGGAAGCCGGTGCCGTCCTTGTAGTCGTACTCCTTGCAGTGCCCGGTGACGTTCTTGCCCCAGATGATGCTCTTCCGGTCGCTCCAGTCACGGGCGAAGGCCAGGCAGGCCACCCCGTAGCACTCGGCCGCGACGACCTTGCCGGAGCGCAGGAAGGACAGGATCAGGCTGTGCACCCGCTCGTTGTTCGCGAGGTCCACGATGGGACCGCTACCGCCCACGATCAGCAGCGCGTCGTAGCCGGAGATGTCGGCGTCGATCTTGTCCAGGTCGCGGTGGAACTGCTCCAGCTTCGGCAGGTAGCCGGTGTCGCTGGTGTAGGGGCGCTCGGGGAGCCAGGTGCTGAGGTCCAGCGGCTGGTCCAGCCGGCGGGAGGCGTCGAACTCGCGCCCCAGCCGGGCGTTCTCCTCCGAGGTCACCGAGCGGCCGAGCGGCGGGTCGATGTAGTCGGGGTCCAGGCTGGGCGGGAGCGCGTGCGCCCGCTTCCCGGTGGGCGTTGCGAAGTCGACCTCATAGCCCTGTGCGTCGAACTGGGAGATCGGCCCGATCAGTTCCTCGGACCAGTAGCCGTGCTCCGAAACCAAGACCAGAATCTTCTTGCTCATCGATACCCTCCCACGGATCGCGGCGACATGCCGGCCGGAATCTTCGCTCCCGGCCGTGACCCACCGTGCGCTGCGGGCAGGCCGCTTGGAAAGGAACCCACCCGGACTTCGTGACGTAGTGCCAATTCCGACCGTTTTCCGGTGACTTCATGAAGTAGCACCGAAATGAGGCGGTGGACCGGCATATATGGCGCCCTCGCCATGTGCACGACTACCCTGGGCAGGATCCACTGTCCGACCACAGAGGACCCCCCGATGAAATCTGTGCACTCTGCGATGCCGCGCCCGGGCCCGGATCCGGGCCCCCCTGAGGAGGCTGCATGAGCAGGAAAGCGACCGGGCCGGCCACGCGGGACGACGGACACAAGCCCGTGATCCTGGCCCTGGACGACGATCCCCAGGTGCTCAGGGCAGTCCGCCGCGATCTGCGCACCGCCTACGCGGACCGGTACGCGATCCTCACCGTCCACTCCAGCAAGGAGGGGATGAAGGTCCTCGACACCCTGGCCGAACGGCGCCAGGAGCTGGCCCTGTTCCTGGTGGACCAGCGGATGCCGGACGTGACCGGGCTGCAGTTCCTGCTGGAGGCCATGGAGCGGTTCCCGGAGGCCCGCCGGGTGCTGCTGACCGCGTACGCGGAGACGGACGCCGCCATCGTCGGCATCAACCAGGTGGGCCTCGACCACTACCTGCTCAAACCCTGGGGACCGCCGCAGGAACGGCTCTACCCGGTGCTGGACCGGCTGTTGGAGCAGTGGTGGTCCGGCCGCCGCACCGTGCGCCGGCAGATCCAGGTGATCGGCCACGCGGTCTCCTCGACCACCCGTGCGGTACGGGAGTTCCTGACCCGCAACGGGCAGCCGTTCAGCTTCCTCGACGCGGTCGACGTGGACCGGGACTCGGAGATCGGCCAGTTGCTGACCGGTCCCGGCGGGGTCCCCGGAGCGGCGCTGCCGGTGGTGCTGCTGCCGGACGGCATGGTGATGTTCGCGCCGACCGAGGAGGACCTGGCCGAGCAGCTGGGCTGGTCCGCCTCCTCCTCGCTGCCGCACTACGAGTGCGTCATCGTGGGCGCGGGCCCGACCGGGCTGTCCGCGGCGGTGCACGCGGCCTCAGAAGGCTTACGCACCTTGTTACTTGACGCCCAGCCGAACCCCGGCGGCCAGTCCGCCCGGGCTCCGCTGATCGAGAACTACCTCGGCTTCCCCTCCGGCCTCTCCGGCGAGGACCTGACCCGGCGGGCCGCGATCCAGGCGGTCAGCTTCGGCGCCGAACTCATGTGCCCGGCCGAGGTGGTGGGACTGCGGAGGGAGGACCCCGCCAAGATCATCACCCTGGCCGACGGCTCCGAGGCGAGCGCCGAGAGCGTGCTGCTCTCCCCCGGCGCCACCTACCGCCGGCTGGAGGCACGCGGCGCGTCCCGCTTCGAGGGGGTGGGCCTCTACTACGGGCTGTCCGCCGCGGAGACCCGCTCCTGCATCGCCCAGCGGGTGCTGGTGGTCGGCGGCGCCAACACCGCGGGACAGGCCGCGGTCCAACTGGCCAAGTACGCCTCCGAGGTGACCCTGCTGGTCCGGGCCAGCTCGCTCTCCGCCAAGATGTCCCCGTACCTCGCCGACGAACTCTCCCGGACACCGAACATCGCGATCCGACTCAGGACTACGGTAAGAGAATTCATCGGCGTGGACCGCCTCGAACGGGTGGTTCTGTACGACTCGGAGGGCGGTGCCCTGAGCGAGGTGGAGACCAGATTCGTGTTCACCTTCATCGGAGCGCATCCGCACACCGACTGGCTCGGCGACATGGTGGAGCGGGACGACCGCGGTTTTGTGCTCACCGGCTCCGACCTGGTGGCCAACGGCGGTGAGGTGCCCAGCGAATGGAGCCTGGAACGTGCTCCGTACCCGTTGGAGACCAGCATTCCCGGAGTCTTCGCCGCGGGCGACGCACGGGCCCACTCGGTCAAAAGGGTCTCCGCCGCGGTCGGCGAAGGCGCGATGGCGGTCGACCTGATCCAGCGCTATCGCGTCTCAGGATGACACCCGGGCAACGCCCCGATGAGTCGAACACGACCGGTCGGTGCTTGCGCCCCGCCACACGAGGACGTAATTATGATTACAGCTCGTGTATCCATCCGTGACGAAGGGGGGTCGTCCATGACGACCACTGTCGAATACATCCGCTACCGGATCACTCCGGAGAACCGCAAGAACTTCGAGCAGGCCTACCTCAAGGCCGCCGAGTCGCTGGCCGCGGCGCCGGAGTGCATCGACTGGGAACTGAGCCAGTGCCAGGAGGAGGAGGACCGCTACATCCTGCGGATCCGCTGGACCTCGGTGGAGGACCACATCGAGGGCTTCCGCAAGGGGCCGTACTTCCCGGCCTTCTTCGCCGCCGTGCGCCCCTTCTTCCAGTCCATCGAGGAGATGCAGCACTACCACGTCACCGACGTGTTCGGCAGCGGCAAGGCCGCGGCGCAGGGGCAGTCGTGACCGAGCCCGGGGCGTCCGGGCAGCCGGGGACCAAGGAGAAGCCGGCCGGGGAGAAGCCGGGGCCGCCCAGCATCTACGAGTGGGCCGGCGGGGCAGCGGCGCTCAGCCGGCTCACCGAGGTGTTCTACGGGCACGTCCTCCAGGACCCCGTGCTCGCACCGGTCTTCGCCCAGATGGACAGCCGGCACGCCGAGCACGTGGCGAAGTGGCTGGGCGAGGTCTTCGGCGGCCCGCGCGACTACACCGTCGGTCTCGGCGGCCATCCGCACATGGCGAACAAGCACCTCGGCCGGGGCATCACCGAGCAGCAGCGCCGCCGCTGGGTCTCCCTGCTGGTGGACGCGTCGGACGAGGTCGGCCTGCCCGCCGACCCGGAGTTCCGCGCGGTGTTCATGTACTACATCGAGTGGGGCACCAGGATGGCGCTGATCTACTCCGGGGAGAACCCGCCGCCGGTGGACGTGGCGGAAGTACCGGTCTGGCAGTGGGGCCAGACACCGCCGTGGCAGCCCGACTCCGCCTGAGCGTCCGGGTCCTGCTTCCCGCTATGTCAAGTTTTGGAGTAAGTCATGTCAGAAGTGAGCGCTTCTATATCGGCTACCCTGATCGACACCTTCTCCGGCCCGTGGGACTTCCTGGACAACTCCTACCCGGCCAGAATCCATCTGGACGGGCGCGAGTACCCCTCCGTGGAGCACGCCTACCAGGCGTCGCGCATCGGCGGCCAGGCGTTACCCGCACGCATCGCCTCGACCTCCGACCCGGACCGGATGCTCCGGCTGGCCGCTGAGTACTCCGACCGCGCGGACTGGGAGGAGGCCAAGGTCATCGTGATGCGCCGCCTCGTCGAGCAGAAGTTCGACGATCCGGTGCTGCGCGAACGGCTGCTGGCCACCGAACCCGCCGAACTGGTCGCCGGGAACGACGGCGACCCCTTCTGGGGCGGCTGCTACGGACAGGGCCAGAACAGCATGGGCCTGATCCTGATGGCCATCAGGGCCCAGGCCCGGCGGGAGCTCGACCCGGACGCCCCGGTACGCGCCGCGGCCGAGGCACTGGCGGAGTCCGGGAGCGCCCTCGCCTGCGCGGCCCGGGCGCTGATACCCACCGACCACGGGGTCTTCACCGCCTGGGGCTACCGGGGCCTGCTGCAGGGCCAGGAACAGGTGGCACTCACCCTGGGCTCGGTCCGCGGACGCAAGCGCGTCCTGGTCCGGGTCCACTCCGAGTGCCTCACCGGCGAGGCCTGGGGCTCGCTGCGCTGCGACTGCGGTCCCCAGCTCGACGCCGCGATGGCCGCCGTCGCGGCGGCCGGCTCGGGCGTCATCCTGTACCTGCGCGGCCACGAGGGGCGCGGCATCGGCCTGTTGGCCAAACTGCGGGCCTACGCCCTGCAGGACGCCGGCTTCGACACCGTCGACGCCAACTCCGCCCTCGGCCTCCCCGAGGACGCGCGGGACTACCGGATGGCGGCTCAGATCCTCGCCGATCTCGGGATCAGCTCGATCCGGCTGCTCTCCAACAACCCGGACAAGTCCGAGTCGTTGACCCGCTACGGGATCGACGTGGTGGAGCGGATGCCGCTGTTCGTCGCCCCGAACCCGCACAGCATGGCCTACCTGGTCACCAAGCGGGACCGGATGGGCCACGTCCTGCCGGACCTGGGCGGTCTGCCCGCCGCGGTGGGCGCGGGACCGGCTGCCTGAAGGCCGTTCAGCGGCTGTCCGGCACCCCATGGACGCGGGGTCCGGTCCGGTAGCTGGTCACCACCGGAGCGGACCCCGTCGCACGATCCCTCGCACGATCCCCCAGCGGAGCAGACGAAGGAGACCGCGATGGCCACAGACGCACGGCCCGGGGCCGTGCCGCCCCCCGTCCACCTCGCCCACTACGGCCCGCACCCGGAGCAGGTCGTCGACCTGCGGCTACCGCCAGGGGTCCGTCCCGGCGAGGTGAAGACCCTGCTGGTGCTGATCCACGGCGGATTCTGGAAGGACGCGGAGGACCGCTCCGCCGTCGCCCCGCTGGCCGACGCACTGGCCCTGGCCGGATACGCCGTCGCCGTACCCGAGTACCGCCGGGTCGGCTCCCGCGGCGGAGGCTGGCCGGGCACCTTCGACGACATCGCGATGTTCTTCGAGATGCTCGACACCATCTCGGCCGGGCACTCGCTCCGGCCCAGGCGCACCGTCCTGGTCGGACACGCCGCCGGCGCCCATCTGGCGCTGTGGGCCGCCGCCCGGCACCGGCTGACCGCCGACGAGGACTACGACGGCTGGCGCTCGGACTGGCGCCCCGACGCGGTGGTGTCGCTGGCCGGCTGCTCCTCGCTGGACCTCGCCGACGCCTGGAGCCTGGGCGACGACGCCGCGGCGGGCCTGCTCGGCGGCTCGGCGGAACAGGTCCCGGACCGCTACGCGGTCACCGACCCGATGGCGCTGCTGCCGCTGGGCGTGACCGTGACGCTGCTGCACGGCACCCAGGACGCCAACGTGCCGGTGGCGATGAGCCGCGCGTACGCGACCCGGGCCGAGCAGGCGGGCGACCAGGTGCACCTGGTCGAACTCGCGGGCCTGGAGCACCTCGCCCTGATCGACCCGGAGTCCTCGGCCTGGCCGGATCTGCTCGCGGCGCTGAAGAACTGACCGAAAACGGGGCGATCCAACCCTTGGCAGATGCAAGTCAAGAATTGGATGTTCCCTTGCAGGTGCTTGCTACTATTCGGTTCTGGCCCAGCAGATGCGTTACATCCGCCACACTGGTCGGGTCACCCCGCGCCCATCGGCACAGCGTCGGAAAGGGTCCCCGAATGAGCCGCACCGCCCCTGCTGTCCTGCTTCACGGAGCCTTCGACCAGCCCACGGAACTGACGGTCGCTCAACTCAGGGAGCTGCCCGCGCAGCAGGTCTCCGCCTCCTTCAACTGCCGTTCCAGGGGCGCCATGCAGCAGCACAACTTCGAGGGACCGCGGCTCTGGGACGTGCTGCGCACCGCCGGGACGCAGGTCGACCGCGGCACCCGCAAGGTCCGGCTCCGGCACCTGCTGACCGTCACCGGCGCCGACGACCACTTCGCCCTGCTCTCCTGGGCCGAGATCGACCCGGACTTCAGCGGCCGACAGATCCTGCTCGCCACCAGCGTGGACGGAGTCCCGCTGGACGAGACCGGCCCGCAGCTCGTCGTCCCCGGCGACACCTGCGGAGCCCGCTACGTCAGCGGGATCACCACCGTCTGGGTGGGCCTGGCCCGACTCGACCCGGCAGCGGCAGCGGCAGTCCCCGCCGCAGCCGCGGCGGACACCGCCCTGGCCGAGGCCGCACAGCCCCGGGTGCCCAGCACCACCGACGTCAACTGCCTGCTGGGACCGGGCGCCAGAGTGCTCTGCCCGGTGGGCCCGGCCGTCGGCGGCTGAGCCGGGCGAGTAGAGCGGGGCAGGCGGGGGCAGGCGAGGCGAGCGGGTCAGCGCCGGTCAGCCGCCGATGGCGGACATGGGCCGGTCGGGCTGGGTGAACTCCGGATTGTCGATCCCGCCGCCGGCCTTCTTCCCCCACATCGCCGCCCGCCACAACTCCGCCACCGCAGCATCGTCCGCACCCCCGCGCAACGCCCCCCGCAGATCCGTCTCCTGCGTCGAGAACAAGCAGTTCCGCACCTGCCCGTCCGCCGTCAACCGGGTCCGATCACACGCCCGACAGAACGGACGCGTCACACTCGCGATCACCCCCACCCGCGCCGGACCCCCATCCGCACCCGTCCACCCCTGCACCAACCACCGCTCCGCCGGCGCAGCACCACGGCGCCCATCCGGCTCCGGCACCAGCGTGAACCGCTCACCGAGCCGCGCCAGGATCTCCTCCGCGGTCACCATGCCGGTACGGTCCCAGCCGTGCTGCGCGTCCAACGGCATCTGCTCGATGAACCGCAGCTCATACCCCCGCTCCAGACACCACCCCAGCAGATCCGCCGCCTGATGGTCATTGACCCCACGCATCAACACCGCATTGACCTTCACCGGACGCAACCCCACCGCATCCGCCGCCGCCAACCCCTCGAACACCTCACCCACCCGGTCCCGCCGCGTCAACACACGAAACGTCTCCGGATCCACCGTGTCCAACGACACATTCACCCGATCCAACCCCGCACCCCGCAACGCCGACGCCGTCCGCGCCAACCCCACCCCATTGGTCGTCAACGACAACTCCGGACGCGGCACCAACCCCGCACACGCCTCCACAATCCCCACCAACCCCGGACGCAACAACGGCTCACCCCCCGTGAACCGCACCTCCCGCACACCCAACTCACCGACCGCGATCCCCACCAACCGCACAATCTCCGCATCCGACAACAACGACGGCTTCGGCAACCACGCCAACCCCTGCTCCGGCATGCAATACGTACACCGCAAATTACAACGATCGGTCAGCGACACCCGCAGATCCACTGCACGACGCCCGAATGTATCCATCAGCACGGTTCGGCTCACCGGGTGCTCCCCTGGGGGTTGGTGGGGCGGTGGGTAGGAGAAGTGCCACCTGCTCATGGTGGCAGACCGACCCCCGCCGAACCCCGACCCCCGGTTTCACCGCTCCGAATACCTGACCTTGAACCGCCTGAGGGCAGATCAGCCCTCTGGCTCGGCGTCCTCCGACGGGGAGGCCAGCAGATCCAGGATCTGCTGGCCGTAGGTGGCCAGCTTGTTCTCGCCGACGCCGTTGACCGTGGCCAGTTGGGCCAGGGTGGTCGGGGCGGTGCCGGCGATCTCGCGCAGGGTCGCGTCGTGGAAGACGACGTACGCGGGCACGCCCTGCTCCTTGGCAGTGGCGGCACGCCACCCGCGCAGCCGCTCGAAGACCGGCAGCAGCTCCGCGGGCAGGTCGACGGCCGCGGCCTTGCGGCCGGTGCCGCCGCCCGCCTTGGCGGCCTTCGCGGCCCGGACCGCCTTCTCGGGATCCCGCCGCAGCGCCACCTCGCGCCGTCCGCCGAGGACCTCGCCGCTGTCCTCGGTGAGCACCAGCGTCCCGTACTCGCCCTCGACCGCGATCAGCCGCTGTGCGAGCAACTGCCGTGCCACTGAACGCCATTCGGCCTCGGTCAGATCCGCGCCCACGCCGAAGACGCTCAGCGCGTCATGGTCGAACTGGATCACCTTGGCGGTCTTGCGGCCCATCAGGATGTCGGTGATCTGGGTGGCGCCGAACTTCTGGCCGCGCTCGCGCTGCAGCCGCACCACCGTGGACAGGAACTTCTGCGCGGCGACCGTGCCGTCCCAGGACTGCGGCGGGGTGAGGCAGGTGTCGCAGTTGCCGCAGGGGTCGCTCTTCTGCCCGAAGTAGGCCAGCAGTTGGACCCGGCGGCACTCGACGGTCTCGCACAGCGCCAGCATCGCGTCCACGTGCGCGGCGAGCCGGCGGCGGTGCGCCTGGTCACCCTCCGAGGTCTCGATCATCTTGCGCTGCTGGACCACGTCCTGGAAGCCGTAGGCCAGCCAGGCGGTGGAGGGCAGCCCGTCCCGGCCGGCCCGGCCGGTCTCCTGGTAGTAGCCCTCGACCGACTTGGGCAGGTCCAGGTGGGCGACGAACCGCACGTCGGGCTTGTCGATGCCCATGCCGAAGGCGATGGTGGCGACCATCACCAGGCCGTCCTCGCGGAGGAACCGGGACTGGTTCTCGGCCCGGACCCGCTGGTCCAGCCCGGCGTGGTACGGCAGCGCCTCCACCCCGTGGTCGACCAGGTAGGCGGCGATCTTGTCCACCGAGGCCCGGGACAGGCAGTAGACGATCCCGGCCTCGCCCGGGTGCTCGGTGCGGAGCAGCTGCAGCAGTTGCTTGCGCGGCTCGTCCTTGGGCGCGATCCGGTACTGGATGTTGGGCCGGTCGAAGCTGGCCACGAAGTGGCGTGCGCCCTCCAGGCCGAGCCGGGAGCTGATCTCGGCGTGGGTGGCCGCGGTGGCGGTCGCGGTCAGCGCGATCCGCGGCACCTCCGGCCAGTACTCGCGCAGCGCGGACAGGGCCAGGTAGTCGGGGCGGAAGTCGTGCCCCCACTGCGCCACGCAGTGTGCCTCGTCGATCGCGAACAGTGAGATCTTGCCGCGCTGCAGCAGCCGGACGGTGGCCTCCACCCGGAGCCGCTCGGGGGCCAGGTAGAGCAGGTCCAGCTCGCCCGCGAGGAACTCGGCCTCCACCAGCCGCCGTTCGTCCAGGCTCTGCGAGGAGTTGAGGAAGCCGGCCCGGACGCCGAGCGCCCGCAGCGCGTCGACCTGGTCCTGCATCAGCGCGATCAGCGGCGAGACCACCACGCCGACACCGGGTCTGACCAGGGCGGGGATCTGGTAGCACAGCGACTTGCCGCCGCCGGTCGGCATCAGGACCAGCGCGTCGCCGCCGCCGATCACATGGTCGACGACCTCCTGCTGGCTGCCGCGGAAGGCGTCGTAGCCGAAGACCCGGTGCAGCACCTCGGCCGCCTCACCGCCTTCGGAGACCGGTGCGGTGGATGTGAGGCCAGGAACGCTCATCCGCCGATTGTACGGGCCGGGTCGGACACGACACGACGTGTCGGCCGGGGTGGGTGTCGAGGAGGGGCGGACACGAGATATCTTGATATCGAGACGTTTTCGACGTGAAGCGGAGTACTGGTGACTGACTCGACCATCATCTATACGCACACTGACGAGGCCCCGGCCCTGGCGACGTATTCGTTCCTGCCTGTGGTCCAGGCGTACGCCTCGACGGCGGGCGTCAGGGTGGAGACGCGTGACATCTCCCTGGCCGGGCGCATCATCGCGAGCTTCCCGGAGCGTCTCGACGAGGGACAGCGGATCGAGGACGCCCTCGCCGAGCTGGGCGCCCTGGCCAAGACCCCCAGCGCCAACATCATCAAGCTGCCGAACGTATCGGCCTCCATCCCCCAGCTCAAGGCCGCGGTCGCGGAGCTGCAGCAGCAGGGCTACGCCCTGCCGGACTACCCCGACGACCCGAAGACCGACGAGGACCGGGACGTCCGCGCCCGCTACGACAAGGTCAAGGGCAGCGCCGTGAACCCGGTGCTGCGCGAGGGCAACTCCGACCGCCGCGCGCCCGCCTCGGTCAAGAACTACGCCAAGGCGCACCCGCACCGGATGGGCGCCTGGACCGCCGACTCCAAGACCAATGTCGCGCACATGACCGCCGATGACTTCCGCTCCACCGAGAAGTCCGCGGTCCTGGCCGCCGACGACTCGCTGCGGATCGAACTGGTGGCCGCCGACGGCAGCACCACGGTGCTGCGCGCCTCGGTGCCGGTGCTGGCCGGCGAGGTCGTCGACGCGTCGGTGATGCGGGTGGCGGCGCTGGAGTCCTTCTTCGCGGCCCAGGTGGTCCGGGCCAAGACCGAGGGCGTGCTGTTCTCGGTGCACCTCAAGGCCACCATGATGAAGGTCTCCGACCCGATCATCTTCGGCCATGTGGTGCGGGCCTTCTTCCCGAAGACCTTCGCCCAGTACGGCGCGGTGCTCGCGGCGGCCGGCCTGAGCCCCAACGACGGGCTCGGCGGCATCCTCAAGGGCCTGGACGCGCTGCCCGACGGAGCAGCGATCAAGGCCTCCTTCGACGCCGAGCTGGCCGACGGCCCGGCCCTGGCCATGGTCGACTCCGACCGCGGCATCACCAACCTGCACGTGCCGAGCGACGTCATCGTCGACGCGTCCATGCCGGCCATGATCCGCACCTCCGGCCACATGTGGGGCCCGGACGGCAAGGAGGGCGACACCCTCGCCGTCATCCCGGACAGCAGCTACGCCGGGGTCTACCAGGTCGTCATCGACGACTGCCGCGCCCACGGCGCCTTCGACCCGGCGACCATGGGCTCGGTGCCCAACGTCGGCCTGATGGCCCAGGCCGCCGAGGAGTACGGCAGCCACGACAAGACCTTCGAGATCCCAGCCGACGGCACGGTCCGCGTGGTCAACACCGCCGGCGACACCGTGCTGGAGCAGCCGGTCGCCGCCGGCGACGTGTTCCGGATGTGCCAGACCAAGGACGTGCCGATCCGCGACTGGGTGAAGCTCGCGGTCACCCGCGCCCGCGCCACCGGCAGCCCCACCGTGTTCTGGCTGGACGAGAGCCGCGCGCACGACGCCAACCTGATCGCCAAGGTCAAGGCGTACCTGCCCGAGCACGACACGGACGGGCTGCAGATCGAGATCAAGACCCCGGAGGAGGCGACCGCGTTCACGCTGGAGCGCATCCGCCGCGGCGAGGACACCATCTCGGTCACCGGCAATGTGCTGCGCGACTACCTGACCGACCTGTTCCCGATCCTGGAGCTGGGCACCAGCGCCAAGATGCTCTCGATCGTCCCGCTGATCGCCGGCGGCGGCCTGTTCGAGACCGGGGCCGGCGGCTCCGCGCCCAAGCATGTGCAGCAGCTGGTCAAGGAGGACTACCTGCGCTGGGACAGCCTGGGCGAGTTCTTCGCGCTGGCCGCCAGCTTCGAGTTCCTGGCCACCGGCACCGGCAACGCCCGGGCCCAGGTCCTCGCCGACACCCTCGACCGGGCCACCGGCACCTTCCTGGAGGAGGACAAGTCGCCGAGCCGCAAGCTGGGCGGCATCGACAACCGCGGCAGCCACTTCTACCTGGCCCTCTACTGGGCCCAGGAGCTGGCCGCGCAGACCGACGACGCCCAGCTGGCCGGGGCCTTCGCGGCCCTCGCCAAGACGCTGTCGGAGCAGGAGCAGACCATCGTCGCCGAGCTGATCGCGGTCCAGGGCTCGCCGACCGACATCGGCGGCTACTACCACCCGGACGCGGCCAAGGCCGAGGCCGTCATGCGCCCGTCGACCACCTTCAACGAGGCCATCGCCAGCCTCGGCTGACGGCGGGTCAACTCGCCTGTTAAGCAAAGGCGGTGGAAAGGCCCTCCGGGTTCGGAGGGCCTTTCCCGTGCCCGGGGTCGACCGGCTCCGGTCAGAGCCAGCCCCGGTCCCGGGCCTGGATTCCGGCCTGGAAGCGGTTGGCGGCGCCCAGCCGCAGCATCAGGTCGGCGATGTGCTTGCGGTAGGTGCGGATCGAGATGCCCAGTTCCCTGGCCCCCTGGTCGTCCTTGTCGACCTGGCCCATCATCACCAGGATCCGGCGCTCGATCTCGGTCAGGGCGCCGTCCGGGTCGGGCTCCACCGGACCGATCGCCTCCTCGATGTCGACACCGTCCAGCCAGGTCCGCTCGAATAACGCCACCAGGTTCGACACCAGGCCCGGCTCCCGGATCACCAGGGCGCCCAGCGCGGAGTTGTCGGGGTTGATCGGGCTCAGCGCGGTGAGCCGGTCGACGATCAGCATGCGCTCGAACGGCCGCTTGGAGATCCGGATCTCGGCCCCCATCGCGGTCAGTTCCCGCAGGTAGGCGACCGTCGGGGGATCGTCAAGTGCCGCCCCCGCCATGATCGTCCGCATCCGGACCCCGCGTCGGAGCACCCGGGTGTCGATCACCCGGGCCGCCCTGATCCCGTCCGCGCTGAGCGCGCCGTGCGGCTGGGTGGTCATCCCCTCGTGGCGCGCGAAGAACGTCAACTCGTCGATCACGGCCCGGACGTTGGCGATGCCCTCGACCCGTTCGACGGCCTGGTACGTGGGCAGCAGCGGGGAGCCGACCGAGCGGCGCTCATTGACCAGCGCCTCCACGATCCGGTCCTCCCGGACAAGTCTCTCCAGGCGCGCCCGCTGGTCCCGCAGATGCCCCTCCACCAGGCGCTGCACCGCCAGCGCGGGCGACACCGCCCGGTACCTCCGGTCGTCGGAGAGGGCCACCGGCTCTATCGCGTCCATCGCGCTGAGCCGGGCGACGCTGCGCTCCGCCTCGTCCACCGGTATGCCGAGCGTTTCGGCTATCCCCTGGACCGAATTCTCGTAGGAGCGCAGGAGACAGCGATAGACGCTTTCTTCGGTCTCCGACATACCGAGCGAACCGAGGATTCCCGACAACTGTGCCCCCATGCGTTGATAGCAACACGGACCACGACAACTCGCGCCGCATCTTCTCGCACTTGCGGCCGTCTGTCAGGGATCTGCCCGTGCTCATACCTACCCGGATACCGCACAAGTCCTATACCGGGTCTCCTCATCCCGACCGTCCGGACATCGGCGCAGGCCATGGGGGATATCGGTGCGAACAGCCCGACTCCCCCGCGGACCGGGCCCCGCTCCTGCCCGGGGGCGTCGGGGAGCCGCCAGGGGCGCCGGAGTGCGACTGCCTGCAGCCAGTCGCACTCCCGACAGCAGGAAGTTGCAGCCCCCAACCGTCGAACACGGGGCCGACCCTTGCCAGGATCTCTTTTGCAAGGAAGGCGAAGGAAGCGGCAGAGAACCCAAAAGCAGTAGGGGGAGAAATGACCCAGGTATTCGCAGCCAGCATTTCCGCGCACAGCACCGGGGGCCCGGTCTCACCCGAATTCCGTTCGCTGGTCTTCGACTGGTCCTGACGCGCTGCCTGATCCGTCCCCCACTCGACGCTGGAGCGACAGATGACCACGTACTCGGTCCTCATCCCTTTCGTACCACGGCGGCCGGAGCAGGTGCTGCCGTACGCGGCCCTGGTGCAGTGGACACACGCCCACCGGCTCTGGCAGGGGCAGTCGCTCCTGGTGGACCCGTACCAGGGCTTCGCCCACGCGGCTGGCGTCGGCTTCCGGGTGCCGACCGGGATCGGGGTCTCCCTGATGCCGCTGCACCACCCCTACACCGCCGCGCTGCAGGCCCGCTCGCTGTCGCTGACGACAGGTCAGCCGGTCCTGGCGGGCTTCGGCCCCGGTGCCCCCACCTTCCAGCGCGACCTGCTGGGCGCCCCCTACGCCAGCCCGCTGACGGCGGCCCGGGAGTACCTCGGCACCGTACGCGGACTGCTGACCGGGCGGCCCGTCGCAACGGAGGGCAGCTACTACCACTGCCACGCCGCCCTGCCGCCCTCACCGGGCGCGCGGGTCGAGGTGGGACTGGGCGTGCTGCGCCCCGGAATGGCGCGGCTGGCCGGTGAGTTGGCCGACACGGCGATCACCTGGCTGGCCCCCGCGACCTATCTGCGGGACACCGTGGTCCCTGCTCTGCGCGAGGGCGCCGAACGGGCCGGACGCAAGGCCGCTCCCACGCTGACGGCGGTCGTCCCGGTCGCCCTGGCCGTGCCCGACCGCGACCCGGCCGAGTTCGCCCTGGCCGGCAGCGGGGCGCATCTGCAGGGGGCCCACTACCGGGACATGCTCCGCCGGGCGGGCATCAACACCACCGGGTCCGACCCGGCCGCCGACGCCAAGGCACTGGTCGCCGGAGGCGCCTTCGTCAGCGGTGAACTGCCGAGCCTGGTCGAGCAGTTGGCGGAGTTCGCAGCAGCGGGCGCGGACGAGGTGGTGCTCAATCTGACGGGTGTGTTCGCCGCCTGCGGGCCGCAGGTGGCGATGGAACAGCTCAAGAAGATCCTGGCCGCACTCCTCTGACCCGGCCTGACCTGGCCCGACCTGGCCCGACCTGGCCCGACCTGACCTGACCTGACGACAGCGAGAAGTGAGGGAACGTGAAAAGGCATCTCATGTCCTGGGGGACCGGAAAGGCCGGGCTGCTGCCCACACCCCCGGCGGACGGCACCACCGCGACGCTGGTACTGGAACGGGCGGACCATCTCACCGCTGCCGTCGCCTCGGGACTGGCCGGTCCGGAGTCGGTCGTCTTCGTCCCCACCTCGGCGGACGGGGGCGATGGGGGTGTGTACACCGTCGGTGGCCCGACCGTGGTCCACTACGAGGGCTCGCTCAGCGACGCCGGGGGTGAGTTCTCGGTCGGCAGCAGCTTCTTCCTGCAGAGCCAGACCTACGGCGTCAGCCCCTATATGTCCGTGGTCGGCCCGACCCTGGTGCGGATCGCCGACGAGACCGACTTCCAGTACTACCTGGACGACGCCGACCAGGCCCGCGAGGCGGGAGTCTTCTCGGACTTCCTCACCCATCCGGTGATCCAGCTCGCCGACGTGTGCGCCCTCGGCAGCGGGCCCTCGGCCGACGGACCGCAGTGGCGACTGCACATCGCCGCCTCGGGCACCGTCTCCACCTCCCCGCACGGCCGCCCGCTCGGCACACTCGGCGCCTCACCCGAGCAGCTGCAGCACGCCTGGACCCAGCTCCGTACCGACCCGGGCGAGCATGGCTGCCCGGTCTGCCTCGGCAGCGTCCTGGACCAGCCGGCCCGCGCGGACGCACTCGCCGCCAGGCCCTGGCTGGGGCGCTATCTGGCCGCACTGGACTCCATCCGCGACCTGCGGGCCCGCGGCCTGTCCGAGCCCCGGGTGTCCGGGTTCGGCGCCCGGCTGCTGCCGGAACTGGCCGAGCTCGGCCTCGCCGCCGACGTCCCCTCGGCCGCCGCGCCGCTGCTGCTGTGGACGGACCAGGCCGCCTTCGTCCACACCGTGGACCGCAGCCGGACGTTCCAGCTGGACCTCGCGCTCGCCCCCGCCGTCGAAGCCCTGCTCGGCTGCGGCTCCGCCGAGGACCCGGAGCGCTTCGCCGACCGGGGCCTGCTGGAACGGGCCAGGGCATCGCTGCGCGCGGTCGGCGTCGAGCTGCACCGGGCCGAGTCCGTCGGCGCGGGGGTGTGACCCCGATGACCACCGCCACCGAACCTGTCGCCCACTCAGCCACCGCACCCGTGCTGACCGGCCACGCGGGGGAAGCCGTCGCCGCGCTCGGCAGCCGGGTCCGCTTCAGGGACCTCTACGACGAGGTCGGTTCCACCGTCTACCACGACCTGGCCGGCCGTGACACCCACGAAGTGCGCGAACTGCTGGGCCGACTCCGGACCCTGACCGGTCCGGTGCTCGAACTCGCGGCCGGTACTGGCCGGTTGACCATGCCGATGCTGTCCCTGGGCCGCGAGGTCACCGCGCTGGAACTGTCCGCCAGCATGCTGGCCGTGCTGCGGGAGCGGCTGGAGGCCGCGCCGCCCGCCCTGCGGCAGCGCTGCGTCCTGCTGCAGGGCGACATGAGCGCCTTCGCGCTGGACCGGCGCTTCGGCGCGGTCGTCCTCGGCACCACCTCCGTCTCGCTGCTCGACGCAGCCGGACGGGTCGGCCTCTACCGGGCGGTCCGCGCCCATCTCGCCCCGGGCGGCCGGTTCCTGCTGTCCACCGTGGACGCCGCCGATACGGCCGCCGATACGGCCGGAGCAGCCGACGCCACCGAGGTCGCGCTCCACTACACCGCGGCGTCCGGCCGCGGCTACCGGATGTTCGAGCAGTGGAGCCCGGGGGCGCAGACCCGCACCGTCGTGGTCCTCCCCGAGCCGCTGCCCGACTCGGGACCGGTGGACGTCTGCACCACCGAGATCGGCGTGCTGTCACCCGACCTGCTGACCGAGGAGCTGGTCGCGGCCGGCTTCACCGTCCCGGTCCGGCACGCCCTGCCCGATGCCGGCGTGCGCCACCGCGACGTGCTGCTGGAGACAGGGGTCGCACCGTGAACGCCCACGACGCCGGACGCCGTCCGGGCCCGCTGTGGCCCTCGCTGCTGCCCCCCGAATCCCAGGGCGACGACTCGCTGTGCGCGGTGTCGGCGCACGGCGTCCGGGTCCGCTTCGCCGACGGCCGCGAACTGCTCTGCGGCAGCAGCGGGTTGTGGAACACCAACCTCGGCTACGGCAACCCCGCGATCGCCGCCGCCACCGCCGAGGCCCTGCTCGCGGCCTCCTACCTCGGTGTGTTCCGCTACGAGAACCGCTACGCCCGGCTCGCCGCAGCCGAGTTGGTCCGGGTCTGCGGAGCGGACCACTACGCCAGGGTGCTGTTCTCCACCTCCGGCGGCGCGGCCAACGACCTGGTGATGAAGCTCGCCCGGCACTACCACGCGCTGCGCGGCGAACCGCGCCGCAACCTCGTGGTCGGCCTGCGGGACAGCTACCACGGCCTGACCTACGGCAGTTTCGGCCTGACCGGCGAGCCGCTGGGCCAACAGCTCTACGGGGTGGACCAGCGACTCGTCCGCCATGTCGGAGTCAACGACCCGGCCGACATCAGCACTCTGATGGAGCGTCAAGGAGACCGCGTGGCAGCGGTGGTGGTCGAACCGGTGATCGGCAGCGGCGCAGTGCCGCTCACCGCCGAGTACATCGACACCCTGCTGCGACTGCGCGAGCAGTACGGCTTCCTGCTGGTGGCCGACGAGGTCGCCACCGGGTTCGGCCGCACCGGACCCTTCTTCGCCTCGCAGGAGTGGCCCGCCCACCCCGACCTGCTGGTGGCCTCCAAGGGCCTCACCAACGGCACCGCCGCCGCTGCCGCGGTGGTCGCCTCGCACCGGGTCGCGGACACCTTCACCCAGACCGGCGCGGTGCTGATGCACGGCGAGACCCAGGCCGGAACCCCCGCCACCTGCGCGGCCATCGTGGCCACCATCGCCGAGATGCAGCGGCTGGACGCCCTGGCCCTGGGCCGACGCCTCTCGGCGCTGCTGGACACCGCGCTGGCACGGCTGGCGCAGGACCATCCCCTGGTCAGCGGCAGCACCGGGGCCGGCTGCTTCCGCTCCCTGCGGATCCGCACACCGGAGGGAACACCGCTGCCGCAGTCGGAGGTGTCCGCACTGGTCAGCAGGATCAGGGCGGCCGGGGCGATCGTGCACCCGGGGGTCAACGGCATCCAGCTGATCCCCGCCCTCACCTACTCCCCCGCCGAACTGACCGAACTGCTGGACTGCGTCCTGACCGGCCTCGCCGCCTTCGCGGAGACGGCCTACCCCGGGTGGGCGGCGGAAGCGCCGCGGTCCAGCACCGTCCCGCAACTGCTGGGAACCGGCTCATGACCGCGAACCCGGCCCGGCCGACCGGCACCGCCGGTTCCGCCGCCCCCGCCGTCCCGGCCGGCACCGCGGAGGGACGTCGGACGGTCGTGGACCGCCGTACCGCCGTCCTGCCGCACGACTACCCGGGCCTGCTCGCCCGGCTGGCCCTCCGCACCGGGGGCCGGACGGTGGTGCTGCTCGACCCGGGGGTGGCCGGGACGGAGTTCGCGGCCCGGATCCGCGCGGCCGTGCCCGCCTCCCGCCGCGACGCGGACGTGCTGGTCTGGTCCCGGCCCGGCGACCTGCCGGGGGTGCAGGACATGGCCCGGCAGGTGGGTGACGCCGACCTGGTGGTCGCCGTGGGCGGCGGCACCGTGATCGACCAGGCCAAACTGGCCACGCTGCTGGACGCCCACCCGGCGGTCGCCGGCCGGCTGGCCGTGACCCAGCGCAGCGGCCTGGTGGTGCTGCCCTCCGACGCGGTGCGGCCGATGCCCCTGGTCGCGGTGCCCACCACCCTGGGCACCGGCACCGAGGCCAGCGCCGTCGCCTGCCTGGCCCACACCTGGGGCAAGCGGCTGGTCCTGGGGTCCGTACTCACCCCCGAGTCCTCGGTGGTCGATCCGCTGGCAACGGCCTCATTGCCGAGCGCCCTGGTGGCCGAAGGGGTGCTGGAGGCGCTGTTCCGGGTGGTCAGCCCCTACATCGGCGACCACAGCGAACTGCCCACCGAGGACGCGCTGGTGGAGGTGATCGCGCAGCGGCTGGCGGTGCTGGGCTGCCAGGCCGGCCAGGCCGACCGGTCCGGCGTCGCCGTCCCGGCCGAGGTCCGGGTGGACGTGGCCCGGCTCAGCGGGCTCACCCACGCGGGCTGGCTGCACCGGGGCCGGGACCCGTACTCGGTCAAGGGCTGGCTGATCGCCAACGAGCTGTCCACGGTGCTCGGCATCCGGAAGATACCGGCGGTCGCCACGCTGCTGCCGGCGCTGTGGACAGCGGTGACGGCGGGTGAGCCGAGGCTCGGCTCGGCGCCCAGGCTGGCCCGGATCTGGTCCCGGCTGCGCGCCGCCGGTCCGGCCGAACTGGCCGCGCTGCCGGCCGATCCCGGGCCCGGCATCGCCGCCCTGATCGACCGCTGGCGGATCGGCCGGGAGGCCGGGGCCGACCCCGAGCTGATCGACGAGACCGCGCTGCGCGTCGTCCGCGCCTGGGGCAGCGGTCTGCCGATGCTCGGCGGCCTGGCGGCGGAGGACGTCAGGCGGCTCCTGGCCGCCGCCCTCCCCCCGCCGGTGCCGACGCCGGCGGCCGTACCCACGGCCCAGCCCGGGCCGGCGTCCGCGCCAACGCTCACCACAGCGTCCTGGACCACGGCCTGACGGCCGCGTCCGCCCCCCAAGGTTTCCGGCTCCGCGCGGCACCGCCGTCGCGGAGGCGGAGAAGAGAAACACCCACCACACCCCGCAGGTAGGAGAGGAGGCACAACATGCAGGACGAATTCGGAACGGCTCTCGAGCTGGGCATGCAGGAGCTGGAGGCCATGGAGGCTCCCGCTTTCTGGACCGCGGTCGGCGTCGGCGTCGGCATCGTCGTGAGCGTCAGCGCCGCGTACGCCAGCTTCGCCGTCTCGGCGATCATCGTCACCTGATCCGCCCGCCCCACCCGCTCGACCGCTCAACCCGCTCAACCCGTTCAACTACCCGTCTGCACATACCTGGAAGGAGCACGACATGCAGCAAACCCTGGACCTGCTGGACACGGTGAGCGTCTTCGACGACCAGTCGCTGGAGCTCGGCATGCAGGAGCTGGAGGCCATGGAGGCCCCCGGTTTCTGGACCGGTGTCGCCATCGGCGTCGGCATCGTGGGGGTGGCCGTCGCCAGTGCCGCCCTGTACTCCGCGATCAGCGTCCTCACCTGATCCGAACCTGATCCCGACCGGTCTCGGTCTGCACTGATCAGATCCAACGAAGCGGCCGTGGTGGTGGCAGTCCGCTGCCACCACCACGGCGCTCCTCGCACCCTGCGCTGCTCCTTCCCACACCGCACCACACCTGGAGGACCCGTGGACGAGAACCGGCGGCGACCGCGTACGCAGATCGCCGTGCTCGCCCTGTTCTGCGCGCTCAACACCACCGCCCTGCTGATGTCCGTCGCCCTGCCCCCGGGTTCCACTCGCACCGGGGCGATGACCGTCCTCTCCGCCACTCTGATCCTGCTGATCGCCGTGATCGGGGCCCTCTTCGGCTCACTCCGGAGGCAGCGATGAGCAGCGCTCCCGCCATTGAATTCCAGTCCCTGACCAAGGAGTTCGGCACGGTGCGGGCCGTCGAGGAGCTGAGCTTCCAGGTCCGCCCCGGACGGGTCACCGGCCTGCTGGGGCGCAACGGCGCGGGCAAGACGACCTCGCTGCGGGTGCTGCTCGGCCTGGCCCGTCCCACCTCCGGCAGCGCGACCGTGTTCGGCCACCGCTACCAGGACCTGCCCCGCGCCGCGCACCGGATCGGGGTGAGCATGGACGGCCTCGGCTGGACCCCCGGTGCCACCGGACGACGCGAACTCCGGATCTGGGCAAGCACCTTGGGCCTGCCCACGAGCCGGGTGGACCAGGTGCTGGAACGGGTCGGGCTGACCGACAGCGCCGACCGCAGGGTCAAGGGCTACTCCACCGGCATGCGCCAGCGCCTCGCCCTGGCCACCGCCCTGCTCGCCGACCCGGAGCTGCTGGTCCTGGACGAGCCCGCCAACGGCCTTGACCCGGACGGCATCCGCTGGCTGCGGACCACCCTCCGCTCGCTCGCCGAGGAGGGCCGCACCGTGCTGCTGTCCAGCCACCTCCTCGCCGAGGTCGAGCAGACCGTGGACGACGTGGTCGTCCTGGAGCGGACGCTCCGCTATGCGGGCCCGCTCAGTGAGTTGATTCCCCGTCAGAACGACCGGCTGGAGGACCGCTTCTTCGACCTGGTCGGAGCCGGCACCGTCGGAAAGGAGCAGAGCCATGCGTAACCTGCTGGCCGCGGAGTGGCGCAAGGCGTGGACCGGGCGCAGTTGGCTGGTCCTGCTCTGCTGCGGCTCCTTCATGTGCCTGATCACCAGCTTCGGTTACGCCTCCCAGGGCAACCAGGCCATCGAGCAGGGGACGGCCACGGCGAGCTCGGTGACCGGCGACGTGGTGCGCTCCTGGATGATGATGCTGCTCTTCGCGGGCCTGTTCGGGGCCGTTGTGGTCGGTCGCGAGTTCTCCTCCGGCACCATCGGCCGCTCGGTGCTGCTGGGTGGCAGCCGAGCCCGGCTGTTCGGCGCCAAACTGGCGGTCGGCACGGCGCTGGGCGCGCTGTCCGGCCTCTTCGCCGTCGCCCTGGGCCTGCTGTCCGCCTGGGGCACGCTCAGTGGCTACGGCCGCACGCCGCAGTGGACCGGGGAGACCTGGCTGACCGTGCTGGGTGTGTTCCTGTGCAGCCTGCTCGCTGGGCCCTGGGGGGTCTTCCTCGGCTGGCTCTGCCGCAACCAACTCGCCTCGGTGGCAACGGTGCTGGGGCTGACCCTGCTGGTCGACCCGGCACTGCAGCGGCTGGTCCCGGCGGTCGGCAAGTACCTGATGACCATCGCCATGAGTTCGGTCTACCGGGACCGGCACACCGACCTGCTGTCCGAGCCGGTCGCCCTGCTGGTCATCGCCGGCTGGCTGCTCGCCGCCGGACTCGCCGCCCGCGCGATCGTCCTGTCCCGCGACATCAGCAGCTGAGGAGCCGAGGACCATGGCACAGAAGCAGGCCCTGGCAGAACCGTCCGACCCGGCGTCCCCGGCTGCGGCGCGGGTGGTGCCGCCGCTGGACCCCGCGTACCTGGAGCGGCCCCGGATCGCCAGTGACGTCCGGGTGCACCGGCCGAGCGAGGAGGGCCAGCCCTGGATCATCCAGCGGGGCACCGCCGGGTACTTCCGGGTGCAGCCCGACCTGGCCCGGCTGGTGCAGGCGCTGGACGGCACCCGGGACCACCGGGCACTCGTCGACCTCCTCGGCGCGCCGTGGACCACCGCGGACGTGGCCAAGGCGCTGCACACCCTGGCCGGCGCCCGGGTGCTCGACGACGGCGCCGAACGGCCCAAGCGGGACCGCCGGTTGAGGTTCGTCCCGCCGCTGACGGTCCAGTTCACCGTGCTCCGGCCGGAGCGGCTGCTGTCCCGGATGTCACCGCTGCTGGCGCGGCTCGCCAACCGGGGCGTCGCGGTCGCCGCGCTGGTCTGCGCGCTGGGCGGCCTGCTCGCGCTGGCCCTGATGGCGCCGGCGCTGACGGCGGCCCTCGGCGCGCCGCTGCCGCTCGCCGCGTACGCCGGGATCCTCGGCGGAGTGCTGGCGACCACCGCCGTGCACGAGTTCAGCCACGGCGCCCTGCTCACCTACTACGGCGGTCGGCCGAGCCGGATGGGCGTGATGCTGTTCTACCTGTCCCCCGCGTTCTTCTGCGACGTCTCCGACGGCTGGCGGCTCGGCCGCAGGGAGCAGCGGGTCAGGGTGGCGCTCGCCGGGATCGCGGCCCAGGCGGTGGTGGCCGGGGTGGCGGCGCTGAGCTGCCTGTTCCTGTCCGCGTCCACACTGCGCGAGGCAGTGCTGGTGTTCGCGCTGGCCAGTTATGTCAGCGGCCTGGTGAACCTGCTGCCGCTGGTGAAGCTGGACGGCTACATCGCCCTGATGAGCCATCTGGACCTGCCGCACCTGCGCGACCGCTCGATGACCGACGGCCGGCGCTTCCTGTCCCGGCTGCTCTTCGGCGGCCGGTACGTCCGTGAACTCCCGGAACTGCGCTGGTCCGTGCCGTACGGGCTGGCCTGCCTGGCCTTCCCGCTGTACCTGATCGGCAGTGCCGTCGCCCTGTGGGCCGGGCTGCTGCAGCGGATCGGCGAGTTCGGGGCGGCGGCGGTCTGCGCGGTGCTCTGCTACGTCGGCTACCGGCTCTGGCGCGGTGCGCGACGGCTGGTCCGCGAGGCCCGTGCGGCGGGCGCCCCGCTCTGGCGGGTGGCCCTGGCCGGGACCCTGGCCGCCGCGGCGGTGGCCGCGGCGCTGATGCTGGTGAGCGTCCCGTACCGGCTCTCCGGCGGCTACGTGACCGGGTCCGACGGCCGGGTCGAGCTGGTGCTGCCCACCTCGGCGGACATGGGCGCGGTCCGGGCCGGGGAGCCGGTCGCGCTCTACCGGGCCGGCGTGATGACCCGGAGCCGCAGCGGCTCGGCGACCGTCCAGGACCCGCACGCCACCAGTACCACCGCGCCGATCTCGGCGTTCACCCCGGTCAGCGGCGACCTGCTGTCACTGCCCGCGTCCGGCGTCCGGCTCCGGGTGGACGCGGCCCCGGCCGACCGTACCGGCGCGGCCGTGCTGGACACCGGCCGCAGGACGCTGGCGGTCTGGTGCTACGACACCTACCTGGCCCCGGTCTGGCGCTGGTAGCCCGAACTTCTTTCGTCCGTGTTCCCTGTTCCGTGGTCCAAGGAGGCCGTCATGAACCTGCAGTACATGAAGTTCTGCCAGGCCGGCAGCCGCTTCTACGACCTGCCCCAAGTCCCGGCCGAGGCAGGGTTCATGGCACCGGACGGCGCGCTGCCGGAGGGCTGGCACCGGCGGACCAACGCCGACTGGGACTTCCTCTGCCCGGACGGGGCGATGCTCCGGCCCCAGGGCTGGAAGATCCATGTGTCGGCGGACCTGCCCAACGCCCGCCGGATCCTCGACACCACCTGGGAATACTGCGTGCGCAACGCCGTGCCCTTCAAGTTCATCCGCAGCATGGACGTGCTCACCTGGCGCAACAGCAAGTACGGCGACCGTGGCAGCAGCGGCAAGTTCATCACCCTCTACCCGGCCGACGACGAGCAGTTCGCGACCGTCCTGGACGAACTCGGCGTCCTGCTCGACGGCGAGCCCGGCCCGTACATCCTCAGCGACCTGCGCTGGAGATCCGGCCCGCTCTACGTCCGGTACGGGGCCTTCGTCGAGCAGTTGGCCCGGTCCGCCGAGACCGGCGAGGTGGTGTACTGCGTCACCGACCCGCAGGGGGCGCTGGTTCCCGACCGGCGCGGCCCCGGCTTCCGTCCGCCCGCCTGGGCCGTCCTGCCCGACTGCCTGGCCGAGGCACTGCAGGCACGCAACTCCGGGACGCTGGACGGCTTCCCGTTCGCGGTGTCCAAGGCGCTGCACTTCTCCAACGGCGGCGGCGTCTACCTCGCCACCGACCGCCGCGACGGCAGTACCGTGCTGCTCAAGGAGGCCCGCCCGATGGCCGGCCTGGACGAGAGCGGCGCCGACGCGGTCACCCGGCTGGAACGCGAGCACTGGGCACTGCGGCAGTTGTCCGGCCTGCCCGCCATCCCGGAACTGGTGGACTACCGGGTCGGGCGCGAACACTTCTTCCTCGCCCGCGCCTACGTCGACGGTGTGCCGCTGATCCAGGAGATGCTGACCCGCAACCCCCTGGTCAGCGGCGAGCGTTCGGACGACCGGTGCGCCGAGTACACCTCCTGGGCGCTCAAGATCCTGGAGCAGATCGACGCGGGCGTGCACGCGATGCACGAGCGTGGTGTGGTCTTCGGCGACCTGCACCCCAACAACGTCCTGGTCCGCGAGGACGGCAGCATCGCCTTCATCGACCTGGAGACCGCCAGCGCGACCGACGCCGAGGCCGGACAGTCCATCGGCGCACCCGGCTTCCGCGCCCCGTTCGGCTACACCGGCGCGGCGGTCGACCGCTATGCGCTCGGCTGCCTGCGCCTCGCGCTGTTCCTACCGCTGACGGTGGCACTGCCCTGGGACCGGGCCAAGGCCGACCAGTTCCTCGCCGTGATCAGGGAACGCTTCCCCGTCCCCGAGGACTTCGCCCACCACGTCTACGACGACCTGGGCCCAGCCGCGTGGCCGACGAACGCCGCGGCGGAGGTAGACGCTGCGCTGGAGGTAGACGGCCTCGCGGAGGTCGACGCCGTCGCGGAGCGGAACGCCCTCGCGGGACGGAACGCCCTCGCGGAGCGGAACACCGTCTCAGAACACGCCACCGTTGCGGAGCGGCCCACCACCTCAGGCCAACCCACCCTCTCAGAACAGGCCACCGTCTCAGAACAGGCCACCGTCGGGGACAACACCTCCTGGTGGGATGCCCGGCCCGAGGCGTGGGACCAGCTGCGCGGCGCCATCAGCGCCGGAATCACCGCCGCCGCGACACCCGACCGCCAGGACCGCCTCTTCCCCGGCGACATCGAGCAGTTCGCCACACCCACCGGCGGTACCACCTTCGCCCATGGAGCCGCAGGCGTGCTCTGGGCGGTCGCCGAGTCCGGCAGCCCCGTCCCGGACGCCCACGTCGACTGGCTGGCCAAGTCGGCCAAGGCCGCGCAGAGTTCGGAGCAGCCCCGTCCCGGCTTCTACGACGGCCTCAGCGGCCTGGCCTTCGCCCTGGACCGACTGGGCCGCCCCGAGCAGGCCGCCGAACTGCTCCACCGTGCACTCGCCCTCCCGATCGAGGACGCCGGCGGCAGCCTCCTCAGCGGCACCGCCGGAATCGCCCTCGCCGCACTGCACTTCAGCGACCGCACCAACGACCCCTCCCTGCTCCGCACAGCCGAGGAACTGGCCCGCCAGGCAGCCGCCGAAGTCCGCCGGGCCGCCCGCCCCGGCCTGCTGCACGGCCGCACCGGCGACGCCCTGCTCCTCCTGCGCCTGCACGAACGCAATGGCGACGCCGCCCTCCTAGCCGCCGCTGAAACCGCGCTACGCGAGGACCTCGCCGCCCTCGGCTGGAGCGCCACGCCGAACGGCCCGAGCGACCCGACCGACCCGACCGACCCGCAAGTGCCCCGCCCCGGCGGCGACGCCCCCTGGCAGGCCCCGTACCTCACCGCAGGCGGCGGCGTCGCCATCGTCCTGCAGCAACTCCTGGACCGGCTCAGCGATCCGGCCCCGGAACTCGTCGCAGCCGCCGAACGCATCCGCGAGGGCGCAGACCGCGAGTTCACCATGAACGCCGGCCTGTTCCACGGCCGCGCCGGCACCCTCCTGACACTCCATCAACTCACCCATGGCGAGCCAACCCCCTCCCAGGAACGCCACATCCGCGCCTTCGGCTGGCACGCCGTCCCGATCGACGGACACGTGGAGCTCCTCGGCGACCACGCCCTTCGCTTCTCCACCGACCTGGCGACCGGCGCCGCCGGTGTCCTGCTCGCCGTCGCCACCGCCAGGACCCCGGGCAGCGGCCTCCCCTTCCTCTCTTCTCCCACGCACGCAGGGAAGTTGACGGTATGAGCCACCCTCAGGTCACCGTCATCTGTCCCACCTACAACCGTTCCACCCACCTCGTCGCCACCCTCGGCTCCGTCCAGGCCCAGACCGTCCGCGACTTCGAACTGCTCGTCGTCTCGGACGGCAGCACCGACGACACCGACGAGGTGGTCCGCGCCGCAGCCGCGCAGGACGATCGGATCAGGCTGATCCGCATCCCGCACCAGGGCCACCCCAGCACTCCGCGCAACACCGGCCTGGCCGAGGCCCGCGGCGAGGTCGTCGCCTACCTGGACCACGACGACCGCTGGCGCCCCGACCACCTGGACGTACTGCTGCGCACCTTCGCGGACGGTGCCGCCCTGGTGGCCACCGGTTTCACCCGCGTCGACGCCGCCGGTGCGGTGACCGCCGAGTCCCGGTCGCTGGCGCTCTGCTGGCATCCGGAGATCCAGGTCCTGGGGCCGCTGTTCGAGCCCTCCCGGGTCGCCCACCTGCGCGGCCTGCCGGAGCGGGTGGGCGGCTGGCGCAACGGCGTCGGTCTTGAGGACTGGGACCTGTGGCTGCGCCTGACCGACGCCGGCCTGGACTTCACCACCGTGCCGGACCGGACCGCGCTGCTGCTCGACGACACCGGCACCCGCCGCTACCGCACCCCCCGCAGACACCTGCTCCCGCTCGCTGTCTTCGACGACCCGCGCCGAGCCCACGCCGCCCTGCGCGAGCTGCAGGACGCGCGCCACAGTTCCGCCCTCCGCACCGCCCACCGCGACGACACCCGCGCCTGGTACGGCAGGCTCAGCACCGCGCCCCGGTTCCACGCACCGCGGGGCTGGGACGGCGACCTTGACGCCGAAATCGACGCCGCAACCTCGGACGACACACCCCTGTGGCCCGAACTCCACCTGCTCCCCCGCCAGGGCCGCTACGTCCTCGCGCAGACCCTGTGGTGCTCCACCGAATCCCATGCCGCGCGGCTACGGACCCTCGCCCGCCGCGTTCAAGCCACCCACTTCGCCCTGATCGACACCATCCTCGCCCCGCACGGCGCCACCCCCCTTGTTGTCGCACAACGCCCAGCCCCCGCAGCCCTCCTGGAGCCCTCCCAGTGACCGCCCCGGACCCACAAGGGAACAAGACCGTCCCGCATCCCTCCCCCCTCAACTCCCCTCTCGGCTCCCCTCCCCCCTCCCTTCCCCCACTCCGCCCTTCCCCGTACCGACTCCCCGTGGTCCCCCGCAGGCCAGGCAACCCGACCGGCGCGCCCGAACTCGCCGCCGCCCGCCTGATCGCCCTGCTGCCCAACACCTGGCACTGCACCTCCACCCACCCCGACGGCGCCCTGATCCTGGAGATCACCCCGCCCGACGGTGTCCCCCTCAGCACCGTCCGCACGGCAGTCGAACGCGCCCTCGCCGACCCCGCCCTACGCTCCTGGAAGCTGTAGGAAGGTGCTGTGGGGCAGTCAGGAAAGCGCCGTCCAGGCCTTCTCCACCAGCGCCGCCATTTGCTGCGGCTGGTGCTGCAGATCCCCACTCGCACGGAGTTGCACGGTCAGCCCACTCCCGGTGCGCTGACAGTAGTTGACCACCACCGACTCCGCCGTGGGCTTCTGCCCGGCCGCCGTCCCCTGGTTGTAGACCACACAGGCGACCTGGCCGACCTGCACCAACTGGTCCGGCGGCACAGCCATCCCCAGCTGCGCCGCATCCTCGTACGGCACATACGGCTGCGGCGACGACGCGGAAACAGCATCAAGGATCACGATCTCCGCGACCCCACTGTCCGCATAGTGCTGGACGACGGCCTTGGCCCCGCCGTACGCCTGGGACAACCGCTGCGCACTCTTCGTGTCCTGCGCGTCCATCGTGGCCCCACTGGCCGCCCCCTTGGCGCCCCCGACCCCCGTCAGCGCCTTCGCGTACTGCGCCAGACCCCCCAACGTCGCCGGCGGACTGAGCGTACGCCCCGCCGTCCCCGCACTGCCGTACCCCGGCCCCGAACCCCCCGACGTCACCAACCACGGCACCCCGACCAACGCCGCCCCCACCACCAGCCCAACCACCCCAGCCACCACCGACCGCGCCCCCCACCCCCGCCCCGACGCAGAGCCCCCACCCCCACCGACATCGCTCGGATACTGCGACTCCCCGGACCCGCTCACCTGATCAGTCATCGTGCCAATATGGCAAAGCTGTGAGCGATCCGCCGATGGTTCAGCCAAATCCATCCGGTATCAATCTTGGCCAGAAGGTCGAAACCACGCCGCACCGTCAGTTAAGGCCAGTCCGGCGGCGCCATTCCTGGTAGCGCCACTCCAAGGCATCGTGGTGAGGCTTCCGCGGAAGATCCTTCAAGTTGCTGACGGTAATGTGCAGTTCCTCAAGGGACGGACCTTGCGGACGCGTCACGACCTCCAGCGACTCTGGCTCGATGGCAAAAAGATGCGCATCGAAAGCGCGATGCAATGCACCATTGAGCGGGAGCCCATTGCGCGGGTCATCCGAACCCTCATCCGCGACCGGACGCAGATGCGCCGCCTCGATCATCTCGGGAACGGCGATCCCAGACAATACGCAGCGCGGACCATACCTTTGAAACACTTCCAGCTTGAAGCGAGGCTGACCAGGGCGAACGCGTACATTGCGACGGCTCTGATGGCTTCGGTTTCCGGACAACACAAAAGCCGATTCATCGGAACGGTCATCCTGAATAATCCGCTCAGGCGCCGCCTGGTTATAGGTGACCAGGAAAAGCTTGCTTTGGTCCTCCCAACCCTCCACCCAAGCGAGCTGGACACCCCGCACTGCAGAACGTGGTGTTGGCTTTGAAATGACAAAAATAGGAAGCTTGAGATTGGCCGCGGTTTTAGTTGCGTTAATCTCAGCTTGATCGCGTTCGCCGAGCCGCCTGGTCGTCGGATAGTGATACAGAGCCGCGTCATCAGTCATGTCGTCTGGATAGTCAGCTCCCGTATGCAGGAACGATACGGCAATCTGACCCAGCCCGATAAGGCTGGTTCTAGCCGAGTCGACCCAGATGCCCTGTTGGCCTCCGTAGGCATCAAACTCCCGGAGGGCCTGCGGCGGAACGGCAGCAAGGTCTTGCGTTGCTTCGAGGTGAGCCCACAACGCCAGACGCCAAGCCAACTCGCCCTCCACAGTGGTGGGACGGCGGTCAACGACCGTAAAACCTAGCTTCTCCAGAAGCGCGTTGCTGTGAGCCCGACCACCGCTAATGATGTGGGGAGCCGGCTGGCCGTGCTGTGCCTGGTACGCCGCGTTGACGATCGCCTTGGCGTCGTACAGCCGCCCCTCATGCTGAAGGAGGAATCGTTTCGCCGGTTGGAAGTTGTAGCGAGCCAAGAAGGCCTGCCGTCCTTGCTTCTTATACTCATTGACTACCTGGCGTACAGCATCAGCATCCGTCAACGCTGGACTACTCATCGCTCCCCCTGCCTACCTGTGTCAACACAGAGCCTACGACGCCACCTGCTCTGGCCGAAGAAGGGATAAATAAGTGCGACCGGTCGGTCGGAAAGTTTGGTAGGCTGCGCCGCATGAGTGATGGGCGGCTGGCCAGGGGTGAGCGGACGCGTCGGTCGGTGTTGGATGCGGCTGTGGCGATGGCGTCGGTCGAGGGGTTGGAGGGGTTGTCGCTGGCGCGGTTGGCGCTGACGCTCGGGGTGAGCAAGTCCGGGCTGTTCACGCACTGGCCGGACAAGCAGCATCTGCAGCTGGCGATCGTGGAGCACGCCACTCGGCAGTGGACCGAGCTCATCGTCGCGCCGGCGCTGGCCCGGCCTCGGGGGGTGCGTCGGCTCTGGGCGCTGCATGAGCAGCGGTTGGGCTTCTACGAGGCCGAGACCCTCCCCGGTGGCTGCTTCTTCGCCGCCGTGCAGCATGAGTTCGACGACTGGCCCGGGCCCGTCCATGACGCCATCGCGCAGGCGCTGGTGGACTGGCTGGCGCTGCTGCGGCAGGTCGCCGTCCAGGCGGGCGAGTTGGGCGAACTGCGGCCGGACACCGATCCGGAGCAGCTTGCCTTCGAGATCAACGCGCTGGGCGAGGCGGTGGTCACCCATCTGCGGCTGATGCCCGGTGGCAGCCACGGCCTGCTCCACAGCCGCCGGGCCGTACTCGACCGGCTGCGGGCGCTGAGCACCGACCCTTCGATCCTTCCCAGCCTGTCCAGCCTGTCGAACCTTACGGAGACGGAGAACGCGTCATGACCACTCTCACCGAGCCCGGGCACCTGGAGACCGTCCAGGTGCACTTCGACGACCTGGACGCACTCGGCGTCGTCCACAACGCCCGCTATGTGCTGCTGCTGGAACGGGCGTTGAGCGCCTTCTGGACCGAACGCGGCTGGACCTTCGATCCGGGGGCGGCCGACTTCGGCGACTCGTTCTTCGTGGTCCGCGAGTTCAGCATCACCTACCACGCGCCGATCACCCGCCCCGGCACGGCCGCGGTGCGGATGTGGGTGGAGCGCCTGGGCAGCAGCAGCGTGGTCTACGGCTTCGCGATCACCTCGGCGGACGGCGCGGTGCTGCACGCGAACGGCCGCCGGGTCCAGGTGAAGGTGGACCCGGCCACGTTGCGGCCGAGCCCGATCACCGGCCGCGCGCGGGAGATCGTCAGTCAGTTGCTGCGTTCAGCGGCGTAGAACCCAAAGCCGAGCGGCTCAGCTGCCGAAGGCGTTCGGGCTGTCTCGGCGGTCCCGGCCTCGGAGTCGGGCCGCGCAGTAGACGAGTGCGGCGAAGGCCGCGTCCGAGAGCAGCATCAGGCCGATCGCGTAGGAGCCGGTGCTGCCGTAGACGGAGCCCATGACCAGCGGGGGGAAGTAGCCGCCGAGGCCGCCGGCGGCGCCGACCAGGCCGGTGACCGTGCCGACCTTCTCCTTCGGTGTGACGACCGCGACCAGCGCGAACACCGCGCCGCAGCCCAGGCCGACGCTGGCGGCCATGACCAGGAAGGCCACCGTGGACCAGGGGTTGAGCGCGGGTTGGAACGCCTGCCAGACCGCGGTGACGCCCAGCGTGGCGAACGAGGCCATCAGCACCTTCGCCGGGCCGATCCGGTCCGAGAGGGTTCCGCCCAGCGGCCGGAACAGCACCGCGACCAGAGTGAAGCCAGCCGCCCTGGTGGAGGCCCCGTCCTGGCTGAGGCTGTACGCCTCCTTCAGGTAGGTGGGAAGGTAGACGCCCATCGCGACGAAGGCGCCGAAGGCCACCGCGTAGAGGAGCGACATCGGCAGGGTGGCCGGGGCCCGCAGCGCCTCGGCGAAGCGGCGGCCGAACAGCTGCGCGGGTACCTGGCGGCCCGGCGCGTCCCTGGCGACCAGCAGGGCGATCAGCCCGTAGACCGCCAGCACGATCGCGACCAGGTAGAACATGGTGTTGGTGTTGTCGTACCAGCGCAGCATCCGGGCCGTGAAGAAGGAGGCGATGGCGGTGCCGCCGGTGCCGATCCCGAAGACGCCGGTGGCCATGCCGCGGCGGGCTGGCGGGAACCATGCGTTGACGTAGGGGACGCCGGCGGCGAAGAAGCTGCCGCCGATGCCGAGGAGGAAGCCGACCAGCAGCAGCATCGCGTAGCTGTGGACCACGCTCAAGCCCAGCACCGGCAGGATGGTGGCGAAGCTGATCGCCGGGACCATCAGCCGGGCCCCGTACTTGTCGGTCAGCGCGCCCACCGGGATCCGCCCCAGCGAGCCGACCAGGACCGGGACGGCGACCAGGAACGACTGCTGGAACGAACTGAGGCCGAGCTGCTGCTTGTAGGTCGGTCCCAGCGGGCTGATCAGGCCCCAGGCCCAGAAGTTGACGGCGATGCCGACCGTGGCGAGGGCGAGGTTGACCCAGGCCGCCGTGGGGATCGCCGGCCGTTCGGGTGATCCGGCGTCAGTTCCGGTACCGGAGCCGGTACGGGTGTCGGTCATGGTTCCGTCCCTCGGTGGTCGGGTGTTGCCGCACAGGCTTTGGCGTACAGGCGTACAGGCGTATAGGCGGACGGGCGGACGGGCGTTCGCGCGGACGGCTCAGCGGTCGCGGGGGCCGATCCGCCAGGCGCCCAGGGCGATCAGGAAGGACAGCGCCTCAAAGCCGGTGCACCACCAGGCGGTTCCGGTCCGTCCCTGCATCCAGGCGTCGACGCCGACGTTCAGCGCCCACAGCTGCCCGGCCACCACGCTCAGGACGACGAACAGCCGCGCCGTGAGGATCGCCGAGCGCTCGGGCTCCTGCTCGGTCCCCGCACCCGGTCCCGGGCCGCTGTGGACGACCCGGGAGTCGCCGTAGCCGCTGGTGGGACGGATCTGCGGATAGCGTTCGGCGACCGGGCGGTTGAGCCGCGGCTCGTCGCTGCCGGGGTGGTACTCAGGGGGGAAGGTCACGGCTGGTTCCCTCCGCCCCGGGCGCAGGCCGGTGCGGCGGCACCGGGCCGGATCGCGCTGAGCTGTCGGCAGGCCGCGTGCCGCACGGACTCGTCCGAGTAGGCCGTGCCCACCGCCCAGACGCTGCCGTCGGCGCGCTCCTCCAGCAGCACCTTGGGCAGGCCGCGCGGCGGCGGTCCCCCGGTGACCTCGCCGGTGCGTACGTCGAAGGAGCCCTCGTGGCACGGGCAGTACAACTCGCCCTCGTCGCCCCGGTCCTGACGCCACAGCACTCCGCAGGCCAGATGGGTGCAGACGGTGGAGTAGCCCACCACGCTGCCGTCGGCGAGCCGGACCGCCATCGCCCGGTCGTGCTCGCCGGGGTAGTTGAAGGTCACCGCCTGCCCCCGGTCCAGCCGCTCGGCGACCCGGAGCAGCGGGACGTCCGCCGCCTCCGCGTCGCCGTGCCGGTGCAGTACGCCGGCCGAGACCGCGACGCTGCCGACCAGCAGGCCGCCGGAGACCGTGGTCATCACCCGCAGGTAGTCGCGGCGCGAGGTCAGCGAGTCGGTGCCGAGGCGCTCGCGCAGGGCCCGTTGCTCCGCCTCGTGCCCGCCCTGGTGCTGGATACCCGGGTCCAGTTGTTCGCTGCTCACCACACACCTCCCACGCCGCCGCTGCCGCTACTACCGCTGCCGGTATCGCGTCCGTTGATCTGCACCAGGGGGAGGGTCGGCATCCCGCCCGGCACCGGGCGGTCGCGCTTGTCAGCCGGGATGACCATGGCGACACCGGTGGTGATCTGCACGTCGCCGAACTCGAACCAGTTGGAGACGTCCACGTTGGGCCGTTCGGCCTGGAGTTCCTCCAAGGTCCCGTAGAACAGCGCGCCGGTCGGGCAGACCGTCGCGCACATCGGGGCCAGGCCGATCGAGGTGCGGTCGTAACACAGATTGCACTTCATCTGCAGCTTTGCTTCGAGGTCGATCTTGGGGACGCCGAACGGGCAGGCGTTGACGCAGTTGCCGCAGCCGATGCAGCGGGTCGGGTCGGCCTCGTGGACCACCCCGTCCGGGCTGATCAGGATCGCCTCGGCCGGGCAGACCTCGGCGCACGGCGCGACCGGGTCCTCGCAGTGCATGCAGACCGTCGGCAGCGAGGCCACCGAACTGCCCTGGTCCGGGTAGTCGAGGTGGATCATGGACTTGCCGCGGTGCGAGTCGCACTCCCGGCAGCCGGACACACAGGCCTGGCAGCCGATGCAGCGCCCCGGGTCGATGAAGAGCGTTCGTCCCATCATCGCCGGATCACCTCCCTTCGCCCGTGCCGCGGCCCTGCGGTGAGGTGGGCGGCATCGGGTCGTCGCGGGAGGCCTGGGCCTCCGGGTAGGCCGAGCGGCCCGGGGGCATCGGCGGGGCCGGAACCGGGTCCACCTCGGGGGCGGGTTCGATCCGGCAGGCGCAGACCTTGTACTCCGGGATCTTGGAGCGCGGGTCGAGCGCGTCGATGGTCAGTGCGTTCGCCGAGGTGGGGAACGGCCAGTGGTAGGGGATGAAGACATGGTCGGGACGGATCGCCTCGGTCACCAGCGCGGGCAGCACCTCGCTGCCGCGCCGGGTGGTGACCCGGACCGGGTCGCCGTTGCGGTAGCCGTGGGTGGGGTGCAGCTCGACCCACGGCCGCGGTGTCTGCTCGACCAGCGCGCCAAGCCGCCGGGTCTGGTTGCCGGACAGGAAGTGCGCCACCGTACGGCCGGTGGTGAGCCGCAACGGGTACTGCTCGTCGAAGGGGTCGGCCGGCGGGTGCCATTCCACGGTCTGCAGATGGACCTTCCGGTCGGCGTGGTACGTCAGGCCGCCCTCGAACAGCCGGGGCGTGCCGGGGTGGTCCAGGTCCGGGCAGGGCCAGGCGATGCCGCCGGTCTCCTCGAGGCGTTCGTAGGTGATCCCGTAGTAGTCGTTGACCGAGCCGGCCGAGGCGTGCCGCAACTCGTCGAAGACGGCCCGGGAACCGTCGAAGGCGAACTTGTCGCCCACGCCGAGCCGGCGGGCGAGTTCGCACATCACCCAGGTGTCGGTGCGCACCCCGGGCGCGGGCTCCTGCGCCTTGTTGTGCTTGACCACCCGCGCCTCGGCGTTGGCCATCACCCCCTCGTCCTCGGCCCAGGTGGTGACCGGGAAGACGACATGGGCGTTGGCGGCGGTCTCGGAGAGGAAGAAGTCGAACTGGGCGTGGAAGTCCAGGGTGTCGTAACCGTCCTTGACCACCGCGTAGTTGGGCAGTGAGACAAAGGGGTTGTTGCAGATCCCGATCAGCCCGCGGATCTCCTGGCGCTGCATCTGCCAGACCATCTCCATCATCGAGGTGCCGGCCTGCGGCAGTTCGGCCTCCTCGATGCCCCAGAAGTCGGAGATGAACCTGCGTGCCTCGGGGTCGCTGATGGAGCGTCCGCCGGGCAGCATGTCGGACTTCTGGCCGTGCTCGCGTCCGCCCTGGCCGTTGCCCTGGCCGGTGATGGTGCCGTAGCCGGCCCCCGGCTTGCCCAGGTTCCCGGTGGCGGTGCAGAGGTTGATGACGGTCAGGCAGTTCTCCACGCCCTGGGTGTGGTGCTCGATGCCCCGGGCGTGCCAGGCCATGGCGCGTGGGGCTCCGGCGAACATCCGGGCCACCTGCTCGACCTGCGAGGCCGGGATGCCGCAGATCTCCGCGGCGCGCTCGGGCGGGTAGGCGGCGACGGTCGCCTTCAACTCCTGCCAGCCCGTGGTGTGTTCGGCCAGGAAGACCTCGTCGGTCAGGCCCTCCCTGATCACCACGTGCAGCACCGCGTTGAAGAAGGCCGAGTCGGTGCCGGAGCGCAGCGCGACATGGATGTCGGCGGTCCTGGCGATCGCGGTCTCGCGCGGGTCCACCACGATCAGCGACGCGCCCCGGTCCCTGGCGCCCCACAGGTACTGGGTCATCACCGGGAAGCACTCGCCGACGTTGGAGCCGGCGATCAGCAGGCAGTCGGTCTGCAGGATGTCGGCGAAGGGGTTGGCCGCCCGGTCGATGCCGAAGGCCAGCTTGTTCGCCCCGGCCGCGCTGACCATGCACAGCCGCCCGTTGTAGTCGACATGACGGGTCTTCAGCGCGACCCGGGCGAACTTGCCGACCAGGTAGGTCTTCTCGGAGAACAGGCTGGCGCCGCCGAGCAGTCCGAAGGCGTCCCTGCCGTGCTCGGCCTGGATCCGGCGCACCTCGGCGACGGTGAAGTCCAGCGCCTCGTCCCAGCTCACCTCGCGCAGCGGCTCGTCCCGGCTGCGGCGCATCAGCGGTGCGGTGAGCCGGTCCGGGTGGTTGACCTGCTGGTAGGCGTTGAGCCCCTTGGGGCAGAGCCGGCTGCGGTTGATGTCGTGGTTGCGCGGCTCGACGCCGAAGACCTTGCCGTGGTCGTCCACCCGCAGGTACATCCCGCACTGGACGCCGCAGAAGCAGCAGTGGGTGGGCACCAGGGTCTGCGCGACCTGGTTCGCGTGCCACTGGTCGGCGGGGATGCCGCCCGCGTCACGGAAGTTGCGGGTGCCCGGCGGGGCGACGGTGGGATCCAGGGACACCGGCACCGGACGGCTCTCCCGGCTGCCGAGGGGGTGGCTCATTTGAATCCCCGCTTCACGTGCTGCAGATAGGCGCTGCCGCGCAGGACGCGCTTGCAGCGGGGGCAGTACTCGGCCCACTCGTCGAAGCCCAGCTTCAGGTCGCGCATGGTGCCGCGCAGGTTCTCCACGTACGGGGCGGTGTCGACCGGCTCGCCGCAGCGGCGGCAGGCGAACAACTCCGCCGGCTCCGCGCCCGGCTGCCCGGCGGCGGCACCGGCTCCGAGGCCGGCCGCGGCACCGGTGCGGGTGCTGTACTTGAACAGCTGCATCCCCACCGCGGCCGGACGCTGCACGATGTGGAAGAACTTGCCGAAGGGCAGGTAGACCAGGGTGAACACCACCGAGACCATGTGCAGCACGGCGAGGAACTCATAACCGCCGCCGTGCAGGCAGATCTCGGAGAAGGTGAGCAGCAGCCCGGTCACCGAGATGGTGAGCAGGGCCAGCAGCGGCAGGAAGTCGTAGCCGAAGCGCTGCCCGGTGGTCGCCGCCCGGTCCCGGGTGCGCCGCCACAGGAAGTAGCCGACACCGCCGATGACCAGCACCGCGGCCAGGTCCAGGCCGTGGTACATGGCCCAGCCGAAGAGGCTGCTGGAGCTGAAGCCCAGCACCTTGAAGCCCCACACCCGCATCTCGTAGCCGGGCCCGGTGGCGCTGGAGGCGGTGAAGGTGAACCAGCCCCAGGTCAGCGGGAAGGTGATCGCCACGGCGAGCAGGCAGCCCCAGAACATCGCCTGGTGGGCGATCCAGCGGGAGTGCGAACGGGCGCCGAGGAAGCGCTGGAAGCCCAGGTAGGTGGCCGCCATCCGGGGCAGCGCGGTGGGGGCGCGGCGGAAGTTCTGCCAGGAGAACAGCGTGCCGAGGCCTTTGCGGAACAGCCGCCAGGCGGCCGGCGCCGAGATCCAGACCAGGTAGCGGTAGACGACGCCGAAGGTCAGGAAGATCGTGGCCACGGTGTACGGGATCAGCGCGGAGTCGAAGTCCCGCAGGCCCCGGCTGCCCAGCACGATGGCGACCACCAGCAGCACGGACACGGCGGCGGCGATCAGCGCGGCGCGAGTCCTGACCTTCCGCGCGGCGGCTTCGCCGTCGGCCTGCGGTCGGGGGTCGGGACCGGTGTCGGCGTCGGGTTCGGCGGCGGCTTCAATGGTCACAATTCGACCATAACGGTCAGTCAGACCGCCGACGCGCTCTGCCACCAGCGGTTGCGCCGGACGAGTACAGCAGCCCGAAGCCCCGCGCCCCGGCGCCCCTCGCCCCGCGCTACACCCCGGCCAGGTGCGCGCGGCTGCGCGGCGCCTCGGCGCCGGGCGCGGCCAGGCCGGTGCCGGCTCGGCCGGTGCCGCCGCGGCCGTAGCGGTCCGGGAAGGGCGAGGCGGGCACCGGGGCCAGCCCGGCCTGGTACAACTGGCGCAGGGTCCACCCGCGCAGCTCCCGCAGCTGGCGGCCGTCGGCCAGCGGGTTGGCCAGCAGCCGGGTGCCGCGCTCGAAGATGTCCTCGGCCTGCCGGACCGGCAGCCGGGTCCAGCCGGTGATCGGGCACCGGTCGCGGGACGCCACCGCCCGCGCGCCCGGCACCGCCGTCAGGAACAGCGGGCCGCTCCGCCGGACGCCGATCAGCCGCGCCAGCGAGCGCACCGTGCCGGGCTGCCCGTGCAGCCGACGGCGGGGCCGCTCGCCGCCGGAGGGCAGCACGTCCTCCACGTTCAGGGCCAGCAGGGCTTCGACCGGTGTCGCGCCCTCATGGACCAGCCGCCAGAGGGTCCGTTCCCGCAGTGGTGCCTCGAGCTGCCACAGCCGGGCGATCTGATGCGGCGACAGCAGCTGAGCAGCGGCCGTCTGCGGGGCCGACGGCCGCTGCTCGATGCCCTGGGTGGGGTCCGCGCTGATCCAGCCCTGGCCGCGCCACCAGCGGATCGCCTTGCGCAGGATGGACAGCTCGCGCTGCACGGTGTCCGAGTCCACCGCGTCCGCCCTGGCGGCGGCGAACTCCGCGAGCCGCCTCGGCAGCGCGGGGTCGTCCAGTACGGCCAGGGCGAGCGCGGGCGGCTCCGCCCCGCGCCGGAACTGCCCCAGCGGGGTGGGCCGGCCGGCCAGCAGCCAGGACCAGTTGACCAGGGAGATCCGGTAGATCCGGGCCGAGCTCTCGGAGATCCTCGCCGCCAGCAGGTAGCAGTCCACCGCCGCCAGGTAGTCCTGCGGCCCGGCCGCATGCCCCACTGTCACCCGGTACCGCCTCTCCCAGCTCCGTCACCACAGGCGTACGCCGCACGTCCTCGGTGCGACCGTGTCCGCGACGGATGGCCCCGGGGCGAGGGTGAGCCTAGAGGACCCGCCCCGGGAAACCGGGCATTGAACCGGGCGCAGGGCCGCACCGGTCACCGTCTTTAGCCTGTTCAGCGGTGTACAGGGGCGGACTTGGCGAGGTTGCGGAGCTGGAAGGCGTGCACGATCTCGGTGAGTCCGAGCACGACCAGCATGATCCCGGCGACCACGGCCAGCACGGTCAGCGAGCTGAACGGGGAGACGATCAGCACGATGCCGGCCAGCGCGGTGACCACGCCGAGGAACAGCTGCCAGCCGCGGGCCGGGAGCCCCTCGGTGGAGAGCGCCACCGCGGTCAGCATGACGCCCTGGAGCAGCCAGCCGAAGCCGATCCAGAGGGCGAGCAGCAGGATCGACTCGGCCGCCCCGCGGAAGCAGATCAGGCCCAGCAGCAGGCTCAGTGCGCCGCTGACGAAGTGGAGTGCGCGCATCGAGCCCGGCACGTGGGAGCCGAAGGCCCCGGCGAGCTGGAAGATCCCGTTGATGACCAGGAAGATGCCGAACAGGATGCCGATCACGGCGAGGGTGGCGTGCGGCCAGACCAGGACGACGATGCCCAGGACGACGGAGACCACCCCCGCCGCGACGAGCACCTGCCAGGCGGCGTCGGCGAGGGCGCCGAGGCCGGGGCCGAGCAGGGGCACGTCGGGACGGGGATGGTCGGGCTGTGGGGTGGTACGGGGACCGGAAGTCGAGGTCATGGCGCCTACCTCTCGCGGGATGCCGGTGCCGGGCCCATGGCCGATGCACGCGGCCGGTGCACTTGCTTGCTGACATCCTCGTCCGGTTGCCCGGTCTTCGCCTGCTGTGGCGGCGGGCGGGGCTCTCCGACGCCGGGCGGGCCCTCCGCCGACCGTCAGGGCTCGCCGACGAGCGAGACGGTGACCACGGACGCGCGGGCGGTGTCGCTGGTCGGCACCGGGGTGAAGCCGACCTTGGTCGTTCCGCCGCAGGGCAGGTTCAGCGAGGTCGGGATCGGCAGCCGGACGAAGAAGCTGGTCAGCGTCCCGATCGCGGGACCGGCGCTGCTGGACGCCCCCTGGATCCCGACGACCAGGCTGTGCGCGGCGCTGCCGGTGTAGCCGCCGACGGTGGTGCTGCTCGGCAGGTCGGTCACGGCCTCGACGTACTGGCCGGCCAGGGGGTGGCCGGTCTGGCCGGGCAGGATCGGCCCGAAGCAGCCGACCTTGATCACCGCGTTGGCGGCGGCTCCGTTGACCAGGCCGTGGAAGAACAGGTTCGGTCCGACCGGGATCGGGTCCTGGATCGGGCCGGGGTCGTCGGCGACGGCCGCGGTCGCGGCGGTGGCGCCGGACAGCAGGGCGAGGGCGAGCGCGGTGGCAAGGGTGGCGCTGCGGGACAAGCGGGTGCGGGCCATGGGTCTCTCCTGGGGCGAGGCAGATGCGGGTGGCGTGCCTGGCGGTACATGGAGGCGGTGCATGGAGCCTTGGCGGTGCGCAGAGCGGTGCGTGGAGCCTTGGCGGTGCACGGGCAAACTATCGGCTGGTTGTGCCCGCGACAAGGCTCCGGCCGGAGCGGACCGGTGGGCCTCAGCCGTCCGCGCTGATCAGCGAGAACTGGGTGCCCTCCGGGTCGCGCAGCCGGGCCACCCTGCCGTAGGGAGTGCTCTCGATCGGGGCGATCAGCGTGCCGCCCAGCCGACTCGCGTGCCCGGCCGCGGCATCGGCCGAGCCGACCGAGAAGAAGACCCGCCACACCGGCCGTTCCGGCAGCGCCGAGGCGGTCGGTTCGGCCGTGCGCAGTGCGGCGATCCGGCGGCCCGCGGCGCGGAGCACCACGCGTTCGTTCTCCCAGGACACGTCCAGGGCGCTGCGGTCCTGGACGGCCCAGTCCAGCACCGCGCCGTAGAACAGGGCCGCGGCGAAGGCGTCGGTGGAGAGCTCCATCCAGGAGGGGGCGCCGGACATCCGCAGGGTCCTGGCCGGGCCCGGCTCCCCCTGCCACAGGCCGAAGACCGCGTTGTCGGGGTCGACCGCGACGGCCACCCGGCCCGAGCTGAGGTCGAGCGGGCCGATCCCCACGGTGCCCAGCCGCTCACGGGTCCGCCGGACCGCCGCGTCGATGTCCGCCACGCCGAAGAACACGGTCCAGGTCGGCGCGCCGCGCCAGCCGGAGGGCACGGCGCCCACCCCGGCGATGCTGACCCCCTGGACCGTGGCGTAGGAGTAGCTGCCCTCGCGCTCGTCGACGGACTGGAACTCCCAGCCGAGCAGTTCGCCGTAGAAGCGCCGGGACGCGTCGGGGTCGCGGGACAGCAGGCTGACCCAGCTCGGGGCTCCGGGGACACAGGGAACACCGAGCGCGTAGGGCATGCTCTCGGATTCTGCCGCCACGCTGCTGCCCCTCTCCTGCTGTGGGTCTCCTGCCTGGTCCTTCCCTGTCCAGATTCTGAAGCCCGGCACCGCTCGGCGCGACAGCAGGACGGCCGGAATCGGAAGGTTTGCCCCGCAACCCATTGACAGGTATAGACCAAAGCGATTGAGTCATCCCGTGTCCCCGAACCGGACCGCCCGTTGCCGCGGCGGATCCGAGGGAGACCAGCCTGTCCTCGACCACGTGCGGCCCCACCCGCACGAAGGAGTGACCGTATGTCCCGACAACGCATTTTTGCGTTCCTGTCCGCCCTTGCCCTGGCCACCGGACTGGCGGTGGCACTGCCGACCGCCTCGGCCTCGACCGTGGCCTGCGCCGCCGCCTGGAGTCCCACGACCGTCTACACCAACGGCGGTGTCAGTTCGTACAACAGCCACAACTGGCTGGCCAAGTGGTGGACCCAGAACGACACCCCCGGCGGTTCGGTCGGCGTCTGGACCGACCAGGGCGCCTGTGGCGACGGCAGTACGCCGCCGCCCACCAACCCTCCGGGGGGCGGGAGTTGCTCCTACCCGGCCTGGGTGGCCGGTACCAGCTACGCCACCGGGGCGATCGTCCAGTACTCCAACGGCCTGTACTACCAGGCGACCCACGACAACCCGGGCTACGACCCGACCATCAGCACCTGGTACTGGTCCCCCTACAGCTGCACCGGCGGCGGCGGTACCACCCCGCCGAGCAACGGTGGATTCGTGGTCAGCGAGGCCCAGTTCAACCAGATGTTCCCGAGCCGGAACGCCTTCTACACCTACAGCGGCCTGACCGCGGCGCTCAGCGCCTACCCGGGCTTCGCCACCACCGGCAGCGACACGGTCAAGAAGCAGGAGGCCGCGGCGTTCCTGGCCAACGTCAGCCATGAGACCGGCGGCCTCGTCTACATCACCGAGATCGACCAGTCGGGGAACTACTGCGCGAGCGAGCCGTACGGCTGCCCGGCCGGGACGTACGCCTACTACGGGCGCGGCCCGATGCAGTTGAGCTGGAACTTCAACTACAAGGCGGCCGGCGACGCACTCGGCATCGACCTGCTGGACAACCCGAACCTGGTGCAGACCGACGCCTCCGTCGCCTGGAAGACCGGGCTCTGGTACTGGGACACCCAGAACGGCCCCGGCACGATGACGGCGCACAACGCCATGGTGAACGGCTACGGCTTCGGTGAGACCATCCGCAGCATCAACGGCGGCCTGGAGTGCAACGGCAACAACACCGCCGAAATGCAGGACCGGGTCAGCAAGTACCAGAGCTACGCCGCGATCCTCGGGGTCAGCCCCGGCAGCAACCTGACCTGCTAGCACCGGTCCACGTCGAAGCCCTCGCCCGGGATCCGGGCGGGGGCTTTGCTGCTGCAGCGGCCCAACTCACAGACATGCAGGCTCATGTCGAGATTTTGCGAACATCGGTTGACATCTTGTGGTCATCTGTCGGGAATGGTTAAGTGAGGCCGCCACAGGGCGATCCCCCACCCGGATGCGGTCCCACCGTCCCTCTGGCACCACCCACGTCAGAGGAGCCGTCCGTGTTCCACCTCCCCGCCCGCGTCCACCGGCGTGCGCCGCGCGCGTCCGTCCCGCACCGGGCCCGGCGCCTGGCCGCCGGTCTCACCGCCGGGGCCCTGCTGGCCGCGGCCCCGCTGCTGGCGCTGCCCGCCGCGTCCGCCGTCGCGGCCACCGCGCCCGGCGCCGCCGTGCCGTTCACCGAGTACCTGGCCGCGAACGCCGCCACCAACGGCAATGTGCTGGCCCCCGACTACACCTATGGCACCCTGGCCTCGGAGGCGACGGGCCGTCAGGCCGTGCAGCTGGTGGGCCAGGGCAAGTACGTCTCGTTCACCCTCACCGCCCCGGCGAACGCAGTGGACTTCCACTACGCGATACCCGACTCGCTGGACGGCGCCGGGCTGACCGCGCCGATCAGCGTGTACGTCAACGGAACCAAGACCGAGGACCTCCAGCTGACGTCGAAGAACAGCTGGCTGTACGGGGCGTACACGTTCACCAGCAACCCGGCCGACGTGGGCGATCCGCAGAGCGCCGTGCCGCACGACTTCTACGACGACGTGCGGACCATGTTCCCGTCCGTGCTGCCGATCGGGACGGTGGTCAAGCTCCAGGTCGACGCCAACGACACCGCTCCCTGGTACGCGATCAACACCGCCGACTTCGAGAACGTCCCGGCCCCGCTGCCCAAGCCGGCCGGGTACCTGGACGTCACCCAGGCGCCGTACAACATCGACAGCACCGGCGTCGCCGACGCGACCACCAAGCTGCAGCAGGCGATCAACGACGCCTCGGCGGCGGGGACCGGGGTCTACCTGCCGCAGGGGCTCTACAACATCACCGCGCCGATCGGCCTGAACAAGGTCGGGGTCGCCGGAGCCGGCGAGTGGTACACCGAACTGACCGGCCACAACGTGGAGTTCCAGGGAAACGTGGGGCAGACCACCGGGGTCACCGTGCACGACCTGTCGATCTTCGGCAACGTCAACACCCGTGACGACAGCGACGGTTCGGTCAACGGCTTCAACGGCGGCTTCAACAACACCACCATCTCCAATGTCTGGATCCAGAACGCCAAGGTCGGCGCCTGGATCGTCGGCGCGACCACCAATCTGAAGCTGCAGAACATGCGGATCCAGGACACCCTCGCCGACGGCATCAACTTCGACGGCGGGGTCACCAACTCCTCGGTCAGCAACAGCTTCCTGCGGAACACCCAGGACGACGGACTGGCCCTGTGGTCCTCGACCAACGACAGCGGCGACGTCTTCGACCACAACACGGTCGACTCCCCCGGGCTGGCCAACAACATCGCCTTCTACGGCGGTTCGGACAACAGCGCCACCAACAACCTGCTGCAGGACACCGTCACCCGCGGCGGCGGCATCCACGTCGGCAACCGCTTCGGCGCGGTCGCCCTCGCCGGGACCACCACCATCAGCGGCAACAAGCTGGTGCGCACCGGCCAGTTCGACCCCGGCTGGGACTACGGCGTGGGCGCGATGTGGTTCTTCGCGCTGGACTCGGCGATGACCGGCACCGTCAATGTCACCGGCAACGAGATCGACGACAGCCCGTACGAGGCGTTCCAGTTCGAGGGGACGCTGGAGGGCGGCAAGCCGATCAGCGGGATCAACATCAGCAATGACACCGTCAACAACGTCGGCACCTATGTCTTCCAGGACCAGACCTCCGGTTCGGCCAGTGTCTCCGGGGTGACCGCCACCGGTGTCGGCGTCGGCGGCGTGGAGGACTGCGGCTCCGGCTTCGCGCTCAACACCGGTTCCGGCAACACCGGTTGGTCCACCGCGGCCAGCTGCGGCTTCCCCGCCAACGCCCCGGTCACCTCCTTCCCGAGCACGGTGACCTTCGAGAACGCCACGGTCGGGCACGCCACCCCGGTCCAGAAGGTGACCGTCTACAACACCGGACGCTCGGCCACCCCGCTCGGCGGCATCTCCGCCACCGGCGGATTCACCGTCACCCAGGACGCCGCCAAGCCCTGCGGCAGCAGCCTGGCCGGCGCCAATGACACCGACCCCGGCATGTGGTGCCAGGTGGACGTGTCGTACACCGCCCCCGCCTCCGGCATCACCACCGGCACCCTGACCGTCCCGAACAGCCAGTCCGGCGGTCCGCGCACGGTGCAGCTGATCGGCAGCGACGGCGGCACCACGGTGAACACCCCGGTCTCGGCCAGCCCCGGTTCGCTGGCCTTCGGCAGCATCGCCGTCGGCAGCACCACCGCGGCCAAGACCGTCACCGTCAGCAACCCGGGCCCGGCCGCGGCCACGCTGACCTCGATCACCGCCAGCGGCCCGTTCGCCCAGACCAACACCTGCGGCAGCACCCTGGCGGCCGGCGCCTCCTGCACTGTCAGCGTCACCTTCACCCCCACCACCGGCGGGGCCCAGAGCGGCACCCTGGCCGTCGCCAACTCCACCACCACGACCCCGGTCGGCACCACGCTCAGCGGCACGGGCGTCAGCTCCACCACCAACCTGGCGGCCGGCGCCACCATCACCGCGAGCAGCAGCACCGGCGGCTTCCCGGCGTCCAACACCAACGACGGCAGTACCAGCAGCTACTGGGAGAGCAACAGCAGCGCCTTCCCGCAGTGGCTGCAGGCCGACCTGGGCTCGGCGCAGCAGGTGGGCTCGCTCACCCTGGACCTGCCGCCGGCCACCGCCTGGGCCGCCCGTACCGAGACCCTCTCGGTCCTGGGCTCCACCGACGGCAGCACCTGGACCACACTCAAGGCCTCGGCCGGCTACACCTTCGACCCCGCCACCGGCAACACCACCACGATCAGCCTGCCGACCGGTTCCGTCCGCTACCTGCGGCTCAATGTCACCGGCAACACCGGCTGGCCCGCGGCGCAGTTCTCCGAGCTGCAGATCTTCCCGGGCGGCGGCAGCACCGGCGGCGGGGGCGGCAGCACCGCGCCCGCGCTGGCGGCGACCCCGGCCAGCCTGACCTTCGCCGGCCAGACGGTCGGCAGCAGCGGCGCCGCGCAGACCACCACGGTGAAGAACAACGGCACGGCGGCGGCCTCGCTCGGCGCCGTCACCGTCTCCGGTGACTACACCGACACCACCAGCTGCGGCAGCACCCTGGCCGTCGGCGCCTCCTGCACCGTCAGCGTCACCTTCAAGCCCACGGCCACCGGGACCCGCGGCGGCACGGTCTCGATCAGCTCCAACGACCCGGCCGGGCCGCTCACCGTGGCGCTCACCGGCACCGGCAACGCGGCCGGCGGCGGAGGCGGCGGCAACCTGGCCCTGACCGCGGTGATGACCGCCAGCGGCTCCACCCAGAACTACACCCCGGCCAATACCAACGACGGAAGCACCAGCAGCTACTGGGAGAGCACCGACAACGCCTTCCCGCAGTGGCTGCAGGCCGACCTCGGCAGCGCCAAGAACGTCACCACGCTCACCCTGGACCTGCCGCCGGCCACCGCCTGGGCCGCCCGCACCGAGACACTCTCGGTCCTGGGCTCCACCGACGGCAGCAGCTGGACCACGCTCAAGGCCTCGGCCGGCTACACCTTCGACCCCGCCACCGGGAACACCGTCACGATCACCGTGCCGACCGCCTCCGTGCGCTACCTGCGGCTCAATGTCACCGGCAACACCGGCTGGCCCGCCGCCCAGCTCTCCGAGGTGCAGATCTTCTCCTGACCCGCTTCCTCCGCCCGTTCCGGCCGCCCACCCTCCCCGGTGGGCGGCCGGTCTGCGTGATCCAACGGCGCGGGCCGGGCAATCTAGATGTAATTAACAACTTATGTGTAGGGTGCAAGCGGCTCGGGGAGTCGTAGGTAAGAGGATCGATTGTGAGGCTGGTTCCCATGGATCAGGCAGCTGGACGACTCGGAAGTCTGCTGGCGGAGGCATTCGGCGGCCCACTGCCGCTGCGCCTGCGTGCCTGGGACGGCAGCGAGGTCGGCCCGGCGGACGCGCCCGTGCTCGTCGTCCGCAGCCGTCGCGCGCTGCACCGACTGCTCTGGAAGCCCGGCGAGCTCGGCCTGGCCCGGGCCTGGGTCGCCGGGGAGATCACCGTCGAGGGTGATCTGTACGAGGCGCTCGCGCGGCTGGCGCCGCTGATATGGCAGCACGAGGACGGCCCGGCGGAGCGCAACGTCCGCAGGCTGCTGCCCGATCCCCGGTTGCTGCGGCTGGCCGGTCAGGTGCTCGCCCTCGCCGGGCCCGGCCTGCCGCCCACGCCGCCGCGCGAGGAGCTGCGGTCCCGGCACGGCCTGAAGCACAGCCTGCGCCGCGACCGGGAGGCGATCAGCCACCACTACGACGTCGGCAACGACTTCTACTCGCTGGTCCTCGGTCCCTCCATGGTCTACTCCTGCGCCTACTGGGACAGCCAGGACAGCACCCTGGAGCAGGCCCAGTTCGACAAACTCGACCTGGTCTGCCGCAAGCTGGCGCTGCGTCCGGGACAGCGGCTGCTCGACGTCGGCTGCGGCTGGGGCTCGATGGTGCTGCACGCGGCCGAGCACTACGGCGTGCACGCCGTGGGCGTCACCATCTCCGTCGAGCAGGCCGAACTCGCGCGCAAGCGCGTGGTGGACGCCGGCCTGGCGGACCGGGTGGAGATCAGGGTGCAGGACTACCGCCGGATCGACGACGGTCCCTTCGACGCCATCTCCTCGATCGGCATGGCCGAGCACGTCGGCTCGGTCGCCTACGGGACGTACGCGTCGCAGCTGTTCGGACTGCTGAAGCCCGGCGGCCGACTGCTCAACCACCAGATCGCCCGGCCGCCGCGGGCGGACGAATCGACCTACTCGGTGGACGAGTTCATCGACCGCTACGTCTTCCCGGACGGGGAGCTCGCGCCCGTGGGCACCACCGTGTCACTGCTGGAACAGGCCGGTTTCGAAGTACGCGACCTGGAGTCCATCCGCGAGCACTACGCACTCACCCTGCGCGGCTGGGTGACGAACCTGGAACGCAACTGGGCCGAGGCAGTTCGCCTGGTCAGCCCGGGTCGGGCCCGGGTGTGGCGGCTCTACATGGCGGCGTCGGCGGTGGCCTTCGAGCAGAACGGAATCGGCGTCAACCAGGTGCTCGCGGTGCGTACCAGGACCGGGGGAAACTCGGGCATGCCACTGGTCCGCGGGCCCTGGAGCAGCTGACCAACGGCGGACAACAACGAACCCCGGTCGAGTGATATCCGACAACTGGTAACGCAACACGGCCGAGTTGTGCCTACCATCACGGGAACGTATTGGTTCCGATGATGGGTAAGGCGCTCATGACAGAAGCAGCAAACAGCAGGCTCGAGTCGGTACTTGCCGGCATTCGCGACTACCTCACCGGGCAGTTGAACGAGCTGGACGACGAACTCGCGGCGGCCCGGCAGGCCGTTGCCGAGCTGAGCGAGGAGTTGGCGGCCCGGGAGGCGGCGGTCGGGATCCTGGTGGCCGGCCGCGACCTCCTGGTCGCCAAGTTGGACGAACTCGACAGCGCCACAACGGAATCCGAAGTGGCGCTGGAGGCGGTCGAGGCCGCCGAGGTGGCCGAGGCGGTCGCCGAAGCGGTCGAGGTCGCCGAAGCGGTGTCCGAAGCGGTGGACGTCGCCGTGGTCGCCGAGGCGGTTGAGATCGTGTCGGCTTCGGTGTCCGCCTCCGCTCCGGCGCCGGTGTCCCGGGAGGCGCTGAACCCGGGTCAGGTCGCGGTGCTCGGCTTCCTGGAGGCGACTCCGGGCGTGCACAAGGTCGCCGAGATCTCGGTCGAGGTGAACGGCCCCGAGGCCAGCAGCGCGGCGGTCCAGGCGATCCGCCGGGCGCTGGCCGTGCTCACCAGGGCCGGACTGGCCGCCAAGTCCGAGCAGGCGGGCACCGCGTTCTACTCCGCCACCGCCGCCGCGCCGGTGGTCGCTCCCCCGGCGGCCGAGCCTGTCGTCGAGGCGGCCGCACCGGCCAGGAAGCCCCGCAAGGCCGCCGCCAAGAAGGCCACGGCCAAGCCGGCCAAGGCCGCGCCGGCGGCGAAGGCAGCCAGGACCGCCAAGTCGACCAAGGCCGCGAAGCCGGCCAAGGCAGCCAAGGCAGCCAAGGCGGCGCCTGCGAAGAAGGCCCCCGCCAAGGCCGCGGCCACCGTGCCTGCCGCGCGCACCGCGCCCAAGGCCGAGACCGTCGCCGCCGCGAAGCCGGTCCGCGCGGACCGCGCCAAGATCGTGGCGACGCTGGAGGCGCTGCGGGAGCCGCAGTCCGCGGGCGAGGTGTCCCGCGCCGTCATGGGCGACGAGTGGAAGTCCTCGGACGCGACCAACTTCCGCAATGTGCTGAAGAGCATGGTGAAGGAAGGCGTCGTCGCGGAGCAGACCGGCGAGGACAAGCGCGCCCGCTACACCGTGCCTGTCAAGGTCTGACCCCTCCCGGCCGGCCCCGTCACCGCCGTCGCGACCGACAGCGGGGACGGGGCCGGGAGACCGGAGTTGTTCAGGGCCGCCACACCGTCAGGGACGCCACACCCTCAGGGCCGCCACACCCGTGCGGCGTAGTCGAGGAAGTTGCGGCCGAGGATCTTCTCGATCCGCTCCGAGCGGTAGCCACGCTGTTCGAGCAGCCGGACCAGTTCGTGGAACTGGTCCACGCCGCGCAGGTCGATGACGAACGGCAGGGTGTCGCTGCGCTCCCCCGCCGCGCCGACACCGGCCGCGCTGCGCAGGGCCACATGCTCGGCGAGCTGCTCGCGGTAGCCGTCCAGGTCGTCGATCGAGGTGACCGGGCCGTCCGTGCCGATGCCGACGTGGTCCTCGCCGCAGACGTTGACCGCGTGGGCGATGTGCTCGACCACATCGGCGGCGCTGGCGTGGCCCGAGGTGTTCAGGAAGGGCATGAAGTAGATGCCCACGAAGCCGCCGCGCGACGCGACCAGCCGCAGTTCCTGGTCCGTCTTGTTGCGCGGGAGGTCGGCCAGCGCACGGCAGCCGGTGTGGTTGATCGAGACCGGCTGCCGGGAGATCCTGGCGGCCTCCAGACAGGTGTTCTCCCCGCTGTGGGAGAGGTCGACCATGATCCGACGGTCGTTCAGGCCCTCGACCACCTGCCGTCCGAACGGGGTAAGTCCGCGGTTCTCCGGCGCCATCGAACCGTCGCCGAGGTGGTTCGCCTGGTTGTAGGTGAGTTGCACCACCCGCACCCCGAGCCGGTCGAAGGTCTCGATCCGGCCGAGGTCGTCGCCGACGGCCACGCCGTTCTGGAAGCCGTAGATCACCCCGATCCGGCCGTCCGCGCGGGCCTGCTGAATGTCCGTCACCGTGCGGACCTTGACCAGGTCGGCGGCGTTGTCCCGGATCAGCGCGTCCCAGACCTCGATCTCGTGCAGCGTGTGCTCGTACGGCGGCAGGTCGCCCATGGTGTAGCCGAGGGTGATGTTCACCGCGGTCAGGCCGGACGCGTGGGCGTCGGCCAGGGTGCGGGCGTCGATCGTCAGGTCCTCGCTGGTCTGCACGAGTTTCCCGGCGGCGGCCGAGGAGTGCGGGGCGTTGGGGTTGTCGAGACCGCCCAGCGCGTTGATGACGGTGTAGTCGTGTGCGGAGCTCATCGCTCGCCCTGTCCCTTCGGGAGGTAGTCGGCCCGGTCGTGGCGCAGGCCGCGTTTGACGACGAACTCGATGCTGCGCAGGTTGGCCATGTCCTCCAGCGGGTCCCGCTCCAGCACCACGAAGTTGGCGAGCTTGCCGCTCTCGACCGTGCCCATGACGTCCTCGGCGCCCATGCTGACCGCACCGGCCAGGGTGGCCGAGCGGATCACCTGGGCGGCCGGGATCCCGCAGCGCCGGACCAGGAAGGCCATCTCCTCGTGCAGCGACGGGTAGGGGTGCCCGGGGCCGGTCTCGTAGTCGGTGCCGGTCGAGAGGGTGACCCCGGCCCGGTACGCCTGGGCGGTGAGGGCTGCCGCGAGTTCGGCGTTGGCCGCGGCCCTGGCCAGGTCCTCGGGGGTTCCCGCGCCGATCACCTCGTCGCTGGTCCACATGCTCGCGGTGGCGTCCAGGACGGTGCCGCGGCGCCGCATCTCGGCGAACAGCGACTCCATCAGCGGGTCGTCGCCGGCCGCGAACCTGGCGTGGTCGACCGGCGGCTTGTCCTGATAGCTGGTCAGTTCCCGCTCGGCGGCCTCGTGGACCAGCAGGGTGATGTGCGAGACCGCGTCCACGCCGGCGGCCAGCACCTCCCCCGGGCTCGCCGGGAACACCGCCGCGTGAGCCCAGACGTCGATGCCCTGCCGGTGGGCCTCGGCGGTGATCGCGGCGACGGTGCGGCCCGGCAGGTTGGCGTAGATCTTGATCGCCTGGGCGTGGGTGCCGCGGGCTCTCGCGACCGCCAGCGGCAGGTCGGTGTCGTCGGTGACCGCCTGCATCCAGGGCACCTCGCCCGGGGTCTCGCCCTGCGACACCTGCCAGGTGCGCGGGTCGTCGAAGAAGCTCGGCCCGGCCATCAGCGCGGCGTAGCGGATGTCGGGTCCCGGGATCTCGCCGACCCGGGTGGCCCGGGCCAGGTCGCCCACCTGGCGCAGGTCGTCGGCCATGTCCCGGATCGCGGTGACGCCGCCGTAGACCTGGCGGCGCAGCACCGCCTCGGCCGCGGCGCGGTCGGGCGGGGTCGCGAGGTGCTGGTGCGAGTCGATCAGACCGGGGATGACGAAGCGGCCACCGAGGTCCACCACCCGGGCGCCGCCGAGCGCGTCCGCGTCCTGGTCCAGTTCGGCGTCGGGGGCCACCGCCCGGATCTCGGCGCCGTCGACGACGATCGTCGTCCCGGGCCGGGCCGGGCCGCCGGTCCCGTCGATCAGCGTCGCGCCGCGGTAGACCGTGACCGTGCCTGGAGCGGGCGCGGCGAACGGTGTCGGGGCGCCGAGAACCTCATGACCCATCGATCCTCACCGGATTTCCTATCGTGTTACAGTCCATGAAACATACGTCACAACTATGGTAACCATAAGCCCGAGGAGTGGTACGTCATGCCGCGGTCGTCCAGCTCAGCTGTGGACAAGGCGCTGGACCTGATCGAGGTGGTGGCCCGCTCCGACCGCCCGCTGCGGCTCAGCGAGCTGGCCAACGAGGTCGGGATGCACCGCGCGACCGCGTACCGGGTCCTGGTGGACCTGGTGCGGCGCGGCTGGGTGCTGCGCGTGGACGACCACTACCTGCCCGGCACGGTGGTGCTCCAGCTCTCCCCGGCCGCCGCCGCCAACTCGCTGGTGGCGCTGTGCCGTCCGGTCCTCGAAGCGCTGTCGGAGCGGACCGGGATGATGGTGAACCTGCAGGTGCTGGAGTCCGAGCGGTCCCGGGTGATCGACGTGGTCCGCCCGCAGCGGCTGGAGATGATCACCCATCTCCGCGACGAGGCGCTGCCGGTGCACCGCTTCGCCGGGCCGATGGCCCTGGTCGCCGTGCTGGACGAGAACGCGCGGGCGCCCTATCTGCGTCCGGCCGAGGAGGCCGGCTACCCGCTGGACGGGGCGGACGGGCTGCTGGCCGACCTCGACCGGGCCCGGGCCACCGGATACGCGCTGGAACGGGGGCGCAACGAGAAGCTGATCGCGTCGGTCAGCCGCGCGGTGGTGTCGGCCAAGGGGCTGCCGCTCTGCGCACTCACCGTGGTCGGGCTGGACGCGGAGTTCGACGAGCCGCGGCTGTCCGAGCTGAAGCGGCGGCTCCTCCAGTCCACGGCCGAGCTCCAGGGCATCCTGACCACACTGTTCAGCGACGAGACGGAGCGGGTATGAGCGGCGGGCCGCGGACCGACGGCGTGCTGGTCCTCGACCGGGCACAGACCCGGGCCGCGCTCGATCCGGCCGCGGTGCTGGCCGCGGTCTCGACCGCGCTGGTCGCCATCAGCCGGCAGACGGCCTCGGCCCCGCCCCGGATCGCCGCGTTCGCCCCGGCCGGGCTGCTCGGCGCGATGCCGGGCTACGTTCCCGGGCTGGGCCTGGCCGCCAAGCTGGTGTCGGTGTTCGCCGCGCCCGGCCAGGTCGGTCGCAGCTCCCACCGCGGCGTGGTGGCGCTCTTCGACGAGCAGGACGGACGGCTGCTCGCGCTGATGGACGCCGAACCGCTCACCGCCGTGCGGACCGCCGCCACCGCCACGCAGAGTCTGCTCGCGCTGGCGCGGCCGGATCCGGCCAGGATCGCCGTGATCGGCACCGGCGCCCAGGCCGAGGCCCAACTCGCGCTGCTGGCCGCCCTCGGCAGCCGCACCCCGGTCGTCGTGGGTGGCCGCGATCCGCTGCGGGCACGGGAGTTGGCGGACCGTCAGCCGAATGCCTCGGCGGCTACGGTCGAGGCCGCGGTGCGCGGATCCGACGTCGTCCTCTGCTGCACCGGCGCCCGGGAGCCGGTGCTCAGGCGGGCCTGGCTGGCCGAGGGGGCCCACATCAGCTCGGTCGGCGGCTCGCACGGCCCGGAACTGGACCCGGAGACGATCAGGGACGGCTCGCTGTTCACGGAGTGGCCCGGCGCCGCCGCCGAGGCTCCCCCGGCCGGTGCGCACGAGCTCCAGGGCCTGGCGCCGGAACGGGCCGTCCTGCTCGGCGCGGTCCTGGACGGCCGGCACCCGGGCCGCCGCGGACCCTCCGAGCTGACCGTGTTCAAGTCGACCGGGCACGCCGCCCTGGACGTGGCGGCGGCGTCGGTGGTCCACGCCTTCGCCCGCGCCCACGGGTTGGGCACCGCCGTCGACATGTGAGCGCCGCCCGGCTGCGCTGCCGGGGGTCAGTCCTCGGCGGTGGGGACGACGATGCGGTCGGCCCGGTGCGCGGTGGCGGCGATCAGCCGGGCGTTGGGCTCGTCGTTGCGGTCCACCCAGGCCGCCGCCTCGGCCTCGGAACGCCCGTGGGCCCGGTGGCGCTGCAGCAGCCGCCGCACCCGGACCGGCTCCTCGGGGCGGAGGTACCAGGTCTGGTCCAGCAGCGACGCGGTCTCCCGCCAGGGGCCGTCGTCCAGCAGCAGGTAGTTGCCCTCGACCACGACCAGCCGGACGCTGTCCGGCACGGCGATGGCCCCGGCGATCGGCTCCTCCAGCTCACGCCGGAACTCCGGTGCGTAGACCACCTGCCCGGTGTCGGCCCGCAGCCGCCGCAGCAGCGCCTGGAACCCGCCGACGTCGAAACTGGGCGGTGAGCCCTTGCGGTCGGCCAGCCCCAACTGCCGCAGCACCTGGTTGGCCAGGTGGAAACCGTCCATCGGGACGCAGGCCGCGACCGGCCCCAGCGCGGCGCAGAGCTCGGCGGCCAGGGTGCTCTTGCCCGCTCCGGGCGGGCCGGTCAGCCCCAGCAGGCGGCGTCCGCCGGGGCGCAGCAGCGCTCGCGCCGACTCGGCCAGGACCGGCACCGACCACGGCAGCGGCTCCGGGGACTGATCCGGCGGCGGCTCCGGGTGCGGGTCGGCGGGGAGGTGCGGCACGGTGGGAACCCCGTTCGTGGCGGTGCGTCGGTCGGTGCCACCGTACCCGCCGCCGTACCGCGGTCCGTCAGCCGGTGAAGCCGGCGAACATCTTGGAGAACTGGTAGGGCGTCTGCGTGATGTTGGTGCAGCTGGACAGGCCGCCCTGGCAGGCGTGGGCGTCCCTGGTGACCTCCCAGAACGCCAGCTCGCCGAGGTGGTTCTGCTGGGCGAAGGTGATCAGCTGCGAGGCGTCGGCCAGACCGAACACCTCACTGGTGTTGTCGTTCACCCCGAGCATCGGGGTGACCCCGACCATCCGCCAGGCCTGGGCCGCGGTCAGGGTCGTCCAGACCTGCCTGACCTGCGCCTGGGTGGACTGCGCCGACTGGATCGCGTAAGCGCCCATCTTCCCGGCCGGGTTGGGGGCGGTGGAGTCGCCGAAGTCCATGGCCATGACGTTGACCGCGTCCACGACCACACCCGCGTTCTTGGCGGACTGCAGCACATAGACCCCGTCGGCGGTCAGGCCGGTGGGCAGCACCGGCAGGGTCAGCGTGACCTTGAGGTCCCGGCCCTTGGCCCGCTGGGCGGCCTGGACCGCGGCGATGGCCGCCGAACGGCGGTCGATGGAGGCGTGGTCGACCACGGCCGCACCCTCGATGTCGAAGTCGATCCGGTCCAGCGCGTAGACGTCGACGACCTTCTGGTACTGCGCGGCGAGGCTGGCCACCGTGGTGCAGGACTGCGCCAGTTCGGTCCCGTTGGCGCCGCCGAAGGACGGGCGGACGTCACCGCCGGCCGACCTGATCGCGTCGAAGTCCGCCTTGTCCCAGCCGGTGGCCGGGTCGTAGGCGCCGAACCAGCTGGCGGTGCAGGGAGTGCTGCCGTTGATGATGAAGGCCAGCGAGAACTGCTTCAGCCCGGTCGCCGCCGCGATGGCCGGCAGGCTGGGCGTGGGGTAGGAGCCGAGGTCCACGTACGGGGCCGCGGCGCCGGGGGCGGTGCCGCTGCCCGCGGTGGCGGTCAGCGTGGCGGAGTGCGCCGACTCGTTGCCGGCCGCGTCGAAGGCCGCGACGCTGACGGTGTGGCTGCTGCCGGCCAGCAGGCCGATCAGGTTGGTGGCGGTGCCGGTGACCGTCGCGACGACGGAGGTCCCCTCGTACACGTGGTAGCCGGTGACCGCGACATTGTCGGTGGAGGCGTGCCAGGACAGGGCGATGCTGCCGGGGCCGGTCCCGGTGACGGCCAGGCCGGTCGGCACCGAGGGCGCGACCAGGTCGGGCGGCAGGCCCTGGCACGGCGCGTTGTTGATCAGGCAGTTGGCCGGCGGGGTCTGGGTGGCGCCGGTGGAGAAGTCCATGCCGACGACATCGGCGGTGGCCCCGGGGGCCAGCGGGGACGCCCAGGTCGGCGAGGTGAGGGTGTAGTGGTTGCCGGAGTGGGTGAGGGTGCCGTTCCAGGCGCTGGTGACGGCTTCGCCGGTGGGGAGGTCGAAGCCGAGGGACCAGGAGCTGACGGCGGCGTTGGAGTTGTTGGTGATCGTATAGGTGCCCTCGAAGCCGCTCTGCCAGCTTGAGGTGACCGCGAAGTTCGCGATCAGCCCGGTGAGCCCGTTGGCGGCATGGGCGGTGGAGGGGAGCAGCAGCGGGGCGGCGAGCAGCGCCGCGGCGGCGGTGAGGGGCAAGGTGACGCGCCTCATGGGCGTGTCCTCCCAAGCGGATGGGCAGCACAGAGCTCGTGCTGCTGAAGGAGTGTGGGGGTGCTCCATGCATGGAACTGACCTGCCGCGGCATCCCTACCGTGGTCCAGACCAATGCCCGCCGTCAAGGGTGCGGCAGCCCGGGGTCGGCGGCGGCGGACGGGACGCGCGACACCGGGGCGCCACCATGGAGTCGCCGGGGAGGCCCCGGAAGTGTCAGGATGGTGTTTATGACGATCAAGGTCTACTTCGACATCACCATCAACGACGAGCCCGCCGGGCGGATCACCTTCAACCTCTTCGACGACGTGGTCCCCAAGACGGCGGAGAACTTCCGCGCGCTGGCCACCGGCGAGCAGGGGTTCGGCTACAAGGGATCCTCGTTCCACCGCGTCATCCCCGGCTTCATGCTCCAGGGCGGCGACTTCACCGCCGGCAACGGCACCGGCGGCAAGAGCATCTACGGGAACAAGTTCCCGGACGAGAACTTCAAGCTCACCCACAACAAGCCGGGCCTGCTGTCGATGGCCAACGCCGGGCCGAACACCAACGGCTCCCAGTTCTTCGTCACCACCGTGGTGACCGACTGGCTGGACGGCAAGCACGTGGTCTTCGGCGAGGTCGCCGACAAGGAGAGCCTGGACCTGGTCAGCAAGATCGAGAGCTTCGGCTCCTCCAGCGGCAAGACCAAGGCCAAGATCACCATCTCCGACTCCGGAGTCATCTGACGCCTGCCCGCTCTTCCCACCCGTGAGCGCGCCGACCGGCGAAGTCGACCGGTCGGCGAGCTCGTGCACGTCCGGGCCCTAGCCTCGGGCGCCCCGGCGGCGCAGGGCGAGCAGGGTGTGGACGACCGCGCGGGAGAGCGGTCCGGGGCGCCGCGCCTGGACGGCCGCGCGCAGTGGCGGGTCGAGCAGCGCGGTGGCCGCGGCGACCGCGAGTCCGCGCAGCGGGCGGCGCAGTGGCTCGGGCAGCCGCCGGGCGGCGAGGCCGCGGGTGCTGGACCAGAGCAGCGCGGCGTCCTCGGTGGCGCCGAAGCGCTCCTGCTCGAAGGCACGGGACCAGCGGGACCAGTCGTCCGGGCCGCCCGGCGGGGGCTCCACCCCGAGGGCCGCGGCCAGGTCCCGGTAGAAGGCGACCAGATCGGCCCGGTCCTGCGGATCGAGCGGGCGGACGCCGTGGGCGTCGATGAAGCGGATCGGCTCCAGTGCGAACACGGTCAGCACATAACGCATCAGTTCCTGGTCCAGGCCGGTGTGCACCCTGCGCAGGTGGTCGAGGACCGGGGCGCTCGCCGGATCCTCCAGGCCGTCCTCCAGCAGTTGGAACAGGATCTGCCCGGTCGCCTCGGCGCGTGCGTCGGGGTCGGCCACCATGCCCCCGGAGGCGACCAGGACGGAGGCGACGGCGGGGACGGCGAAGGTCCGCCACAGCCCCAGCGTCAGCCCGATCCGCAGGTCGTCCCGATGCGTGGTCAGCGCCATCCGGCGGACCCGCTCATGCGGGTCGGGGCCGGGCACGGGCGCGTACCCGGGCGGCACGAACTCGACCGCGGGGCCGAAGAAGGCCAGCGCGACCCGGGCCAGGTCGTGCTGGTCCGAGGTGACGTCGCCGCCGGCGTCGCGGCCACCGGGCGGGGGCAGTTCCAGGGCCGGGGTCGCCCGGTGGCCGAGCCGGTAGCGGGCCAGCCCCGAGCGCAGGCTGACCGCGTCCGCCAGCGCCCGCCGCTCCTGCTCGGCGCCGGCCGGGCCGACCGCGTCGGCCGGTGCAGCCGCGCCGCCCGCGCCGCCCGCGCCGGCCGGGGCGAGGACCCGGTCGGCGAGGTCGGGCGCCGCGTACTGGGTCAGCAGCACCTGGGCGTCCCTGGCCTCCATCACCTGCCGCTGCCACTCGCGGTGCCGCCAGCCGCTCGGCAGCAGCCCCTCCCACCACAGCCGGGGCATCCGCGCGTGCGGCACCGCCTCGGTCAGCACCCGTTGCAGCGGCGCGACCTGGCGGTAGCGGCGCCAGAGCACCAGCCGCGGCCCGGCCACGGTGGCGGAGAATCCCGCGGCGATCAGGACCGCGCCCACCGAGGCGAACTCCGGGGCGACCACCGTGGACAGCACATCCGCGTGGCTGCCGGCCAGTCGCAGCGCGATCGCGGCGAGCTTGCAACCGCCGTACCCCAGCGCGACGCAGGAGCCGGCCCCGATCAGCGCCAGGCCCTTGCCGTGCCAGTACCGCACCGCCACCGCCGGATCGGCGGCCAGCGTGCGGCAGAGCATCGCCAGCCGCACCAGCGTGTAGAAGAACGCCAGTTGATAGACGATCAGAAAGACCGCGATGGCCGGGACCGAGGCGTACACGGTGTCGAAGGTGGTCGGTGCCTCCCTGGCCCGCACCTCCGCCGCGCCGGCCCCGAACATGGTGACCATCAGCGCCAACGTGACTGCGAAGACCGCCAGTTGGGTGCGCAGGCGGCGCAGCGCCAGCCAGCCGGCCCGACCGCCGCGGCGCTGGTGCTGCTCCGTCGGCCACAGCACCAGCAGCACCTGGGCGCTCGCCCCGCAGGCGGTGATCAGCGCATACACCAGCAGGGTGGTGAGGTTGGGCACGCCGACCGCGCGGTCGATGGCCCGGTAGAGCACCGGCGTGGCCACCAGGAAGGCGGACCCGCTGAACGCCGGGCAGGCCGCCATCGCCGCCAGCGCGGGATCCCAGCCCACCCGCCGCAGCGCGTTCAGCTTGTGCCCGACCACCCCGTAGGAGAGCGCGCCCACCAGCGGGTAGGCCACGTCCAGGTAGGTCTCCCAGAAGGCGCTCACGGGGCACCGCTCGGGCGCCGGTGCTCGAGCGAGGGGGCGAGCCGGTCCACCGCCTGCGAGGATCCGGCCACGGCCAGCAGCGGCAGCCGCGCGGTGACCTGGACCGCGAACTCCTCCGCCTCCAACTCGGCCCGCTTGTGGTAGCCGTGGTGCCGGGCGTGCACCCCGGCGCTGAAGTGCTGGGCCATCTGGGCCGGATCGGTCACCTGGGCGAGCAGCCTGGCCGCCTCGACCATCGCCTCGGGGGAGGACTCGTGCCGGCAGGCCAGGTGTCCGAGCTCGTGCAGCACGATGCCGGTCTGGTGCCAGACCGTGGTGTGCCGCTGGTAGAGGATCAGGCCGTGGGTGTCGGTGGCCAGGGTCAGCCCGGAGACCCGCGGTCCGAGCGGGGCCGGGCGCGCGGTCAGCTCCCGCCCGGTGACCCGGGCGATGTGCTGGACCAGCCCGTCCAGGTCGCAGTCTCCGGGGATCTGCAACTCCTCGACCAGGCGGGCGCAGAACCGGCGCACGGCGTTCATCGTCCGCCCCTCCGCACCCGGCGCACGCCAGACGTGGACCGGCACCGTGACAGCCGCCGGCCGGAACCGGGAAGGCAGGATCCCATCCTGGTTCAACCCTCGTCCTCGGTGTCGCCGTCGCCCAGCGGGTCCGGTATCTGCTCGCCGGGCAGCCCGGCCTGGCCGCGCATCTGCCCGAGCAGGCCCAGCACCAGGTTCTGCATGTCGCTGGGGAGGCCGAAGCTGCGCAGCGCGATCGACTTCACGCCCTCGTCGCGGAGCGCCAGGGCCAGCAGCTGGACCTCGTTCTCCACCTGCCGCGCCGCGGCCGGGTCCAGCTCACCCAGCAGCCAGCCGACCGGGACCCCGAAGAACAGGGCGACCGCCCGCTTGGTCTCGTCGCTGGGCGCGGTGCGCTGCCCCTTGCGCAGCTGGGAGAGGTACTGCTCGGTGAGCGACACACTGCCGTACTTCTCCGGATTGCCCTTGATCACGCGGACCACATGGGCGTTGCTGTACGGGCCGGACAGCGGGTGGATGGTCCCGAAGAGCCAGTTGAGGCGATCGGCGAACTCCGACCCCGGGCCTGGGGGCCGATCGCCCAGGTCGGGCTGGGAATTCTGACCCGGTGTCATACACGGCCCCCATCAAGCGAATGATCCCTGCACGCACCTTAGAGGCCGACGCCGCAGGACCGCCAGCGGGCCGGTGGTTCTCAACCCGCAGTTGACGGCCTTCACCACAGTAGAAGAATCAACTATCCACTTCTCCGCAACTATTCGTACGAAAGAGCGAAATTCCCTCAACCAGTGGTTGACATGCTCCGGCTGGCAGACCAGGATCGGATGCTGTCGCCGCCGCGGCCTGCTTGTTGCCCAACTCCCTTGTTCGCAACCGATTCTGACCGCTCATAACCGATCCGAACCGCTTCGCAGCACTGGCGGACCATGGCCCGCAAGGGTCTCCAGCGACATTCGCCAAGGCTGCGGGCATCGCCGCCGACCCAGCATGTGCCGGACACTCTCAGCCGAGCAGATCCAGGCCGACCTGCCAGAGGCGGCTGGCCGCGGCCGGGTCGAGGGCATGGTCGGCAACCCCGTTGCGGATGCCCGGGGTGTGGCGGCGGGCCTCGGCGCAGTCCTCGAAGTAGCGGCCGGTGACACCGTCCAGCAGCGGCGACGCGGCGACCAGGACCGAGGTGGCCGCGCCCTGCTCGGGCGTCTTGAAGGTGTAACCGCGGGTGGCGATCGCGGCGGCGAGCTCGGCGCTGTCGTAGTGCCGGGTGAGGTTGGTCAGGATCGCGCCGGGGTGCAGCGCGTTGACGGTGATGCCGTCGTCGGCCCAGCGCCGGGCGGCCTCGACCGCGAACAGCACCACAGCCGTCTTGGACTGCCCGTAGGCCACCGCGGGGTCGTAGGGACGCCGCTGGAAGTGCAGGTCGTCGAAGTCGACCGGGGCGTCCAGGTGTGCGACCGAGCTGACCGCGGCCACCCGCGCGCCGCCGGCCGCCGCGAGCGCGGGGTGCAGTGCGGTGGTCAGCGCGAAGTGGCCCAGGTGGTTGGTGGCGAACTGCAGCTCCCAGCCCTGCGGGGTGCGCAGCTCGGGCGTGGCCATCACCCCCGCGTTGTTGACCAGCAGATGCAGCGGCCCCTCCCAGCCGGCGCCGAACGAGGCGACCGAGGCCAGGTCGGAGAGGTCCAGCGGGGCGACCCGCAGCCGGGCCCCGGGGTGGGTCCCGGTGATCTCCTTGGCGACCCGCTGCCCGGCCTCGGTGTCGCGGACGGCGAGGGTCACCTCCGCGCCGGCGGCGGCGAGGGCCCGGGCGGTCTCGATGCCGATGCCGGAACTGGCGCCGGTGACGACGGCCCGGCGGCCGGTGAGGTCGAGGCCGGCCGCGACCTCGGCGGCGGTGGAGGCGGCGTCGAAGGGGGTGCTGAGGGGTGCGGATCCGGTCATGGTGCTGTCCCGTCTGTGCGGTGCGGTGCTGTGCGGTTCTGTCTCGCGGTTCTGTCTCCACGGAACACCGGCGCGGAGCCCGGCACCAGTGACGCCCGGACCGGGGGTCCGGCAGAACCCCTCTGCGGCACTGTCCCGGGGCCGGGCCCGACCTATGGTGGAGGGCATGGACCAGCGTTCCACCGGCGCCACCGGCGCAGCCGAGGACAGCAACGAGTTGCGGGACTACCTGCGCTCCCGCCGGGCCAGGATCACCCCGGCCGAGGCCGGTCTGCCGCAGACCGGTGCCCGCCGGGTGCCCGGCCTGCGGCGGGAGGAGGTCGCCATGCTCGCCGGGGTGAGCGTGGACTACTACGTCCGGCTGGAGCGCGGGCGCAACCTCAATGTCTCCGAGGCGGTCCTGGACGCGGTCGCCCGGGCCCTGCGGCTCAATGCCGTCGAGCGCGACCACCTGTTCACCCTGGCCCGGCCGACCCGGGCCCGGCGGCGTCCGGCCCCGCCGCAGCGGGTCAGGACCGGGCTGCTCCGGGTGGTGGAGCAGTGGACCGAGTCCCCCGCGATACTGATCGGGCACCGCAACGACGTGCTGGCGTGCAACCGGCTGGCCCGGGTGTTCTACACCGACTTCGACGCGCTGCCCCGGCACGAGCGCAATATGACCCGCTACCTGTTCCTGGACGAGTCCGCCCGCGAGCTCTACACCGACTGGGAGTCCGCGGCCCGCGGCAGCGTGGCCGGTCTCCACCTCTACGCCGGACGGCACCAGGACGACCCGCGGCTGGCCGAGCTGGTCGGCGAACTGTCGGTCCGCGACCGGGACTTCCGCCGATGGTGGGCGGATCACGACGTGCTCAGGCGGAGCCACGGCAGCAAGAGCTACCACCATCCGGTGGCCGGCGACCTCACCCTGGAGTACGAGGTCTTCAACCCCACCGGCGACCCCGACCTGACCCTCGGCCTCTACACCGTCGAGCCGGGCTCGCCCTCGCAGCAGGCCCTGCGGCTGCTGGCCGACTGGACCGCCGAGCCGGCGCCGCCCCGCAGGCCCGCCGCCGCTTCCGCACCGGCCGCCGCACCGGCCTCCACGTCCGTCGAGCTACCCGAGTAGCCGTACTCATGCGGCGGGCCGCCCGGGCCCGCCAGGATGGGCGCATGCTCAGCGACATAGCCCGCCGCGTCCTGCCCGCCCTGGGCCGTCTGGACGTCACCGCCGACGGCAGCACCGGCCCCGCGCCCGGCAGCATCGTCGCGGCCAACCACAGCTCCCTGATCGACCCCGGTGTGGTGCTGGCCGCCCTGGCCCGCCGGGGCGTCCGCCGTCCGGTGGTGCTGGCCGCGGCCGGCCTCTGGCGGATCCCGCTGCTGGGCGGACGGCTGCGCGCCGAGGGCCACATCCCGGTGCACCGCGGCGACCGCAGGGCGGCCGAGGCGCTGGACCGGGCCGCCGAGGCGATCGCGGCCGGGCGCATCGTGGTGATCTACCCGGAGGGACGGCTGCCGAAGCGGCTCGACTCGGGCGACCGCGACCCGGAGAAGTTCCGGTCCGGGGTGGCCCGGCTCGCGCTGGCCACCGGTGCCCCGGTGGTCCCGCTGGGACAGGCCGGGGCCCGCCGGATCACCTCGGGCAGCCGGGCCAAGCAGCTCGCCGGGCTGTTCACCGCCCCGCTGCGGCGGCCCCGGCTGCATGTGCACCTGGGCGAGCCGGTCCAGCTGACCGGCTCCCTGGCCGAGGCCACCGCCCAGGCGCACGCGGCCGTCGCCGCCGCCCGTCGCACCGCCGCGGCGGGCGCCGAGGGCGGCGGGCGCCTTCCGGTGCTCCAGGCCTGACCGGCTGCTCCGCGCCTGACCGGCCGCCCCGGGCCTAACCGACGTCGATCGCGGTGACCGACGGAGCGCCGGTGGGCGCGGTGTCCTGGTCGTAGCCGGCCGAGGCGAGCGCACGGCGGGCGACGGCGAGCGCCTCGCCCTCGGCCGCGCCGCGGTCCTGGGCCTGGACCTCCAGCCGGAGCACGAACCTGGCCCCGTCCTGGTCCAGGGTGAGCAGGTCGAGGTCGTCGGGCACCGAGCCCACCTGGTCGGGGTCGACGCCCTGCAGCGCGGTCAGCAGCCTGCCCTTGGCGTCCGGCTGCAGCGGGCGCAGGAAGGTGCCCGGGATGGTCAGCACGTATTTGCTCATACCGGACCACCTGCCCCGGCTCCGGAGCCGGAACCGCCCTCACCGGCGCCCGGCAGCTGCTCGATCGCGTCCACCCGGTCGGGGTAGAAGGCGACATGGTCCTTGATCTCGGCGACGGCCGGGTACGGGGACTCGTACACCCACACCGCGTCCACCGAGCGCTCACCGCCGGCCGGGACGCTGTAGTAGTTGGCCTCGCCCTTGAACGGGCAGTAGCTGGTCGTCCCGCTGCGGACCAGCAGCGAGCGGTCCACGTCCGCGAGCGGCACGTACTGCACCGCCGGGTAGTGCCCCTCGCGCAGGGTCAGCGCCCGCCGGGTGTCGGCGACCACCTGGCCGGCCACGGTGACCCGCACCCGGGCGGCGTTGGGCTCGACGGTGATGGGGTGGCTGGGGCTCGGCTGGAGGACCGGTCGATCGGTGGTCATGGCAGGGGCCTCTCTCTGGTCGGTGAGGACCCTGCCAGTCTGCCACCCCGCCCCGGACCGGGCCGGTCAGCGACGGGCCGGTGGGCGGCACTCCGGAAAGCGACCGCCGGTCAGCCGCGGCCCGGTCAGCCACGCCGCGGTTCCCAGCGGAAGAAGCGGCGGGTCAGCATCACCGCGGCGGCGGCCCAGGCCGCGACGATCAGCAGGCCGGGGGCGACCGACTGCCAGCCGTGCAGCAGGTCGAGCCGGGCCAGCGGGGCGCCGCCCCAGGTCTCATGGCCGAAGTCGCGGCCGAACCAGGCCGTGCGCAGGGTCTGGATCACCGGGGCCAGCGGCAGGCTGTGGGCGGGGGCGCGCAGCCAGGACGGCAGTGACTGCAACGGGGTGAACACCCCGGCGCCGAACATGCAGAGCAGCAGGACCGGGGTCGCCACCAGCGGTGATGTCTCGGCGCTGGGGGTGAACCCGGCCAGCGCGAAGGCGAGCCCGGCGAAGACCAGGTAGCCGCCGGTCAGCGCGAGCAGCAGCAGCAGCGGGTCGGCCGGCAGCGGCGCGCCGAACCAGCCGACCGAGACCGCCCCCAGCACCAGCACCTGGAGCAGCAGCACCACGCCGCCCACGGCCAGCTGCCCGGCGAAGATGGCGCTCGGCGGGACCTCGGTGCCGCGCAGCCGCTTCAGCACCAGCTCGTCGCGGCGGGCGACGACCGCGTTGAGCAGGTTGACGAAGGAGGTGACCATGGCCAGGCCGATGAAGCCCACGGTGGTGTAGCCGGCCGCGTCCACCCCGCCGATCTGCTTGTCCCGCAGCGGCGCGGCGACCACCAGGTTCAGCAGCACCGGCAGCAGGAAGCCGACGAAGGTGGACCGGCGGTTGCGCCAGAACACCCGCCAGGAGAGCAGGAACTGGCCCCGGGTGTAGTGCGTCCAGTTCATCGGTGGCTCGCCTTCTCGTGGGCCAGTTCCAGGAAGACGTCCTCGAGGGACGCGCTGCGCACCTCGATGCCGTCGAGTTCGACGCCGAGGTCGGCGGCCCAGCGGTGCAGCGCGGCGAGCGCAGGGGCGGTCCGCTCGACCGCGTAGGCGGCCGTCTGATGGCCCGGGGCGCCGTCGAACACCGGTCGTCCGTCCGGGAGTTCGGGCAGGTCGGCGGGGTGCAGCCGGTGCGGGACCGGGAAGCTGATCCGGCTCCCCCGGCCGGAGAGCACCTCGGCGACGGTGCCGGTGGCGGCGATCCGACCTTCGGTCATGATGGCGACCCGGTCCGCGAGTTGCTGGGCCTCCTCCAGGTAGTGGGTGGTCAGCACGACCGTGGTGCCGGCCGCCCGCAGCTCCTTGACCAGCCGCCAGGTGTTGCGCCGGGCCTCCGGGTCCATCCCGGTGGTGGGCTCGTCCAGGAACAGCAGTTCCGGGCCGTTGAGGACGGCCAGCGCCAGGTCGAGCCGGCGGCGCTCGCCGCCGGAGAGCTGGCCGACCCTGGTCCCGGCCCGGCCGGCCAGGTCCACCTGCTCCAGCACCTCGGCGGTCCGGCGGGCGCCGGTGATGAAGCCGCGCCAGGAGTCCACGGTCTCACGGACCGTCAGTTCGTTGAAGAATCCGCCCTCCTGGAGCATCACCCCGATCCTGCGGCGGACCGCGGGACCGTCCCGGTAGGGGTCGAGGCCGAGCACCCGCACCTGGCCGGAGGTCGGCGCGCGGTAGCCCTCGACCACCTCCAGGGTGGTGGTCTTGCCGGCCCCGTTGGTGCCGAGCAGGGCGAACAGCTCACCGCGGGCGACCGTGAAGCTGACCCCGCGCACCGCCGTGTAGTCGCCGTAGGACTGGTGCAGTTCCTGCACCTCCACGGCGGGCTCCCCATGGTCTTTTCCATGCGTGAAGAGTTTATCCATAAGAGCAGAATGCAGCATTCCGGAGCGGTGCGGCAAGCATATGCAAAATGTCATGGATACACCTGGTGACATTTTTCAGGCTGTTTATCTGACGTCTCCCACTGCTGCTCACATGGGGTGCCGGTGCATATTTATCTCATCGCCGGAAACGGTCCGGGGAAAAAGCGAAGGGAATACAGCCATGGCTGACAACGAGAACATCGTCGAGACCGCCGCCGTCGAGGAGACCGAGCAGTTCGACATCGAGGTCGAGGAGCTGGACTCCGTCTCCGGTGGCCTGAGCGTCAGCTCGCTCGCCAGCGCCGCCTGCCCGGTCTCGTCCTTCAGCTCGCTCTCCAACTGAGCCACCAGCACCACCAGCACCAGCACCTGAAGAAGTAGTGGGGCAGTGCCGCGGTCGAGGACGCCACACCGTTCTCGCCGCGGCACCCCCGCCACTCCTCCTGACAGCACCCGCTTCCAGAGGACAAGGAGAGCCGGGAATGGACAGCCTCCGGCACGAGCTCGCGCGGTTCATCCAGAGCCCGGCCGCGCGTCACGACCCACCCGGGCTCTACCGCAAGCTGCTGGACTCGGCGCCCGTGCTCGACCTGGGCCGGGTCCATGTGGTCTCCGGCTACGAGGAGATCGTCACCGTGCTGATGCACCCCGGCACGATGGTGGACCCCTCGGCGGTCGGCCTCGCCCGCTCCGGCTCCTCGGCGCTCGGCAGTGTGGTGGCCAGAATGCTCCCGCTGCGCGACGGCAGTGACCACTCCCGCCTGAAGCGCCTGGCGACCGCCGCCTTCAGTGCCCGCCGCCTTGACGTGATCAAGCGTCAGATCACGGACACCACCCAGCAGTTGCTTACTCCGCTGCTGGCCTCCGGTTCCTTCGACCTGGTCGCCGACCTCGCCGTCCCGCTGCCCGTGGCCGTCTCCTGCGCGATCCTCGACGTGCCCGAGCAGGACCGCGGCCGGGTGACCGGCTGGGCCGGCCTGGTGGCCCGCTCGCTGCTCGACCCCTTCGCGGACGAGGCGGCGACCGCCGCGCTGGACGCGGAGTTCGCCGAGTTCCGGGACTATGTCGAGGAGTTGTGCGCCCAGCGCGCCGCCCGGCCCGGCGACGACCTGATCAGCCGGCTCACCGTGGCCCGCGCCGAGGGCAGGATCGACTCCGAGGACCTGCTCGCCTTTGTGGTGATGCTCTTCGCCAACGGCCTGGAGACCCTCACCTCGGGGCTCGCGGTCGCCGTGTGGCAGCTGCTCCAGCGGCCCGAACTGCTGGAACTGTGCCGTCTCGACCCGGAGTCGGCGGAGGCCGTGTTCGACGAGAGCCAGCGGCTCGGCAGCCCGGTCCGGGCCAGCGCCCGCGCCGTCACCCGGGACGTCCCGGTCGGCGGCACCGTCCTGCCGGCCGGCTCGGTGGCGCTGCTGCTGTACGCGGCGGCCAACCGCGATCCGCGCCGCTTCCCCGACCCCGACCGCTTCGACTCGGCCCGTGCCGAACGACGTCATCTGGCCTTCGGCCACGGGCCGCACCACTGCCTGGGCGCACCGCTGTCGCTGATGGTCGGCGGGACCGTGCTGCGCACCCTCGCCGCCGCGGGCGCCGAGCGCGAGCTCAGCACCCCGCTCACCGAGGCGACCGCGCCCTGGAGCGAGCAGTTCGTCTTCGGCGGGCTGCGTGAACTCCCGATCCTCAGCCCGCCGCGCGCCCTGGCCGGAGCGGGGGTGCGAGCCGCATGACCACCACCGTGGAACCCGAGCGGACCGCCGCGCCGACTCCCGCACCCACCCCTGCCGCCGCCCCCGGCGCCGTGGAGCCCGGCCTCGACCGGCCGGTCCGGCTGATCGGCGCCCGGCTCTGGCTGGGCTCGATCGCCCTGCTGCTCGCCGTCGCCGCGGGCACCGCCTGGGGTGTGCTCGGCGCACTACCGCACACCCTGACCCTGCCCGGCGTGGTCGCCATGGACCAGGGCGCGGGACCGGCCACCCTTCGACTTTTCGTCACCTCGCCGACCCAGGCAGCACAACTGACGCCTGGTCAGCTTGGTCTGGTGCCGGTGCGAGGTGGGATGGCACAGCTGCGGATTACCTCCGTGGACGCCTACCCCACCCGCGCCGACGCCCTCGACGGCACGCAGACCGTGCCCGGTCTGCCGACCGGTGACACCCCGGTCTGGACCGTCCACGCCGTGCTCGACCTGCCGCCGGGCGCCGCCGACCCGGACCGGACCGATGCGACTCCGGTGCTGGTCAGCGCCTCGATCGACCTCGGCACCCGGCATCCCTACCAGGTGCTGTTCGGTTCGACGGGGGCCGGCCGATGAGCCTGGACACCCGTCCCCGTACCCCGGAGGCCGAACCGGCCGCCGCTCCCCCACCACCGACGAAACCCGCACGCGCCCGCCGTTATCTCCGCACCCCGATCGTCCCGCAGATGGAGGAGCAGGACTGCGGCGCGGCCTGCCTCGCCGTGGTCCTCGGCGCCTTCGGCCGGCGGACCACCCTGCACGAGGCCTCCCGCGCCTGCGGAGTCTCCCGGGACGGTGTCAGCGCCGCCTCGGTGGTGCGGGCGGCCGGACGCTACGGGCTGACCGCCAAGGGCCGCCGAGTGGTCCGCGGCACCGGCCCGCTGCTGGGCCTGGACGCGGTGCCGGTGCCGTCGATGGTGCTGCTCTCCGGGCCGCACTTCGCCGTCTACGAGGGGATCAAGCGCGGCCGGGTGCACGTCAACGACCCCTCGCTCGGCTCCTACAGCGCCACTCCGGCGACCTTCTGGGAGTCCTTCGCCGGTATCGCCGTCGGCTTCGAGCCGGGCCCCGACTTCGAACCGGGCGGGGTGCGGCTGCCGTTCCTGCGCTCGCTGGGCGCCCGGATCCGCCCCTACCTGCCCGCGCTGCTGCTCGGGGTGCTGGCCTCGGTGGTGCTGACCCTGCCGGCCGTCACCGCCTCGTTCCTGCTCCGTGCCTTCCTGACCTCGGTCACCGTGGGCGGGGCGACCTCCTGGGCGCTGCCGCTGGTGCTGGCCACGGCCGGTGCGGCGCTGACCGTGCTGCTGGGCACCTGGCTGCAGCAGTCGGTGGTCAACCGGGTGCTGGAGTCCATGTCGGCCCGCTCCTCGGCGGTGTTCCTGTGGCGGATGCTGCGGCTGCCGGGGTCCTTCTTCCACCGCAGACAGCTCGGCGGCCTGGTCACCCGGGTCCAGATGAACGACGGGCTGGCCGCGCTGCTCTCCTACCGCGCGGCCGGCGCCGCCGCCGCTGCCGCCTCGGCCGCGGTGAACCTGGCCGCGCTGGTCTGGCTCTCCCCCGCGCTCTCCTCGATCCCGGTCACCGTCGCCGTGCTGGACGTGCTCGCGCTGCGGCTGGCGACCAAGCGCCGCGGCGGCATGCTGCACCGGCTGCACTCGGAGCAGTACAAGCGGGACGGGGTGGCCTTCGCCGGAGTCTCCGCCATTGAGACGATCAAGGCGGAGGGCGCCGAGGACTCCTTCTTCCGCTCCTGGTCCGGCTGGCAGGCCCGGGCCATGGACACCGCCCAGACCATGGCCGCCACCGTGCTCACCCCGCTGTCACTGCCCACCGTGCTCAACACCGCGGCCAGCGCGGCCGTGGTGGTCGGCGGCACCTCTCTGCTGATCAGCGGCTCGCTGCCGGTCGGCACCCTGCTGGCCTTCCTGCTGCTGCTGAACGGCTTCCTGCTGCCGGTCACCCAACTGGTGGGCACCGGCTCGGAACTGACCGTGGCCCGGGCCCAGACCGCCCTGCTGGAGGACGTCGAGCACTCCGAGCCCGACCCCTACCTCACCCCGCTTCTCGCTGTTCCCGACGACGCCACCCCGTTGCGCGGTGGTCTGGAACTGCGAGACATCTCCTTCGGCTACGACCCCAACCGCCCGCCGACCCTGTCCGGCATCTCGCTGACGGTGCGTCCGGGCGAGTGGGTCGCGGTGGTCGGCGGCAGCGGCAGCGGAAAGTCCACGCTGGCCCGGCTCGCCGCCGGAGTGCTGCGCCCCTGGTCCGGCGACGTCCTGCTGGACGGACGCCCCCGCGAGGAGGTGCCACGCGCCGTGGTCACCTCTCAGATCGCCTATGTGGAACAGCAGTTGCGGCTGTTCGAGGGCACCTTCCGGGACAACCTGACGCTCTGGAACCCGGCCGCCGACCTGCCCGCCGTGCACCGGGCCCTGGCCGACGCCGAGTGCGCCGCCCTGGTGCGGCAGCGCGGCGGCCTGGACGCCGGAGCGATCGAGGAGGGCGCCCGCAACCTCTCCGGCGGCGAACGGCAGCGGCTGGAACTGGCCAGGGCGCTGGCCCTGGAGCCGGCCCTGCTGGTCCTGGACGAGGCCACCTCCGCGCTGGACGCCAGGACCGAGGCCCTGGTCAATGCCAATCTCCGCAAGCGCGGCAGCAGTTGCCTGGTGCTGGCGCACCGGCTGAGCACGGTGCGGGCCGCGGACCGGGTGGTGGTGCTGGCCGGCGGACGGATCGTGCAGCAGGGCAGCCCGGCCGAACTCGCCCTGGTCGAAGGCCCCTACCGGGCCCTGCTGGAAGAGACCGAGCTGGACGAGACCGAGCTGGACGAGACCGAGGAGGAGTCATGACGGTCACCGCCTACCTCGCGGACACCGCCGCGGCCAACCGTTCGGCGCTGGACGGCTCCCTGGCCGCACTGCAGCTGGGCGGCGCGCCCACCGGCGCCGTGACCGACGACCCGGTACTCGCCGTACTCCGGGCCCTGGCGCCCGCGCTGGGCAAGGACGCCCCGGCCGAGCTGCCGAACCCGGTCCGCAACGCGCGTGATCCGCTCACCGCGGCCCTGCGCCAACTGGGGGTGCGCTGGCGGCAGATCACCCTGCCGGACGACGGCAGCGGGCACGGCGACACCGCCGGAACCACCGGCCCGATGATCGGCTTCACCGCCGACGGCGACCACCCGGTCGCACTACTGCCCGGCCGCCGGCGCCGGAGCGGCAGGGGCGTCCCCGTCCTCTCCCGCCGCGCCTACCTGCTCTACCGCCCGCTCCCCGCCGGCGTCCCCACCCCGGCCTCGCTGCTGCGCTTCGCGCTCGGCGCCCCCGGCGCCCGCCGCGAGCTGCTGGTGCTGGGCTCGGCCGGGCTGCTCTCGGCGGTGCTCGGCCTGGCCGTGCCGCTCAGCACCGGGCTGCTGATGCCCCGTCTGGTCGCCGCCGGGCACCACCCGCTGCGCTGGCTGGCGGTGCTGCTGGCCGCCGTGTCGGTGTCCGCCGGACTGCTGCTGCTGGTCCGCAACACCGCCGCGGTCCGGCTCACCGGCCGGGTCCAGGCGGCGCTGGAGCCGGCCGTCTGGGACCGGCTGCTCTCCCACGACGCCCGGTTCTTCCGCGACTTCAGCACCGGCGACCTGGTGCACCGCGCCAACGCCATCGCCGAGGCCCGGCAGGCGCTGTCCGAGGTGCTGGTGGGCGCGGTGCTCGGCGCCTTCTTCTCGCTCTCCGGGCTGCTGGTGCTGCTCGCGGTGGACCTGCGCCTCGGCGCGCTGCTGCTCGCCGCCGCGCTGCTGGTCACCGCGCTGCTGGCGCTGCTCGGCCGACGCCGGCAGCAGCACGAGTCCCAGGTCTACGCCCTGCACGGGCGGCTGCACGGCACCCTCTACGGCCTGATGCTGGGCATCGACAAGCTGCAGACCGCCGGACGGGAGATCCAGGCGTTCGCCCGCTGGGCCGTCCCCTTCGCCGCGCAGAAGCGCGCCGACACCGCCGCGATGCGGGCCGACGCGGCCTCCACCGCACTGACCACCGCGCTGCAGCCGATCCTGCTGGCGCTGCTGCTGGCCGGGGTCGCCCTGGAGGGCAGCGGCGGCACCGGAACAGGTCAGCTGATGGCGGCCGGGATCGCGGCCGGCCAGGTCGCGCTGGCGCTCGGCCAGGTCACCCATGCCGCCGCCACCGCCTACGGCATCGCCCCGGTGCTGGACCGGCTGCGTCCGATCCTGGCCGAACCGGCCGAGGCCGCCGACACTACCGCCGGACGCGGGCTGCAGGACCCCGGCACCCTGCGCGGCGCGGTGGCCCTGGACGCGGTCTCCTTCCGCTACCCGGGCGCCGCCGCCGCCGCGCTGGACGCGGTCTCGCTGCACGCGGAGCCCGGCGAGCTGGTGGCCGTGGTCGGCCCGTCCGGGGCGGGGAAGTCCACCCTGGTCCGGATCCTGCTCGGGTTCGAGCACCCGCAGAGCGGCAGCGTCCGCTACGACGGCCAGGACCTGGCCGGACTGGATGTGCGGATGGTCCGCCGCCAACTCGGCACGGTGCTGCAGAACGGGCGGCTGCTGCGCGGCAGCCTGCTGGAGAACCTGGCCGGCACCGATCCCGAGGTGACCGAGCAGGACGTCTGGGAGGCCGCCGAACTCGCGGGCATCGCCGAGGAGTTGCGGCAGCTGCCGCTCGGCCTCGGCACCCGGGTCGGCGAGGACGCCCAGGGCTTCTCCGGCGGCCAGGTGCAGCGGATCCTGCTGGCCCGGGCCCTGGTCCGGCGCCCGGCCGTGCTGCTGCTGGACGAGGCCACCTCGGCCCTGGACAACGCCACCCAGCGCCATGTCGCCGACGGCATCGCCGCACTGGACCGCACCCGGCTGGTGGTCGCCCACCGGCTCAGCACCATCCGCCGCGCCGACCGCATCTACGTCCTGGACGGCGGCCGGGTGGCCGCCGAGGGCACCTACGAAGGACTGCTCGACACCGACCCCCTGTTCACCCGCCTCGTCCGACCCCAGGAGCTGTGAGATGACGCTTGACCTAGAGGCTTGGACGCCCGCCGTGGGCGACCGGCCCGCCGACGAGGCGCTGCTGCCCGACCTCTACCGGGGCGACGAGCGGCTGCGCGCGGTGCTCGCCGCCGCGGCCTCCTTCCCCGACCGGGTGGCGGCAGGCTCCCCCGGTTCCTACTTCTCCTCAGAACCCGCCTCCGCCCGTGGCGAGTTGAACGCGGTGCTGCAGACCTGGCTGACCCGGGCGGCCGGCGACCCGGCCAGCGCGGGTGTGCTGCTGGAACACCTCGCCGCCACCGGACGGCCGCTCGGCGACGGACTGCGCAAGGTGGCCCTGCGTGACCGGGACCGGCTGCCGGACTGGGCCCAGGCGCTGGCCTCCTTCCTCCGCGCCCAGCCGGCCGAGCCGAGCCCGGCGACCACGGCCGCCGGCGCGCTCAACGCCTCCTTCCGCAACGCCGCCGGGGTACTGCTCCCGTCGCAGGCCGGCCAGGTGCTCGGGGTCCAGGTCAGCGACCGGGCCAGGGAGGACCTCACCGGCACCCTGGTGGCCCGGCTCGGCGAGGCCTGCCGGCTGTCGTTCTGCTACGAGCTGCAGGCCGCCACCGGCCGCACCGGGGCGATCGACTGGGACAGCAGCGACGGCCTGGACGCCTCTCAGCAGGGCTGGCTGGCCCGGCTGGAGCGGCTGCCCGGACTCGCCTACCTGGTCGGCGTGGTCTGCCGGAACTGGCAGTTCGTTTATGTCGAGCTCTTCGCCCGGCTCGCCGCCGACCGCGAACTGCTGCGCGCCGAGCTCTGGGACGGCGCCGACCCCGGCGCGCTGGACCACGTCCGCGGCGACGCGGGCGACCGCCACGCCGGCGGCCACTCGGTCGCCCTGCTGCACTTCGAGAACGGCCAGGGCGCCGTCTACAAGCCCAAGGACATGCGGCACGGCACCGCGTACATGGAGTTCGTGAACCACCTCAACACCAGTGACCTGCCGCTCGACCTGCCGGTCCGCACCATCCTGCCGCGCAGCGACCACGGCGACGACGGACTCGGCGGCTCGCTGGCCGCCGGCACCGGCAGCGAGTACGGCTGGGAGGAGCTGGTTCCCGCCTCGCCCTGCGCCGACCGGGCCGGGTTCGCCCGCTTCTACCGCCGGCTGGGCATGACCATCCGGCTGGTGCAGCTGCTGGAGGGCCGCGACCTGTGGGCCGACAACCTGCTCGCCTGCGGGGAGCACCCGGTGATCACCGACCTGGAGTGCCTGCTCTACCCCAGGGTGCAGACCCCGCCCGCGCTCCCGGCCGGGCAGCGCGGCCTGCTGGACCTGCTGGAGACCACGGTGGTGCGCACCGCGATGGCCGCGCAGCCCTGGGTCGCGGCCAAGGACCAGCCCGCGCTGGACATCGGCTGCCTGACCCGGGCCGGCGGCTACGACGGCGACCCCGGCGCGCCCACGCTGCCGCTGCCCCCGTACCGGCCGGTGCACGGCACGGAGACCGCCGACCCCTGGCAGTACACCGATGAGGTGGTGGCCGGCTACCGGGAGATGCATCGCTCGCTGCGTTCGCTGCGCAGCGAACTCGCGGCCGAGGACGGCCCGTTGGCCGGGTTCCGGGGCATCTGGGTGCGCTACATCTGGCGCCACACCTGGGACGGCTACAAGATCCTCAACGCCTCCACCAGCCCGCTGGCGCTGACCGACGGCGCCACCAGGGAGACCGTGATCGCCGGGGCGCTGCGCGGCGCGGTGGCCGCCCGGGCCGGCGACCCGGAGCGGGACGACCTGCTGGAGGTGGTCCTCAGCGAGCTGGACTCCTTCCGCGACCTGGACATCCCCTTCTTCCGCTCGCTGACCACCTCCTCGTCCGTGTTCACCGTGGACGGCACGGAGATCCCGGGCCACTTCCAGAACACCGCCTGGCGCCGACTGATGGGCCGGGTCGACGAGTTGGAGGACTTCGACCTGGACGCCCACACCGCCGTGCTCACCGGTTGCGTGGACGCGGCGCTCGGCGGCTCGGAGCAGCCCCCGGTCCCGTCCGGCACCGTGACGGCCGCCGGAACGGCCGCCGGTACCGCCGCCGTGCTGAGCCCCGGCGAACTGCTGGAGCAGGCGGTACGGATCGGCGACCGGATCCTGGTCGACCGGCACCGCACCAGCGGCGGCAGCGGCTGGATCGGCCTCAGCTGGTACCCGCTCACCGGGCTGCGCCAGGTCGAGGTGCTCGGCGGGGTGGACCTGGTCTCCAGCGGGGTCGGGGTGGCGCTGTTCCTGGCCGAGCTGTGGACCGCCACCGGCGAACCGCGCTTCCGGCAGGCCGCCCACGACACCCTGGCCGCGGCCGGGGCCATGGTCGACCCCGGCAGCCCGCATGCCTTCGCCTTCGCCACGGACGGCCGGCTCGCCCTCGGCGCACCGGTCCCCGGCGGCCTGGCCGGCCCCGGCGCGCTGATCCACGCCCTGGCCCGTGGTGGCCAACTGCTGGCCGAGCCAGAATTTCTGACCCTGGCTCAGGCCCTGGTCCCGGGAGCCCTGGCGCTGACCCGGACGACCGGCGGCGGCAAGCGCCCGGCCCCCTTCCAGGACGCCCCGCTCGGCACATCAGGACTGCTGCTCAACCTGCTGCGGCTGCGCCGGGCCACCCCGGTCCCGACTCCCGAGCTGGACACCGCGGTACGCACCCTCGCCGCCCTGGCGGTCGAGCAACTCACGGACAGCGAGGCCAAGTTCATCGGGGCGCAGCGCTTCCTCGACCTGGTCCCGACCGGCGTCGACAGTGTCGCCGCCGCGCTGGCCCGCACCCTGGCCCAGGCCCCCGAACTGGTGGCCGCGCCCGACGTGCTCCGCGGCCTGCTGCGCGAGCACCGCTTCGACGTCTTCACCCGCAGCGGCCGGCTCTCCTGCCTGGAGGCCGCGGTCTCGCTCGGCACCGACGCGGTGCACTCGGGCGACCTCGGCCTGCTGGCCGCGCCGGTCGGCGTCGCCCAGGTGGCCTCGCTCGGCAGCCGGGCCCTGGTCGCCACGGCTGGGGAGGCGCTGTCCGCCGCCGAGGCCGGACTGCTGCACACCGTGCCCGAGGGCCGCCCGGCGCTCGTGCCCGGACCCTTCTACGACGGCCGCGAGGCGGCGGGGGCGCTGGTCGCCGAGCTGTTCGCCCGCCGCGGCGCCGGCGGCAGCTGGTACCGGGACCGGGCCGCCGACGACCGGATCAACCTCAGCGTCCTGGACGGCTCCCCCGCCGTCGGCCTGCTGCTGCTGCGCCTGCTCGACCCCGCCGCCGCCCCGCTCACCACGCTCCGCTGACCCGTACCCGTGCCCGAACCCGCAGAAAGGGGACCCGCCGCCATGACCCGTACCCCGCCGAGCCCGACCGTCGGCTTCAAGCGCCACTTCACCCCCTTCGTGGTCGACGGGGAAGCCGTCTACCTGGTCTCCGAGCGAGGGGTCTCCGCCGTCGCCGGACGCCTCGCGCAGACCCTGGCCCCGCTGCTGGACGGCACCCGCACGGTCGAGCAGATCGGCGCGGAGCTGGCCGGGACGGTCACCGCCGAGCGGGTGGGCGGCGCGGTCGGCCAGCTGGTCAGCGGCGGCTGGGTGACCGCGACCGACCCGGGATCCGACCGGGCCGCGGCGGCCTTCCTGGAGATGGCCGGACTGGACGGCGACACCGCGCTCGCGGCCCTGGCCGCCGCCACCGTCCGGATCGAGACCTTCGGCGCGGTGGACCCCGAGCCGCTGGCCGAGGCCCTGCGCGCGGCCGGGGTGGGCGAGGTGACGCTGCGTCAGCCCTCCGCCGCCGCCGACCTGACCATCGCCCTGGTCGACGACTACCTGCACCCGGGCCTCGCCGCCCGCAACACCGCCGCGCTGGCCGAGGGCCGGCCGTGGCTGATCGCCCGCCCGGTCGGCTCCATCCTCTGGATCGGCCCGGTCTTCGACCCCGATCCGGCGACCCCGGAGGCCGGCTGCTGGGAGTGCCTGTCCCACCGGCTCTCCGCCAACCGGCAGTCGCTCAGCTACCTGCAGCACCGGCTCGGCCAGGACCAGCCGCTCTCCACCGCCGTGGCCGGCCTCGCCGCGACCCGCACCACCGGTGTGCAGCTGGCCGCCGTCGAGGCGGCCAAGTGGCTGGCCGGGGCGCGTCCGGCCGCGCCCGCCGTGTTCACCCTGGACACCGTCGGCCTGGAGGCCGAGCGGCATCTGCTGGTCCGCCGCCCGCAGTGCCCGGCCTGCGGTGACGACACCCTGATGGAGCGGCGGCAGCTGGAGCCGGTCCGGTTCGAGGCCGTGGCCAAGGTGTTCACCGGCGACGGCGGCCACCGCTCCACCTCCCCCGAGGACATGCTGGACACCTACCGTCCGCAACTCAGCCCGGTGACCGGGGTGGTCACCACCCTGGTCCCGGCCCAGAACACCCCGGACGGCCTGCGCGTGTACATCGCCGGGCAGAACCTGGCCCGCCAGGTGGGCGACCTGCGCCAGCTGCGGACCGGGCTGCGCTCGGTCAGCTGCGGCAAGGGCCGCACCGATGTGCAGGCCAGGGCGAGCGCCATGGGTGAGGCCATGGAGCGCTACTCCGGGGTGTTCCAGGGCGATGAGGCCCGGTGCACCGCCGCGTACGACGAGTTGGGCGACGCGGCGGTGCACCCGGCCACCAGCCTGCTGTTCAGCGAACGCCAGTTCGCCGAACGGGACCGCTGGAACGCCAAGAGGTCCATGTTCAACACCGTGCCCGAGCGCTTCCGCGAGGACGCCAGGATCGAGTGGTCCCCGGCCTGGTCGCTGACCCAGCAGCGGACCCGCTGGCTGCCGACCATGAACCTCTACTACGGCTACCGCCACAACGGGCCCTTCTTCGCCATGGGCGACTCCAACGGCTCCGCCGCCGGGACCTCCTTCGAGGACGCCGCGCTGCAGGGCTTCCTGGAACTGGTGGAGCGCGATGCCGTGGCGCTCTGGTGGTACAACCGGGCGCAGCGTCCGGCGGTGGACCTCGACGCCTTCGGCGACCCCTACATCGACCGGATGCGCGGCGTCTACGCCGGGCTGAACCGGGAGATGTGGGCCCTGGACCTCACCTCCGACCTGGGTATCCCGGTGGTCGGAGCGTTCTCCCGGCGGACCGACAAGCCGGCCGAGGACGTGCTGATCGCCTTCGGCGCCCACCTGGACCCGCATATCGCGCTGACCCGGGCGCTGACCGAGATGAACCAGTTCCTCGCCCCGGTGGCCGGGCAGGGACCGCACGGCGAGGTCACCTACGCCGGCGCCGACCACGAGCAGAAGGCCTGGTGGACCACGGCCACCGTGGCCAACCAGCCCTACCTGCTGCCCGATCGCGCCGCCCCCGCCGCCGGCCCGTCCCGCTGGCCCTCGCTGGCCGGGGCCGACCTCGGCGCGGACCTCGCGCTGGCCCAGCGGCTGGTCGAGCAGCAGGGCATGGAAATGCTGGTGCTCGACCAGACCCGCCCCGACGTGGGCCTGCCCGTCGCCAAGGTGATCGTCCCCGGCATGCGCCACTTCTGGGCCCGGTTCGCCCCCGGTCGGCTGTACGACGTCCCGGTGAAGCTCGGCTGGCAGGACGCGCCGACGCCCGAGGCGGACCTCAACCCGATCTCCATCTTCATCTGAGCCCGTCACCACCCGTACACCCGCTGTGACCCGAGAGGTGCGCCATGACCGTGACCCAGGACCTGTTCCCCTCCCTCGACGCGAACGCCCCCCCGCTGCGCCGCCTGCTCCGGCTCCGCCCCGACGTCCTGGTCGCCGCCGACGGTGACGACGTCGAGCTCACCCACCCCTGGGGCCGGCAGCGGGTGCACGCCCTCGGCGCGGCGACGGTGGCCCGGCTCGCCCTGCTCTCCGAGCAGGACACCGACGCCGACCAGCTCACCGAAGGCCCGGACGCAGGCCGGCTGCTCCGGCTGCTGGAGCGCTTCCCGTTCCTGGTGACCACCGTGCTCGCCGACCGGGACGGGGACGCGCTGGCCACCGCGGTCCCGATCGCCCGCTCCGCCACCCTGCCGGCCGACGCGCCGCCGGACGTCCCGGCGCACACGCCGGTGGTGCTGTCCCGGTTCGCCTACCTGCGCCGGCTGCCGGAGCAGAACACCGGCGCCTGCGTGGTCGAATCCCCGCTCGCCTCCTACCGGGTGACCCTCCATCAGCCCTCGGCCGGGGCCTTCGTCGCGGCGCTGACCTCGCTGCGGACGGTGGCTCAGGCGGCGGCCGTGGCCGGGCTTCCGGTGGCGGCCGGGGAGGCGCTGGCCGGGCTGCTGGCCGGCACCGGTTTCCTGGAGACCGCCGCCGGGGCCGACCAGGCGACGGATCCCGCGCTCTGGGACTTCCACGACCTGCTGTTCCACTCCCGCAGCCGGGCCGGCCGGCACGACTACCCCAGCGGCGGCATCTTCGCCCACCCGGACCAGCCGCAGCTGCCGGCCGTGCCGGGGGCGGGCCCGCGCGAGGACGGCCCCGGCGTGGACCTGCCGGTGCCGGACTGGGCCCAGGTGGTGTACCGCGACCCCTCGTTCAGCGAGGTGCTGGAGGGCCGCCGCTCGGTCCGTTCCTACGGCGACCAGCCGGTGACGGTGGATCAGCTCGGCGAGCTGCTCTACCGCGCGGCCCGGGTCCGCCGGGTGATCCCGGGCGACCCGGAGTCGCCGACCGCGTACGACATCGTGGACCGGCCCTATCCGGCCGGGGGCTCCACCGGCGAGCTGGAGGTCTACCTCTCGGTCGCGGACTGCGAGGGCCTGGAGCCCGGCGTCTACCGCTACGACGCGGCAGCGCACCGCCTGCAGCCGCGCCACTGGAGTGGCGCGGCTGATGAGGCGGCGTTCCGGGAACTGCTGACGGCGGCCTGGCGGGCGACCAACTGCACGGTGGAACCGCAGGTGCTGATCACGGTGACCTCCCGGTTCGGGAGGCTGTCCTGGAAGTACAGCCAGATCGCCTACGCGCTGACACTGAAGCACGTCGGAGTGCTCTACCAGACGCTCTACCTGGTGGCGACGGCCATGGGGCTGGGTCCGTGCGGGCTGGGCTCCGGCGACACCGACGCGGCGGCACGGGCCCTCGGCCTGGACTGGACCTCGGAGTCCTCGGTCGGGGAGTTCCTGATCGGCAGCCGTCCGGACGGTCCGGCGGCGGTCGGGCGCGGGTTCGCGGACGTCGTGGCCGAATCCCGGGAGGCGGTCAACTGACCTGCTCCCAGCTCGGGTTCAGAGCCAGCCGCTCTCCCTGGCGATCCGGATCGCGTCGCAGCGGTTGCGCGCGCCGGTCCTGGCGATGACCGAGGAGACGTAGTTGCGGACGGTGCCCTGGGACAGCGAGAGGTCCCTGGCCACTTCTCCGATACTGCTGCCTTCGGCGATCTGCCGCAGCACCGTGAGCTCGCGCGGGGTGGGACCACCCACGCGGGCTCGCACCGCGTCCACCACCAGGGCCGGGTCGTACACCTGGTCGCCCGCGGCCAGGCTGCGGATGGCGCTGAGCAGCCGGGTCGGCGGCAGGTCCTTCAGCAGGACTCCGTCGATGCCGTCGGCCAGGGCCCGCTTCACATCGGCCGGCCGGGCGAAGGCGGTGAGCAGCAGCACGCCGGTGTCCGGGATCTGATCGTGGATCAGGGCGGCGGCCTCCAGGGCCGGCAGTCCCGGAAGATCCAGGTCGAGGACCGCTACGTCCGGTCTCAGCAGCAGCGCCTCGCGCAGGGCGTCGTCCCCCCAGGCGGCCTCGGCGACCACGCTGAGGTCCTCCTCGCGGTCCAGCAGGGCCCCGAGGGCCGAGCGGAAGAGGTGGTGCCCGTCGGCGAGCAGAATGCTGATGGTGCGGGTGGCCGGCACCGTGGCGGCGGCCGGTCTGTCCCCTCGTGCTGACGCGTGCTCAAGTGCGGTGGTCATCCGGTCTCCTCCAGCGGCGGTGGTCGCGATGTCCGTTGCGGCGGGGACGGTCAGCCCCAGCCCCAGGTGTTCGGGTTGCTGTGGGTGTCGGTCGGGGAGGGCGTGGGCGCCGGGTTGGCCGGAGGGGTGTCACTGCCGTCGGCGACGACGACGGAGGAGGTGCTCGCGTGGCCGGAGGGGGCGGCGGCGATGGTGAGGGTGATGCCACCCAGTGCGGCGGACGAAAGTGCAGCAACCATCACAAAACCGGCGATCTTTCGCATAGCGATGCCCGATCCTCTCGGAAGTCCTTGATTGGCCCTGACTTTTGCGCGGGTTTCCCAGCGACCTCGGCGGGGGCTTCCGGAGGCGGCCCCCGGTGTCTTCCTGCCGACACCATGAGAATGGCGTCCGCGGACAACCGGTGTCAGCATCTCCGGCTGGCACCACCGTGCCCTGGCACTGTGGTGCCAGCCCCGGCCACGGCTGCCACCCCCGGCCGCGCTTCACGAACTGATGCACACGCGGATGACACAAGTTCATCCAAAAGTGTTCGAATAGTGCGCCTCAGCCGCTACGCTGTGCTCCACCGAGTCACTCCCCGCACATCCATCGCGGGTGAATCCAGTCGGCTTCCGCCACTACGGACGGTCTCTGGGAGAGCCTGATGAACAGACCCGGCCAGACGCACAGACCCGCGCACAGACCTGCGTGCGGACCCGGCCACGGGATACCCCCCAGGTGAGCGCTTCGGAACCCTTCGGCCTCGACGCGCTCTCCGAGTCCGTCTACCGCATCCTGCTGCTGCACCCCGAGGACGACCCGGCCCAGCTGGCCGAAAGGCTGGAGCGCGAGGAGTCCGAGGTCACCACCGCACTCGAGCAGCTCGCCGACCTGGCCCTGGCCCGCCCGCCCGGGGCCGGCGGACGCTGGCGGGCCGTCAATCCGGAACTCGGCCTGGCCGCGCTGTTGGCCCGGCAGGAGTCCGAGGCACTGCGCAGACAGCGCGAGATGGAACGCAGCAGAGGCGCCCTGACCGGCCTGATCGCCGAGTACGCCTCACTGCGCCGGCAGAGCCCGGAGTCCGGGGTGGAGGTCATCTCCAACCTCGTCGAAGTACGGGACCGGCTTGAGCAGTTGGCCACCGACGCGGCCGGCGAGGTGCTCTCCTTCGCCCCCGGCGGCCCGCAGCCGGCCCAGGTGATGGAGGCCAGCCGGGCGCTGGACCAGCAGACCCTGGAGCGCGGGGTGCGGATGCGCACCGTCTACCTGGACAGCGTCCGCAACGACCCCGCCACGGTCCGCTACGCCCAGTGGCTGAACGAGCTGGGCGGCACCGTCCGTACCGTCCCGGCACTGCCGTTACGCCTGATCATCGCGGACGGCGCCACCGCGGTCGTGCCGCTGGATCCGGAGGACCCGCGCAAGGGCGCCGTGCTGCTGCACAGCCCGGGGGTGATCGCCGCGCTCAGGGCCCTGTTCGAGCAGGTCTGGGAGCAGGCCAAACCGCTCGGCGAGGCTCCGCAGCGGGACTCGCGCGGCCTCTCCGACCAGGAACGGCAGCTGCTCCGGCTGCTCGCCGACGGCCTCACCGACGAGCGGGCGGCGCAGCGGCTCGGCGTCTCGCTGCGGACGATCCGCCGGATGATGTCCGACCTGATGACCCGGATGGACTCGCGCAGCAGGTTCCAGGCCGGCATCAAGGTCGCCGACCTCGGCTGGCTGGACAACCCGGCCGACGCCGTGCACTGACCCGCTGATCCGCGCCGACGGCCGGGCGGCTACTCTGCGCGGATGCGGCGGATCCTCGTGGCCGGTATCACCGGGGCCGGCAAGTCCACCCTCGCCCGGACCCTGGGCGAGCGGTTCGGGCTGCCCTTCCACGAGATGGACGCGCTGCACTTCACCGGCCCCGGCTGGGCGGTGAACCCCGAGTTCGGGGCCGAGGTCGCCCGGATCGCGGCAGGACCGGCCTGGATCTTCGACTCCTTCGGCTACCCGGAGGTCCGCGACCTGCTCTGGGAGCAGGCCGACACCGTGCTGTGGCTGGACTACCCCAAGCGCGTGGTGCTGCCCCGGGTGCTGCGGCGCTCGCTGCGCCGCACCCTGCTGCGGGAGCGGGTCTTCGGCGGCAACCGGGAGAAGCTGACGGAGTGGTTCAGCCCGGACCACCCGGTCCGCTGGGCCTGGTCCCAGCACGCGACCCGCCGGGCGGACATCGGCCGACGCGTGCACGACCCGCGCTTCGCCCCGCTACAGGTGATCCGCTTCGCCACCCCGGCCGAGACCGCCGCCTGGCTGGCCGGCGGCGCGGGCCAGCAGCCCTGAGAGCAGCACCTCCAGGGTCTGCCGCAGCGCGGCGGTGAAGTCCAGCCGCATGGCCGCCAGCGTCGGATCCGTCTCGTAGACGGCCAGCATGGCGGGGGTCGGGTGCGAGTGCGTCCACACCGCGCCGGTAACCATGATGGTGACCGCGGCGAAGCGCATCGCGTCGCCCTCGCCCAACTCCGGTACGTAGGAACCGATCAGCCGGCCCAGGGTCTCGGCGTTGCCGATCGCCGCGCGCTTGTACTCGGCGGCGACGGCGGGTGACACATTGCGTTCCAGCACCGCGGCCTGCGCGCTGACCAGGTCGCACAGCACCGGACGGGCCGTCAGCGTGGCCGCGAGCGCGGCGACCAGCCGGTCGCCGCGGTAGCCCGTACCGGCGTCGGCGACCGCGGCGGCGAAGGCCGGGTCCAGCTGCTCCAGCCACTCCCGCGAGGCGACGTCCAGCAGTTCGAGCAGCACCGCCTCGCGGGACTCGAAGTAGCGCAGCACATTCGACTTCGCCAGCCCGACCCGCCGGCTCAGCTCATTGAGGCTCACCTGGGCCACCGGCATCTCGACCAGCATCGCCGCCGCGGTGTCCAGGATCGCCTGTCGGCGCACGGCGCGCTGCTCGTCGCTACGGGCGCGCTGGAAGGGCGTGGAGGTCATGCGGACAGTCTACAGACCTTCGGTCTGTTGTTATCGGACCATCGGTCTGCTAACTTTGAATACAACAGACCAGCGGTCCGATATGGCCCGCCCCACCGTCCGAGGAGCCCCCGTGTACACCGTCCCCGACCAGACCGGAAAGTTCGCCGTCGTCACCGGTGCCAACAGCGGCACCGGCAAGGAGGCCGCCCGCCGCCTCGCCGCCGCCGGAGCGCGGGTGGTGCTGGCCGTCCGCACGGTCGCCAAGGGCGAACAGGCCCGCGCCGAGATCCTGGCCCAGCACCCGGACGCCCGGCTCGAGGTGCGCCGGATCGACCTGGCCGACCTGGCCTCGGTCCAGGAGTTCGCCGACGGCCTGATCGCCGGGGGAACACCGCTCGACCTGCTGCTCAACAACGCCGGGGTGATGGCCCCGCCGACCCGGATGACCACGGCCGACGGCTTCGAACTCCAGCTGGGCAGCAACTTCCTCGGCCCGTTCGCGCTGACCGTGCGGCTGCTGCCGCTGCTGCTCGCGGCCAGGTCGCCGCGGGTGGCCACGATGAGCAGCGGGACCGCCAACTACGGCCGGATCCACTTCGACGACCTGCAGTCGGAGCGCCGCCGCTACAGCGCGAACCTCGCCTACGCCCAGTCCAAGCTGGCCGACCTGATGCTCACCCAGCAGCTCGCCGCCGTCGCCGCCGAGCGCGGCTGGGACCTGCTCAGCACCGGCGCGCACCCCGGCTACACCCGCACCAATCTGCAGACCGCGGGTGCGAACCTGGGCCGGGACAAGCCGAAGCGCTCGCTGCTGAACAGCCTCGACTTCCTGCCCTCCCAGGAGGTGGAGCAGGGCGCCGAGCCGCTGCTCCACGCCGCCACCAGCCCCGACGTCACCGCCGCGAGCTACTTCGGCCCGGGCGGACGCTTCGGCCTGGTCGGCCCCACCGCACCGGCCCGGATCACCCGCCGGGCGCTGGACCCGGCCGCCAACAGCCGGCTCTGGGCCGAGGCCGAACGCCTCACCGGCGTCTCCCTCCCCCGCTGAACGCCGGCCGGCTGACGTAGATTGGCCGCACGGCGGCGACCAGACGAGGGAGACCCGGGTGCACCCTGCACTGACCTACGGCGACATCGAGCAGGCCACCGAGCGGATCGCGGGCACCCTCCGCCCCGTGGTCCTGGCCAGGGGCGACGCTCCGACAGCTGACGCACAGCTCTGGCTGGCGCTGGAGTACCTGCAGCACACCGGCTGCTTCAAGGCCAGGGGCGCCTGGAACTTCATCGCCGCCCACCGCAAGGACGGCACCCTGCCGGACGCCGGCGTCACCATCGCCTCCGGCGGCAACGCCGGTCTGGCCTGCGCCTGGGCCGCGCAGCAGGGGCAGGTCCCGGCCCGGGTGTTCCTGCCGGAGAGCGCCCCGCAGGTCAAGGTGCGGCGGCTGCTCGGCTACGGGGCCGAGGTGGTGCTGGTCCCCGGCGAGTACGCCGACGCGGCCGAGGAGTGCCGCCGCTGGGCCGAGGCTTCCGGCGCGCTGCTCTCGCACGCCTACGACGACCCGTACGTGGCAGCCGGGGCCGGGACCCTGGTCGACGAGATCCGCGGCCGGCTGCCCGAGCTGGACACCCTGGTGGTGGCCGTGGGCGGCGGCGGGCTGTTCGCCGGGGTCGCCACCGCCGCCGCCCGGCACGGCCTCCGTACCGTCGGCGTCGAACCGGCCGGCTGCCAGGCCCTGCACGACGCGATCGCCGCAGGCCGTCCGGTGGACGTCACCGTGGACTCGGTCGCGGCCGACTCGCTGGGGGCGCGCCGGGTCACCGCCCTGGCGCTGCACGCGGCCCAGCAGCCCGGCATGTCCTCGGTGCTGGTGGACGACTCCTCGATCGTCGCCGCCCGGCAGTCGCTCTGGGACGGCCACCGCATCGTGGTGGAGCACGGCGCGGCCACCGCGCTGGCCGCGCTGACCTCGGGCGCCTACGTCCCGGCCCCGGGCGAGACGGTGGCCGTGGTGCTCTGCGGGGCCAACACCGACCCCGCCGATCTGGCGGCGGCTCCCGCCGCGGGCGAATATTTGCGACCATAGGTCCCCCCAGGACCCAGGAGGCGGCCGTGACTGCTGCTACCGCTGTTGCCGTTGGCTGCCTCGCGGCCGTCGCCCTGGGAGCGCTGGCCACCGCGCTGCTGTACCGGCGCAGGCTGCGGGCCTGCCGGCGGCGCTGCGAGCGGATGTCCGCCGAGCACCGGCAGCTGTACACGCAGACCCTGGTCGCCCTGGACGCCGCCACGGAGTCGCTGGCGGCGGCCGAGGCGCAGTGGCGGCAGAGCCTGGAGCGGATCCAGCACAGCTACGACGACAACCTGGAACAGCTGCGGGTCAAACAGGCCACCGCGCTGGCCCGACTGCAGATCCGGCTCCCCCAGCCCCGCACACTCCGCCTGCACGGCGACGAACAGCCCTAGAGTGTCAGCCATGAAGCTACTGGAGAGTAGGCGCTGCTATCAGGCGCTCAACCCGCTGCACTCGTTGATCTACTTCGCCCCCGAGGCCGAGCAGGAGTTCACCTCGGTCGGGCTCCGCTCCGGCCGGATGAGCTACTTCGCGGGCCGGGCCGCGGCGATGGGCGCGGTCGGCGCGGGTACGGTGACCGCTGTCTTCTTCAACTTCAGCCCGGGCCTGGTGGCCCACCACATCCCGCTGGCCTGGGAGTTGGCGACCCCGCAGGCCGTGCTTGAGGCGCGACTGCGGGCCGTCGACCGGGTGCTGCGCCGACTGCTGGGCGAGGAGGTGCTGACCGACCCGGAGGTCGCGGAGGCCGCGCGGCTGGCCGCCGAGGCCGCGTCCGCCTGCGGCGCCGCCGGCCGGCCGCTGTACGCGGCGCACGCCGACCTGCCGGTCCCCGAGCAGCCGCACCTGGCGCTCTGGCACGCCCTCACCCTGCTGCGCGAGCACCGCGGCGACGGCCACATCGCGGCACTGACCGCCGCCGAACTCGACGGCCTCGACGCCCTGGTGACCCACACCGCCAGCGGCAAGGGCTTCACCGCCGAGTTCGCCCGCGCCAGCCGCGGCTGGTCCCAGCAGGAGTGGGACGCCTGCGTGGAACGGCTGCAAGCCCGCGGCCTGCTGGACGCCGACGGCAGCCCGACCCCGAGCGGGCAGGACCTGCGGAAGCAGCTGGAGATCCTCACCGACACCCTCGGCCAGGCCCCCTACCAGCACCTGGGCGCGGACGGGACGGCCCGGCTGACCGAGATCGGCAACCGGCTGTCCAGGACCGCGCTGCTCAACGGCGCCTTCCCCTCAGGCGTCTTCGCGACCCCCTGACCACTCCTCGATCGTCCGGGCGAACCGGGCGAGCCCCGCGGGGGTGTGGCCGAGGAAGAGGAAGGGCTCGATCAGCTCCAGTTCCATCAGCAGCGGCGTTCCGTCGTCGGCGAGGGCCAGGTCGACCCTGGCGATCAGGATCTCGTCCGGCCGGGGCGCCGCCCGGAGCGCCGCCGCGGCCACCTCCCGTTCGGCGTCCGAGGGCTGATGGAGTATCAGGTCCGGGTGCGCGACCCGGGCGTTGTCGATCACGCCGACGTCGGTGAGCACCGGGCCCTTGCGCAGCGCATGGCTGAACGCGCCGCCGAGGAAGGCAAGCGCCCGCTCGCCCTCGGCGATCCGCGCCAGATAGGGCTGCACCATCGCGGTCCGGCCGGCGGCGTGCAGGGCCAGCACATGGGCCTCGGCCAGCGCGCCCTGGTCGGCGGTGTAGCGGGCGGTGTCGCGGGCCCCGGCCGAGACCGTCGGCTTGACCACGAACTGCTCGTAGCCGGGCAGCACCACCTTCTCGCCCGGCGCCAGGAAGGCGGTCGGAACGACCGGGACCCCCTGCTCGGCGAGCTCCCGCAGATAGTGCTTGTCGGAGCTCCAGCGGACCACCTCGGCCGGGTTGTGCAGCCGGGCCACCGCACTGACCCGGTCGGTCCAGGCCAGGTACTCCGCCAGCCGGGGCCCGTAGTCCCAGGTCGACCTGACCACCACGTCGGTGCAGCCGGACCAGTCGTAGTCGGGGTCGTCCCAGCGCACGGCCTCGGCCTCGACGCCGCGCTCCCGCAGCGCGTCGAGCAGCAGCGGCATGTCGCTGTCGCGCTCGATGCCGGTCGTCGAGGTGGCCAGGACCACCCGCCCCTTGGACGTCATCTGCTTCTCCTCAGCTGGAGACATGGATCCCACGAACAAGACTCATCCCAGTGATCCTATGGGCAGGCACCCGGTCGTACGTTTCGGTATATTCCTTCGCCTCCGGGCATTCCTGGCTACCGTTGTCATCCTGATCCGGTCGCTGCGGGTAATGCACAACGAACGCATGGTGGTGCGAGGTGCCGTGGTCGACGGCGAAGCTGGATCTGCCCGGACATCCGCGGGTGCTGTCCTTAGCGCGGGTGGCCGCTCCGACGGCAGCCCTGCTCGGACTCCTCCTGGCCGCGGCTGCCCTGCTGGGCCTGCCCCTGCACAGCGGGGTGCTGCGGGGCGCGTTATCGGGCCGGTCGGTGCCGATGGAGCCCAACTCGGCGGTGGCGCTGGTGCTGTTGACCGGCACCCTGCTGCTGATCGTCCGGGCCGGGCCCACCGAGGCCGGCCGTAGGACGGTCGGGTCCGCGGCGGTGGCCGCGGCCGTGATCGGCTCGCTGTGCGCGCCGGAGTCCGCGCTCGGCCTGGTGCTGGCCGCCGCCGCCCTGCCCGCGATCTGCTCGCACCGTCCGCGGGTGGTGCTGCTCGGCCAGGCCCTGGGCGTGGCGGTGGCCATGCTGGGCCAGGCCCGGCTCTACAGCTTCGCCTACAGCGTCCGGGAGTTGGGGCCGATCGGCAACGGCACCGGCATGGCCGTCAGCACCGCCCTGGCGCTGATCCTGATCGGCGTCGCGGTGTTCCTGGTCCGGCCGGACGAGGGCCTGGCCGCGCTGCTGACCAACGCCGGGACCACCGGCCTGTTCGGCCGGTGGACCTTCGGCGCCACCCTGACCCTGATCCCGCTGCTGGGCCGGCTGCAACTGGCCGGCGAGGACGCGCGGTGGTTCGGCGTCAGGCAGGGGATCACCCTGATGGTGCTGGGCCGGGTGAGCGCCCTGCTGGTGGTCAGCTTCGGGATGCTCTCGCTGGCCCGCCGGGCCGAGACCGCACGGGCCGAGGCCTTACGGAAGATCGGCGAGTACGCCCAGCTGCAGGCCTTCATGGACCACACCCCCGCGGTCGTCTTCAGCAGGGACCTGGACGGCCGCTACCTGGCCGCCAACTCCCGCTTCGAGCACCTGGTCGGCGCGGCCCCGGGCCAGGTGGTCGGCGCCCTGGTCGAGGACCTGCTGACCCCGGAGGCGGCGGTGGCCGCCCGGCGCGCCGACCACGCCGTCCGCACCGGCCGCGGCTCGGTCCAGCAGGAGGAGGTGGTCCAGCAGGAGGACGGTCCGCACCACTACCTGACCACGCTGTTCCCGCTCACCGACGGGGCCGGCCGCCCCTACGCGGTCTGCGGCGTCTCCCTGGACGTCACCGACCGGGTGCTGGCCCGGCGCGAGGCGGACCGGCTGCAGCGGCGCTTCCGCGACCTGCTGGAGTCGGGCCCCGACGCCACCGTCATCTCCGACGGCGACGGCATCATCGTCATGGTCAACGCGCAGACCGAGAAGCTCTTCGACCACCGCCGCGAGGACCTGGTCGGCCGCCCGCTCTCGCTGCTGCTGCCGGAACGGGCCGAGCCCTCGGGCCCCTTGACCCCGTCGGAGCTCGAACCGTCCGGCGCCGAACCCGACCTGCGGGCCCGGCACCGGGACGGCCGCGAGTTCCCGGTCGAGATCAGCGTCAGCCCGCTGGAGACCGAGGACGGGCTGCTGGTCTCCGCCGCGATCCGCGACATCACCGGCCGCAGGCAGGCCGAGGCCGAACGCCGGGCCCTCTACGAGCAGCAGCGCCGGATCGCGCTGACCCTGCAGCACAGCCTGATGGGAACGCCCCCGCAGCTCCCCCAACTCCCCACCGCCAGCCGCTATCTGGCGTCGGCTCAGGACGCCGGGGTGGGCGGTGACTGGTTCGACCTGATCCCGCTGGACGGCGGCAGGTTCGGCATCCTGATCGGCGATGTGATGGGCCGGGGTGTCGACGCCGCCGCGGTGATGGGCCAACTCCGGGCCGCCGCCCACGCGCTGGCCCAGACCGGACTGTCCCCGGCCCGGCTGATGACCGCCCTGGACGCCTTCGTCGCCGAGCTGCCCGACCAGCTGGTCACCTGCTGCTACCTGGTGCTGGATCCCGGCGCCGGAGAACTGACGCTGTGCTCGGCCGGACACCTCCCGGCGCTGCTCACCGTCCCCGGGCAGCCGCCGCAGGCGCTGGCCGCGCCGATCAGCGTCCCGCTCGGCGTCGGCGGCTTCCAGCACCGGCAGGCCGTGCACCGGCTGCCGCCGGGCTCGACCCTCGCCCTCTACACCGACGGCCTGGTGGAGACCCCGGACACCGACATCGACCTGCGGATCCAACTCCTGGCCGACACCCTGGAGTCCGCGCTGGCCGAGGAGCCGTCCGACGGCGACGGGGCCCGGGTGCTGGACCGGGCCGCCGACTGCCTGCTCCGGGCCCTGATCCCGGACCCCGAGGCGCACAACGACGACGTCACCCTGCTCCTGGTCCGGCTGCCGCAGGTTCCGTCCCCGGCGGACCCGATGGCCAGGACTTGGTGAAAGACACGGCTTGGTGAAAAGCATGGGCGGGTGGGTCGTCACGGGCCTACCCTGACGCGTACACAGAGAGTGTCCGGACGTGCGGGGGTTGGGCAGTGGCGCAGGACAGCAGATCGGCAACCGACGCACAGATCCCGGACCACGCGCCGTCCGCGGACCTGAACATGGACATCCCCCACCCCTCCCGGATGTACGACTACTACCTCGGCGGCAAGGACAACTTCCCCGCCGACCGCGAGGCCGCCGAGCAGGTGCTGCGGATCGTGCCGGAGCTGCGGATGGCCGCCCGGATGAACCGGGCGTTCCTCGGACGGGCGATCCACTACGCGGCGGCGGCCGGCCTCTCCCAGTTCCTGGACATCGGCACCGGCATCCCCACCGCCGGCAACACCCATGAGGTGGCCCAGCGGGTCAACCCGCAGGCCCGGGTGGCCTATGTCGACAACGACCCGATCGTGCTCACCCACGCCCGGGCGCTGATGGCCGGGACCGGCCACGGACTGACCCATGTGGTGCAGGCCGATCTGCGCGAACCCGAGAAGATCCTCGCCGACCCGGTGGTGCGGAAGGTCATCGACTACGACCAGCCGGTGGTCCTGGTGCTGGCCGCGATCCTGCACTTCATCCCGGACTCCGACCAGCCGCACGCCATCGTCAGGGACCTGCTAGAACCGCTGGCGCCGGGCAGCCTGCTGATCCTCAGCCACGGCTCCTGGGACGCCGAGGGCGAGGACTTCTCCGGCCGCGCCGAGCAGATGAAGGGCCCCTACAGCAGGGCCAGCGCCCAACTGCACCTGCGCTCCCGCAGCGAGATCACCCAGCTGTTCGACGGGGTGGAGCTGCTCGAACCCGGTGTGGTGCCGGTCTCCAACTGGCGCGCCGAGGCGACCCCGGAGGAGTGGAACGGCAGCCGGGGCTTCTACGGCGGCGTCGGCAGCAAGCCCTGACATACCGTCAATCCGGCATCCCGATCAGGAGGAGCACGCGTCCGATGGCCATCTGGTCCCGAACCGACCGCCGTCAACTCACCGACGGCCGCTTCGTCCGCGCGTACCAGGACGACCTGCTCATCGCCGAGGGCGTCACCGGCGTCTGGGACTGGGTGGACGTCGCCGACACCGCCCGGGTGGTCGCCCTCGACCAGGACGGCCGGGTGGCGCTGGTCGAGGACCGGTTCTACCTGCAGCAGCGGCGGATGCTGCTGGTCCCCGGCGGAGCGGTGGACCGTGCGGAGCAGCCCGAGGCGGCGGCCGGGCGGGAGTTGGAGGAGGAGACCGGCTGGCGGGCCGGGACCCTGGAACCGCTCGGTGTCATCGACCAGCTCCCCACCGCCACCCCGGCCAGGGCCCATCTCTTCCTGGCCCGCGACCTCCGGCCGGGCGTCCTGGCCCGCGAGCCCAGCGAGGAGGGGATGACCCTGGACTGGCGTCCGCTCGCCGACGCCGTCACCGCGGTCCGCGAGGGCGTGATCACCGACGCCGCCAGCGTCGCCGCCCTGCTGCTGGCCGCGCTGCGCGTCTAGCGCAGGTCCGCCCCGACCTCGTTCATATGGCGCAGCCCCTGCCGGTAGGACTCGATCAGCCCGGTCTCCGTGTACGGGAGCCCCAGCGCGGCGCAGTGCGCCCGGATCAGCGGCTGGGCCTGCTTCAGCCGGGGCCGGGCCATGCTCGGGAAGAGGTGGTGGTCGATCTGGTAGTTGAGGCCGCCGAGGAACCAGTCGGTGAACGGTCCGCCGCGGACATTGCGCGAGGTCAGCACCTGGCGCCGGAGGTGGCCCCAGCGCGGGCCGTCCGGGTCGGGCATCTCCATGCCCTTGTGGTTGGGCGCGAAGGCGCAGCCGAGGTGCAGTCCGAACAGCGCCTGGTGCAGCGCCGCGAAGGCCAGTGCCTGCAGCGGGTTCATCGCCACCAGCAGCAGGGTCGTGTAGCCGGCCAGGTGCGCGGCCAGCAGCCCGCCCTCGACCAGCCGGTCGCGTCCGGAGCGGTGCCGCAGGTCCTGGAGGCTGGACACCTTGAGGGCGACGCCCTCCAGCAGCAGCAGCGGGAAGAACAGCCGCGCCTGGTTGCGGGTCAGCCACTGCGCGAAGCCCTGCCGCTGGGCCGCCTGGCGCTGGGTCCAGACGAACACGCCCACCCCGACGTCCGGGTCCTTGTCGACATGGTTGGGGTTGGCGTGGTGCCGGTTGTGCTTGTCGGTCCACCAGCCGACGCCCATGCCCAGCAGCAGGTTTCCGTGCACCAGGCCGATCACCCGGTTCACCCGCCGGCTCGCGGCTATCTGCTGGTGCCCGGCGTCGTGCCCGACGAACGCGGTCCGCGCCCCCAGCACCGCGGCGGGGAGCGCCAGCGCCAGCACCCACCAGGACCCGCCCAGCAGCAGCACCCCGGACCAGGTCGCGGCGACCAGCAGCAGGTTCAGCCCGATGCTGCGCGCGTACCACCCGGTCCGCCGCTCCAGCAGGCCCGCCGCCCGGACCGTCCGCAGCAGCGGGGCGAACTCGCTGCCCTCCTCGGACCGCGGCGGCGACGGCCGGAACTCCGCGCTGGGCTGCACCCTCGGGGGCGCGCTGACCTGCGTCGACATCGGGATCTCCTCGGCTGGCGGGAGGAGCGGCCGTCCGCCGCCCCTCCCGTCCCAACCTAGGGATCACCGCCTGTGCCGAGCCATGGAGCGCCCACCCGGCCGCCCCGGGGGTTAACCCCCTGCGGCCAACCCCCGGCGCCGCTGCTACGCCTCCGCGAGCAGCGGGCCGCGCAGCCGTCCCAGCGCCCGCGACAGCAGCCGGGAGACATGCATCTGCGAGATGCCCAAGCGGTCGCCGATCTGCGACTGCGTCATGTCCTCCACGAAGCGCATCGACAGGATCAGCCGCTCCCGGTCCGTCAGTCGCGCGATCAGGGGCTTGAGGGACTCCAGGTTCTCGACGCCCTCGATCCCCGGGTCCAACTCGCCCAGCCGCGAGGTGAAGGCGGAGCTGTCGTCGTCGCCCTCGGCGCCGGGGGTGCCCGCGTCGATGGAGCTGACGGAGTAGCCGTTGGCGGCCACCAGGCCCTCACGGACCTCGTCCTCGGTCAGGCCGAGGTGCGCGGCGAGTTCCTGCGGGGTGGGCGCCCGGTCCATGGCCTGGGCCAGCTCGTCGGTGGCCCGGGCCAGCTGCAGCCGCAACTCCTGCAGCCGGCGCGGCACATGGACGGCCCAGCTGGTGTCCCGGAAGAAGCGCTTGATCTCACCGACGATGGTCGGCATCGCGAAGGTCGGGAACTCCACCTCGTGGCCGAGGTCGAATCGGTCGATCGCCTTGATCAGGCCGATCGTGCCGACCTGGACGATGTCCTCCATCGGCTCGCTGCGGGTGCGGAACCGCCCGGCGGCGAACTTCACCAGGGTCAGGTTCAGCTCCACCAGGGTGTTCCGCACGTACTGGTACTCGTGCGTCCCCTCCTCCAGCACCGCGAGCCGGGCGAACAGCACCTTGGACATCGCCCGCGCGTCCACCGGGCCGACGCGGCGCGGCTCGGAGAGGTCCAGCCCCGGGAAGGAGAGGGCCGGCTCCGGGACTGCTGCGGTAACGGCGGCCTGCGGTATCACCTGCGTGTCGACGGTCATGGACCACGTGTACCCCCACTCGCCGCACCCATGCCTGTGGTGCGCACCCCGAAGGGGCACGCACCGCAGGAGGCTGCCGCAACAGCCGGAGGTCACACCGGCTCAGTTGTGGCCGTAGCGCTTCTCCTTCTTGCGCGCCGACGGCTGGGCCGAGGTGGTCGGCATCAGCAGCGTCGGCGCGTCCTGCATCTCCGGCGAGGACATCGCCTTGTCGCCGTGGACGCTGTGGTCGGCGTGGCCGGTGGTCTTCTGCTTGCGGTCGCGGTTCTTGACCTTCGACATGAGTGTGTCTCCTGCATGGGTCAGTACAACTGGAACGCCGAGCCCGCATCCGGCGGGCTCCCCACCACCGTCGCAGGCGACAAGTCGCCCCGCATCTCGAAGAGTTACGCAGAGTGACGACGGCCGCGCGGCCGGGCCAGCCCGAAGCGGCGCTGACGCTTCGTCAGGGAGGCCCGGTCCAACTCCTCCATCAGCCGCTTGGAGCGGTGCTCCGGCGCCAGCTCGTCCAGGATCCGGTCCACCTCGGCGAGCAGCGCACCGTGCAACTGCCAAGCCTGCGGGCTCTGCTGGATGCGCTCCAGCAGCAGCCTGGCCACGTTCTCCCGGCTGCCCCAGGCCGCGGCGAGCTCGGCCGCCAGTCGTGACTCGGCCTCCTCCGCGTTACTGCTGACCTGCGTGGTCACCAGCACGGCAAAGCTGACCAGGGCGGCGCCGATGTGCGAGAACAGCTCCTCCAGGGAGACCGCCATCCGCTCGGGGAACAGCGGCCGGTCCGCGCTCTCCGGCCCCTCCGACTCGTACTGCTTGGCCAGGTCGGTCAGCGAGCGGGCCAGCACCCGGACCACGACCACGCAGATCTCCAGGGTGTCGAGCCCGGTACGCAGCACCAGCCGGGACAGCAGCCCCTCGCTGATCCGCGGGTTCAGCCGCAGGCTGTCCTCGGCCTGCCGGAGCGAGGCGTCGACCTCGGCGATGTCCTGGTCCAGGTGGCGGGCCTCGTGCAGCCGGGCGGCGGCCCGCGCGGGGGCCGGCGGGCGGCCCAGTTCCTCCGCCAGGTGCAGCAGCAGCATCCGCACCCGGCGGGCCAGGTCCTCCAGCGACTCCCCCGCGGTGTCGACCCACACCGGCGGTGCGAAGAGGAAGTTGAAGGCCAGGCCCACCCCGGCCCCGATCAGCGTCTCCAGCACCCGGTCCCAGGCCTGGGAGGCCAGCCGGGTCACCCCGAGCACCAGCATCGCGCTGATCGCGACCTCGTTGACGAACTCGCCGACCCGGACGAACTGGCCCACCGTCAGCGCCGCCAGGATGGTCAGCCCCAGGCTCCACCAGCTCAGCCCCACCACCGAGCTGAACCCGATCGCGATCAGCACCCCGACCACGACCGAGTTCACCCGTCGGATGCTGGTCTTCAGCGTCGAGTACAGCGTCACCTGTACCACCAGCAGCGCGGTGAGCGGTGCGGTCAGCGGGGCCGGCTCGCTGCTCAGCCGCAGCGCGACGGCGTACGCCAGGGTCGCCGCGACGGTCGCCCGCACGGTCTGGACCACGACGGGGTCATTGCGGCGCTTCTTCAACTCGGACAGGAGGTCGGTGAGCATCTGCCGTACCGGTGCACCAGGCATCTGCTGCCTCTGCCCAGGGAGCCGCCGCATGATCACCACTATGACATGGCCCACACCCCCGGCCCGGCCGACACCGTCACCGACCCCCGGGCATCACCCCGCGGCCTCCCCCGCGTCACCCGGACGGTGCCGGCCGGTGCGAGGGTCGTCCACAGCCCCTTTCCGCCGACCCCACCCCGCGGAGGACATCGCGATGCCCCAGCCTGCCACTGCTCCGCTCGACGTCCTGGCCGACCTGTTCGCCGGGGAGGGCGCCGCCGAGTACTTCGGCGAAGAGGTCACCCAGGCCGAGCACATGCTGCAGACCGCCGCCCTGGCCGAGGCCACGGGGGCGGCTCCGGCGCTGGTCGCGGCGGCCCTGCTGCACGACGTGGGCCACTTCGGGACGCTGACCGCGGCCCAGGGCGGGCTCTCCGGGGACGTGCTGATGGCCGGGACGGACAACCAGCACAGCCGCACCGGCGCCGCCTGGCTGGCCCAGTGGTTCGGCCCCGAGGTCACCGAGCCGGTACGGCTGCACGTGGCCGCGAAGCGCTACCTGTGCGCGGTCGAGCCCGGCTACTTCGGACGGCTCTCCGAGGCCTCGGTGCACACCCTGCGGGTCCAGGGCGGCCCGATGGACTCCTCCCAGGCGATCGCCTTCGAGGCCGGCCCGTACGCCGCCGACGCCGTCCGGCTGCGGCGCTGGGACGAGCAGGCCAAGGACCCCGCGTTCGCCTCCCCGCCGTTCGCCCACTACCTGCCGCTGCTGGCCGGGCTGCTCAGCACGCCCTCGGCCGCCGCCGGATAGCGACCGGCGCGCAGGCGGCCGGCCAGCGCGCCGAGCGCCCCGGCCGCGACCAGGAGGCCGAGGCGGAACGCGTCGGTCCTCCCGTCCCAGCCGAGGACGCCCCAGCGGTGGGTGTCGAAGCCGTCGAAGAACGGCCAGAACACCGGCCCGACCAGGAGGCTCCCGGCCAGGTCGCAGGCCCGGCCGACGGCGAACGCCGCCATGCACAGCACGACCAGCAGGAACACCGGGTGCCCCCACGCCCCCACTGCGGCGAGCAGGATCGAGGCCGGGGCCGCCACCGCAAAGGCGACCACCAGTGCCATCGGCGCCTGCAGCAGGTCCCGGCGGTCGGCGACGGCGTGGGCGGCGGGCGCCGACCGGTGGGCCCGGGTGCCGGTACGGGTGAGCAGCTGGACGGCGGACATGGGAACCTCCAACGCGCCGCGTCGGCCCCAGTGGGCCCGGACCGGCGTCTGTACCCATGGAAGCCCTGCGGCGCCCGGCGCGGACCCGCCGTTGACACCTCCCATACGGCGGGGCGGCCGATCCTTACGCGTTCTTATCGGCCCCGGCTCAGGCCCCGGCTCAGGCCCCGGCTCAGGCCGTGGGGTTGCGGGAGTCGTAGCGGGCGAAGGCCGGGTGGCGGGCAGTGAGGATCAGCATCGCGGCGACGCAGGCCAGGCCGCCGCTGACGGCGGAGAAGGTCGGGCTGGTGAGCTGGGCGACGCTGCCGGACTCGAAGTCGCCCAGGCGCGGGCCCCCGGCGACCACCACCACGAAGACGCCCTGGAGCCGTCCGCGCATGTCGTCGGGCGCGGCTGCCTGCATGATGGTGTTGCGGAAGATCATGCTGACGGTGTCCGCGGCCCCGGCCATCGCCAGCAGGATCAGGCCCAGCCACAGCTGCCGGGCCAGGCCGAACCCGGCGATGGACAGGCCCCAGGCCAGCACCGCGCAGATCACCGCGAGCCCGTGCCGGTGCACCCGTCCGACCCAGCCGGAGAACAGCGCGCCGAGCAGTGCGCCGACCGCCGGGGCGGCGGCCAGCAGCCCGACCGTGCCGGCGTCGCCGTGGTAGAGGACCAGGGCCAGCGCCGGGAACAGCGCGCGGGGCATGCCGAACACCATCGCGGCCAGGTCGGCCATGAAGCTCATCCGCAGATTGGGGCGGTCGCGCAGAAAGCGCAGCCCGTCCAGGACCGAGGCCCGGGCCCGGCGGGCGGAACCGGCCGGGTCGCCCTCGGGACGCATCGAGGGCAGCCGCCACATCGCGTACAGCGAGGCGCTGAAGGCCACCGCGTCGAACAGGTAGGCGGCCTGGTAGCTCCAGACCCCGATCATCAGTCCGCCCAGCATCGGTCCGACGGTCAGCCCGAGGTTCATGCTGACCGTCGACAGCGCGTTGGCGGCCGGCAGCTGCTCGGCGGGGACCAGCCGGGGCACCATGGACGCCCGGGCCGGGGCGTTCAGCGCGAAGCACACCGCCTGCAGCGCCACCACCGCGTAGAGCACCCCGACCTGGCGCACGCCGAGGAAGGCCTGCGCGGCCAGCCCGGCGGACAGCACGGCCAGGCCGGTGGCACCGAAAAGACCCAGTTTGCGGCGGTCCATGGTGTCGGCGATGGCCCCGCCGTAGAGCCCGAAGACCACCAGCGGGACCAGCGAGCACAGGCCGACAAGACCGGTGGCGAAGGGTGAGCCGGTGAGCGCGTACACCTGGACCGAGATGGCAAGCGCGGTCATCTGCTGGCCGACCGAGGACACGCTCTGGCCGAACCAGAGCCGCCGGAAGTGCGGGCTGGTGCGCAGCGGGGTGACGTCGGCGAGCGCGGTACGGGCCAGCCGCCCGAACCTGCCGGAGGCCGTGGCGGCGGGCTGGACGGCGGACTGGGGTGTCGTCTGGGCCATCGGGTCGGCGGCGGCAGGCGGGGTGAGCTGGTCCTTGGGCACAGCACATCATCTCGCGCCGCGCCCGGGCCGCTCCGGCCGGGTCCGGCGAAGCGGGGTGAATCGGGCGCGGGTCAGTCGGCGATCCGCCGGAACAGCCCCTCCTGCATGACCGAGACCACCAGTTCGCCCTGGCGGTTGAACAGCTGTCCCCGGGCCAGCCCCCGGCCGCCGATCGCCACCGGCGACTCCTGCTGGTAGAGCAGCCAGTCGTCGGCCCGGAACGGACGGTGGAACCACATCGCGTGGTCCAGCGAGGCCATGTCGAAGTGCCGGGTGCCCCACAGCGGCTCGACCGGGATCCGTACCGCGTCCAGCAGGGTCATGTCGCTGGCGTAGGTGACCGCGCAGGCGTGCACCAGCTGGTCGTCGCCGAGCCGGCCGTTGGTGCGCAGCCACACCGCGCTGCGCGGCTCGACCCCGGCCAGCTCCTCCGCGGTCCAGCGCAGCCGCTCCACATAGCGGATGTCGAAGGGCTGGCGGCGGCTGATGAACGGCGGCAGCTCGCCGAGCACCGAGCCGACCTCCTCAAGCGCGGTCGGCAGCTCCTCCGGCTGCGGCACCGGCGCCATCGGCAGCTGGTGGGTGAACGGCGACTCCTCCGGCAGGTGGAAGTCGGCGGTGAGCGCGAAGATCGTCCGGCCCTGCTGGACGCCGAGGACCCGCCGGGTGGTGAAGGAGCGGCCGTCCCTGATCCGGTCGACCTGGTAGACGATCGGCACCCCGGGGATGCCGGGCCGCAGGAAGTAGGCGTGCAGCGAGTGCACCGGGCGGTCGGACGCCACCGTGCGCCCCGCCGCGATCAGTGCCTGCCCGGCGACCTGACCGCCGAAGACCCGCTGCAGCGACTCCTCCGGGCTGCGCCCACGGAAGATGTTGACCTCGATCTGTTCGAGGTCCAGCAGGTCGACCAGCTGGTCCACCGGGTTGCCCATGGGATGTTCGTCCTCTCGCTCGCACACGCTCTCGGAGGACATTCTCCCCTGTCGCCGATCGGTGCGTGCTCACCAGCGCGCTGCTCACGAGCGGTAGGGCAGCGCCGGGACCTGGAAGCAGTCGGTGTCCATGTCCGCCACCTGGGTGACCCAGCCGCCGTCCGCGCCGCCCTGCCAGCGGGCCACATCCAGGCAGGCCCGCTGCGGGCCGGTCGGGGCCGGCTTCGGGGTGAAGCCGGTCGGGATCAGCAGGCCGTGCGCGTCATAGGGCTCCGGCCGCTGCAGGTAGCGGTCGAGGCAGGCCCGGTCGACCTGGGCGCCGCAGGAGCCCGCCGCGTCGGCGAACCACTGGGCGGCTGCCCAGCCCTCCACCTCCCACTGCGACAACTGCCCTTCCCGGGACGGGAAGTAGCGCTTCATCGCGGCCCGGAACGCGGCCACCGCCGGATACCGGACATCCTCGTAGGAGCGGCTGTCGGCGGTCGCCCAGAGCGCGTCCAGGCAGCCCGGGACGGCCTGGTAGTCGCTGCCCGCCCGCGCGGTCCAGTTCTGCACATTGGTGACCTTGGCCGCCACGGCCACCCCGGCCGAGGCCATCGCCTGGCACAGCGCGACATTGCCCCTGGTATCCATCGCGTCCAGCAGCAGCTGGGTGCCATGGGCCTTCAACTGGGCGGCGACAGCGGCGAAGTTGGGCAGGGCGAAGTCCACCGTCTCGGTCAGCACCCGGTAGCCCTCGGCCTTCAGGCCCTGGACCAACTGGGCGGCGTAGCGGGCCGAGTCGGCCTGGTTGTAGCCGACCACGGCGGCCGAGTGCAGCCCGAGCTTCTGGGCGAAGTAGCGGTAGACCTCGGTGGTGGCGTACTGGGTGCCGTTCCAGCCGACGGCCCGGCCGTCCCTGGGCTCACTGCTGCCGTAGATCTGGTAGAGGTGCGGGTAGCGGTCGTAGGCGGTGCCGATCGGCTCGCCGCCGATGTCGGGCACGCCCTTGGCGCTGACGTACGGGGCGCCCGCGTAGTCGAGGGCACTGGTGGCGACCAGGGCCAGGACGTGGTCCTGGTCGATCAGCTTGTGCACACAGGCCTGGTTGCCGCTGCCACTGCCACTGTCGTCGCAGGTCACCACCTTCACCTGGCGTCCGCCCAGGCCCCCGGCGGCATTGAGCGCGCGGAAGAACGCCTGCGCCCCGTACAGCGGCCCGCTGAACGCCTCGGTGCCGAGCACGCTGGAGACCGAGGTGACGATGCCGACGGTGAGCGGCGGCGGCGCGGACCCGCCGGTGGCGCCCGGCGCGGCGGCGGGCGGCCCGGCGAAGTCGCGTTCCGGCAGCCGGCTGCCGCAGGCCGCCAAGGGCAGCACGGCCGCCAGCAGTACGGCCGCCAGGACCTTTCCGGCCGTCCGACGGGGAAGCATGGGCAGCACGGTACGGGAGGGAAGGGGGTCAGGCACAGGCGGCCGGGGAGGTCCCGCCGCTCAGCTTGATCAGGTTGCACAGGGTGGCGTCCGCGACCTGCCAGACCCCGCCCACCAGAACCGACTTGCCCGCCGAACCGGGCAGCGCCGGCGCCCCGCTGACGCAGAGGTTGTAGGTGACGTCGGCGGCGGTCGCGCCGGTGAAGGACACCGTCAGCACGGTGGCGGTGGCGTGGGCGGCCAACGGGTTGGCGGCGAAGGACTGCAGGACGGGGGCGAAGGTGGTGCCCTTCTCCAGCAGCCCGACCTTGGCGGTGGCGGGCGTGGCCGGGTCGAAGAACTTCTGGTAGCTGGTGGAGATCGCAGCCGCCGCCCCGGCGGTGTCGCTGGGCCCGGTGCCGCTGACCGTCGGCGCCGCACCGGTGCCGCAGGCGGCGGGTGCGGCAGCGGCGCTGGTGGTGGCCGGAGCCGCGGCACTGGTGGTGGGCGCGGCGGCGCTGGGGGACGCGCTGGGCGCCGCCGTACCGCCGCCCCCGCTGCTTCCGCAGGCCGTGGCGAGGAGCAGCACCGCCGCCCCGACGGCAGCGCGCGGAAGGTACCCGGAAACGTTTGCGGAACCGTTGCTCATGGAATCCTCACCGTCCGAATCAGTATTCCATCTGACGCTCCGTCAGCTAGTTCCAAGCTACCGGTTTCGGCGGATGATGGTCCCGTCGGTGCACGCATCGGCGAAAAAGATGAAGGAATGTGACCGTCCGCAGGGACGGCCGGGCTGGGGGATCGATGGCGGCACCACCGGCAGCAGCATCCGCGCCAACACCGTCCGAGGCAGCACCGTTCGCGGCAGGAGCGTTCGCGGCGGCTCCCGGGTCGAGCAGAGCCGGGAGGACCGCCCAGGCGCTGCGCGACCGCCTCGGCTGGATCTGCTGCGCCACCGGCGTGCTGCTCTGCGCGCTCGGCTGGTACGGGGTCTCCGGCGAGCGCTACACCGCCCGGCAGATCCCCTACCTGGCCTCCGCCACCGCGCCCGGCGCGGCCCTGATCGTCGGCGGCTCGGTGCTGCTCGCGGCCCGCCGCCGAGGCGCCCGCCCCTCCCCGGAATACGAGCAGCTGCAGCGCCAACTCGCCACTCTCACCCGGTTGCTGACGGAGGCGGTGCAGGCCGAGCAGAACGACCGGGCCGAGGCTTCCGAGATCGACGGGTCCGCCCGGCCCTGGCTGCTCGCCGTGCCCGGCGGCCGGACGTACCACCGCTCCGACTGCCTGCTGGTGCAGGGCCGCCAGGACCCCGAGCAGCTGCTCAACGGGGACGTCGCCAGCCGCGGCCTGCGCCCCTGCCCGCTGTGCGAACCGCCGGAGGGGACATGACCGTCCCGCTGCCGGTGGACCTCGCCGTGGCCGGGCTCGCCGTGGGCAGTGCCGCCGCGCTGTCCGGTATCGGCCTGGTGGTCTGCCACCGGGCGACCGGCGTGCTCAACCTGGCCCAGGGCGCGGTCGCCATGGTCACTGCCTACGCCCTGCGGCAGACCGTGGTGGTCTGGCACTGGCCGCGCGCCCTCGCTGTCCCGGCCTGCGTGCTGCTGTTCGCCCCCGGGCTCGGGGTGCTGATGGACCTGCTGGTGTTCCGCCGGCTCCAGCGGCGCAACGCCGGAACCGTGGAGACCCTGGTGGCCGGGCTCGGTGTGTTCGTGCTGCTGATCGGCGCGGCGGCGCTGTGCTGGGGACTGACCCCGCTCACCGACGCCCCCGCCGTCGTCCCGGCCCGCCCGATCGGCCTCCCCGGCGGCCTGCGGCTCACCCTGGACACCGTGGTCGACCTGGCCGCCGTCGCGCTGATCGCGGTCGGGGTCGGCGCGGTGAGCCGCTGGACGCCGTTCGGCACCACGGTCCGCGCGGTCGTCGACAACCGCCGGCTGGCCGAACTCTCCGGCCTGGACGCCGACCGGGTCTCCTCGGTCGGCTGGGCCTTCGGCGCGTTCACCGCCGGCCTCACCGGCGTCCTGCTCGCCCCGGCGCTGCGGCTGGACCCGTACGGGCTGCCGCTGCTGGTGATGGAGACCCTGGCGGTCGCCGTCGCCGCCGGGCTGCGCAGCCTGCCGCTCGCGGTCGGCGCGGCCTTGGCCCTCGGCATCGGGCAGAGCGAACTGACGGCCTTTCACCCCAGTGGGTGGGGCGGCCCCTTGCTGCAGTCGGCCGGCGCCGACCTGTTTGTGCTGGCGCTGCTCGCGGTGGTCCTCCTGCCCGGACGGCTGACCCGGGCGACCGGCGGCGTCCCCGCGCTGCCCCCGCTTCCGGCCCTGCTGCCGGGGGTCGGCGTCGGCGCGGGCGCGGGGGTCGGCTCTGGGGTCGGCGCGGGCGCGGGGGTCGGTTCGGACGTCGAGATCCTGCGGAGCTTGCGCCGCTGCGCCTGCCTGGTCCTGCTGCTGGCCCCGCTCGTGCTGCGCGGCGGCGACCTACGGGCTCTGCTGCCGGGCCCGGGGCTGGCCCTGGTGCTGCTCTCGCTGGTCGTCGTCACCGGCTACGGCGGCCAGATCTCGCTCGGCCAGGCCGGATACGCGGGCCTGGGCGCACTGCTCACCGGCACGCTCGCCGCCGACGGCGTCCCGGCCCTGACCGCCCTGCTCGTCGCCGTCGCCTTCGCCGCCCCCTGCGGGCTGCTGGTCGGTTGGCCCGCGATCCGGCGGCGCGGCCTCGCCCTGGCCCTGACCACCTTCGCGGTCGGCACAGCCATGAGTCGACTTGTCTTCCAACAGCCTTATCTCACTGTCGGCATCCGCCTCGACCGCACCGGCCCCTGGGCGAACGACCGGGTCTTCTACGCCGCCGAACTCGCGCTGCTGGCAACGGCCCTGCTGCTGGTCCGCGCCCTGCACGGCGGCCGGACCGGACGGGCGCTCGGCGCGCTGCGCGACCACGAACCGGCGGCGTACGCGTCCGGCGTCAACGTGCCGCGGCTGAAGCTGCTGGCCTTCACCGCGGGCGCGGCGCTGGCCGCGCTCGGCGGCGGACTGCTGGGGCTGGGCGCCCAGGCGTTCGATCCCGACTCCTTCGATCCGGTGCTCGGGCTGCTCTGGTTCGCCGCGGTGGTGGTCTTCGGCGCCGGCAGCGCCTCCGGCGCGGTGCTCGCCGCGATGGCCCTCACCGCGCTGGACGCCGCCACCTCGGCAGGCGTCTCGGCCGCCGCCATCGGCGTCCTCGCGGTGCTGCGCGGCTGGTCCGCCGGCTCCTGGGGCCGCTGGGCCGGCCTGCTGCGGACCCCGGCCGCGCAGGAACCACAGCCCGATCCCCCGGTCCGGCTGAGCCCGCTCGGCCGCCGGATCGCCCATCAACTCGCGGGCGGCGGGCGGTGACCCCGGAGCGGACCGGGCTCAGCGCCCGGCTCCTGGTCCGCCGCTACGGCGGCGTCGCCGCCCTCGACGGCGTGTCCCTCGACGTCCCGCCCGGCCGGATCACCGCGCTGACCGGGCCCAACGGGGCCGGCAAGAGCACCCTGTTCCGCTGCCTCAGCGGCGCCGAACGCCCCGACGCCGGACAGGTACTGCTCGACGGCCGCGACATCACCCACCTGCCCGAATACACCAGGGCCCGGCTCGGCCTGGCCCGCACCTTCCAGCAGTTGGCCGTCTTCCCCGGCCTGACCGTCGCCGACAACCTCCGCGTCGGCGCCGAGCAGGCCGGCCGGCGCTCGCCCCGCGACGCCGACTTCGCCGTCGCCCGCGCCCTGCGCCAACTCGGCCTGGAATCAGTCGCCGAGAGGTCCGCCGGCACGCTCCCCACCGGCACCCTGCGACTGCTCGAACTCGGACGCGCCCTGGCCGGCGACCCCACCGTCCTGCTGCTGGACGAACCGGCGGCCGGACTGGACGCCGACGAGACCGAGCTGCTGGCGCAGTTGCTCACCGCGCTCGCCGAGGACGGCCGGGCGGTACTGCTGGTCGAGCACGACCGCGAGCTGGTCGACCGGATCGCCCACAGCGTCCACACCATGACCGCAGGGCGAATTGACGAAGCGTCAGAACAATTGCCGGGGGCCGTCGATGAGCGTTGAGATCGCGCTGCGGGCGGCCCGGGTCCGCTACGGGCCGCTGGAGGCCCTGCACGGCGTGGACCTGCGGATCCCCCGGGGCCGGCGGACGGTCCTGCTCGGACGCAACGGCGCGGGCCGCAGCAGCGCGCTGCACGCGCTGGCCGGGACGGTCCCGCTGTCGGGAGGCCAGGTGCTCTGGTTCGGTGACGGCAGCCCAAAGGCCCGTGACATCACCGGGCTCGACGCCTACCGGCGGGCGCGGCTCGGGATGACCCTGGTCCCGGCCGAACGCGCCGTCTTCCCCACACTGACCGTCGCCGAGCACCTGTCCCGGCTCACCGCGTCGGCGCGTGGGGCGGCGTTCGACCTCTTTCCGGAACTCGGCAGACTGCGGACCCGCAGCGCGGGAACCCTCTCCGGCGGCGAGCAGCAGATGGTCGCACTGGCGGTGGCCCTGGCCGGCCCGTCCCAGCTGCTGCTCCTGGACGAGTTGGGACGCGGCCTCGCCGCGCCGGTACTGGCCCGCGTCCACGAGGCGCTGATCGCCGGCGCGGCGGCGGGCCGCACCGTCGTCCTCGCCGAACAGGCCCTCCGGGCCGGGACGCTCGGTGTGCCGGCGCCGGACCTGGTCTATGCGCTGCACCGCGGTGCGGTCGTCTTCGCCGGCGAGCCGGGGGAACCGGCGCTGGCGGCGATCGTCGCTACCGCAGCGTCAGCACCGTCCCGGTGAGCAGGACGTCCGGGTCGGGGCCGATAGCGGCCCGGTTGAGCCGGTAGAGGGCGGGCCAACCGCCCTTCACCGCGAAGCGCGCGGCGATGGCCGACAACGTGTCCCCGGCCCGCACCGTGTACCGCGGAGCGGTGCCCGCGGCGGGGGGAGGGGTGGGCGGCGGCGGAGTGGGAACCGGCGTCGGTACCGGGGTCGGCCTGGGAGCAGGCTTCGCCGTCGAAACAGGCACCGGACCCGGCTTCGGCGTGGGCTTGGGCTTGGGCGTCGACGTGGGCACGGGCATCAGCGTCGGCGTGGGCACGGGCTTGGGCTTGGCAACCGGCTTCGGCGTGGGCACAGGCGTCGGCACTGGCTTCGGGCTCGGCTTCGGCGTGGGCCTGGGCACGGGCGACGGTGTAGGCGTGGGCTTCGGCAGGGGCTTGGGCGTAGGCACAGGCGTCGGCGTAGGCACAGGCGTCGGCTTGGGCTTCGGCACAGGCTTCGGTGTAGGTACCGGCTTCGGCGTGGGCTTCGGCACCGGCTTGGGGGTGGGCTTGGGTGGGGTGGTGAGGCCCAGGTGCTTTGAGCAGGCCGGCCAGGCCGTCCAGCCCTGCCAGGCGAGGATCCGCTCCGCCACCGCGATCTGCTGCGCCTTCGTCGCCAGGTCGGGCCGCTTCGCGTACGCCTTGCCCCCGGCTTCCGACCAGGTCTCGGCAGAGATCTGCACTCCGCCGTAGTAGCCGTTGCCCGTGTTGATGTGCCAGTTTCCGCTGCTCTCGCACTGCGCGAGCCGGTCCCACACCGATACCGCGACCCGGGTCGAAGACCCCATGTCCGCAGTCCACGGCACCGCGGCGACAGCCGCAGCCACGGTTGCCGCTACCGCCAGCACCTTCATCCCTGTGGCCATGGCAAATGACGCTAAGTCGGCTCAGCACATAATCTGACGATCCGACAGCACGACTCGCCGTCCATTCACACGAACGGCGGCGCGGCACCCCGTCCGGGGCACCGCACCGCCGCAGGCGCAAGCAGCGGACCGACGAAGGGTCAGCCGATGGAGAGCACCTGACCCGGGAAGATCAGGTCGGGGTTGGCACCGACCGTGCTCGTGTTGGCCGCGTACAGCGTCTGCCAGGACTCGCCGTTCGCCGCGGCGATCGTGCCCAGGGTGTCGCCGGACTTCACCGTGTAGGTAGCGCCGGTCGCCTGCGCCGACGAGGCGCTGTTGTCAACATTGCTGGACGGAGCCGCCGCGCTCGCGGAGTCGCCACTGCTACCGGTCGAGGTCGAGGTCGAGGTCGAGTCCGACGAAGCCGAGTCCGACGTCGAAGACGAGCCCGCGTCCCCCTGGCTCAGGCCGGCCTGGGGGCCGCACACCGGCCACGCACCGGGCCCCTGCGAGGCGAGGACCTGCTCGGCCACCGCGATCTGCTGGCTCTCGCTGGCCTGGCTCGCGCTCGCGGCGTACTGGTCGCCGCCGTAGGCGGACCAGGTGGACGGGGAGAACTGCAGGCCACCGGAGTAGCCGTTGCCGGTGTCGATGCTCCAGTTGCCGCCGCTCTCGCACTGGGCGACCGCGTCCCAGGTGGAGCCGGAGGCGGCGGACGCGCCGGTCGCGGTCAGCAGGCCAGCCACGGGAGCGGCGACGACCACACCGGCGATCACGGCCGCACGGATGCGGCGGCTCTTCTTCCTGCCGCCCTCGATGGCAGCGGTGTTGTCAGCGTTGCGGACGGCGTCGTTCTCGTGGCGAAAGATCATGAAGTCCCTTACTCGACAGTCCCGGCCGGGCCGACGGGCGGCGCGTCGTACGCGCTCGTCACTCCGTCACCACGGCTCACGGGGCGGGTCGGCGGCCCAGAGATTCAGGCCGCCCCGAAGCGGTGCTCGCGGTGCTCGTTGCACCGGTGTCCGAACGTAGGCAACCCGCGCCAGGCATCCAAATGGTTCCGGGTCGTCGCAGCTCAAGGCGGTGTTACCAGCGGTAGACAGCCGTCGGCACGCCCACCATCAAGACCATTTGTCCCTTTTGTGAGCGATCGACGGCGGACGCTGTGCTCCTGGCCACAGCAACCCGTACGTGAGCTGGCCCACACGGTCGACGGATGGTCACCACTGACCAGCGCATTGTCATGCGGATGCCCGAGTCCCGCCGACTCGACCGGCCCCGACCGTGACCCGAAGCACACCCGATCCGTTTGTCATCACGGCTGGAACATCCTTTCCCAGCCCCTGATGACCCAAGGAGTGTTCGTGCCGCGCTTGATCGACGTCAGCGACGAGGTCCGTGCCGAGATCGGCGACGACGAAGCAGACCGCCTGCTCACCGGTGTGACCGCACCGGACCGGTACGACTGCACCCATTGCCGTGCGCCCGGGGACGTCACCCAGGAGTCGACGGCGACCGTGCTGTTCGTCGGCGAGGAGACGGCCGTGCTGGCCTTCGCGCACTCGCGCTGCATTCCGTCCCAGGTCGTCCCGGTCGCCGAGGAGCAGCTGCTCGGCGCCGTGCGCAGCATCAGCGAGGCACCGCAGACGACGCCGCCCCAGGCCGCCTACGCACCCGCCCCCAGCGCCCCGGCCGCCCCCGCCGCCCTCCCGCAGCGCGGGCCGCAGGGCCCGGGCGGCCAGCCCCAGCAGGCCGCCGTGCTCGGCGTCACCTGCGGCCTGGTGCTGAGCCAGACCGGCCGGTACGCGGGCATCCCCCGGGCCGCCCTCGTGGTCGAGCCCACCGGCGCGGTCGGGCGGCCGGGCGACGAGTCCGGCCAGGACCACTTCGCGCCGATGCTGGTGGAGCAGGGCTTCGGCCAGGTCTTCGACGTGGAGCAGCCGCCGGTCGAGCTGCCCGGCTGGTCGGTGCTGATGGCCATGGGCCAGCTGCACGCCATCCTCCAGCCCGCCAAGGGCGGCGGCACCATCGCCTGGTGGCAGGCGCACCAGCCGCTGCAGGTGACCGACGCCTGGCGGTCCGCCGCGACCCAGCAGGGCGAGGTGGTGATGTACGCGGCGCCCGCCGGGAGCATCGGCCGCCAGCCCCGCGAGGACCTGCTGCGCAGCGCGATGGACGGCGCGGCCAGGCACGGTCTGCTGGTCGGCGCGGTGCTGCCGCTCGCCGGCACCTGAGTCGCGGCTGCCGCCCCGACTCACAACTGCTGCCCCGCATCCCGTGGGGCGTCCGGTCGTTGGCCATGGCGTGCAGACCTACAACTTCCCCCCGCCGCCCCGCTGGGCCGACAGTCGGCCGCCGAGCGCCCCGCTGATGCCCTCCCCCCGCTCGTACGAACCGGAGCCGCCCTCGGCGACTCCGATCTACGACACCCTGTACTCGGAGTTCCGGCGGCTGTTCCGCGCCCTCCCCGGGGACCACTCCGGCGAGGAGGACCTGCGCTTCACCGGCTTCGGCCCGTACTACCCGTCCGGCGACGACTACGCCTCGACCGGCGGCATGGGCCGCCACCGCGGCTACCTCTCGCTTCCGCCCGGCCGCGGCTGAGCGGCGCGCGGTCCCGGACGAACGGCTGTGGGCCCCAGGTCACCGACCTGGGGCCCACAGCCGTCCTGAGGACCAGGGACTACTTCTTGCGGCCGCGCTTCTCGCGCACCCGCACGCTGATCGAGATCGGCGTTCCGACGAAGCCGAACTCCTCGCGCAGCCGGCGCTCCACGAAGCGGCGGTAGCCGGCCTCGATGAAGCCCGAGGCGAACAGCACGAACCGCGGCGGCTTGGCGCCCGCCTGGGTGCCGAACAGGATGCGGGGCTGCTTTCCGCCGCGCACCGGGTGCGGGTGGGCCGCGACCAGCTCGCCGAGGAAGGCGTTGAGGCGCGCGGTGGGGATCCGGGTCTCCCAGCCCTCCAGCGCGGTCTCGATCGCCGGGACCAGCTTCTCCATGTGGCGGCCGGTCAGCGCGGAGACATTGACCCGGGGCGCCCACTGGACCTGGACCAGGTCGGTCTCGATCTCCCGCTCCAGGTAGTAGCGGCGCTCCTCGTCGATCTGGTCCCACTTGTTGTAGGCCACCACGACGGCGCGGCCGGACTCGACCGCCATCGAGATGATCCTGGTGTCCTGCTCGGCCAGGGTCTCGCTGGCGTCGATCAGGACGACGGCGACCTCCGCCTTCTCCAGCGCGGCGGCGGTGCGCAGCGAGGCGTAGAAGTCGGCGCCCGCGGTCTGGTGCACCCGGCGCCGGATGCCGGCCGTGTCGATGAACTTCCAGGTCTTGCCGCCGAGCTCGATCAGCTCGTCGACCGGGTCGCGGGTGGTCCCGGCGACCTCGTTGACGACGACCCGGTCCTCCTTGGCGACCTTGTTCAGCAGGCTGGACTTACCGACGTTGGGACGGCCGATCAGCGCCACCCGGCGCGGGCCGCCGACGGCCTCGCCGCCGAAGCGCTGCTCGGGCGCGGGCGGCAGCTTGGCCAGGATCGCGTCCAGCAGGTCGCCGGAACCGCGGCCGTGCAGCGCGGAGACGCAGTACGGCTCGCCGAGGCCCAGCGACCAGAGCATCGCGGCGTCGGCCTCGCCGGAGAGCCCGTCCACCTTGTTGGCGCAGAGCACCACCGGCTTGCCGGACTTGCGGACCAGCTTGACCAGCGCCTCGTCGGCGTCGGTGGAGCCGACCGTGGCGTCCACCACGAACAGCACCGCGTCGGCGTTCTCGATGCCGACCTCGGCCTGGGCGGCGACCATGGCGTCCAGGCCGAAGACGTCCAGCTCCCAGCCGCCGGTGTCGACGATCTGGAAGCGGCGGCCGTTCCAGGTGGCCTCGTACTGGACCCGGTCCCGGGTGACGCCGGGCTTGTCCTCGACGACCGCCTCGCGGCGGCCGATGATCCGGTTGACCAGGCTGGACTTGCCGACGTTGGGGCGGCCGACGATCGCGAGCACCGGCAGCGGCCCCGCGTCGGCGTTCAGGTCGCCGATGTCCTCGGGGTCGAAGCCCTCCTCGGCGGCGAGCGCCATGAACTCGGCGTAGTCCGCCGAGCTGATCTCATCGACGTTGCCGGCGGAGCCGTCAAGCCCACCGTTGCCGGCGTTGCTGCCGACGATCTCGTTGCTCATGGTGCGGTGCCAACTCTCGTTCGTGGTCGCCCGGGAGGGGCGCGCAAAGCTCAATGGACGGTGCGGGGGCCGGTGTTCGGAGAGGCGGGCCCTAGGCCCGGGCGCGCTCACGCACCAGTCCCAGGATGTGCGCGATGACCTCGTCCGGTGTCATCGTGCTGGTGTCGACCTCGACCGCGTCCTCGGCCTTGGCCAGCGGCGAGGTCGCCCGGCCGGAGTCGAAGGCGTCGCGGCGCTCGATGTCCGCCAGGATCGCGGCGGTCCCGGCCGGGTCGGTCACCCCGAGCTGCGCGGCCCGGCGGACGGCCCGGATCGAGGCCGAGGCGGTGAGGAAGACCTTGAGGTCGGCGGCCGGGAAGACCACCGTGCCCATGTCCCGGCCCTCGGCGACGATGCCGCGGGGGGCGGCCTCGGCCGAGCCGCGCTGCAGCTCGACCAGCCGGGTCCGCACCTCGGGAACGGCGGAGACGGCGCTCACCGCGCCGGTGACCTCGGTCCCGCGGATCGGCCCGGACACGTCCACCCCGTCGACCGTGATGGTCGGGCCGCCCGCGTCCGTACCGGACAGGATCACCGGCTTGGACGAGGCCAGCGCGACCGCGTCGGGGTCGTTGACGTCGACCCCGTTCTGCAGCAGCCAGTAGGTCATCGCCCGGTACATCGCACCGGTGTCGAGGAAGCTGAGGCCGAGCCGGGAGGCGATCTCACGGGAGACCGTGGACTTGCCGGTGCCGGCGGGGCCGTCCAGGACGATGATCACCGGGGCATCCGAACGGTCTGCGCCACTCGGTGCGTTGTGGAGGGCCACGGCGACAGTCCTTCTCTCGATCACGGCCTGCATGCATGGGCAGCACGGCTCGGCACGGCGGGGTCTTCCACCAAGGTTACCGGTCGGATCGCACTCGCCATCCCCGCTGCTGCAGCGCGGACGTGAGCCCCGCCACAGCGGAGGGGGCGACCATCAGCTGGACCAGGCCCGCCTGCAGCCCGGTGGAGTGCTCGATCAGCACGTCCTCGATGTTGACGCCGGCCCGTCCGGCCTCGGCGAAGAGGCGGGCCAGCTCGCCCGGCTGGTCGCCGATGACCACGGCGACCACCTCGTACCGGGTCGGCGGCGCACCATGCTTGCCGGGGATCCGGGCCCGGCCCGCGTTGCCGCGCCGCAGCACGTCCTCGACGGTGCTTGCGCCCTCCGCGCGCTTGGCCTCGTCGGCGGCCTGCATGCTGCGCAGCCCGGTGACGGCGGTGCCCAGGTCGGCGGCCAGCTCCTCCAGGATGTCGGCGACGACCCCGGCGTTGGCGCTGAGGATCTCCACCCACATCCGGGCGTTCGACCCGGCGATCCTGGTGGTGTCCCTGATCCCGGGGCCGGCCAGCCGCACCGCGTTCTCCTCGGCGTGCTCCAGCCGGGCCGCGACCAGGCTGGCCAGCACCTGCGGGGTGTGCGAGACCAGGGCGACGGCGCGGTCGTGCGCCTCGGCGTCCATCACCACGGGCACCGCCCCGCACAGGGCGACCAGTTCCAGCGCGGCATTGAGGGTGTCGGTGTCGGTGTCGGGCGTCGGCGTCAGCACCCAGGTGCGGCCCTCGAACAGGTCGGCACGCGCCGCCAGCGGGCCGGACCGCTCGGCCCCGGCCATCGGGTGGCTGCCGATGTAGTGGACGGTGTCGCAGCCCAGCGCGGCGATGTCCTGCCGGGGGCCCGCCTTCACGCTGGCGACATCGGTGTAGCAGCGGGCCAGGCCCTCGCGCTGGCACGCGGCCAGCACCGAGGCGATCATCGGCGGCGGCACCGCGATGATCGCGAGGTCGACCACCCCTTCCGGCCCGTCCACGGTGCCGGCCCCGAGCGAGGCGGCGGTACGGGCGGCGTCGGGGTCGGCGTCCCGGAGGTGCACGTCTATTCCGCGCGCGGTGAGCGCGAGCGCGGCGGAGGTCCCGATCAGTCCGGTGCCGATCACAGCGGCGGTACGCATGGCGGGCTACGTCCTTCGGTACGACACGGGACAGGGGCAGAGGGGCTGCTTCCCCCATGATTCCGTATCCCGGCCCACCACTGCGACCGCTTACCCGCGCCGGCGGCCGTGCGGATCGGGTCGGGGCGCAGGCCGACCCGATCGGCCGGGGGGAGAGTGCGGGCGAGGTGGTGGGACGCCCCCCGCGAAGCGCCCCACCACCTGGTCCGACCCGGTCACACTAATCCGACTGCCCGCCATGTGGAACCGCAGGTCCGCCGACTGAGACGCCGAGGGCCTTCCCCGGCTCGGGCGCCCTGCGGCCGAACCGCTGGGTGGTGGCGATGCAGCCGAGCACCAGCACCGCCGCGACCAGCGCGGACGCGGGCAGCCGCTCGCCGAGCAGCAGCACCGACCAGAGCAGGGTCAGCAGCGGCTGTGCCAGCTGCAGCTGGCTCGCCCGGGGCACGCCGATCACCGCCATCCCCCGGTACCAGAGCACAAAGCCGCCGAACTGGGAGACCGCGGCCAGGTAGCCGATCCCGGTGAGCGCGTGGGCGGTCAGCCCGACCGGCTCCACCGCCAGCGCGACCGCCGCCGTCAGCGCGGTCACCGGCAGGGCCGCGACCACGCCCCAGGCGATCACCTGCCAGCCCGGCAGCTCCCGGGCCAGCCGGCCGCCCTCCGCGTAGCCGACGGCGCAGACCAGCAGCGCGCCGAACAGGCAGAGGTCGGCGGCGGTCGGCCGCCCGTGGTTCTGCCGCAGTGCGAACACCGCGACCACCAGCGCCCCAACCCCCGCCGCGCCCCAGAACCAGGGCGAGAGCCGGGTACGGCCGAGAGCGGCCGAGACGGCGGCCGTCGCCAGCGGCAGCACCCCGATCACCACGGCGGAGTGCGCCGAGGTGGAGGTCTGCAGGGCCAGCGTGGTCAGCAGCGGGAATCCGACCACGCAGCCCAGCGCCACCGCCAGCAGCCCGCGCCAGTGCCGCCGCTCCGGTACCGGCACCCGGCCGCGACGCAGGCAGGCCAGGGCGAGCAGCGCCGCCAGCACGCCCCGGACGCCGGTGACCGTCCAGGGGCCGAGGCCGTGGCCGCCGTCCAGGGCCCAGGCGGTGGCGGGGAAGCTGAAGGAGAAGGTGAGCACGCCGAGGCCGGCCAGGGTCGCCCCACCGCTACCGGAGTCCAGGAAAGAGACGGTAGCGCTATCATGATCTCTCATGAATGAGCGTAGCAGTGTGGCCGCCCTGGCGGATTCCCTGCGCCGGGAGCTCCAGCGCTACCCGGACGGCCGGATGCTGCCGTCCAGCCGCGCGCTGATGGGCGAGTACCAGGTCGGCCCCGGCACGGTCTCCCGGGCGGTCGCCGTGCTCGCCGCCGAGGGCCTGGTGGTGTCCCGGCCGGGCGCGGGGGTGTTCCGGGTCCGCCGGGACGGCGGCCCGGCCGGCCGCGCCGGCGACCTGTCCTGGCAGCAGGTGGCGCTCAGCGCCGGGGCGGGCTCGCGCGGGGTGGACGCGGCCGGGGTGCTGGCCACGCTCACCGTCCCGCCGCCGGATGTGATCGACCTCAGCGGCGGCTACCTGCACCCCTCGCTGCAGCCCGAGCGGGCCCTGGCCGCCGCGCTGGCCCGGGCCGGGCGGCGGCCGGGGACCTGGAGCCGTCCGCCGGTCGAGGGCCTGCCCGAGCTGCGGGCCTGGTTCGCCGCCGACATCGCCGGCCCCGCGCACACCCTGAGCGCGGCTGAGGTGCTGGTCGCCGCGGGCGGGCAGAGCGCGCTCAGCACCGCGCTGCGCGCCCTGGCGCCCCCGGGCGCGCCGGTGCTGGTCGAGTCGCCGACCTACCCCGGCATCCTGGCCATCGCCCGCGCCGCCGGGCTGCGCCCGGTCCCGGTGCCGATGGACGCCGAGGGCGTGCGGACCGACCTGCTGGCGGACGCCTTCGCCGCGACCGGGGCCCGGGTGTTCGTCTGCCAGCCGCTGTTCCAGAACCCGACCGGGGCGGTGCTGGCACCGCGGCGACGGGTCGAGGTGCTGCGGATCGCCCGCGCCGCCGGGGCCTTTGTGGTCGAGGACGACTTCGCCCGGAAGCTGGTCCACGCCGACGCGCCGCCGCTGCCGCAACCGCTGGCCGCGGACGACCCGGACGGCGTGGTGGTGCACATCCGCTCGCTCACCAAGGCGAGTTCACCAAGCCTGCGGATCGCCGCCATCAGCGCCCGCGGGCCGGCGTTCGAACGGCTGCGGGCGCTGCAGGCAGTGGACAGCTTCTTCGTCCCCCGCCCGCTCCAGGAGACCGCGCTGGAACTGGTCGCCGCGCCGGCCTGGCGCACCCACCTGCGCACGGTCGCCACCGCGCTGCGCGACCGCAGGCTGGCCTTCACCCGTGAGTTGACGCCGCATCACATCCCCTACGGGGGATACCACCTGTGGCTCCGGCTGGCCGAGGGCGCGGACGAGACCGCGCTCACCGCCGCCGCCTTCCGGGCCGGGGTCGCGGTCACCCCCGGCCAGGCCTACTACCCGGCCGAGCCCCCGGCCCCGCACCTGCGGATCAGCTACTCGGGCGTGCCCGGCGTCCAGCAACTGACGGACGGGGCAAGGCTGCTGAAGCAGGTACTGGCCGGGGGCGGGTAGCACGGGCAGGCGCGGGAGGGTCAGAGGATCCGCAGCTCACGCGGCGTCAGATTGAGCCGCTCACCGCCTGCTTCGGTGCAGATGGCAATGTCCTCGATCCGGGCCCCGTAAAGGCCCGGCAGGTAGATGCCGGGCTCGATGGAGAAGGCCATGCCCGGCTCCAGCGGGCGGGCCGAGCCGGAGACGATGTAGGGCTCCTCATGGGTCTCAAGACCGATCCCGTGGCCGGTGCGGTGGATGAACCGCTCGCCGTAGCCGGCCTCGGTGATCAGGTCGCGGCCGACCGCGTCCAACTGCTCGGCGGTGAGGCCGGGCCGGACCGACTCGCACTGCGCGGTCTGCGCCGCCAGCAGCACCTCGAAGGCCCGCAGGTAGTCGGCCGGGGCCTCGCCCACGCAGTAGTTGCGGGTCGAGTCGGAGCAGTAGCCGGACGGCATGGTGCCGCCGATGTCGACCACCACCGGGTCGCCCGCCCGGATCACCCGGTCGGAGACCTCGTGGTGCGGGCTGGCCCCGTTCGGCCCCGAGCCCACGATGACGAAGTCCACCGTGGCGTGGCCCGCGGCGATGATCGCGTCGGCGATGTCCTCGCCCACCTCGCGCTCGGTACGCCCGGGCCGAAGCCAGTCGCCCACCGCCGCGTGCACGGCGTCGATCGCGGCGCCCGCCTGCCGCAGCGCCTCGGCCTCGGCGGCGGACTTGCGCATCCGCAGCTCCCCGAGCACCTCCCCGGCGAGCGCCTGCTCCGCCCCGGGCAGCGCGGCCCGGAAGGCCAGGACCTTCTCCGCCCACATGTGGTTGTCCAGGCCCACCCGCCGCAGCGCCCCGCCGGACGGCAGCCGTGAGGCGACCAGCGCATACGGGTCCTCGGTCTCCTGCCAGCCGACGATCTCGATCCCGAGACCGCCCACCGGCGAGGCCTCCGCGGCCGGCTGCTCCAGCAGCGGCACGACCAGGAACGGCTCCCCGCTCGCGGGCGCGACCAGGCAGGTCAGCCGCTCCAGCGGGAGCGCCTGGTAGCCGGTCAGATAGCGCAGGTCGGGACCGGGGGACACCAACAGGGCGTCAAGTCCGGCGTCGGCCGCGGCCTTCTGGGCGCGGGCGATCCGGTCGGCGGGGTACAGCGCAGCGTCATGGGCCATACCCGCAGTCCATCACGACGGCGCACCGGCTGCCACAGAACCCGTTCCGTCGAAAAAATCTGGGAGCGCTCCCGTTCAATCCCTTGACGTCAAACGCCGCCGCTGGCTTGATGTTCAGCGCCGAAGCCCACTCGCTGAAAGGTCTGGTGCCTCACTTCCATGGAAGCGCTCCCATATCTCCGGTCGAAGCCACTGCTCACCGCCCTGGCAGCCCTGGCCGCGGTGGTCGGCCTGGGCGCGGGCCCCGCCAGCGCCGCCGGTGCCGCCCCGCGACCGGCCGCCGCCGCCGCTCATACCCTCCCCGCCGGCAGCCGCTTCTTCGTCGACCCCGGCAGCAAGGCCGCCGCCCAGGCCCTCACCGATCTCAAGGCGGGCCGGCTCAAGGACGCCCTCACCATGGCCGAACTGGCCTCCTGGCCGGTCGCCCAGTGGTTCAACGGCACCGCGGCCCCGGCCACGACCACCCACGACATGGCCGTACTGCAGGCCAAGGCCGTCCTGGCGCACCAGGTGCCGGTCGCCGTCGCCTACAACATCCCCGGCCGCGACTGCGCCCAGTACTCCGCCGGCGGCGCGGCCACCAGCGCCGACTACGCGGCCTGGATCAACGCCCTGGCCGCCGGCATCGGCAGCCACCGCACCGTGGTCGTGCTGGAACCGGACGGCCTGGCGCTCAGCCCCGCCTACTGCGGCGGCACCGCCCAGCAGCAGACCGACCGGCTGGACCAGCTGAACGCCGCCGTCGACCGGCTGGAGCAGCAACCCGGCGCCCTGGTCTACCTGGACGGCGGCCACAGCGCCTGGCAGAACGTCGGCACCCAGGCCCAACTCCTGCTCCAGGCCGGGGTCTCCCGGGCCCAGGGCTTCTTCCTCAATGTCTCCAACTACCAGACCGACGCCGACCTCACCCGTTACGGGACCGAGGTCGCCCAGTGCACCTGGTACCTGCAGCACACCGCGGGCGCCTCCGCCGACGACTGCGCCAACCAGTACTGGCCCGCCGCCGACGCCGACGCCTGGTACTCGGCCCACGTCCCGGCCGGCGTCCCGCTGCCGCACTTCGTCATCGACAGCAGCCGCAACGGCCAGGGCCCGTGGACCCCGGCCGCGGGCACGTACACCGGCGACCCGCAGACCTGGTGCAACCCGCCCGGACGCGGTCTCGGCACCCGTCCGACCGCGGACACCGGGGTGCCGCTGCTGGACGCCTTCCTCTGGATCAAGGTCCCCGGCGAGTCCGACGGCAGCTGCACCCGCGGTACGGCGGGACCGGCCGACCCCGAGTACGGCAGCACCGACCCGGCCGCCGGGGTGTGGTGGCCCGCCCAGGCCCTGGGCCTGGCCAGGACCGCCGCACCGGCGCTGCGCTTCAACCTCGCACCCTTCGACTGAGCAACTGGGAGCAGCCGCCGGGCACATGCGCCGACCTCCCGCTCCGGCGCCCACGAGTGATCAGCAGGTCACTTGTGGGCGCCGGGAGGGGAGGGTACAACTGGGAGATGATTCTCCATCTGACGACGCTCGACGGCTGGCTGGCGCACCCCGACCGCCCCTACGCCACGGCCTCGCTGGCGCTGGAGGGTTTCATCCACTGCTCCCCCGAGCCGGACTCCCCCGACCAGCAGGACAGCCCGGTGCTGACGGTGGCCAACGACCGCTTCGCGCACACCCAGGGCCCGCTGATGGTGCTGCTCATCGACGAGGACGCGCTCGACTCCCCGGTCCGCTGGGAGGCCGCGGTCCCGGCCCCGCCGCCGGGCACCGCCGCGACCGTCCTCTTCCCGCACATCTACGGCCCGGTCAACCGCAGCGCGGTGGTGGGGATGCTGGAGGTCCAGCGGGACCACTCGGGGAAGTGGGCCAAGCTCATCCCCTGGAGCTGAGCCCGGCCGCCGGCTCATTACTGACTGTGCGTCACATGTGCACGGCCACCGGGGCGTCCGGGTCGACCGTGACCCGGCCGCGGCGGTAGAGCACACCGGCGACGACCATGCCCGCCGCGAAGAATCCGGCCGACCACCAGTAGGCGGTGGCGTAGCTGTGCAGCTGGGCCTGGGCCAGCACCTCCGGAGTGCGTCCGTGGCTGGTCGCGTAGGCGGTGGCGGCACTGGCGGCCAGGGTGTTCAGCAGCGCGGTGCCGATGGAGCCGCCGATCTGCTGCATGGTGTTGACCGCCGCCGAGGCCACCCCGGCGTCCTGCGCGCCGATCCGGTCGGTGGCCAGGCTCATCGCCGGGGGCAGCACCAGGCCGAGGCCGAGGCCGGTCAGCAGCAGCGCGGGCAGCACGTTCGCGGCGTAACCGCTGTGCAGGCCGAGACCGGTGAGCAGCACCATGCCGCCGGCCGCCATGGCCATCCCCAGCGGGACCACCGGCTTCGGACCGAACCTCGGGATCAGCACGATGGTGGACAGCTGCGCGGTGACGATCAGCGCGCCGATCATCGGCAGGAAGGCGAGCCCGGTGCTGACCGGGCTGTAGTGCAGCGACACCTGCAGGTAGTAGGTCAGGAACAGGAACACCCCGAACATGCCCGCCCCGGAGATCGCCACCACCAGGAAGGAGGCGCCGCGGTTGCGGTCGAGCAGCACCCGCAGCGGCAGCAGCGGGTGCTCGGCCCGGGTCTGCCACCAGCCGAACAGCGCCAGCAGCAGGCCGCCGGCCAGCAGGAAGCCCCAGGTCTGCGGGGAGGACCAGTGCTTGCTCTCGGCGTTGGAGAAGCCGTAGACCAGGCCGAACAGTCCGGCCGAGACCAGCAGGGTGCCGGGCAGGTCCAGCTTGGGGCGGTTGGCGGGGGCGCCGCGCTTGAGCAGGGCCAGGCCGCCGGCCAGCGCGAACACCGCGAAGAAGAGGTTCACATAGAGGGTCCAGCGCCAGCTGAGGTGCTCGGTGAGCAGTCCGCCGAGCAGCAGGCCGATGCCGCCGCCCGCGCCGGCGATGGCGCCGAAGATGCCGAAGGCCTTGGCCCGCTCCTTGGCGTCGGTGAAGGTGGTGTTGAGCAGCGACAGCGCGGCGGGGGCGAGCATCGCGCCGAAGAGGCCCTGCAGCGCCCGTCCGGCGACCAGGACCTCGAAGTTCCCGGCCGCGCCGGCCAGCGCGGAGGCGGCGGCGAAGCCGCCCACACCCACCAGGAAGACCACCTTGCGGCCGACCAGGTCGGCGAGCCGGCCGCCGAGCAGCAGCAGGCTGCCGAAGGCCAGCGAGTAGGCGGTGACCACCCACTGCCGGTCGTTGTCGGAGAAGCCCAGGGCGTGCTGCGCCGAGGGCAGGGCGATGTTCACCACGGTCGCGTCGAGGACGACCATCAGCTGGGCGAGGCCGATGACGGCCAGCACCCACCAGCGGTGCGCGGGCGCGTCCGCGGCGCGGGGCGGGGTGTCGACGCGGGCGTCGATCGATGTCTGGGTCATGGCCTCTCTCCGAACGAAACGGTTTCGTACGGAGCTAAGGTATAACGCGACCTATCGAAACGCAACCGTTTCGCTTAGCTGGTGACGCCGAACGCGGGAAGCACCACCGCGTCGATGTAGCGGATCAGGAAGTCGGCGTCCGCGAAGCTGTCCTCCAGGACCTTCCGCGCCATCATCGCCCCCACCAGGGTGTGCGCGAAGAACTCGGCCGCCGGGGCGTCGTCGCGCACCTCGCCCCGGGCGACCGCCCGCCCCAGCAGCACCGAGAGCCGGGCCAGCTCCGGGTCGATCAGCATCTCCCGCAGCGCCAGCGCCAGGTCGGGATTGCTGTGCGCGGCATGCCCGACCGCGCTCATGAACACCGTGTCGTGCTCCGCGCCCTCGCCGATGGTCCGGGCCAGCTCGTGCAGGTCGCCGCGCAGGCTGCCGGTGTCGATGTCCTCCGCCACCGGCGCCCTGCTGTGCCGCATCGCCGCGGCGACCAGCTTCGGCTTCCCCTCCCACTGCCGGTACAGGGTCGCCTTGCTGGACCTGCTCCGGGCCGCGACGGCGTCCATGGTCATCGCCTCGTAGCCGACCTCGAGCACCAGCTCGATCACGGCCCGGTACAGCTCGGCCTCCCGCTCGTCACTGAGGCGGGTACGGCGCACCGTCGCGGTCATCTGCTGCCCTGCGCTCTACAGGCCGACGGACTTCATCAGCTGGCCGACCTCGGGGTTGGTGAGGCGGCGCAGCCAGCCGGACTTCTGGTCGCCCAGCGGGATCGGGCCGAACTGCACCCGGACCAGCTTCTCGACCGGGTAGCCCATCTCCGAGAGCAGCCGGCGCACGATGTGCTTGCGGCCCTCGTGCAGGCTGATCTCGACCAGGTAGTTCTTGCCGACGTTCTGGACCACCTTGAAGCTGTCGGCGCGGGCCCAGCCGTCCTCCAGCTCGATGCCCTTGGCCAGCTGCTTGCCCAGGTCGCGCGGGATCGGGCCCTGGATCGCGGCCAGATAGGTCTTGGTGACCCCGTACTTGGGGTGGGTCAGCCGGTGCGCCAGCTCGCCGTGGTTGGTGAGCAGGATGATGCCCTCGGTCTCGGTGTCCAGGCGGCCCACGTGGAACAGCCGGGTCTCCCGGTTGTTGACGTAGTCGCCGAGGCACTGCCGGCCGTCCGGGTCCTCCATCGTCGCCACCACGCCGACCGGCTTGTTCAGCGCGAAGAAGAGGTACGACTGGGTGGCGACGGTCAGGCCGTCCACCTTGATCTCGTCGTGCTGCGGGTCCACCCGCTTGCCCTGCTCGCGCACCCGCTCGCCGTTGACCTCGACCCGGCCCTGGTCGATCAGCTCCTCGCAGGCGCGACGGCTGCCCATGCCCGCACGCGCGAGCACCTTCTGCAGCCGCTCGCCCTCGGGCTCGCCGTGGGTCTTGGGCAGCTTGACCGCGGGCTTGTCGTGGCGGGCGCGGACCGCGTCCTCCACCTTGGCCTGCAGCTCGCGCGAGCGCACCGGCTTGGCCGGGCCGCGCCTGGCGCCCGCGCCGCCGCCGAGACCGCCGGGGCGGATCTGGCCGATCGAGCGCCCCTGGCCGGCCGGACGCGCGCCGAACTCGGGACGGTCGTACGACCGCTGCTCGGGACGGGGCGGCTCCTTGTCCCAGCCGCTGCCGCTCTCCCGCTTGCTGTTGCCCTGCGCCCCACCGCGCCCGGCGCTCCCGCGCCCCGCGCCACCACGCCCTGTGCCGCCACTGCTGCTACCGCCGCGCTGGCTCCCGCCACGCGAACCGCTCCCGGCGCTGCCGCCGCCACCACTGCTGTTCCTGCCGTTACCGTTACCGCTACGCATCAAGAAGTCCGTTGTCGATCCGTCGTCGGGGCCGCGTCCCAGGGCGGGTGCGCCTGCCTGTTCACCTGCTCATAGCGACCGCCTCGGCGATCGCGGAGCCCTCCTGCGAGTCCGCTTCCACGTCGTCGGCCTCGGGCAGGAAGGGGGCCAGCTCCGGCAGCTCGTCCAGGCCGCGCAGCCCCATCCGTTCCAAAAATGTGTTCGTCGTCCGGTACAGGATCGCTCCCGTCTCCGGTTCGGACCCGGTCTCCTCGACCAGACCCCTCTGTACCAGGGTACGCATGACACCGTCACAGTTCACACCACGGACGGCGGATACCCGGGAACGGGACACCGGCTGCCGGTACGCGATGACCGCCAGGGTCTCCAGCGCGGCCTGGGTCAGCCGGGCGTGCTGGCCGTCCAGGACGAAGCGCTCGACGGCCGGAGCGCAGGACACCCGACTGTAGTAGCGCCAGCCCCCGGCGACAAAGCGCAGCTCGAAGCCGCGGCCCTGCTCGGTGTACTCGGCGGCCAGCTCGCGCAGCGCCCGGTCCACCGCCCGCTTCGGCCGCTCCAGCACCTGGGCCAGGTGGGCGCTGGTGGTCGGCTCGGTGACCACCATCAGGATCGCCTCCAGCGCGGGCTTCAGCTCCACCACGTCCAGCGCGGTCAGCGGGCCCGGCTCGGGCAGCGGCAGCGGCTGCGGATCGGGGACCGGCGGCCGGGGCTGCAGCGGCGGGACCGGCGGCGCGGGCACCGGGTCCGGGATCGGGCTCGGCCCCGGCACGGGCTCCGGCGGGGGCTCGGGGACGGGCCCGGGGACCGGGTCGGGCTCCGGCGTGGGCTGCGGGAACGGCTCGGGCACCGGCTGCGGGCCCGGTGCCGGCACCGGGTCCGGCTGCACCGGGTCGGGCTCGATCCAGGTGTTCTCCAGGTACTCCCCCGGACGCGGCCGGCCCGGCATGCCGAGCCGGCGACGGCCGGCGCCGGCCTGCGGCGGGAGGCCGCTCTGCTCCTCGTCACTGCTGGTCATCCGTCCTCACCCTTCTGCTCAGGTGCCGCGTCGAACTCTTCACTGACCTCGATCTCTGCCCCCTCCTCGCCGATCCACTGCACCAGCAGCTCCCCCAGCGCCTCCGGCTGGTCGAACAGGAGCACCCGTTCGCGGTAGAGCTCCAGCAGCGCCAGGAACCGGGCGACCACGGTCAGCACGTCCGGCGCGTCCTCGGTCAGGGTGCGGAAGCTCGCCTGTCCCAGCTCACGGAGCCGCTCCAGCACCAGCGCGGCCTGCTCCCGGACGCTGACCCGGGAGGAGTGGATGTGCTCGACGTAGACCACCGGCTTCGGCCGGGGCTCGAACGCCTTGGCGGCCAGCCGGGCGAAGCCCTCCGGGGTGATGCTGATCACCACCTCGGGCAGCAGCGCGGCGTGCTGCGGCTCCAGCCCGGCCGTCCTCGGGCGGCGCAGCTGCTCCGCCGCCCAGCGCTCGTTGAACAGGGTCGCGATCTGCTTGTAGGCCCGGTACTGCAGCAGCCGGGCGAACAGCAGGTCGCGGGCCTCCAGCAGGGCGAGGTCCTCCTCGTCCTCCAGCTCGGCGACCGGCAGCAGCCGGGCCGCCTTGAGGTCCAGCAGGGTGGCCGCGACCACCAGGAACTCGCTGGCCAGATCCAGGTCCCAGTCCGCGCCCATGGCCCTGATGTGGGCGATGAACTCGTCGGTGACCCGGGACAGCGAGACCTCGGTGACGTCCAGCTTGTGCTTGGCGATCAGACCGAGCAGCAGGTCGAAGGGCCCCTCGAAGTTGTCCAGGTGCACCTGGAAGCCACCCGGCGGCTCGGCCTCGAGCTCGGGCTCCTCCAGGTGGGCGGGCAGGACAGGTGCGCTCACGCGAACACCATAAGGGGGACCGGCGACAGCGGGTCGGCACGACCCGGCCGGGACCGCTTCAGCGACCGCGCAGTCGCCGGACCAGGATGCTGGCCTCGCCGCGCTGCTCCAGGTCCGCCAGCACCACCGCGACGGCCTCGCGCACTATCCGTCCCCGGTCGACGGCGAGCCCGTGCTCGCCGCGGAGCACCAGCCGGGCGTGCTCCAGGTCGATCAGCTCCTCGGCGGAGACGTAGACCGTGATCTTCTCCTCGTGCCGCTCGCGCCCGGTCGGGCGGGAACGGCCGCCGCCGCGCGGCTTGCGCCGGGCCGCGGCCTCCCCCGCCGGGGCGGGGACGCCGTTGTGCTGAGCGGCGGGCTGGCCGCCGGGCTGCCGCTGCGCGGGGGCGGTCGGCTCGGCCTGGGCCGCTCCGTGCTCCCCCGCCGCGTCGGCCGGCTGCCCCTCGCGGGACTCGCGCGCCTCGCGGCCCTCCCTGGTCTCCCGGGGCTGGCCGGATTCCGGCGAACGGGGTGCGGGGGTGAGCGACATCCCCCCGGTGGTCCGGAACAGTTCGTCCGCTCCCGGGAGGCTCACTCGACGGGGCACCTGGCGAGCACCTCCCTGGCGAGCTGGCGGTAGGCGGCGGCGCCGACCGAGTTGGAGGCGTAGGTGGTGATCGGCTCGCCGGCCACCGTGGTCTCCGGGAAGCGCACGGTACGGCCGATGACGGTGTGGAAGACGTGGTCGCCGAACGCCTCGGTGACCCGGGCCAGCACCTCGCGGCTGTGCACCGTGCGCGAGTCGTACATGGTGGCCAGGATGCCGTCCAGGCGCAGGTCCGGGTTGAGCCGCTCGCAGACCTTCTCGATCGTCTCGGTGAGCAGCGCGACCCCGCGCAGGGCGAAGAACTCGCACTCCAGCGGGACGATGACGCTGTCGGCCGCGGTCAGCGCGTTGACCGTCAGCAGCCCGAGCGACGGCTGGCAGTCGATGATGACGTAGTCGTAGTCCGGCAGCAGCGGCTTGAGCGCCCGCGCCAGCGCGGACTCCCGGGCCACCTCGCTGACCAGCTGCACCTCGGCGGCCGAGAGGTCGATGTTGGAGGGCAGCAGGTCCATGCCGGGCACGGCGGTCTTCAGCAGCACCTCGTCGGCCGTCAGGCCCCGCTCCATCAGCAGGTTGTAGACGGTGAGGTCCAGCTCCATCGGGTTGACCCCGAGGCCGACCGAGAGGGCGCCCTGCGGGTCGAAGTCGACCAGCAGCACCCGTCGTCCGTACTCGGCCAGCGCGGCGCCCAGGTTGATGGTCGAGGTGGTCTTGCCGACCCCGCCCTTCTGGTTGCACATCGCGACGATCTTCGCCGGACCGTGCTCGGTCAGCGGCGAGGGGATCGGGAAGTACGGCAGCGGGCGGCCGGTCGGGCCCACCCGCTCGCGGCGCTGGCGGGCGGCGTCCGGGGCCAGGGTGGCCGCGTACTCGGGGTCGGGCTCGTACTCGGCGTCGGGGTCGTAGAACTGACCGTCCGGCAGCTCGGCGTAGACCAGGCCGGGTTCGACCGCCTGGAACGCGGAGCCGTCCTGGACCTCGGCGTTGCGAGCGCCTGCTTCGTAGGGACCGGGCTGCTGGCCCGGGTAGGTGTGGGCGTCGTACTCGGGTCCCGAGCGACGGGCGTCAAAGGTCCGCACGTCCGCCGAGTCCTCCCCGGAGAGACCGGTGCCGTCCTGCACCAGTCCTGGCTGACCACCCCCGGGAGCAAATGTCGACTCATTCACAAGTCGTCTTACCTCCTTGGCGACCGCCGTTGACACCGGAAACTTTTGGTGGGGCTCTGGGGCTGTGCCCCCTCCACTGGGCGGCATGTGCCGTGCCGCAGCCTAGCAACGACACAGTAGCGTCAACCACCACACCAGTGATGCACGAACCAACATGTCGATATGACTAGATCACGACGCGATGGCCAGAAGCGCACCCGCACACCGCCACGATGCCAGAGAACAGGCGGTATCACAGCCCTTCTGACCATCCCGGGCACTCCCGGCACGGGAGTGACATTCATCGGCACCAAGTTGACGATGTGTCGACATTAGCGCTGAACCCAATGCCTGAAGGGGGCGTGAGCCCGGCGTTCAACCGCCGGGGTCACGCCCCCTTCAGGGGTATTTCAGGCTTCAGCGGCGGTTCAGGCCAGCACCTCGGCCAGATCCGCGGCGTGCAGACCGTGCGCCTCGGCGACCGGACCGTACGTCAGCTGGCCCTCGTGCGCGTTGAGGCCCTTGGCGAGCGCCTCGTCCCGCGCGCAGGCCTCCTTCCAACCGCGGTTGGCGAGCTCGACGATGTACGGCAGCGTCACATTGGTCAGCGCGTAGGTGGAGGTGTTCGGGACCGCGCCCGGCATGTTGGCCACGCAGTAGAAGACCGAGTTGTGGACCGGGAAGGTCGGCTCGGCGTGCGTGGTGGCCCGGGAGTCCTCGAAGCAGCCGCCCTGGTCGATCGCGATGTCCACCAGCACCGAGCCGGACTTCATCCGCGAGACCAGCTCGTTGGTGACCAGCTTGGGGGCCTTGGCGCCGGGGATCAGCACCGCGCCGATGACCAGGTCGGCCTCCAGCACGGCCTTCTCCAGCTCGAAGGCGTTGGAGGCGATGGCCTTGATCCGGTTGCCGAAGATCTTGTCGGCCTCGCGCAGCTTGTTGATGTCGCGGTCCAGCAGGGTCACGTCGTAGCCCATGCCGATGGCGATGGTCGCCGCGTGCCAGCCGGAGACGCCGCCGCCGATGACCACGCACTTGGCCGCGTGGGTGCCGGGGACGCCGCCGGGCAGGGTGCCGCGGCCGCCGGCCGGGCGCATCAGGTGGTACGAGCCGACCTGCGGGGCCAGCCGGCCCGCGACCTCGGACATCGGCGCGAGCAGCGGCAGCGCGCCGTTGGCCGTCTGCACGGTCTCGTAGGCGATGGCGGTGGTGCCGGACGCCAGCAGCGCGTCGGTGCACTCCCGGGAGGCGGCGAGGTGCAGGTAGGTGAAGAGGGTCTGGCCCTTGCGGAGCCGGTGGTACTCCTCCGCGATCGGCTCCTTGACCTTGAGCAGCAGGTCGGCGGCGGCCCACACCTCGTCGGCGGTGCCGAGGATCTCGGCGCCGGCCGCGACGTACTCGGCGTCGGGGATGGACGAACCGGCGCCGGCGTTCTGCTCCACGACGACCTGGTGCCCGTTGCGGACCAGCTCGTGAACGCCTGCGGGCGTGATCGCCACGCGGTACTCGTGGTTCTTGACCTCGCGGGGGATGCCGACCTTCACGGCTAAACACGTCCCTTGCACATGGGGGATCCCCGACGGCGGATACGCCGAAGGGTGGCCGCGCACTGGTTGCGGCTCTTCCGAGTGTAATGAAGCCTGGGCGATGCGCCAGCCTTCCAATGTGACCAAATGAAACCGATTGGTTGGCAGTTTCGTAGGCTTGCGCGACTATCTCTCGAAACAATCAGCTGATAGGACGCCTTACTCCTACCCGGTCAGGATCGGGACATACCCGGCTCATCGCCCGTATCGACCTCGTCGGACGGGCCCGGAACGGCCCCCTCGACGGGCCCGGCCGCCGGCTCCGCACCCGGTCCGGCCCCCGGCCCGGCCTCCAGCGCCGCCGCCTGCGCCCGCTGCACCCGGGCGCCGCCCGGGTCCCCGGCCCGCTCCAGCACCTCGGCCATCCGCTGCAGCACCTGGACCTGCAGCCGCAGCGCCGCCGCGGGCTCGGCGCACTGCCGCGCGGCGGCCAGCGCCTCGCGCTGGGTCCGCAGCGCCTGCTCGGTGCTCCCGGCCAGCTCCTGCACCCGGGCCGCGCCCAGCACCGCGCCCACCGCCGAGACCTCGTCCCCCAGCTTCCGGTGCAGCGCCGCCGCCGCGCGGTAGTCGCGCAGCGCGTCCCCCAGCCGTCCCTGCGCGGTGTGCGTCGCCGCGAGCCGTCCCAGCAGCCGCAGCTCGTCCTGCCGCTCGCCGCGCTTGCGGCGCAGCGCCAGCGCCCTGCCGTACCAGTCGGCGGCGCGGACCAGGTCCCCCGAGGCCCGGTGGGCCCCGGCGACCGCCTCCAGGATCCGGCCCACCGCGGTCTGGTCGTCGACGGCCCTGGCCGGGCCGAGCGCGGACCGGTACCGCTCCAGCGCCCGGACGTGCTGCCCGGCGGCGGCGTGCAGGTCGCCCAGGTTGACCAGCGCCGCGGCCTGCTGGCGCGGGAACCCGCCGCGCAGCGCCAGTTCCAGCACGGTGGTGTGCAGGGCGTAGAGGTCGGCCGCGACCGGCGCGGCGGAGCCCGCCCACAGCGGCAGCGCCCGCACCAGCGCGGTGGACAGCCGCATCGCCACCCCGTCCAGCGCGCCGTCGGCCTGCGCGGTGCGGACGGCGGCGCGCAGCACCGGCAGCTCGGTGTCCAGCCAGGTCCAGGCCTCGGCCTGGCCGTGGAAGCGCAGCGGGCCCGGCAGCGGCTCGGCCGCGGGGCCGCGGAGCGGGCCGGCGGGTGGGGCGAGCAGCTGGCAGCAGGCGGTGAGCAGCCGGGTGAGCCGTTCCAGCAGCCGGGCCCGGGCCAGATCGGTCTCCGACGCGCGGTCCGCCGCGAGCAGCGCCAGCAGCGCCGGGCGCAGGCAGCCGGGCAGCCGGTACCGGTGCGGGCCCGGGTCGTCGCCGGGCGCGGTGGCGGCCCGCAGCAGCTGCTGCTCGGCCAGGGTGGCCAGATGGACCGCGGCGGCGTCGACCGGGCAGCCCAGCAGCGCGGACGCGGTACGGGGGTCGACCACCCCGTCCGGGGCCAGGGTCAGCAGCCGCAGCAGCCGGGCGGCGTTGGCCGGCAGCCCGGCGTGGACCAGCTCGAAGGCCCGCCGCAGCGGCTCGGGTCCGGGATCCGCCGCGCCGGGCTGCTTCTCCAGCTCCACCCGGGGCGCGACCACCGGCACGGCCGCGGCGGGCGCCGACAGCAGCCGCAGCACATCGGTGACCGAGGCCCGCGGCCTGGCCCTGAGCCAGCCGCCGGCCAGGCCGAGCGCGGTCGGGTGGCAGGCCAGCGCCTCGGCCAGGGTCCGCGCGGCCACCGGGTCGCAGACGATCCTGGTGTCCCCGGCCAGGCCGACCAGCACCGCCGTCGCGGCGGCCAGGTCCAGGCCGCCGATCACACAGGGCCGGGCGTCGGCCAGACCGGTCAGCGGCCCCGAACTGACCGCCACCACCAGGCAGCCGGGCCCCTGCGGCAGCAGCGCCCGTACCTGGTCCGCCTGTTGCACGTCGTCCAGCACCAGCAGCACCTGACGCTGCGCCAGCACCTCGCGCAGGGTGGCGCAGTCGGCCTCGTCGTCCGCCGGACCGTCCGGGCCCAGCGCGCCGCGCGGCTCGCCCAGCGCCCCGAGCAGCAGCCGGGCCGCGTCGCCCGCGCCGACCGGGGCCCCGTCCGGGGCGCTCATCCGGACGAAGAAGCAGCCGTCGGGATAGTCCTCCGCGACGCTGCGGGCGAAGCGCACGGCCAGCGCGGTCCGCCCGGATCCGGGACGCCCGGCGACCAGCAGCACCCGGCTGGACCGGTCGGCGCCGTCCTCCGGCTGCGACCCCAGCGCGGGCCGTCCCACCTCGTCCCTCAGCTGCGCGAGTTCCGCCAGCCGACCGGTGAAGTAGGGGGAGTCCTCAGGGAGTTGGGCTCGGAGACGGCCGGGCGTGCCGGATCTGCCGAGCGGGCGGTTCTGCTGTGCCGTCTGTGCTGCAGCCACCTGCGCAGCGTAGTTCACCGACCGGGCGCGGCTCCGCAGCTGTGCCCGGTCGGTCCCGCGGTTGTCCGCACACTCACTCGAACGGACGCGCGGGCCAGGGCGAGTCGGCCGGTCGCAGGCCCAGCAGGCCCGCGTCCCCGTACACATCGCTGTCCAGCGCGACCTTCGCCGCCATCACCGAGGCGACCAGCGCGCCGTTGTGCAGTTCCCCGGCCAGGACCAGCCGGACCAGCTCGTCCAGGTCGACCCGGTCGACCTCCAGGTCCAGTTCCTCGTGCTCGGCCTGGAAGCGCTCGCCGTCGGCCTCGGCCAGGTCCTGGGCCAGGAAGATCCGCAGCGCCTCGGAGGAGCCGCCGGGGGAGCTGTAGAAGTCGATCAGCACCCTCCAGTCCCCCGCCTTGGCGTGCGCCTCCTCGTACAGCTCGCGCTGCGCGGCGTGCAGCGGGTTCTCCCCGGGGACGTCGAGCAGGCCCGCCGGGAGCTCCCACAGCCGGTGCCGCACCGGGTGCCGGTACTGGCGCACCAGCAGGACGCGGCGCTGCTCGTCCAGCGCGAGCACCCCGACCGCGCCGGGGTGCCGCTGGAAGTCGCGGGCGGCGACGACGCCGTCCGGCATCACCACCTCCTCGGTGAGGATGTCCCAGACCTTCCCGTGGAACGCCGTCCGCGAGGACGTCACCGGCCACTCCTCCGGACTGTCCACAACCGCTTCCCGCCGCATCCCAAGCCTCCATGTTGCCGCGCTCAAGTTCAGTGCCCAGCCATGCAACCACGTAGGGGCGCGGGGAACTGCGCGAACAGCTACCCGGGCCGACCCGGGCGCCTACTCCGACGCCGCGGGAGCACCCTCGCCCTGCTGGCGACGCACGGCGGCAGCCACCAGCCCCGCGAACAGCGGATGCGGCCGCGTCGGCCGGGACTTCAGTTCCGGATGCGCCTGGGTGGCCACCAGGTACGGGTGCACGTCGCGCGGGTACTCCACGTACTCCACCAGGTCGCCCTTCGGCGAAAGCCCGGAGAACACCAGGCCGGTCTTCTCCAGCTCGCCCCGGTAGGAGTTATTGACCTCGTAGCGGTGCCGGTGCCGCTCGTCCACGTACTGCTCGCCGCCGTAGACCTCGCGGACGATCGACCCCTCGGCGAGCTTCGCCGGGTACAGCCCGAGCCGCATGGTGCCGCCCAGGTCGCCCTTGCCGTCCACGATCTCCAGTTGCTCGGCCATGGTCGAGATCACCGGGTGCTGCGCCGCCGGGTCGAACTCGGTGGAGTTGGCCTCGGGCAGCCCCGCCAGGTTCCGGGCCGCCTCGATGACCACGCACTGCAGGCCCAGGCACAGCCCCAGCAGCGGGATCTTCTTCTCCCGGCCGTAGGTGATCGCGGCGACCTTGCCGTCCACGCCGCGGTCGCCGAACCCGCCCGGGATGCAGATCGCGTCCACGTCGCCGAGCTGCTCCTCGGCGCCGGCCGGGGTCCTGCAGTCGTCCGAGGTGACCCACTTGATCTCGACCTTGGCCCGGTTGGCGAACCCGCCGGCCCGCAGCGCCTCGGTCACCGACAGGTAGGCGTCGGGCAGGTCGATGTACTTGCCGACCAGCGCGACCTTGACCACGTGCTCGGGCTCGTGCACCCGCCGCAGCAGGTCGTCCCAGACGGTCCAGTCCACGTCGCGGAAGGCCAGGCCGAGCCGGCGGACGACATAGGCGTCCAGGCCCTCGGAGTGCAGCACCTTGGGGATGTCGTAGATCGACTTGGCGTCGATCGCGGCGACCACGGCCTCCTCGTCCACGTCGCACATCAGCGAGATCTTGCGCTTGATGGCCTGCGGGACCTCGCGGTCGGCGCGCAGCACCACCGCGTCCGGCTGGATGCCGATGCTGCGCAGCGCCGACACCGAGTGCTGGGTGGGCTTGGTCTTGAGCTCGCCCGAGGGGCCGATGTAGGGGAGCAGCGAGACGTGCACGAAGAAGACGTTGTCCCGGCCGACCTCGTGCCGGACCTGGCGGACCGCCTCCAGGAAGGGCAGCGACTCGATGTCGCCGACGGTGCCGCCGACCTCGGTGATCACCACGTCCACGTCGTCGGTCGCCATCCGGCGGATCCGGGACTTGATCTCGTTGGTGATGTGCGGGATGACCTGCACGGTGTCGCCCAGGTACTCGCCGCGGCGCTCCTTGGCGATCACCGTGGAGTACACCTGGCCGGTGGTGACGTTGGCCGAGCCGTGCAGGTTGGTGTCGAGGAAGCGCTCGTAGTGGCCGATGTCCAGGTCCGTCTCGGCGCCGTCGTCGGTGACGAAGACCTCGCCGTGCTGGAACGGGTTCATGGTGCCGGGGTCGACGTTGAGGTACGGGTCCAGCTTCTGCATGGTGACCCGCAGTCCGCGCGCCTTCAGCAGAGCCCCGAGGCTGGAGGCGGTGAGCCCCTTGCCGAGCGAGGAGGCGACGCCCCCGGTGACGAAGAGGTGCTTGGTCGTCGTATTGTTCCGGCTTACGGCGGAATGGGGCTGTGCCAAGAGGGGGCTCCCGTGGTTGCGTCTTCACGTCGGTGGCGGCCGGACCCTGGCCCCCAGGAGACACTGAGGGGGTGGGTTGGCGGCGGTGCCTAGCACCAGTCCACGGGGTACCAGCCTATCAGTCACCCGGCGTGATCGTGCTCCCGGCGCTGCTCGGCGGCGCGCCACGATCACGGAGTTCCCACCCACCCTGCCGGACGTCGTATCCTGCACGGACGCGTTCCCCATTCAGGAACCACACAGATCCCGGACGCATCACAGCGCCTGACGGATCGGCGGAAGATCGCCGGGGGACACCACTCCTCCGCGAGCAGACTCCCCCACACAACCCCCCTCCCCGCACTTCCCCGCACCGGCGACGCCGTGTTGTTCATCGCGTGAACTGGAGATCCACATGGCCGCCCGCATCGAGGACTACGCACTCATCGGCGACATGCAGACGGCTGCCCTGGTCAGCCGGGACGGCTCGGTCGACTGGCTGTGCCTGCCCCGCTTCGACTCCCCGGCCGTCTTCGCCGGGCTGCTCGGCACCGACGAGCACGGCTTCTGGCGGATCGGCCCGGCCGACCCGGTCCCGGAGCAGCCGGTCGTGCCGCCGCTGCCGCTCCCGACCGGCTTCGACAGCACCGGCGAGTTCCGGGCCCTGCCGCCGACCGCCGCCGCCCCGGCCCAGCCGGCCACCCGGCGCCGCTACCGGGGCGACTCGCTGATCCTGGAGCAGGAGTGGGACACCCCGCGCGGAACGGTCCGGGTGATCGACTTCATGCCGCCGCGCGGACTGCCCGAGCGCGGCGCGGTCCCGCAGATGATCCGCATCGTCGAGGGCGTCAGCGGCCGGGTGCGGATGCGCTCGGCGCTGCGGATGCGCTTCTCCTACGGGCGGATCGTGCCCTGGGTGCACAAGGTCGAGGACCCGGCGAACCCGGAGAACGTCCGCACCGTCGCCGTCGCCGGGCCCGACTCGGTCTGGCTGGACGGCGAGGCCGAGACCTACGGCCGCAACCTCACCACCTACGCCGACTTCACCGTCCAGGCCGGCCAGCGGATCGCCTTCGCGCTCACCTGGCAGCCCTCGCACCTGGGCCCGCCGGACCAGCCGGACGCCGAGGAGGCGCTGACCGCCACCGAGGAGTTCTGGCTCGACTGGGCCTCCCAGTGCACCTACCAGGGCCCCTACCGGGAGGCCGTGGTCCGCTCGCTGATCACCCTGAAGGGCCTCACCTACGCCCCCACCGGCGGCATCGTCGCCGCCCCCACCACCTCGCTGCCGGAGGACATCGGCGGCGTCCGCAACTGGGACTACCGCTTCACCTGGCTCCGCGACGCCACCATCACCCTCTCCTCGCTGCTCCGCACCGGCTACCGGGACGAGGCCCGCGCCTGGCGCGAGTGGCTGCTCAGGGCGGTGGCCGGCGACCCGGAGAACCTGCAGATCATGTACGGGATCGCCGGCGAGCGGGAACTCACCGAGGCCACCCTGGACTGGCTCCCCGGCTACGAGGGCTCCGGCCCGGTCCGGATCGGCAACGGCGCCGCCGAACAGCTCCAGCTGGACGTCTACGGCGAGGTGGTCGAGGCGCTGCACCTGGCCCATATGACCGGCCTGGCCCGCAACGACCACGCCTTCCTGCTGCAGCTGCGGCTGATCGGCTACCTGGAGCAGCACTGGCGCGACCCGGACGAGGGCATCTGGGAGGTGCGCGGCCCGCGCCGGCACTTCGTCCACTCCAAGGTGATGGCCTGGGTCGCGGTGGACCGCACCATCCGCATGATCGAGGAGACCCCGCACGAGGGCCCGCTGGAGCGCTGGCGGCAGCTGCGCGACGACATCCACGAGGACGTCTGCGAGAACGGCTTCGACCGGGAGCGCAACACCTTCACCCAGTCCTACGGGTCCAAGGAGCTGGACGCCTCGCTGCTGCTGATCCCGCAGGTGGGCTTCCTGCCGCCGGACGACAAGCGGGTGATCGGCACCATCGAGGCGATCCAGCGCGAACTGCTGACCCCCGACGGCTTTGTGCTGCGCTACCCCACCAGCGGCGGCGAGGAGGGCCTGGACGGCCTGCCCGGCGACGAGGGCGCGTTCCTGGCCTGCTCGTTCTGGCTGGCCGACGACCTGGCGATGATCGGCCGGGTGGCCGAGGCCCGGCAGCTGTTCGAGAAGCTGCTGTCGATCCGCAACGACGTGGGCCTGCTCGCCGAGGAGTGGGACCCCCGGCTGCAGCGCCAGGTGGGCAACTTCCCGCAGGCGTTCAGCCACGTCCCGCTGATCGACACCGCCCTGCGCCTCAACGCCTGCGGCGGACTGCCCGGCATGTGAGCCGCGCTCCTTTGTATGATTGAGGAACAAACCTCGGTCCTTCCAAGGAGTCACATGCCCGCCACCCCGACAGCCGCCGTCACCACCCTGACCGGACGCGCCCTGCTGCTCGACATGGACGGGACCCTGGTCGACTCAGGACCGGCCGTCGAACGGGTCTGGCGCGCCTGGGCGCTCCAGTACGGCCTGGACGGCGACCAGGTGCTGGAGGTGGTGCACGGCCGCCAGGGCTTCGCCAGCATGGCGATCCTGCTGCCGGACCGCCCGATGGAGCAGAACCACGAGGAGAACGCCCGGATGCTGGCCCAGGAGACGGCCGACACCGAGGGCGTGGTCGCCATCGGCGGCGCGGCGGCGTTCCTCGCCTCGCTCGGCGGCCTCCCGCACGCCCTGGTCACCTCGGCCGACGACGCCCTGGCCCGGGCCCGGATGGGCGCGGCCGGACTGGCGCTGCCGCCGGTCGCGGTCACCGCCGAGCACGTCACCCTCAGCAAGCCCGACCCGGAGGGCTTCCTGCTCGGCGCGAAGCTGCTCGGCATCGACCCGGCCGACTGCCTGGTCTTCGAGGACTCCGAGGCCGGCGTCGCCGCGGGGCTCGCCGCCGGCATGCAGGTCATCGGCGTGGGCCCGGCCACCACCGGCTACGGCGCGACCGTCTCCGTCGACTCCCTGCACCAGGTCACCGTCACCGAGGCCGACGGCACCCTGACCCTCACCATCACCGCCTAAGGCCCACCAGGCACGGCGCTAGGGGCGCGGGGAACTGCGCGAAAAACCACCCACGACCCGCACCCTCGCGCCCACCTTCAGCGCTCCCCCGTCAGTTCGTCGTAGACACTGAGCACCTGAGCCACCGTCGCGGCCTCATCAGGCCAGGTCAAAGCCTGCTGAGGCCCCGCCAGGGCCAACACACGGCGACGGTCGGCGTCCGCCAGCAGCCCGGACACCGCCGCCGCCAGGGCCGTCGGATCCCCCGGAGGGACCAGTACCGCGGCGTCGCCGACCAGTTCGGGCAGCCCGCCCACCGCGGTGGCGACCAGCGGGACCCCCGCCCGCAGCGCCTCCTGGGCGACCAGCGAACGGGCCTCCCAGCGCGAGGGGATCACCACCAGGTCGGCCGCGACCAGCAGTTCCCTCACATCGGACCGGTGCCCCAGCAGTTTGGCCCGCAGCTTCTCCGACTTGATCCGGGCCCGCAGGGCCCCCTGCTCGGGGCCCTCGCCGGCGATCAGCAGCAGCGGCTCCTCGCCGCCGCGCCAGCCGGAGGCCGCGTCCAACAGCAGGTGGAAGTTCTTCTGCGGCACCAGTCGGCCCACCGCGAGCACCACCGGACGGTCGGCCCGCTCCCTGCTGCCGAGCAGCGCCCTGCGGATCTCCTCGCGGCTGCGCTCGGGCACCGGGACCGGCAGCGGCGGGGCCGCGACCGGGCCGAGCCTGGCGTCGGCCGCGCCCAGGCCGCGGGCCCGGGTCACCAGGTCGGAGGAGGCGCCGAGCACCAGGTCGGCCGACTTGGCCACCCGACGCTCCATCAGCCGCAGCAGCCGCCGCTCGACCCCGGTCGCCAGGTTGGCGTGGTGGAAGGTGACCACCAGCGGGGTGCCGGCCCGGGCGGTGCGCAGCGCGAGGTCGGACAGCAGCGCCGCCCGCAGGCCGTGGGCGTGCACCAGCGAGGCGCGGGCGAAGGCCCGGCGGAGCTCGCCGACCGCCGCGGCGTCGGTGCGTGGTCCCGGGGTCGGGGTGATCTCCACCGGGTGGAACCGCGCGCCGGAGGCGGAGAAGCCGAACAGCTCGTCGGTCTCGGCCGGACCGCAGACAGTGACCTCGAGTCCGTGCGCGCTGAGCCCCTGGGCCAGCGAGCGGACGTGCGCGCCGATGCCGCCGGAACTGCCCGCCAGGACGAGGACGGCGTGCAGTTCTCCGGTGGGGGCTGCCGAGGTGTGCTCCACGGTCCGGTTCTTCTCCCCTGCGGTAGTCGGTGGCCGGTGGGCCGGCGCGGCACAACAATGCCAGCTCGGGCCCGGTCTTGGACAGTCGGCAGCAGCCCCGGGCACTGCTCCGTCCGGGACCGCTCACCCGTTCGGCGGCGCCACCGTCCGGGCGGCGGCGAGCAGTTCCTCGGCGTGGGCGCGGCCCAGCTCCGAGTCCTCGAGACCGGCCAGCATCCGGGACAGCTCCCTGACCCGCTGCGCGTCACTCAGCGTGGTCACGCCACTGCGGGTGACCGTGCCGTCGACGGTCTTCTCCACCACCAGGTGCCGGTCCGCGAACGCGGCGACCTGGGGCAGGTGGGTGACGACGATCACTTGCGAGGTGCGGGCGAGCCGCGCCAGCCTGCGGCCGACCTCGACCGCGGCCTTGCCGCCGACTCCGGCGTCCACCTCGTCGAAGAGGTAGGTCGGCACCGGGTCCGCCCCGGCGAAGACCACCTCGACGGCGAGCATCACCCGGGACAGCTCACCGCCGGACGCGCCCTTGGCGATCGGACGCGGCGGCGAGCCCGGGTGCGGGGCGAGCAGCACCTCGACCTCGTCCACGCCGTACGGGCCGAAGTCGGCGGCGGGGGTGATCCCGAAGCTGACCCGGGCGTGCGGCATGGCCAGTTCGGTCAGCTCCGCGGTGACCGCCTTGGCGAAGTCCTCGGCGGCGGCGTGCCGGGCCTCGGTGAGCTGCGCGGCAAGTGCGGACACTGCTTCATGAAGAGAGCGCTGCTCTTCTTCGAGAGCACTGATCGTGTCGTCGTCGCCGTCCAGCTCGGTCAGACGGAGAGCAGCGCTCTCGGCCCAGGCCAGCACCTCGTCGAGACCGCCGTCCGGGCTCCCGTACTTGCGCACCAGGTGCGACAGCACCGCCCGCCGCTCCTCCACCGCGGCCAGCCGCGCCGGATCGGCGTCCAGGTCGTCCGCGTACCCGGCCAGGTCGCCGCCGATGTCGGAGAGCAGATAGCCGACCTCGACCAGCCGGTCGGCCAGTGCGGCCAGCCGCTGGTCGTGCCCGCGCACGGACTCCAGCGCCCGCCGGGCTTGCGCCAGCAGCGTCCCGGCGTCCACCGCGTCCTGGTCGGACGGGTCGCCGGCCAGCGCCGCGTGGGCCTGGTTGGCGGCCGAGGAGAGGGCGTCGGCGTGTCCGAGCCGCTCGGACTCGGCGGCCAGCTCCAGATCCTCGTGCGCGACCGGCTCGGCCGCGGCGACCTCGTCCAGGCCGAAGCGAAGCAGGTCGGCCTCCTGGGCCCGCTCCCTGGCCCGGGTGGTGAGCTCGTCCAGCCGTGCCGTGACCTCGCGGAGCCGCCGGAAGGCCGCCTGGTACTCGGCCAGCGGCTCGGCCACCGTGCCACCGGCGTAGCGGTCCAGCGCGCCGCGCTGCCGGGCCGGCTGCAGCAGCCGCTGCTGGTCGGTCTGGCCGTGCACCGCGATCAGGTCCTCGCCCAGCGTGGCCAGCAGGCTCACCGGCACCGAACGGCCGCCGACATGCGCCCGCGAGCGCCCCTCGGCCGAGACCGTACGGCTGATCAGCAGGGCGCCGTCGTCCAGCTCGGCCCCGGCGTCCAGGGCCAGTTGCGCGGCGGGCGTGCCCTCGGCGAAGGCCACCCGGCCCTCGACCACGGCCCGCTCGGCGCCGGTGCGGACCAGACCGGGGTCGGCCCGTCCGCCCAGCAGCAGGCCCAGGCTGGTCACCACCATGGTCTTGCCCGCGCCGGTCTCGCCGGTCACCACCGTGAACCCGGGCGACAACTCGACCACGGCGTCCTCGATCACCCCGAGTGCACGTATCCGCATCTCTTCGAGGCGGGGCCGTTTCATGCCGTTGACCTGCACCGTTTCCTCTCGGCGAGTGCTCACTAGCCCCTCTGGCCCCTCTGCGGAGATATATCGGAGACACGCGGGGAGCAGTGGGCCCCCGCCCAACAGGTCCTGCGTCGGTCCTGCGTAGGACTGAGCGTAGTGGTCCGCCGGACCGCGCGGCGAAGCCGACCGCACCCGGCGCACCCGACCTGCTCAGCGTTCCGCCGCGCCCCGCCACCCGGTGACCGGCAGAGCGAACTTCGCCACCAGCCGGTCGGTGAACGGGGCCCGGTGCAGCCGGGCCAGCCGGACCGGGATGGCGCCCCTGCGGACCTCCACCCGCGCGCCCGGCGGCAGTTCCACTGTCCGCCGCCCGTCGCACCACAGCACCCCGTGCGGGGTCCTGGCCTGCACCTCGACCGCGAGCACGGAGTCCGGCGAGGTCACCAGCGGCTTGGCGAACAGCGCGTGCGCACTGATCGGCACCATCAGCAGCGCCTCCACCTCCGGCCAGACCACCGGCCCGCCGGCCGAGAAGGCGTAGGCCGTGGACCCGGTCGGTGTGGCGCAGACCACCCCGTCGCAGCCGAAGGTCGACACCGGCCGACCGTCGACCTCGGTCACCACCTCGATCATGCGTTCGCGGGATGCCTTCTCCACCGAGGCCTCGTTCAGCGCCCAGTCGCGGTGCACGATCCGGCCGTCCGTTCGAACGACCACGTCGAGGGTCATCCGCTCCTCGACCTCGTAGTCGCTGTCCACCACCCGCTCGACGACCTTCTGCAGGTCCTCGCGCTCGGCCTCGGCCAGGAAGCCCACCCGGCCCAGGTTCACCCCGAGCATCGGCACCCCGGACTCACGGGACAGCTCGGCGCCGCGCAGCAGCGTGCCGTCGCCCCCCAGCACCAGGATCAGCTCGCAGCCCTCCGCCGCGCCGGGGCCGGTCGGCACCGCCTCCACCCCGGCCGGAAAGCCCATGTCAGGTGCTTCCGCGGCGAGCACCCGAAGCCGGATCCCGGCTTCGAGCAGCCCCTCCACCAGCTGTTCGACGCTCTGCAGCGCCTCCTCGCGGCCGGTGTGCGCGAGCAGGAAGACCGTACGGTCACTCATCTGTTCCTCCAGCGCGTGCCGGGACGCCCTCGGCCCGGTCGGTCCTCACTGTGTGCAGTTCCCCGACCCTACCGGCTGCCACCCCCGGCTACTGCGGGCCTTCGACGACCGCCCGGTGCGCGTCGGCCGGGTCCAAAGGACCGGCGTCGCGCCGGAACCAGAGGAAGTACTCGACATTGCCGGAGGGCCCCGGCAGCGGGCTGGCGACCACCCCGCGCACACCGAGACCCAGCGCCGCGCCCTGCCCGGCCACCTTCTCGATCATCTCCTGGCGCAGCTGCGCGCTGCGGACCACCCCGCCGCTGCCGAGCCGCTCCTTGCCCACCTCGAACTGCGGCTTCACCATCAGCACCAGATCGCCCTCCGGCGCCGTGCAGCCGACCAGCGCGGGCAGCACCAGGCCCAGCGGGATGAACGACAGATCGCTCACCACCAGGTCCACCGGCTCCCCGCCGATCTGATCCAACGTCAACTCGCGGACGTTGGTCCGGTCCAGCACGGTCACCCGCTCGTCGCTCTGCAGCGACCAGGCCAACTGCCCGTAGCCGACGTCCACGGCCAGCACCCGGTCCACCCCGGCCCGCAGCAGCACATCGGTGAACCCGCCGGTGGACGCGCCCGCGTCCAGGCAGCGCCGCCGCTCCAGCGCCAGGCCCTCGGGCACGAACGCCGCGAGCGCCCCGGCCAGCTTGTGGCCGCCGCGGGAGACGTAGTCGGGGTCGTTGTCGTCCTTGGCGACGACCACCGCCGCCGCGGTCTCCACCTGCGTGGCCGGCTTGGTCGCCGTCGCGCCGCCCACCGAGACCCGCCCGGCGGCGATCAGCTCACTGGCGTGCTCCCTGGACCGGGCCAGGTTCCGGCGGACCAGCTCAGCGTCCAGACGGCGTCGTGCGACTGCCACGTGCGGTTCAGCTCCTGCGGTTGTGTGGTTCCTACGACGAAGATCTACGAGAGGCCGGGGCGCGGTGCGTCCAGGGCACCCAGGGTGTCACGCAGGACCTGGTGCACGCCCTCGAACACCTCCGCGTGCGCCTCGACCGGCACGCCGTCCAACTCCGCGAGCCGCGCCAGCGCCCCGTCGACGGCCCCGTGCCCGGTCTCCAGCGGCACCGCCTCACTCATCCCCGACCCCGCCCCGCCCGGGCTGCGCCGCCTTGGCCGGAGCCGTTTTGGCCGGAGCCTGCTTGGCGGTGGTCTTCCTGGCCGGGGCTTTCTTGGCCGGTGCCTGCTTGGTGGCACTCTTCTTCGCGGCCGTCTGCTTCGCGGCAACGGGCTTCTCCGCGACCTTCTTGGCGGCGGTCTTCTTGGCCGCAGCCTTCTTCGCGGGCGCCTGCTTCGCCGCAGGTACCGGCTTCGCCGTGACCTTCTTCGCGACAGCCTTCTTCGCCGGCGCCTGCCTCGTCGCGGCCTTCTTCGCCGCCGCGGGCCTCGCCGGCGCAGGCTTCGCCGGGGTCTGCGCGACCGGCGCTGCCGCGGCGCGCCGCTCCGCGGTCTTCTTCATCCCCGGCACCGCCGCCCTGCGCCGCGCCGCCGCGGCGGCCAGCTCGGGGTCCTCGTCCACAACCACCCGCACCGGGCGCGGCCGTGACGCCGCCGACCGGCTCCGCGCGGCGGGGAACGCCTGCTCGGCCCGCCCCCGACGGGGCTCGTCCTCGGCCGAGGCCGAGGTCGAGTCCGGCTCCGAGGCCGGACCCGGGACCGACTCCGTCCCGCCCTGCAGCTGCCGGACCTGCTGCTCCAGGAACTCGAGCACCACGCCGACCTGCACCACACCGTCGCCCAGCCGGCTCCACACCTTGTCCGCCTCAGTGCGGACCGCGCCGACCACCCCGGCCACCGCCTCCTGCACCGGTTCCGGCACCCGCCCGCGCAGCTCGTCCTCGGCACGCTTCCGTGCCTCCTCGACCACCACGACCACCCCGCCCGCGGCCTCCGCCACGACCTTGAGGCAGTCACGCACTACGTCGCGCATACAGGTCTCCCTCTCTCGCTCCCAGTCTCTCACCCAGGCCCACTGCGGTAGCGTCGGGCAACGTCGGTACCACCAGAACAATCCGCCCATCCGCCAGAACAAACGGGAGCACAGCGCACCATGGCCAACCCCGCCGAGTGCCGCGCGGCACTGGAGCAGCTCAGCCGGAACCTCGGCAAGGCCGAGGGAAACGTCCGCACCGCGGCCTCCCTCGACCGCTCGCTGACCTGCTGGATCACCGATCTCGACATCACCTTCTCGGGACGGCTCCAGGGCGGCACCATCACCGGTCTGACCGAGAGCCCGGGGCGCCCCGCCGAGAAGGCCCAGATCGGGCTGTCGATGACCGGCGACGACCTGGTCGCCCTGGTCAACGGCAAGCTCAACTTCGCCTCGGCGTGGGCCACCGGCAGGGTCAAGCTGGACGCGGGCATCCGCGACCTGCTCCAGCTCCGCAAGCTGCTCTGACCGGGAGTCAGAGGCCCAGCGCGGCCAGCGCGTCCCGCCACTTCGGCGTCGTGCCGCCATCGTTCGCGCCGCCGCCACCGTCGGCGCCGTCCGCATCGGCCGCGGCCCAGGCCGCCGCGCACAGCGCCCGCAGCCCGTCGTAGGGGTCCTCCCCGCGCGCCTCGCCCAGGCTGAGGGCCCCGTCGGCGACCGTCACCGTCCAGCCGCCGCAGCTGTACGCGCCGCCGTCCCCGGCGACCAGCTCGGGCTGCACCCGCAGCAGCCCGCGCAGGTCGGCGGCCAGGTAGGTGGGCCGGTACTTCGCCGGGGCCTCCGGCAGGTCCTCGGGCCGGCTGATGCCGGTGAACACCAGCAGGCTGTCCACGCCCCCGTTGAACGCCCCCTCGATGTCGGTGTCCAGCCGGTCCCCGACCACCAGCGGATGCTTCGCCCCGGTCCTGAGGATCGTCTCCCGGTGCATCGGCGGCAGCGGCTTTCCGGCCACCTCCGGCTCCACGCCCGTCGCCGTGCGCACCGCCGCGACCAGCGTCCCGTTGCCGGGCGCGGTGCCCCGCGCGGTCGGGATGGTCAGGTCGGTGTTGGAGGCCACCCAGGGCAGCCCCTTCGCCACCGCGTAGGAGGCCTCGGCCAGCTGCTGCCAGCCGACCGTGGCGTCGTAGCCCTGCACCACCGCCGCCGGGTCGTCGTCCAGCGAGCGCACCGGCTCCAGGCCGCGCTCGCGCACCGCCTCGACCAGGCCCTCACCACCGATGACCAGCACCTTCGAACCCTCGGGCACCTTTCCCGCCACCACCCGGGCCGCCGCCTGCGCCGAGGTGATCACGTCCTCCGGCTCGGCGGGCACCCCCAGCTCGCTGAGGTGCGCGGCCACAGCCTTGGGCGTGCGGGAGGCGTTGTTGGTGACATAGGCGAGCCGCATGCCCGCCTCCCGTGCCTCGGCCAGGGATTCAACCGCGTGCTCGATCGCCTGCGGCCCCGCGTACACCACCCCGTCCAGATCCAGCAGGGCGGTGTCGTAGATCCGGTGCAGCGGCTGCTCAGGCATCTGGGTTCTTCCTACTCGTCCGGGCGTGCGTCCTGCCCGACGTTATCGAATCCCCCGGCCCGCGCTTTCAGCGTGGCCCTGGTCTGCTTCAACGCCGCCCGGTAGTGGGCCAGGTCGGGGCGCATCGCCACCGCCAGGGCCAGATGCACCGCCGACTCCTCGAAGTCCCTGATCCGCGCGGCGGTCAGCCCCCAGCCGAACTGGGCGTAGTCATTGGCCGGATCCGCCCCCGCCAGCTCGCGGAAGCTCTCCAGCGCCGCCGGGTAGGCCCCGGCGTCGAACTGCGCCCGCGCCAGCGCCTCCCTGATCGCCGTCGACCCGGGCTCGGCCGCCGCCGCCCGGGTCAGCAACTGCTCCGCCGCCCCCGGATGCCCGCTCTCCAGCAGCTCGCTTCCGCGCCGGAACCAGTCGTACACATCACCGGCCGGAGCACCTTCGTCACTATGTGTCCGCTCCTTCATCGCGGCTCCTCTCCCCTCAGCCAACTGGGCATACCCGGTTAACATGCCCAGAGTGAGAGCAGACAGTGCAGACGATCCAGGAGATTTCAGGTACGGGGACGCGGGCCGGGTGGCCGCCGCCGGACTGTCGCTGGCCCCCTTCCGGGGCCTGCGCTACAACCCGGCCCGGGTCAGCTCCCTCGCCGCCGTCACCTCCCCGCCGTACGACGTGGTGGACCCGGAGGGGCGGCTGCTGCTGGAGACCGGTGATCCGCACAACATCGTCCGGCTGATCCTGCCCCGTCCCCAGCCCACCGCCGAGAGCGGCTACCGCCGTGCCGCCCGGCTGCTGGCCGAGTGGCAGCGCAAGGGCGTGCTGACCGCTGACCCGGAGCCCGCCCTCTACGTCTACGAGCAGCACACCTCCGACGGAGTGCTGCAGCGCGGCCTGATCGGCGCCCTCGCCGTCAGCGGCCCCAGCGCGGGCGTGGTGCTCCCGCACGAGGACGTGATGCCCCGCCCGGTCGCCGACCGGGTCGGGCTGATGCGCACCACCAAGGCCAACCTGGAGCCGCTGCTGCTCACCTACCGGGGCGACGGCGGCGCGGCCGAGGTCGTCGAACGCACAGTGGCCGGCGAGCCGCTGCTCACCAGCACCACCGCCGACGGCACCACCCACCGGCTCTGGGCCGTCACCGCCCGGGCGGACATCACCGCCGTCCGCACCGACCTGGCCACCTGCCGGGCCCTGATCGCCGACGGACACCACCGCTGGGCGATGTACCTGCGGCTGCAGCGGGAACACCGTTACCTGGCGCACAGCCCCTGGGACCGCGGCCTGGTGCTGCTGGTCGACACCGCCCGCTACCCGCTCCGGGTCCGCGCCATCCACCGGGTGCTGCACCAGCTCCCGTTGGACAAGGCCCTCGCCGCCCTGGGCCCGGCCTGGCGGACCACCGCCCTCCGCGGCACCCAGCAGGACGCCGTCACGGCCCTGGCGGCGGCCAAGGCCGACGGCGCCAACGCCTTCGTACTGTCCGGCGACGGCGCCTTCCACCTGCTCACCGGACCGGACCGGGCCACCCTGGACGCCGCCGTCCCGCCCGACCGCCCCGAGGAGTACCGCAGGCTCGACGCCACGGTGCTGCACTCGGTCCTGCTGGACCGGGTCTGGCACGTCCCCGACGCGCCCGAGCACATCGGCTACCTCCACGACACCACCGCCGCCGTCCGCGAGGCCGCGCGGGACGGCGGAACGGCCGTGCTGCTGCACCCGGTCGAGGAGGGCGTGGTCCGCCGCCTGGCCGAACAGGGCGTGACGATGCCGCGCAAGTCCACCTCCTTCGGCCCGAAACCGGCCACCGGGCTGGTCCTGCGCAGCCTCCTGATCCGCTGAGAAACGACTGTGGCCCGCCCCGGTTCCCCCGGTGCGGGCCACAGTCGTTCAGCTGGTCACTCACTCACGTGAGTGGGTGAGTCGCTCAGTCGCGCTTGGTCTCGTCGGAGGGAGTGACAACCCCCTCCTCCTCGTCCTCTTCGTCGTCGTCCTCATAGTAGTCCTCGCCGTCGCCCTCGGCGAACTCCGTGTCGTCGTCCTCAGTGTCCCCGGTGTCCCCGGCGGTCTCGACCTGGGCCTCGTCATCGATCTCGACGTCGGGGTCCAGCGCGTCCACGAACTCGATGCCGTCGATCTGCGCCAGGCGCTCGGCGGCGTTGGTGGATCCGTCCTGGTCGGCCTCGGCCGCCTTGGCGAACCACTCGCGCGCCTCGTCCGCCCGGCCGGCGCCGATCAGCGCGTCGGCGTAGGCGTACCGCAGACGGGCCGTCCACGGCTGCACCGAGTTCGAGCCGAGCTCGGAGCACTCCAGCGTGACCACGGCGGCGTCGAACTCCTCCATGTCGCTGCGCGCACCGGCCGCGACCAGGCGCATCTCGATCTGCCCGGCCTTGTCCAGCTGCTTCACCTCGGGTGCACCGGCCATCTCCAGCGCCCGCTCCGGACGGCCGAGACCGCGCTCGCAGTCCGCCATCACCGGCCACAGGTCGGCCAGCCCGGTCATCCGCCGCGAGGCACGGAACTCAGTGAGAGCCTCCGAGTAACGCTCCGTCACATACGAGGCGAATCCAGCCGCTTCCCGCACAGCCGCGACCCGCGACGCCAGCCGCAGCGCGACCCGAGAGTACGCGTACGCCTCCTCCGGCTCCGCGTCCAGCAGCCGCGCGACCATGACCAGGTTCTTGGCGACATCGTCAGCCAGCGTCTTCGGCAGGCTCATCAGCTCCTGCCGCACATCACCGTCGATCTCCTGCCCGGTGATGTCCTCGTCGATCGGCAGCCGGCGAACCGGCTCACTCCGCCGCTCGTCCCCCTGCCGGTCGTCCCGGTTGTAACCCCCACCCGAGGACGGGCGGTCGTCACGACGGTACCCACCACCGGTCGACGGGCGGTCATCACGACGCGGACCACGGTCGTCCCGGTTGTACCCGCCACTGGAGGACGGACGGTCGTCACGGCGGAAGCTGCCACCACCGCTGGACGGCCGGTCATCGCGACGCGGCCCACGGTCATACCCGCCGGACGGCCGGTCGTCACGACGGAACCCACCACCGGTCGACGGACGGTCGTCCCGACGCGGGCCGCGGTCGTCACGGTTGAAGCCACCACTACGGGGCCGGTCGTCCCGGTTGAACCCGCCGCCGGAGGAAGGCCGCTCATCACGACGGAACCCACCACCCGTGGACGGACGGTCATCACGACGCGGACCACGGTCATCACGATTGAACCCACCACCGGACGGACGGTCATCCCGACGGAACCCACCACCGGTCGACGGCCGGTCATCGCGACGCGGACCACGGTCGTCGCGGTTGAAGCCACCACCGGACGAGGGGCGGTCATCACGACGGAACCCACCACCCGTGGACGGGCGGTCGTCCCGACGCGGACCACGGTCGTACCCGCCGCCACCGGACGAGGGCCGGTCGTCGCGACGGAACCCGCCGCCGGTCGACGGACGGTCATCGCGACGCGGGCCGCGGTCGTCACGGTTGAAGCCACCACTACGGGGCCGGTCGTCCCGGTTGAACCCGCCGCCGGAGGAAGGCCGCTCATCACGACGGAACCCACCACCCGTGGACGGGCGGTCATCACGACGCGGACCACGGTCATCACGGTTGAACCCACCACCGGACGGCCGGTCGTCACGACGGAAGCTACCGCCACCACTGGACGGACGGTCATCGCGACGCGGCCCACGGTCGTACCCGCCGGACGGGCGGTCGTCACGACGGAACCCACCGCCGGTCGAGGGGCGGTCGTCCCGGCGCGGACCACGGTCGTCACGGTTGAAGCCGCCACCGGAGGGACGGTCATCCCGACGGAAGCCGCCGCCAGAGGACGGACGCTCATCACGACGGAACCCACCACCCGTGGACGGGCGGTCATCACGACGCGGACCACGGTCATCACGGTTGAACCCACCACCGGACGGCCGGTCGTCACGACGGAAGCTACCGCCACCACTG